>JAFUNB010000015.1 GCA_017482345.1 Oscillibacter sp.
ATTCGCGAGCGCTGGCTGGACGCCTTCGCCGAGAATGTGTCCGAGGCGGACCTGGGCAAGTATGTGCTGGCCAAGGGCAACTACCTGTGGCACATCTTCTCCTGGAAGCTGACCGAGCATCTGGAGGGCGAGGCCGCCACGACTGCCGTGCCCGAGGGTGAGTGCTGGCTGTTCTACATGGAGTATCCCCCCATGGGCCAGGCCCACACCCGCACCGTGACGAAGGCTGACATCCCCTCCCTGCCCGCCGATCTGGACTGGTATCTGGTGGACAAGGACTTCACCTGGACCTACGCCCATCCCCACGAGGCCGACCTCGGCCCCTACTTCTGCAAGGCAGAGCAGTAACTTCTGATGAAAAAGCTGTTATTGGTCACAGGCGATCTGGCCACCGGAAAATCCACATTTTCCGACCAACTCTCTGCCCGCTACCAGATCCCGGTATATCACAAGGATTCCATCAAGGAAGTCCTGGGCGATACCATCGGCTTTGTCAACCGGGAGGAAAACCTGAAGCTGTCTGCCGCGACTATGGAGCTTATGCAGTTCCTTTTTCAGGAGCAGACAAAGCTGCAGACCGATCTGATTCTGGAGGCCAACTTCCGCCAGCACGAAATCGAGAAGCTGCACACTCTGGCAAATGCCAATGGTTACGATGTGCTGACGCTGGTATTCCGCGGCGATGACCACATTCTGCACCGGCGCTATCTGCATCGCATCCACAGCGAAAACCGCCATCCTGTGCATCTCAGCACGACCTTCGAACAGTTTGACGCGTTCAGCGCATACATCAACGCCGCAAGAACGGTTGTGGTTCCCGGAAACCAGCTGACTGTGCAGGCAGACGACTTTGCGTATCAGACCGACGGCGCACTGCTGAAAACCATCGAAGCATTTCTAATATAAATAGTAGCAGGCCGCCCGGTTTGGGCGGCCTGCTTGTCTGTCCGGAGAAACAAAAACAGCGCACCGAACTTCGGTGCGCTGCTTTTTTCATCCATCCAATCTGAAACCAACGGGAAATCAGGCCTTCTTGGCGATCTCGACCAGCTGGGTGAAGGCGGCGGCGTCGTTGACAGCCAGCTCAGCCAGCATCTTGCGGTTGATCTCGATGCCGGCGACCTTCAGGCCGTGCATGAAGGTGGAGTAGTTCATGCCGTTCATCTTTGCGGCAGCAGAGATGCGGGTGATCCACAGGGAACGGAAGTCACGCTTCTTCAGCTTGCGGCCGACATAAGCGTAGGACAGGGACTTCATGACAGCCTGGTTGGCAACACGGAAGTGCTTGGACTTGGAACCCCAGTAGCCCTTGGCCATCTTCAGAACTTTATTTCTTCTCTTGCGCGTCATCATCGCGCCCTTAACTCTAGCCATTGTAAAAAGCCTCCTATTCTAAAACGTATCGTATCTTACTTGTAGGGGATCAGCTCGCGGACGGTTGCGGCGTTGGTCACGTCAGCATAGCCGCCGGCACGCAGACGACGAGTACGCTTGGTATCCTTCTTGGTCAGGATGTGGCTCTTGAAGGCCTTGGCACGCTTGACCTTGCCGGTCTTGGTCAGGTTGAATCTCTTCTTGGCACCGCTATGGGTTTTCAGCTTAGGCATAGTAGTAGCTCCTTCCGTGTGTTTGAAAAATCTGTTTGATTTTGGTTACGAATGTTATTTGCCGGACTTGGGAGACAGGAAGATGGACATCATTCTGCCTTCCAGCTTGGCGGGTTTATCCAGGTTTGCGACCTCGGCGCACTGCTCGGCGAACCGGTCCAGCAGATCCTTACCGATCTCGGTATGGGCCATCTCGCGGCCGCGGAAACGAACAGAGACCTTGACGCGGTTGCCGTCGGCAACGAACTTCTGGGCGTTCTTCAGCTTGGTGTTGAAGTCACCAACGTCGATACCGGGAGACATGCGGATCTCCTTGATCTCGACCACGTGCTGGTTCTTCTTTGCTTCCTTTTCCCGCTTGCTCTGCTCGAAACGGAACTTGCCGTAGTTCATCAGCTTGCAGACAGGAGGAACGGCCTGGGGAGAAATCTTGACCAGATCCAGACCCTGCTCATCGGCGATCTTCAGAGCCTCAGCGGAGGACATGATGCCCAGCTGCTCACCCTCGGAACCGATCAGGCGGACTTCCTTGTCGTTGATCTCTTCATTCAGTTCATGCACTAACTTAGCTATGGTCAAAGCACCTCCATCCAAAAATCACAAAACGCGGATACCTGATGGCATCCGCGCAACAACAAACCGCTCCTATAGCGGTCTGGTAACAACGTTGTTAACCTCTTTGCCCGATTGCTGGAGGTGAGGCGGATGCGCGCCTTCTTTGTTTTGCTGGTTTAGTATACCAGTACCTTTCGGCTTTGTCAACTAAAATTTTATAATTTTTTTGTGTTTTTTGATACATACTTTTTTCCGCCCCTGCCAAACTAACGGCGTACCCAACCAGGTGCGAAAGGAGAACATCTGTTATGCAGAATCGCGAAAACAACCAGAATAACCAGCGCAATCAGGACCAGAAGCAGAACGAGAAGCAGAATCAGCAGAACAGCCAGCGCAACCAGAAGGAAAACCGCAGATAACGTCTTCCCTCTCTTTTCTCACGCAGCGGCGGGCCAATCTGGCCCGCCGCTGTGCGTTTGCTTATTTCAGGATATAGGTCACCATATGGCTGACCACCTCCATGCCAACACTGGCATAGATGGGTTCGCCGTAGACGGAGGCCTGCAGGCTGATGACGGGATAGCCCAGATCCCGTGCGTCAGCGATGGAGCGGTTCAGCAGCGCCCGGCAGCAGCCCCGGCCCCGGCACTCCGGCAGGGTGGCCACCTCATGGATGCCGGCGTTGCCCGGCTGCAGAGACAGCATCAGCGTGGCCACGATCTGTCCGTCCAGACGGTAGCCGTAAAAGAGGCAGGTAGGATCCTGATAGAAGCGCTTGATCGTTTCCAGCTGATCTTCTTTCCGATTGAAGCCCACCGTGCAGACCGCAGACCACTGGGGCAGCTCCGCCTCCGTGATCCGCTCCACATGAGGGTCCATCTCGCGCACCTCATAGTCGGCGGCGTTCATGACCATGCCGTTCTGCCGTTTCTTCACCGTGAAGCCCTGTTTTTCCAGCTCCGCGGACAATCCCGGCGCTTCCTCCTCCGCCAGCATTACCAGCGGCGGCCGCGCTCCCGCCCGGATGTCCTCCGCGAGACGGGCGGCCATGGCGGCCTCCTCCCCTGCCGGACACATATTAATATAGGTACGGCAGTAGCCGGAGGATATGACGTCCGTTTTGAACATGATGAGCTGCTCAGACTCCACCGGCGCGTCGCCGGTCTGGCGCAGCAGCTTTCCGCTTAAGTTGATGAGGCTCTCCTTTGCCAGAAACACGGCGTTCTTCATGGTTGACCGCTCCTCTCAGCGAATAAATTGCAGATTGCCGTCCACACGGCCCACGATGCCGTTCACCTCGATGGAACTGGAATACTGCCAGTAATCCATCTGATAGTAGAAGGCGGGATACAGCTTTTCGGAGGATTCGCTCTTATATTCGGGGTACCAGCTCAGGTAAGGCGCCAGCGCGCCCTGGTCATACTTCATATAACTGACATACTGGCCGGCGTAGACCATGGCGTCGTAGCCCGCCTTTTCAATGGTCTCACAGAAGGCCACGGCGCAGGCGGTTGCCATTTCCGGCGGGGTGCCGTAGACACGGTAGCTGGAGTTGTGCATCTCCCAGTCGTAGGCCACGGGGCCGTCGATCTCGCAGTCCTCCAGCAGCTCCAGCACATATTCGGCCTCCTCGATGGCCTCCTCCACACTGATGGCCTGGGCGAAGAAATACACGCCGGTCTCAATGCCAGCGTCCATGGCGCCCTCGATGTTTTCCAGATAATACTCGTCGGTGTTCATGCTGCCGGTGGCGGTGCCGCGGTAGCCGATGCGCACCATACAGAAATCCACACCGTCGTCGGCCACGGCCTCCCAGTCGATGCCGTCCTCGCCGCAGGCCCGGTTCTGATAGGCGGACACGTCAATGCCGAAACGGGTGCGGAACTCGTCGCCGTCATATTCCAGCCGGCCGTCCTCCCAGTAGAAGTCGCCGTCGTACAGGCGGGTAGGCTCCGCGTCCCGGTACACCGGGATGGCCTTGCCGTCATACATAAAATACTCGCCGGTGGTTTTGCCGGGCTCATAGACCTCCATGGGCAGGATGGGTTCCTCTTCCTCCCAGTCGTCCCCCTCGTCCTTCCGGCCGGAGTCGGGCTTTTCCGGCTCCTCCTCTTCCCGCAGGATCAGCTCCGGCGCGATGCCGCTGAAGTTGAAGATCTGGCCGTTGATGAGGACGTTTTCCAGCTGCACCGGCTCCGTGACGCCGGGGGCGATGATCAGGTCGCCCAAAATGTGCATATCCAGCAGATGTACCTGCCCGCCGGCGTTGATCATGACGTTGCCGGGGATGGTGCCGGTGTAGGTCTCCGGCGTCTGGATCAGAATACGGATCATGTTGTTGAGGATATTCACCATCTCCGCCCGGGTGATGGGCTCCGTGGGCCGGAAGCGGCCGTCGGGACAGTCGGTTATGAAGCCCCAGCCGGTCATCTCTCCCACCGCCTCCTGGGCGTAGGAGGAGATCTGCCCCACGTCGGAATAGGGCAGGATGGCGTATTCACTGGCGGTGATGCCGAAGGCCCGGGCGATCATGGTGACCGCCTGCTGGCGGGTGATGGAGGCGCCGGGACTGGCCTTGCCGTTGTTGCCTAAGTACACGCCGGAGGCGTGGAGCTTCAAAATGGCGTCCTCCCAATAGGTGCCGGCGGTGTCGGAAAAGGTGCTGGCCGGGGACTTGTCCTGAAATTTCAGGAAACGGTCCATGATGCCGGCGAAAGCGCCCCGGGTGATGGAGTTGTCCGGCCGGAAGGAGCCGTCCTCGTAGCCGGTGATGAGGCCGTAGCCCTCGCTCCAGCGGTCGATGGCGTCGGCGGCCCAGTGGTCCTCCGTATCGGTAAAGGAGGCGGAGGCTCCGGTCACACACAGTCCGGCGGCCAGCGCAAGGGCTGCTAACCGTCCGGGCAGTCGGAATTTCTTCATAGTGGTTCTCCTCTTGTCAGAATCTGTCGAACGTATCTGCAAAAAACACCGCAGCCCCAAGCAGGCTGCGGAACGTTATGTTACCTGTCAAATAATAGGTGCAGCGCCAGTTTTGATTATAAACCATGCGCCATATGCGGTCAATATCTATTATAGATTTTCCTGTGAAGAAAAATTATGTCAAGTATTTTGGAGCTGCTCCGGCAGGCGGGGAATAACCTGCGGGAAATGGGAAATCCTGCTGGTATGGAGGTGTCCGCCTTTGATCACAGCTTTTACACGCACCATCATCCTCTATTTTCTCATCATGCTGGTCCTGCGGATCATGGGAAAACGGCAGATCGGCCAGCTGGAGCCCAGCGAGCTGGTACTGACCATGATGATCTCGGATCTGGCCTCTGTCCCCATGCAGGACTTTGGCCTTCCCCTGCTGGCCGGCATTATCCCCATTCTGACGCTGGTGGCCCTCTCCCTGCTCATCAGCCAGCTGTCGCTGCACCATCTCCGGTTCCGGGCGCTGTTCTGCGGCACGCCGGCCCTCCTCATCCGGGACGGCCGCGTCCAGCAGGAGACCATGCGGAAAAACCGCTACACCATCGACGAGCTGCTGGAGGAGCTGCGGGCCCAGGGCTACTCCTCCATCGAGGACATCAAATACGCCGTGCTGGAAAACTCCGGCAAGCTATCCCTCCTGCCCCGCGCTTCCCAGTCGCCTCCCACCGCCGCCCAGCTGCAGCTAAGCGTGGAGGACACGGCGACGCTGCCGGTGGTGCTCATCAACGACGGGCGGGTGCTGGACAGCAACCTGAAGGCCCGGGGACTGAACCGGGTCTGGCTGGAACAGCAGCTGAAGAACCAGGGATTCTCCTCCCCGCAGGAGGTCTTTCTTCTGACCATCGACGAGCACAACGCCGTATTCCTTATTAAAAAGGAGGCTGAGTCCCCATGAAACGCGCCTATCTTCCGCCCATTTTGCTGCTCTCGGTCATGCTGGCCCTGTCCCTTTGGAACGGCAGCCGCATCACCCGGGACACGGAGCGGTGGCGGTCTCAGCTGGAGCATGTGGACACGCTGGCGCAGGCAAAGCAGTGGCCGGAATCCATCGCCGCGCTGGAGGACAGCCACCGGGACTGGCAGGGGCGGCAGACCTATCTCCACATCGTCACGGAGCACGCCGTGCTGGACGACGCGGAGGCCATGTATCACCGGGCCGCCGCCTTCGCCCGAGAGCGGGAGACGGCGGAATTCCGGGCAGAAATACAGCATCTCCGCCACCAGCTGACGCTGATGGCGGAGATGGAGCGATTCAGTATCAAAAATGTGCTGTAGCCTTACTTCTCGGACAGTAGCTTCGTCAGCTCGGCCATGAAGGTATCGATGTCCTTGAACTGACGGTAAACGGAGGCAAAACGGACGTAGGCCACCTGGTCCACATTGCGCAGACGGTCCATGACCTTCTCGCCGATAGCCACGGTGCTGATCTCACGCTCCATGGAATTCTGGATGTCCTGCTCAATCTCCTCTGCGATCTTCTCCAGATCGGCCAGGGGCACGGGGCGCTTTTCGCAGGCGCGGATCATGCCGGAGAGGACCTTGCGGCGCTCGAAGCTCTGGCGGCTGCCGTCCTTTTTCACAACCACCATGGGCAGGCTCTCCACCGTCTCATAGGTGGTGAAGCGCTTGCTGCAGGAGAGGCACTCTCTTCTGCGGCGGATGCTGGAGCCCTCGTCGGCGGGGCGGGAGTCGATGACCTTGCTCTCACTGTAGCCACAATACGGACACTTCATATTGACCTCCAATTAACCTCTGGCGCCGGTCTGGCCGGCGGAGTCATCATAGTTGTAGGTATTATAGCACAGCACCACAAAATATGGTATCTCTTTTTTTAGGTTTTCACAATTTTTTCGTCCTCCGGCAGGCAGGGCGTCTCCGCGGCGTCAAAGGAAAACACCGCGTACTCCCGTCCCCGGATGCGGCAGATGCGGCAAAGGCAGAACAGCTGGGTCAGCGGGAAGGGCTTTTCGGCCTCGTAGGGAATGGCTACCCAGGTCCGTCCCTGTTCCGTGCGAAGCAGGATGTCCTTTCGCCCCGCCAGCTCCCGCCGCAGCCACGGCGTGCGGAAGGGCAGCTGACCGCCCGCCCACCAGTCCGCCTCCCCACCGCCGAAGGGCCGCAGCCGGGCGCAGCGCAGCGTGCCCAGCTGCCCCCAGCTCCGCAGGGACAGCCGCTTGCGCAGAACGGCCCGCTCCCCCGCCGGCTCCAGCAGTCCTAACCGCAGCTCGCCGCTCTCCCCCACCAGCCACACATGCCACATGCCCTCGCCGGGCAGGCGGCACGAACAGGAAAAGCAGGTATACAGCCCCGCCGTCTCCACCGTCAGCGTCCCCACCGTCTCCTCCTGCCACAGCAGCGGAAACCGCTCCATATCCCCGCCTCCTCACATAAAAAAACTGCCTGTGCCATCCTATGCACAGACAGTTTTTGATATGTAAGCTCAGTTGATGACGTAGCTGCCCCGGGCCAGCACCTTCACCGTGTCGGAGGTAGCCAAAACGCCGCGATCTTCAATGGTCATCATATACAGGTGGTTGGTCACCAGCGCGCCGCCGTTGTTCAGCGTAGAAGCGGCAGACTCGTCGATCAGGCCCGGCGAGGAGGGGGAAACGCACACCGCCGTGCCCACACGCAGCATGACCTCGCAGCCGATGTCGCCCACCAGGGTCTGGCCGTTGGAGAGGGTCACCACAGTGAAGCCGTCTCCGCCGCCGCCCAGCTGGGAGGCCAGTTCATCGTTCCGCTGGTCGATCTTCTCATCCACCTTGTCCAGGACCTCGTCCATAAAGACCTCCTCCAGGTAGCTGAGGGTGATGAGGGGGTCCTTGGAGGAGCCCACCGTGGCGGCCACCGAGAGGGTGGTCATCAGCAGGGCGCTCAGCATCACCAGTGCTGCCGCCCGCAGCATCCATCTGTTCTTTTTCATTCGTATGTACCTCCAAATTTATCAGGCAGCGTGGTTCCCCTGAAGTGCCTGTTTTGCGTTCAGGGGAACCATCGGTCAAACCAACTGGTCCCGCGGCAGTCCGAAGCTGACCGCGATCGCCAGATCCACCTTCTCCATGACCCGTTCCTCCACGTGGCCCATGCGCTCCCGCAGCCGCTTTTTGTCCAGAGTCCGCACCTGCTCCAGCAGGATGATGGAGTCCCGGCTCAGACCGCAGGTCTCATCCACGGGAAGGTCGATATGTGTCGGCAGCCGCGCCTTTCCCGTCTGGGATGTAATGGCTGCCGCAATGACGGTGGGACTGTAACGGTTTCCGGTGTCGTTCTGAATGATCAGAACGGGACGGACGCCGCCCTGCTCGCTTCCCACCACCGGAGAGAGATCGGCATAGTAAATATCACCGCGCTTGACACTTGTATCCACAATGTTCACACTCCGCCGAAAGAAGTACCCGCCACCGAAAGCTTCATCGGTGAGGCCACTTTCATTCTCCCACGCCGCCGCGGAATTTATACCGGCCAGGCCGTAAAATTCCGCCGCCCGCGCCCGTACCATTCTATGCCCGGTACAGGACGGAAGTGTGTGTCGTTACAGTAGGATGCGCAGCGTCCGTTCAACGATCTCCCCGTGCTCCAGATACCGCCGGGGGACACGCTTGCTGACCGCGCAGGTCAATTCGTAAGGAATGGTTCCCGCCAGCTCCGCCAGCAGATCCACGCTCTGACGGCGGCCGAAGATCTCCACCGTGTCGCCCACATGCACGTCCGGCAGATCCGTCAGATCCACCATGCACATGTCCATGCAGATGCGGCCCAGTTGCGGTGCGGGGCCGGAATCCGTCATCACGCTCACCCGGCCGGACAGGGCGCGGAAGAATCCGTCCGCGTAGCCGATGGGCAGAACACCCACACGCTCCTTCCCCTCCGTGCGATACAGCCGGCCGTAGCTGACGTCCGTATCCGGGTCGTGAACTTTAATGGTGGACACGGAGGACATGAGCCGCATGACGGGCCGCAGGCCCAGCGGCTCCGCGTCGGCGCCCATGCCGTACAGGGCGATGCCCGGCCGCACCATGTCCAGATACATCTCCGGATAGCGGGCCAGCGCGCCGCTGTTGGCACAATGGCGGATGGCAAAGGTGCATCCCCGCTCCGCCAGCGCGCCGATCACGGCCATGAACACCGCGAACTGCTCATGGGTGTATTCCTCGCTGGGCTCATCGTCGGCGTCGGAGACGGCGAAGTGGGTGAAAATGCCCTCCGTCTCCAGTCCCGGCAGGGCACAGGCGTCCAGAATTCCCTGCACGCCGCCCTCAAAATGCCGGCCCCGCACCAAAAAGCCCAGCCGGGACATGCCGGTGTCCACCTTCATGTGGACCTTCAGCGTGCCGCCGCAGGCCACAGCCTGCGCGCTGTATTCCCGTGCCTTGGACAGGGCGGACACCGCCTGGGTAATGCGGTAGCGGATCAGCTCCGGCACCATCTCCGGCGGCGTGTGGCCCAGAATGAGGATGGGGGCGTTCACGCCGCCATGGCGCAGCTCCCGGGCCTCGTCCAGACTGGACACCGCCAGATAATCCGTGCCCAGCTGCTCCAGCTTCCGGGCCACCTGCACGGCGCCATGGCCGTAGGCGTCCGCCTTGACCACGCCCAGATATTTCACTCCGGGGCCGACGATCTCCCGGGCCCGGCGGTAATTGTGCTCCAGCGCATCCAGGTCGATCTCCGCCCAGGTGCGCCGCAGGATCTTATCTTCCATAAATGGTCTCCTCTTATGTTCCGGAGGGCGCTCCCTCCTGACCATTCATTGTATCATAAAAGGCAAAGGCCGTAAACTCCGCTGTCAAAATTATTTCCCCGTCCACGGCGATCTCCCCCCGCAGAGGCGTGCCGTCCTCCCGCAGCCATACGGTGGAGACGATCTTGCCTCCGTCCGCGCCGCTTTGGTCCAGCGTCAGCCGCCGGCAGGGCACCTCGCCCCACGATTCCTCGTTCTCCTCCAGCAGCCAGCCCTCCCGCAATGCGCTCATCAGGCGGGGCAGGCAGGCCGCGGGACTGATGCGCCGGGCGCTGAGGGTCCCCGCGTCCAGACACAGCTCCTCAAATTCCAGCGCCAGCTCCTCTCCCCGCAGCACCGCCGTCACGCCGGCGATATGCTCCGGGCCAAGGACTTCCACCCGACTCTCCTTCGCCTGCCAGTCGCAGGCCAACTCCGCCTCCCACAGCCGGTCAGACTGGGTGCAGGTCACCTGGGCCTCCATGCGGCAGCCGGTCATCTCAACATACGGTTGCCGGGGATCGGGTTTCTCCGTTTCCGCGTCGCCGCAGGACACCAGCAGCAGACACAGCATCATCATTGGTACGCAAAGCCATTTACGCACCCAAATGTTCCTCCGTTACGGCAAGATCGTGCGGATCCCCTCCGGCAGAGCGGCGATGACGTCCTCCGGCGTCACGGCGTATTCCGTCAGCCATTCCGCCGCCGTATCGCCGGCGCGGCCGTGGAGCCAGACGCCCAGAGCCGCCGCCTGTGCCGCCGTGGCCCCCTGGGCCAGCAGCGAGGCGATGACGCCGGTCAATACGTCGCCGCTGCCGCCCTTGGCAAGGCCGGAATTGCCCGTGGTATTCACCAGCACGTTGCCGGTGGGCATGGCGATCACTGTCCGGTGGCCCTTCAGCACCAACACGCAGCCGTAGCGCATGGCGAACGCTCTGGCGGCGCCCACCCGGTCGCCTCCGCTGAGATCGCCGCCCAAGCGGGCAAACTCGCCGTCATGGGGCGTCAGAATGGTGACGCGGCCCCGGCGGGAATCCAGTACATCCATATGCTCCGCCAGTGCGTTTATGCCGTCGGCGTCCAGCACCACCGGCTTCTCCGTCCGCCACAGCAGATTGCACACCAGATCTGTCACCTGCTGGCTCCGGCCCAGTCCCGGGCCCAGCGCCAGCACGTGACAGAGCGCCAATTTCTCTTCGATTTTCTGTAAAGCGTCACAACTTAACATACCTTCATATTCAGGCAGTGGAAACGGCATAGCGGATGTGCACTTCACCGCCTCCACCGGCCAGATGCACCCCGGCACGCCAAGGAACACCAGCCCGCAGCCGGTGCGTACGGCGGCGCTGGCCGTCAGATACGGCGCGCCGGTGTAGCCCACCGCGCCGCCCACCACCAGCAGCTTGCCAAAGTCGCCCTTGTGGCCGTCAGCCTTTCGGGGCGGCAGAGCCTCCGCCGCCAGCTCCTCCTCCATGGTCTGCACGGTACAGACTGTTTTGGTCGTCAGCTCCTCCGGGATGCCGATGTCCCACACCGTCACCTGGCCGGAGCACAGGGCGCCCTCGCCCACAAACTGGCCGATTTTAGGCAGTGTAAAGGTAATTGTCCTGTCAGCTTTTACCGCGCAGCCCAGCACAGCGCCGCTGTCTGCCGCCACGCCGCTGGCGATATCCGCCGCCACCACCGGCGCCGGACTGCCGTTCATGAGGGCGATGGCCCGGGCATAGGGGGAATCCGGACGGATTTCCCGGGAAAGTCCCACGCCGAACACGGCGTCGATGATGACTTGGGCCCGGTTCGTCCAAGCGGCCTGCGCAAGACTCTCCGGGTCATACGGCTCCAACGCTCCGCCGCTCTCCGTCAGGCGGCGCTCCTCTTCTCTAGCGTCCGGTGTCAGCTTCTCCCGGCTGCCCACCAGAAACACCCGCACGTCCACGCCTTTCTCCCGCAGCATCCGTCCGGCAGCAATGCCGTCGCCGCCGTTGTTTCCGCTGCCGCAGAACACGGCTGCCGCCGCCTTTTTGGGCCGGGGCAGGTACGCAAGGGCCGTCAGCGCCACGCCCTCCGCCGCCCGCTCCATCAATTCGATGGAGGGAATACCGGCCTCCTCGATGGCCTGCCGGTCCAGTTCTCTCATCTGCGCTGCTGACGCTAATTTCATATCCGTGTCCTCCTGCGGTCATTTTCTCTATGATTCCTCATTATAAAAGATTCCGCTGCCTTGGGCAATCATTTCCCTTTTCAGCGGCAGAAAAAGCTGATAAAATCAGGATGCAACCGAAACTTTACACATATTTCTTCAAACGCAACAGGAACTTGCTGGCATTGACAGGCCCGCTCAGGTAGGCTGAGACCATCAAATCTCAGGAGGTACTCCCCCATGGCATTTTCCGAAAATCTCCAATACATCCGCAGCCGCGATCATGTGACCCAGGAACAGCTGGCCGAGCAGCTGGATGTCTCCCGCCAGTCTGTCAGCAAATGGGAGAGCGGCGCCAGTTTCCCCGAAATGGATACGCTGCTGCGGCTGTGCGAGCTGTACCATGTCGATCTGGACACGCTGCTGCGGGGCAGCGTGGAGGAAATCGATGTGGCCGACACCGCCGGATACGACCGCTTTATGAATCGCTTCTCCTGGAAGATCTCCCTCTCCATCGCCGCCATCATCGCTGGCGTCAGCATGATGCTGCTTCTGCAGATTTTCGGCGTCCACGAGATGCTGGCCTCGGCGCTGTTTTTGCTGGTGGTGACCATCTCCGTGGTGGTACTGGTGGCCAGCGGCATCCAGCACGAGCACTTCTGCAAGCGCCATCCCGTCATCAGCGATTTTTACACGGACGACGAGAAAGACCGCTTTCATCAGAAGTTCATCTGGCTCATCGCCGGAGGCGTGGGCGCCGTACTGTTCGGCGTGGTGCTGATGCTGCTGTTTTTCTCCTTCTTCCCGGAGCAGGAGCCTTACGAAACCATCGTCTGCTCCCTCTTCCTGCTCATCATTGCCTGCGCGGTGCTGGCCTTTATCTACGCCGGTCTTCAAAATGAAAAATACCAGATCTGGAAATACAACCGGGACAACTCTCCCACCCCGGAGGCCAAAAAACGGCTGGACCTGATCGGCACCATCTGCGGCTGCCTCATGCTGCTGGCCACCGCGGTATATGTGGGACTGGGCTTTACAAACGGCTCCTGGGGCACCACCTGGTGGGTATTCCCCGTGGGCGGCATTCTCTGCGCCGTGGTCAATGTGGCACTTGATCCATACCGGGACTGATTTTGTCATTTCTGGCGAGATTTTGATATCGAATTTTCAATTCTCTGTTACCAAATCGTCACGATTTTCCCTCCTGATTCCGGTATGATGGTACCATAGAAGCAAAGAAGACCGGAACGCGAGAAAAGGAGGGTTTTTTGATGGAGATCGTGTTGTTTATTCTGTATGCAATCGCTTTGACACTGCAGCTTTTCCTGCTGGGCCGGGCGGTAAAGTACTCCGTTTCCGCCAGCTGGACCGACCTGTATGCCACAGAGATCATCTCCGCGCTGGCGGCCTTCCTGCTGTTCCTGTATTACGAGACCCTGTCCGGTCTCCACGGCATGACATACTCCGCCGAGAGCTTCTGCTCCCTCATCGCCGCGGCGGTGTTTGCCGGTATGCTGGCCATCTCCTCCATGATCGGCGCCTCTCTGGGCGCAAAGCAGAACTGAAATCCGCTCTTTCCGCCGCAGGCCTGATCGCCTGCGGCGGTTTTTGCGTGGATATCGCCGGAATCGGCTTTTTTCTCTTGCAATTCCCCACTTAATATGGTATAAGTGTTACTTGATATCAGCGATGAACGGGAAAATAACCGCGATACGCCGCCAAGAGAGGTCTGGTCACCGGCTGCAAGCCAGACTGCGGACGCCCGGTTTGGTTCGCCCGGGAGCCGCCATGGAGACATGGCCGGAAGCCCACCGTTACAGGGGCAGCAAGTGCGCGCCATTCTGGTGCGAATTTGGGTGGTACCGCGGAAGGACAGGCCTTTCGTCCCAATGGTTGGGACGGAGGGTTATTTTTTTGTCTCAAATTTCGTGATTCAATTATATTTTATAAGGAGCATCAACTATGAAGGAACAACTGGAAGCCATTCGCAAAGCGGCTCTGGAAGCCATCGCCGGCACCCAGGAGCGCAGTGAGCTGGATGCCGTCCGTGTCCAGTACCTGGGCAAGAAGGGCGAGCTGACCGCCGTTCTGAAGCAGATGGGCAAGCTCTCCCCTGAGGAGCGCCCCATCATGGGTCAGGTGGCCAACGAGGTCCGCGCCGATCTGGAGCAGGCCATTGAGGCTCAGGCCGCCGTTCTGGCCGAGAAGGCCCTGATCGACAAGCTGGCCGCCGAGACGCTGGACGTCACCATTCCCGGCAAGGACGTGAAGATCGGCCACAAGCACCCCATGTATATCGCCCTGGACGAGATCAAGGACATCTTCGTGGGCATGGGCTTCACCGTGCTGGACGGCCCTGAGGTGGAGTTCGCCGAGCTGAACTTTGACCGCCTGAACGCCGAGGAGGGCCACCCCTCCCGCGACTGGTCCGACACCTTCTATTTCGACGAGGACAGCCGTGTCATGCTGCGCTCTCAGACCTCTCCCATGCAGGTCCGCGCCATGGACACCATGGAGCTGCCCATCCGCATCATCGCCCCCGGCCGCGTCTACCGTAAGGACGAGGTGGACGCCACCCACTCCCCCATGTTCCATCAGGTGGAGGGCATGGTCATCGACAAGAACGTCACCATGGCCGACCTGAAGGGCACCCTGAACACCGTGGTTGAGAAGCTGTACGGCGAGGGCACCAAGACCCGCTTCCGTCCCCACCACTTCCCCTTCACCGAGCCCTCCTGCGAGATGGACGTCCAGTGCCACAAGTGCGGCGGCGTTGGCTGCCCCACCTGCAAGGGCGAGGGCTGGATCGAGCTGCTGGGCGCCGGCATGGTGCATCCCCGGGTTCTGGAGATGGCCGGCATCGACCCCGAGAAGTATTCCGGCTGGGCCTTCGGCATGGGTCTGGAGCGTACCGCCATGCGCCGCTTCAAGATCGCCGACCTGCGCCTCATTTTCGAAAATGATGTCCGTTTCCTTGAACAATTTTAAGAGAGGAGTGCTGAAGTATGAATTTATCTCGTAAATGGCTGAATGAGTTCGTCACCGTTGACGTGAACGATAAGGAATTTGCCGAGGCTATGACCCTCTCCGGCTCCAAGGTGGAGGGCACCGCCGACATGGGCGCCGAGATCTCCAACATCGTGGTTGGCAAAATCGTCGCTCTGGAGCGTCACCCCGATTCCGACCACATGTGGATCTGCCAGCTGGACATCGGCGAGGCCGAGCCCGTCCAGATCGTCACCGGCGCCTGGAACATCCACGTGGGCGATTTTGTCCCCGTGGCAAAGCACAAGTCCACCCTGCCCGGCGGCAAGAAAATTGAGAAGGGCAAGCTCCGCGGCGTCGTGTCCAACGGCATGCTGTGCGGCCTGTCCGAGCTGGGTCTGGACGAGCGTGACTTCCCCTACGCCGTCATCACCCCCGCCGCCATCCTGGGCGACTACAAGCCCCTCGACCCCGAAAAGCCCTCCATCCCCGCCGACATCCAGCCCGGCCACAAGATCTACGGCCCCGTGGTGGCCGCCAAGGTCAACGCTGTGGAAAACGCCGGCGTGAACCTGTGGAAGGTCTCCCTGTGCAACGGCAGCGGCGCTGTGGAAGTTGTGACCCCCTGCCAGAAACTGCACGAGGGCGACATGGTGGCTCTGAACACCAAGGCCGGTTCCATCTGCACCCTGGCCGACCTCCACGCCCAGCAGGCCGAGTTCCCCCACTGCATCACCGACGGCATCTTCATCCTCCACGAGGAGGACATGGTGCTGGGCGCCGACATCAAGCCCATCATCAACGCCGACGACCATGTTGTGGAGTTTGAGATCACTCCCAACCGTCCCGACTGCCTGAGCATCATCGGCCTGGCCCGCGAGGCCGCCGCCACCTTCGGTTCCGAGCTGCGCCTCCACGAGCCCGTGGTCAAGGGCGGTGCCGAGGGCAACCTCATCGAGCTGCTGGACGTTGAGACCCCCGATCCCGACCTGTGCCCCCGCTACACCGCCCGCATGGTCCGCAACGTGAAGATCGCTCCCTCCCCCAAGTGGATGCGCGAGCGCCTGCGCTCCATGGGCGTGCGCCCCATCAACAACATCGTTGACATCACCAACTATGTCATGCTGGAGTACGGCCAGCCCATGCACGCCTTCGACTACCGCTACATCAAGGGCGGCAAGATCATCGTTCGCCGCGCCGCTGAGGGCGAGGAAGTCACCACCCTGGACGGCAACGTCCGCAAGCTGAACCACGACCATCTGGTCATCGCTGACGAGACCCGCGCTGTGGGTCTGGCCGGCATCATGGGCGGTCTGAACTCCGAGATCGTGGAGGACACCGTGGACGTGGTGTTCGAGTCCGCCAACTTCAACGGCACCTGCATCCGCAAGGGCGCTCTGGCTCTGGGCATGCGCACCGAGGCCTCTGCCAAGTTCGAGAAGGGTCTGGACATCCTGAACACCCTGCCCGCCGTCGAGCGTGCCTGCGAGTTGGTCGAAATGCTGGGCGCCGGTGAGGTCGTGGATGGCATCATCGATATCCTCAACTATGTTCCCAATCCCACCGTTCTGACGCTGGAGCCCGAAAAGATCAACGCTCTGCTGGGCACCGACGTCTCCGCCGACGAAATGGTCCGCATCCTCAAGAGCGTGGGCTTCCAGGTGGAAGGTGATCAAGTGACGGTTCCCTCCTGGCGCGGCGACGTGCTGCGGATGGCCGACCTGGCCGAGGAAGTGGCCCGTTTCTACGGCTACAACAACATCCCCTGCACTCTCGTTTCCGGCGAGACCACCCAGGGCGGTTACTCCGAGTCTCAGAAGCTGGAGCAGGGGCTTGGCAGCGTGTGCCGTACCTGCGGTCACGATGAGATCATCACCTACTCCTTCATCTCCCCCACCTACTATGACAAGATCCGCTGGGCTGAGGATGATGCCCGCCGCGCATCTTTCAAGATCCTGAACCCCCTGGGCGAGGATACCTCCATCATGCGCACCACCGTTCTGCCCTCCATGCTGGAGATCCTGACCCGCAACTACAACTACCGCAACAAGACCGCGAAGCTGTACGAGATCGGCCGCATCTATCTGCCCGGCAATGGCGACGGCCTTGCCAACGAGGCCAAGATGCTCTCCATCGGCGCTTACGGTTCTGAGGTAGACTTCTTCTCCATGAAGGGCGTCATCGAGGCCATTCTGGGCGAGATCCGCGCCGAGAACGTCCGCTTCGAGGCTGTCAGCGACAATCCCTCCTACCACCCCGGCCGCTGCGCCAAGGTGCTGGTGGACGGTCAGGAGATCGGTGTGTTCGGTCAGATCCATCCTCTGGTCTGCAAGAACTACGACGTGGACGCTGAGTTCTACTGCGCCGAGCTGAGCTTTGAGGCGCTGATGAGCGTCCGCGGCGAGGATCCCGTCTACCAGCCCCTGCCCAAGTTCCCCGCCGTCACCCGCGACATCGCCGTGGTGTGCGACAAGGCCGTGACCGTCGGCGCTCTGTCCGACTGCATCCGCCGGGGCGCCAAGGGTCTGCTGAAGGACGTGGCCCTGTTCGACATTTACACCGGCACCGGCATCCCCGAGGGCAAGAAGAGCGTGGCCTTCAACCTGACCCTCCGTGCCGACGACCGCAGCCTGACCGCTCAGGAGGCCGATGAGGACGTGAAGAACATCCTCGATCTGCTCTCTTCCGAGCTGAACGCCGTCCTGCGCTAAGGTATTTTCCACTTTGGGTCCTGCCTCGCAGGCGGGACCCAAAGATTTTTGGGAAAACGCTTTACAGTTTTGAAAAAAGCGAGTATACTAGCCTATATGTAAAAAGAGAAAGGTGGTGTCTGTATGGACGATTTTACCCGCAAATTTAAGATCACCATGGATAAGGATGCTGAGATCCGCCACATTCTGACCACTGTCTATCAGGCATTGGAGGAAAAGGGCTATAACCCCATCAACCAGATCGTGGGCTACATCCTCTCCGAAGACCCCACCTATATCACCAACCATCTGGGCGCCCGCACCCTGATTCGCAAGATCGACCGTGACGAGCTGCTGCAGGTTCTGGTGCGCAAGTATCTGGGCCAGTGATAAAAATTTGCTGATTTGATCCCGCAAGGGCATCCCTTGCGGGATTTTTCTGCGCCAAATCCGCCTTTTACGGCGGTTTTTGTCACAATTTCAGCCGAAATTTTTCCGCTGCGTTTCCGGTTACAAAAAAGTTACAAAATCTTCTCCCAGCAAAAGATAAGCAAAACAGTGAATAACCGGTTGTTTTCAAAACTTTTCGGATGCAAAAACGCGTTATTGTCAACTTCACAAAGCCGGTGGGTATTGACATAATCCGAAAAATTAGTTACAATTTGGTTACAAGATTTTTATGAGGAGTGTTTCCATGTCCGAAAACAAGGCAAAGACGGAAGGCCTGATCTACAGAGGTCGCCCTCTTCGTCGTGTCGATAACTTCATTTACTACGGCACCATGTCCGATAAGTATATTATCATGATGCAGGTTCTGGATACCAAGAAGGAACAGGATCTGAACGTGGCATCCCGTGTCTCCGTCCAGCTGCAGCTGACCGATCCCTCTCTGAGATCCCGCGATCGTATCGTGAAGAAGAGTGAGAAGGACAGCCTGTACGCTGCCATGGACGTTGCGGCCATCTGGCTGGAGCGTGCCCTGAAGGAAAAGTAAGAATTTTTCCTCCCCTTTACAAAAGATTACGAAAGGAAGCAACACCATGACACACTTCGCAGGCAAGGCAGCGAAGGTCCTGTTCCTGACCGGAATCATGACTGTGCTGCTGACAGCCCACACCATGGCCGCTGATATCGCCATCGGTGCCGGCTGCACCACCGGCTCTTCCCTGAGAATGCGCGCCGAGGCCTCTACTTCCTCCAGCATCGTCACCACTCTGGATAAGAGTGTGGCAGTGGCAATTCTGGAAAATACCAACGACGAGTGGTTCAAGATCTCCTACGCCGGCAACACCGGCTATGTCTCCGCCGACTATCTGCTGGTGGATCAGGACAACGTGTTCGAGACCTATGGCCGCGTCAACGGCACCGGCGTGAATGTCCGCGCCGAGGCCACCACTGAGTCCGAAGCTCTGGCCTCTGTGGATACTAACACCATCGTCACTGTCAACGGTCTGGTGGACGGCTGGTACTCCGTCACCTGTCAGTACGGTACCGTGGGCTACATCCGCAGCGATTTCCTGGATCTGGTGGAAAGCGCCGAGACCCGCGTTCTCCCCGCCTCCGCCAACGGCAGCTCCATTGTGGACTTTGCCAAGCAGTTCAAGGGCACCCCCTATGCCTGGGGCGGCTCCTCCCCCCGCGGTTTTGACTGCTCCGGCTTCACCATGTATGTCTACGGCCAGTACGGCTACTCTCTGCCCCACACGGCCACCGGCCAGTGGCAGAGCGGGATCGGCACCCGCATCTACAGCATCAGCGAGCTGCAGCCCGGCGACCTGGTCTTCTTCTGTGACCCCAGCCGCTCCAACGGCAAGGCCTGCTCTCACGCCGGCATCTACATCGGCAATGGTCAGCACATCCACGCCTCCTCTTCCAAGAGCGGCGTCGTGGTCAGCGATCTGACCAGCGGCTACTACAACCGCTACTTCGTTGGCGGCATCCGCGCCTGATCACTACATAAGAAAAGCGGCACGCATCGCGTGCCGCTTTTTTTGTGGCGCCAAATGGATATTCCCTTTTTGTGGTTTGTGGGAATAGAATAACCCAATTGGAATTGGTTAATCAGATGTTTTGATTGAATACAGAACGGCATTTAGCTCACGCAAAGCGATTTCTTTTGCACTGTCTATGTTGCTGTCACCCTCAAAAATTAAGTAATTCCATAAATCGTGTAATTGATTTGCTGACTTGCTATCATCGCAGAACTGATAGGCAGCATAGACATTGCTAATTAGTCCTCTCATCGTTCCATCATCTGTTAGGTCACCATTTTCAGCTTTATCTATTGCAAATTTAATCAGTGTGCTACAGCGTTCAATTCTTGCATTACTGTTTTTTTGCTCTGTCAAATGACTTCCAAAGAAAAAGGATACAACCATTAAGGCAATAATCAATATCGCAACAACTATCTTATTTATCGTTTGGTTCACTTTATCATATTTCTCTGTTTCTTTCAATGCACAGCGAAATTGCCGGAGTTGTACCCCGTCAGTCCAAAGTGAAAAAGAGAGAACGGACAATCCCCCTTGCCAAGGCGCAAAAGCCCTGATATAATGACTAATTGTTTGAAAATTGTCGTTTTGAAAGGACGAATTCCATGGATATGCATATGATGTACGACCAGCTGGGCATCAGCCGGGCTGTGTATGAATACGGCGAGACCGTTCTGCGGGATCTGAAGGAGCGGTTCGAGGCCATCGATCAGGTGGCGGAGTACAACCAGGCCAAGGTGCTCGCCGCCATGCAGAGCAACCGCGTCAACGCCACCCACTTCGCCGCCACCACCGGCTACGGCTACAACGACGACGGCCGCGACAACTTAGAGCGGGTCTACGCCGACGTGTTCCACACCGAGGCCGCCCTGGTGCGCCCCCAGATCACCTGCGGCACCCACGCCTTAGCGGTGGCCCTGTCCGCCAACCTGCTGCCCGGCGACGAGCTGATGAGCCCCGTCGGCGCCCCCTACGACACGCTGGAGGAGGTCATCGGCATCCGGGAGAGCAAGTGCTCCCTGAAGGAATACGGCGTCACCTACGCCCAGGCCGACCTGAAGGCCGACGGCAGCTTTGACTACGACGCCATCCGTGCCGCCATCAACGAGCGCACCAAGCTCATCACCATCCAGCGCTCCAAGGGCTACGCCACCCGCCCCTCCTTCTCCGTCACCCAGATCGGCGAGCTGATCGCCTTCTGCAAGAGCGTGAAGCCGGACGTGAAGGTGATGGTGGACAACTGCTACGGCGAGTTCGTGGAGACCATCGAGCCCTCCGATGTGGGCGCCGACATGGTGGTTGGCAGTCTCATCAAGAACCCCGGCGGCGGTCTGGCCCCCATCGGCGGCTACATCTGCGGCACGAAGGAGTGCGTGGATCGCTGCGCCTTCCGCCTGTCCGCCCCCGGTCTGGGCCAGGAGGTCGGCGCGAACCTGGGCCTCATGCCCGCCCTGTATCAGGGTCTGTTCCTCTCCCCCACCGTGGTGTCCGGCGCGCTGAAGGGCGCCATCTTCGCCGCCAACATCTATGAAAAGCTGGGCTATGCCTGCGTCCCCAACGCCACCGAGTCCCGCCACGACATCATTCAGGCCGTGACGCTGGGCAGCCGGGAGGCCATGGTGGCCTTCTGCAAGGGTATTCAGGCCGCCGCTCCCGTGGACAGCTATGTGACCCCCGAGCCCTGGGCCATGCCCGGCTACGATTCCGAAGTGATTATGGCCGCCGGCGCATTCATTCAGGGCAGCTCCATCGAGCTGTCTGCCGACGGCCCCATTCGTCCTCCCTACGCCGTCTATTTCCAGGGCGGCCTCACCTGGCTCCATGCCAAAACGGGCATCCTCATGAGCCTGCAGAAAATGGTGGAAGCCGGTCTGGTAAAGCTGTAAACCCACTGAAAACGACACTGCGTATTTGACGCAGTGTCGTTTTTTATGCGCTCTGGCGGGCGGCGCGCTCTGTTCCGGTTTCCGGTATTTGCGAAAAATAATCTGTCAAAAGCAGTAGCATTTCCGCAAGGGCGGTGCTACAATGAGGGCGACATTAAGAGTTCTTTACGGGGGAGGTCCTGCATGGCGCAAAAAACCTATTCCATCGATATGTGCACCGGGGCCATCCTGCCCAAAATGCTGCGGTTCTCCATTCCCCTGATCTGCTCCGGTCTGCTGCAGCTGCTGTTCAACACGGCGGACATCATCGTGGTGGGCCGCTTCGCCGGAGACAACTCCCTGGCCGCCGTGGGCTCCACCACCTCCCTCATCTATCTGTTGGTGAACCTCTTTATGGGCCTGTCCACCGGTGCCAGTATTCTGGCCGCCCGGCACTTCGGCGCCAAGGAGGACGAGGAGGTCCACAAAACCGTCCACACCGCCATGCTGCTGAGCCTCATCAGCGGCGCGGCGCTGGCCCTCATCGGCGTGCTGGGCGCGCCGACCATCCTGCGGCTGATGAAGTCCCCGCCGGAGGTGCTGCCCCTGTCCATCCTGTATCTGCGGATCTACTTTCTGGGCATGCCCGCCACCATGCTGTATAACTTCGGCGCCGCTCTCCTCCGGGCCGCCGGCGACACCCGCCGCCCCCTGTACTATCTGAGCTTCGCCGGCGTCGTCAACGTGACGCTGAACCTCATTTTCGTCATCGTGTTCCACATGGACGTGGCCGGCGTGGCGCTGGCCACCATTATCGCCCAGGGTATTTCCGCTTACTTTGTGGTGCGCTGTCTCATGGGCGAGAGCAGCGTGTTCCGTCTGGATCCGCGGCAGCTGCGGATCTACCCCGACAAATTCCTCCAGATTTTGAGAATCGGCGTCCCCGCCGGACTGCAGGGCGTCCTTTTCTCTCTGTCCAACGTGGTGATCCAGTCCTCCGTCAACACCTTCGGCGAGGTGGTGGTGGCGGGCAACTCCGCCGCCAACAGCGTGGAGGGATTCCTGTATGTGTCGGTGAACGCCTTCCATCAGGCCAACATCTCCTTCACCAGCCAGAACTACGGTGCCGGCCACTATCGCCGTATCTGGCGGGTGTTTTTCCTGTCCACCGCCTGCGCCATGGTGGTGGGCGGCGTACTGGGCGGTCTGGTGATTGCGTCCGGCCCCGTTCTGCTGGGCCTGTATACCACCAGCGCCGCCGTCATCGAGGCGGGCATGACCCGGCTCCGCATCACCTGCATGGCCTATTCCATCGGCTCCATGATGGACGTCACCGTGGGCACCGTCCGGGGCCTTGGCTATTCGGTTTTGCCCACCGTCGTCACCCTGCTGGGCGCCTGTATTCTGCGGCTGGTCTGGGTGGCCACCGTGTTCCAGCTTCCCCAATATCACACCATTTCCACCATCTACTGGTCCTATCCCATCACCTGGCTGCTGACCGCCCTGGTCCACTGCGTCTGCGTGGTGCTCATCATGGGGCGGCTGAAGCGGGCGCTGGCTCCGGAATCTTAAGTTTTTCCGTTTGTGAGGTGACTGTTTATGGTTCGTAACCGCACCAAAAGCTACTCCATGGATATGTGCTCCGGCCCCATTCTGCCGAAGCTCCTGCGTTTCACCGTTCCGCTGATCTGCTCCAGCATGCTGCAGCTGCTGTTCAACACGGCGGACATCATCGTGGTGGGCCGCTTTGCCGGAGAAAATTCTCTGGCCGCCGTCGGCTCCACCTCCTCCCTCATCAATCTGCTGGTGAACCTGTTTATGGGCCTGTCCGTGGGCGCCAACATTCTGGCTGCCAAGCACTTCGGCGGCAAGGATGATAAGGCTCTCCATGAGACCGTCCACACCGCCATGGCGCTAAGCCTCATCAGCGGTCTGGCCGTCACGATGGTGGGCCTTTTCGGCGCCCGTTGGATTCTGGTGCTGATGCAGTCTCCGCCGGAGGTGCTGGAGCTGGCCGTTTTGTATCTGCGGATCTATTTCCTGGGTATGACGGCCACCATGCTCTATAACTTCGGCGCAGCCCTGCTGCGGGCGGTGGGCGATACCCAGCGGCCGCTGTATTACCTGACTCTTTCCGGTGTGGTGAACGTGGTTTTGAACCTGGTGTTCGTCATCGTGTTCCACATGGACGTGGCGGGCGTGGCACTGGCCACCGTCATTGCCCAGTGCATCTCCGCTGTGCTGGTGGTACGCTGTCTCATCCGGGAGACGGGCGCCATCCATCTGGATCTGCGGAAGCTGAAGATCTACGCCGTTCCCCTGAAGCAGATCTTGCGGGTGGGTCTGCCCGCCGGACTGCAGGGCGTGCTGTTCTCCCTGTCCAACGTGGTGATCCAGTCCTCCATCAACACCTTCGGTGAGATGGTGGTGGCGGGAACCTCCGCCGCCAGCAGTGTGGAAAACTTCCTGTATATCGCCATGAACAGCATCCACCACGCCACCATCTCCTTCACCAGTCAGAACTACGGCGCCGGCCAGTACAAGCGCATCCGGAGGATCTTCTTCATTGCGGAGGGCTGTGTCATTGTGGTGGGACTTACCATGGGCGGTCTGCTGCTCCGGTTTGCCACCACCGTTTTGAAGCTCTATACCACCAACCCCTTCGTCGTCACCCACGCGCTGGTGCGGATGCGCATCCTGTGCGCCACCTATTTCCTGTGCGGCATGATGGACGTGGCGGTGGGCCTGCTGCGGGGCGTGGGCCAATCGGTGCTGCCCATGCTGGTGTCTCTGGTGGGCGTGTGCGGCCTGCGGCTGCTCTGGGTGGCCACCATTTTCCAGATTCCCCAGTTCCATACCATCAATACCGTCTATACCGCCTATCCCATCTCCTGGGCCGTCACAGCCATCGTTCACTTCATCTCCGTCTATTTTGTATTGAAACAGGTGAAAAAACAATTCGAATCATGAAAAAACGCTGTGTACCAACCCGGTACACAGCGTTCTCTTTTTTTACAGGCCGAACCACATTTTGACACTTACTGCCGCGCAGCCCAGCAGCAAAATGGCCAGCGCGCCGGAGCCCCACAGCAGGTTGTAGGTCACAGCCTCCTTGTCCTTTTCCCGCCCCGCGACAACGGAGACAAACACATACAGTGCGATGGGGAACGACACGATGGAGGCCAGTCCCGCGACCACGCCCCATTTCAGCGCGGACGCCGCCATATACAGCACAAAGCCGATCCCCGCCACGCAAACACCCTGGTTCATCTGCTTCACCGTCTGAAGCAGCAGGCTCTTTTTCTCTTTCATACGCCTCTCCTTTGTATCTCAATATCCGTTTACGATCAGATCCAGTACCTTACTGGCCACACTGCCGGCCACGCTGCTGCCTCCGCCGCCGTTTTCCACCAGCACCACGAAGGCATAGGGTGTCCGCTCTCCCCGCAGGAAGCCGGTAAACCAAGCGTGGGGCAGCTGGTCGATGCCCACCTCCGCCGTGCCGGACTTGGCGCACAGGTCCATGTTGGGAAAGCGCTGGGTGCCGTAGGTCTTTTCCACGTTGGCGGCCATCAGGTCCGCCAGCTGCTCCGCTGTCTGGGCGGAGATGAGGGTATCCGTCTTACCCGGCAGCTTCGGCAGAGACGGCACGCCCATGGCGGATACCGTCTTTTGCACAAGGTACGGCTCCGCCGCCTTGCCGCCGTTTGCGATGGCGCCCATATACACCATCAGGGCGCAGGGGTTCACCTGGTCGTGGTGCTGACCCACACCGGCCCAGCCCAGCTGGCCGTCCGTCAGAGTTTCCCAGGAAAAGGTACCCGCCGCCGTGGGCAGTCCGCTGACGGAATAGCTGTCCGTCAAACCGGCCTTTTCCGTATACCGCTTCAGGGTCTCCGCCCCAAGTTCCTTTGCAATCAGGGCAAAGGCCACGTTGCAGCTGTTGGCGAAGGCGTCGCCGATGTGCTGCTGGCCGTGGGTTCCGGCGCAGACGATGGTCTCGTCCCCCAGCTGTACCTTGCCCTCGCACAGCCAGGTGCGGCTGTCCAGTCCCGGCAGCTCCTCCAGCGCCGCCGCCAGCGTCACCGTCTTATAGACGGAGCCGGGAATGAACGTGGAGGTGAGGAAGCGGTTCAAATACGCACCCTCATAGCGGTCGTTGGTCTCGATGTCCGCCGGAACGTGCAGAGGGTCGTAGCTGGGGGCGGACACCATACACAAAATCTCGCCGGTCTTATAGTTGTATACCGCCACCGTGCCGCTCTTTCCGCCCAGTGCCTGATAGGCGGCGTAGTTGTAGCGGGCGTCGATGGTCAGATACAGGTCGTTGCCCCGGTCCGCGCCGAAGGCGCCGTTTACAAGGCTGTAGCCGGTCAGCTTGTCGGCAAAGGCGTTCAGGGCGCCGGTGCCAATGCTGCCCTGCAGGTCGCCAACCGCGTGGAGGGTGGCCTTGCGGACAGTCTCATCGTCGTAATAGGTGCGCTTGCCTCCCTCCGCCGTGGTGAGGACGTCGCCGTCCCGGTCCAGCACGGTGCCGCTGGCCAGAACGCCGCTGGAGTCATACAGATGGCGGTTGAAGGCCGAGGAGGCCCACTGGCCGCCGCTGGTGAAATACCGGAACAGAAACACGCACATGCCCGCCGCCAGCAGCATGGCCAGCACGCTGCAGACGAAGGCTCTTCTCTCAATCTTCTTCATCGTCCGCCTCCTTTTCCCAGTCGAAGGGCCGGTTCAGCGCCTCAGTCCGGCGGATGGCCTCCTCCGTCAGCTTGCGCTGGGCGCGGCCGCGGATGGCGAAGCTGGCGTTCTGGCGGGTGTCCATGGCCTTCAGGAAGGCCAGCAGGCCCCAGGAGGACATCATGGCGGAGCCGCCGTTGGACACGAAGGGGAACGTGACGCCGGTCAGGGGCAGCAGGTCCACGGAGCCGAACACGTTCAGACAGGTCTGGAACACCAGCAGAGACCCCGCCGCGCAGGCGGCGATGGTATAGAAGCTGGAGCGTCCCACCCGGATGGCCCGGACGGCGAAAAACGCCAGTGTGATGATGGACGCCACCGCCAGCAGAGCGATGAGCAGCCCCCACTCCTCGCACAGCATGCCGAACACCAGATCCGTGTCCGCCGCCGGGATGCGGTGGAGCCAGCCGTTTCCGGCGCCCATGCCGATGAGACCGCCGGAGGCCGCCGCGGACATGGTGCGGGTCTGCTGGTAGCCGGTGGT
Source organism: Oscillibacter sp. (assembly GCA_017482345.1). Classification (GTDB taxonomy): domain Bacteria; phylum Bacillota; class Clostridia; order Oscillospirales; family Oscillospiraceae; genus Oscillibacter. The sequence continues at coordinate 26,751 of JAFUNB010000015.1, forward strand.
GGAGGCAGCCTCCCACGCGTGGCCCCAGGAGGCAAAGCGGCTGAGGATATAGGGTTTGAATTTTACGATGATGCCCGCGCCGAACACCGCGCCGCCGCAGATGAGGGACAGCGTGGCGAAGTCGCCGGAGCGCAGGTACGCGATGACAAGGAAGGTCACGAAGAAAATGGCTGCCGTGCCGAAGTCGCTCATCAGACCCAGAAGGCCGATGCATACGCCGGTCAGTACGATGAACAGCGTGATATTTCTCCGGCGGAACAGACGCTCCAGTGTGGCGGAGCCGGCGAAGATATAGCAGATTTTGGCGATCTCCGAGGGCTGGAAGGACATGCCGCCGATGGAGATCCAGTTGACGGCGCCGTATTTGGCCGTGCCCAGCACCAGCGTGATACCAAGCAGGCCGATGGCCCCTGCCGCCATGAGCCAGCGGATCTTCTGCACCCGGCTCAGGTCCCGCAGGAACAGGCCCAACACCAGAAACAGGATCAGACCCAGCAGAATCGCCATAAACTGTTTAAAGAGGCTCCCCGGCGCGCTGGAGGCCGTGACGGCCAGCGACAGCGTGGAGAGGAAGAAAGCGATGGTCTCCAGCTCGAAGCCCACGCAGCGGGTGCACCACAGCACCACATAGTAAAGCCACATGACGAGAGTCAGCCCCAGGAAGGCCAGCGGGATCATGACGGAGGCCTCCTGCCCCGCCGCCACGATCAGCTGCAGGCAGGTCAAAGCCTGAAACAGCGTCAGCCACAGGAAGGAGGGCCAGATGGCGGAGGGGCGCTCCGCTTTGCGCTTTTCGTCCAGCTCCACCCGCTCCTCCACGGTTTGGGGCAGAAACACCAGCGGCACGCCGCCAAGCAGAATGGTGTCTCCCATCTTCACCGGGGCGGAGTCCTCCACTTCCCTGCCGTTCACCACGGTGCCGCCCTTGGAGCCAAGGTCGTAGATGGTCCACTGCTCGTCCTCGCCCCGGCACAGGGCCGCGTGCTGGCGGGAAATGCTGGGGTAATTGAGCCGGACATCCACCGCGCCGCTGCGGCCGATGATATTCTCCCAGTGGGTCAGCGGAATGGACGCGCCGTTGGGCAGACTCAGCTGGCCCCAGGTCTCCGGCGTGTGGGGGATCCGCAGCAGAGCGCGAATGGCCCGGAACAGGATCAGCACCGCCAGTACCGGAAACAGGAAGCGGACAAAGGCCATATACCATTCGCCCGCCAGCGGGTGCGCCGCCAGAAACGCCGTCAGCACATCCATAACGCCCTGCAAAGCGTCTCGCGCCTGTATCATATTGTCCGCCTCCTTTCATGTTCAAAATATCAGTTGATTATAACAGCTTTCGCCCGCATTGTACAGTCATACCGCAATTTGTTTATTTTTCGGAAACAAATCTCATGTTTTTCCGTCATGCAGACTGTCAGATTTTCTGTTTTTCTCTTGACCTGCCCACAAAAATCTATTACAATATTCAATTGACCATGGATATTTCAAAATGGTTTTTTTAACGCCATTTTAACTTTATACTTTATTGCGAAAGGCCGATCGACATGAAACATCCCTATAAGACCCGTGAAGGCGGCGCAACTGTTACCATATTTGTTCCCTATGACTGCAAGAACCACTGCCCGTTCTGCATCAACAAGGGTGAATATGCGGACCTGACCGGCTTCTCTCTGGAGAAGATCTGCGAGAGCATCCGCCGCATGGATTCCATCACGCCCTACTGTGACTTCGTGTTCACCGGCGGCGAGCCCTTTGCCGACATTGAGCAGCTGCAGGTCATGCTGGACGAGATCCCCACCACTCACAGGGTCTTTATCAACACCACCCTGCCCGTCTCCGAGCACACCAGCGAGGAGGACATTTTGGCTTTTGCCGAGCGCAACAAGCGCAAGATCACCTGCATCAACATCTCCCGCCATATGCAGAAGTATGTGGTGGAGTCCAATGATGGTCTGGTGTCCCGCCTGCCTGTTCCCTTCCGCATCAACTGCGTCCTGTATAAGAACTATCCCACCGAGGGTCTGGTTCCCTACATGGAGCGCTTCCTGAAGATCCCCGGCGCCAACATCCAGTTCCGGTTCGACTACACGGCCACCACGCCGGAGAACCTGTACGACGAGGAGGGCGACCGCATCCTGCACGATCTGAAGCAGATCGCCACCTACACGGGCCTTGACGGCTGCCGGATGCGCTGCGGCTTCCACTTTGACTACAAGGGCATGGAGCTGACCTATCACAAGACTCTGCCCTACTCCACCATCGTGGAGACCGACGAGAATGGCGTCACCTATGACATTCTGTACGATATCCTCATCAAGCAGAACGGTGACATCCACTCCGACTGGACCGGCGTCATGATGGACGTGGACGCCTATGAGAAGGTCGTCTTCGAGCCCTATGACCTGAAGTGGCTGGAAAAGATCGGCTGATTATCTATATAGACCAAAGCGGCGGAACTTTTGTTCCGCCGCTTTTTTCATGCCTTGATTCACTTGAGAAAAATGCGCTTGCCGCCCCGGTATTCTCCGACACTGCCAATGCGCTGGGCGCTGGGCACGCAAGTCTGCAGCTCCGCAAACAGCGCCTGCGCATCCTCCGGATGGACGGCCATCAGCAGTCCACCCGCCGTCTGGGGGTCGTACAGCAGATCCTGACGACACAGCTCCACTCCCCCCGCGTCCACGCCCTCCTCGGCGAAGGCGCGGTTGCGGTACATACCCGCCGGCAGGAGGCCCATGCGTGCCAGCTCCACAGCCTCATCGATCAGGTCGATTTCATTTACCTGCAGCTCCGCCTCCGCGTCGCTGCCCTGCATCATCTCGTACAGGTGGCCCAGCAGGCCGAAGCCGGTCACGTCCGTGCAGGCGTGGACCCGGTATTTTACCATGGCGTTCCGGGCCGCCTTGTTGAGGGTGGTCATGAGCCGGTAGGCCAAAACCATGCCCTCTTTTGAGGTCATGTCCGCTTTGGCGCCCGTGGTCAGCACGCCGATGCCGATGGGCTTCGTCAGCAGCAGAACGTCCCCCGGCTTTGCACCGGCGTTGGTCAGCACACGGTCCGGGTGGACAAAACCCGTCACGGCCAGACCGTATTTCGGCTCCTCGTCCAGAATGGTGTGGCCGCCGGTGATGAGGGCGCCCGCCTCGTACACCTTGTCATAGCCGCCCCGCAGCAGCTGGTGGACGGCCTCCTTCGGCATATCCTCCGGCACCGCCATCACGTTCAGGCACAGCTTCGGCTCGCCGCCCATGGCGTACACATCGCTGAGGGCATTGGTGGCCGCGATCTGGCCAAACAGGTAGGGATCGTCGGCGATGGGCGGGAAGAAATCCACCGTCTGCACCAGCGCCAGCTCGTCTGAAATTTGATAGACCGATGCGTCGTCGCTCTTGTCAAAGCCCACCAGCAGATTCGGGTCGTGGTGGACGCGGATATCCTCCAGCAGCTGGGCCAGCACGCCGGCGCCCACCTTGGCGCCGCAGCCGGCACACTTGGCCAATTTTGTCAGTTTTACTTCGTTTTCCGCCATATCAACGCTCCAATACGCCGCTCAGGTTCAAAATTGCCTCCAGCACGCCGCCGCCAACGGCAAGTGCCTTATCGCTGGCGCAGTAGCAGTGGCCGATCTCGCAGCGGGGGTCGATGTCACCGGCCTTCATGCCCTTGTGGACGGGGGTACCGTCCGCCAGAATACCCCGCAGGATTCCGTCCAGCGTGCAGACCATAGGCTCGCCGCCCACAGTGGCGGCGATGTCCCCCATCTTCACCTGGGCGCCGATCTCCAGCAGCTGGCGGAACTCGCCGTCCGCCGGAGCGCGCAGCACCCGCTCACCGGCAAAGCCGCCGATGAGGCCGGGGATGCCGGTGTTGGGCAGGGAGCCGCCCTGATAGATCGCGCGGCCCAGATAGTGGCCCCGCATGGTCTCCACCACCGCGTGGCAGTCCTCGCCGGCGGTAAAGCCGGGACCGACGCCGATGACCACCGGTGCGTCCGTGATGCGGGTCCCCAAATTTTCCTTGGCCAGAATGGCGTCCACCACCGCGTCCGGCTTCAATGCCGGGATACACGCTCCCGCCGGATCGGCCAGCACGGGAATGACACCGCTTTTCAGAAGTTCAGCGGCCTCTTCCGCGTTTGCGGCCTTTCGGGCCGTCACGTTCTCCACCACCGTCTCGCCGTGGACAACGGCCTGGGAAAAGCAAACGGTGCGGCGAATGGAGGTGGGCCGCTCCACCTCCGTCATCACCACCTGCATCCCCGCCCGCCAAAGCCGGAGGGCGATGCCGGTGGCCAGATCGCCGGCGCCTCTGATCACAACACGCATGTTCCGCAGACTCCTTTCCGCAGGGCCGCCGCGGTAAAGGGCCGGTCCAGCAGCGCGCCGCACCGGCGCGCCCACTCCCACTGCTCCACCGCGTCCGCCTGATTGAATACATATCGGTCCGCCAGCGATTCCGCCCGCAGCACCCAGGCCACAAGCTCCGGTGTGGCGGGCGTATCCACAGTCACGCCGGCCAGTTCCGCAAATCGGTCCGACCGGTGGGCCGCCTCCCGGATGGTTCGTCCGAAGCCGGAAAGGCCCACCACGCAGATGGTTTGCCCCGCCTCGACCGGGATGACCGGCTCGTGGCTCTCATGGGCCTTCAGGGGCAATCCCGCCGAGCCGTCCGCCTCCACCAGCACATAGTCCGCCAGCCGCGCCAGCCGGGCCATGGAGAGCTTCGGTGCCGTCAGCTTGCCGGTATCGCCGAAAGGACTGCCCACGCAGACCAGCTTCCGCTCCGCCAATGCGTCGGAAAGGGCCGATTCTGTGGGCTCTGTCAGCGTTTCCACACCGGAAAAGGGGAAGATCTTCGTAGTGGTGGTCAACACCACACGGTGGCCCGCCGCTGCCAATTCGCTGCCCAGCGTCCGCAGCAGCGTGGTCTTTCCGCCGCTGCCGATGACCGCCGTAACGCCCGGCCGGATCGCCATTCCCTCTGCCATCGCCATACCGCGTCCCCTCCTTTTTCGTTATTCTTTCAATAGAATAACATTATGCATTTTCCACTGTCAAGTCCGCGCCAAAACAGCATAGCCGCTCGTCTTGACATTTCATGGGAACATGGTATTATAATATATCATAAGCGTTTATCTCATTTGAGTATCACGGTAAAGGAGGCCCGCCATGCTGGATCAATGCGGAAGAACCATTGACTATCTGCGTCTTTCGGTAACAGATCTGTGCAATTACCGCTGCCAGTACTGTATGCCCGCAGACGGCGTGGTCAAGCGCCCCCATACCGAGATCCTGACTCTTGAGGAGTTGGTTGAGATCTCCGAAGCCTGCATTGCCTGCGGTGTAAAGAAAATCCGCTTGACAGGAGGAGAACCTCTGGTACGCCGGGGCATCGTGGATTTGTGCCGGCAGCTGCGTCAGCTGCCCGGTCTGGAGGAGCTGTGTATCACCACAAACGGCGCTCTGCTGCCCCAACTGGCCCAGCCTTTGCGGGACGCCGGCGTGGACCGGCTGAACATCAGCATGGACACCCTGCGGCCTGACCGCTTCGCCTCCATCACCCGCCTCGGCTCTCTGGAGACCGTGCAGCGGGGCATCGAGGCCGCTCAGAAGGCCGGCTTTGACCGACTGAAATTTGACGCCGTACTCATCGGCGGCTTCAACGACGATGAGATCGGCGATTTTCTGGAGCTGACCCGGACGCACCCCTGGGAGATCCGCTTCATCGAGCTGATGGCCATGGGCCCCTGCGCCGCGTGGGACAAATCCTGCTTTATCTCTGCGGATACTGTGCTGGAAAGGTATTCTGCTTTACAGCAAATCGAGTCTCAGGGCGTGGCCCGGCGGTATCGTTTGCCCGGCGCCGCGGGCACCATCGGACTCATCTCCCCCGTCAGCCACGAGTTCTGCAGCCAGTGCAGCCGCATCCGCGTGACGGCGGACGGCAAGCTGAAGGGCTGTCTCCACGCACGGGAGGAGATCTCCCTGCGGGGCCTGCACGGGCAGGCGCTGCAGGACGCCATCTGCCAGGGTATTTTGCAAAAGCCCAAAAAGCACCATCTGGCCGAACGCCCCAGCGACACCCCCCGCAACATGAATGAGATTGGAGGCTGACATGGACGGTTTGACTCACTTCAATGAACAGGGCCGGGCCCGCATGGTGGATGTGACGGAAAAGGCCGTCACCCAGCGGACGGCCATTGCCGCCGGCGAGATCCATATGGCGCCGGAAACCATGGAGCGCATCAAGGCCGGCACCATGAAAAAGGGCGACGTGCTGGCTGTGGCCCAGGTGGCCGGTATTCAGGCCGCCAAGCACAACTGGGAGCTGATCCCCATGTGTCATCCCCTGCCCCTCACCGGCATCGACATCGCCTTCTCCCTGTCTGACGAGCCCTGCATGGTAGAGATCCGCGCCACCGTGTCCTGCACCGGCGTCACCGGCGTGGAGATGGAGGCGCTGACCGCGGTTTCCGTGGCGGCACTGACCATCTACGACATGTGCAAGGCCGTGCAGAAGGATATGCAGATCACCAACATCCGCCTGCTGGAAAAGCTGGGCGGCAAGAGCGGGCACTACATCGCCCAGGACTAACCATCGAGGTGGCTTATGAAACTGATTCAGACTGTAGACGCCGTTGGCCACGTTCTGTGCCACGATATGACTCAGATCATCCGGGGCGAGTATAAGGACGCCCGCTTCCGCAAGGGCCATGTGGTCCGCGAGGAGGATATCCCCGTCCTGCTCTCCATGGGTAAGGAGCACCTGTATGTCTGGGAGATGAACTCCAACATGGTGCATGAAAACGACGCCGCTGAGCGGCTGTATCCCCTGTGCGCCAATGAAAACATGGAGCGCAGCCAGGTGAAGGAGGGCAAGATCGAACTGACCGCCGCCTGCGACGGTCTGTTCCGCGTCAACTCCCAGCGGCTCATCGCTGTCAACACCGTGGATGACATCATGATCGCCACCCGCCACGGCAACACCGCCGTCCGCAAGGGCGACAAGCTGGCCGGTATGCGGGTCATTCCCCTCATCATCGAGGAGGAAAAGCTGGCCGCCGCCGAGGCTGCCGCAGGCGATACTCCCCTGCTGGAGCTGCTGCCCTATGTGAAGAAGACCGCCGCCATCGTGGCCACCGGCAGCGAGGTGAAGAAGGGCCTCATCAAGGACACCTTCACCCCCGTTGTGAAAGACAAGCTGGCCGCCTACGGCATCGAGACCATCTCCATCACCTATTCCGGTGACGGTGTGGAAAACGTGGCCGCGGCCATCGCCGAGGCCCGCAAGACCGGCGCGGACATCGTGCTGTGCACCGGCGGTATGAGCGTGGACCCCGATGACAACACCCCCGGCGGCATCAAGGCCTCCGGCGCCCGCATCGTCACCTACGGTGCCCCCGTCCTGCCCGGCGCCATGTTCCTGCTGGGCTACTATGAGGACGGCACCGCGGTCATGGGTCTCCCCGGCTGCGTCATGTATGCCGGCGCCACCATCTTCGACCTGGTGCTGCCCCGTGTGGCTGCCGGCGTTGAGGTGAACAAGGCCGATCTGGTGGGTTACGGCGAGGGCGGACTGTGCCTTGGCTGCAAGCCCTGCCACTGGCCCAACTGCCCCTTCGGCAAATAACCAAAAGCGCGCCGGAGCTTACCGGCGCCGCTTTTCGGCAACCGTTATTCTCGTTTGAGTATCACGTTGCATTTTCCTTGCGGAATCTACATAAATCAGCTATGATAAATGAAAGGAATGTGTTGTATGAAAAGGTATTTGTCTCTCCTGCTGGCCCTGTGCCTGGCTCTGACCCTGACCGCCTGCGGCGGCAAGAAGGCTGCCCCCGCAGAAAAAGAGGAAGCTGCCGAACCCGTTGAAATCACCGTGTTCGCCGCCGCCTCCATGCAGGAGTCCCTGAACGCCGCCATCGAGGGCTACAAGGCCGTGGCGCCCAACGTCACCGTGGTCACCACCTATGATTCCTCCGGCACCCTGAAGACCCAGATCCAGGAGGGCGCTCCCTGCGACCTGTTCATCTCCGCCGCTCCCAAGCAGATGAACGCGCTGGACGGCTCCCTGAAGGGCGACGCCGACAAGAATCCCGACGGTCTGGACTTCGTGGTGGAGGGCACCCGTTTGAACCTGCTGGAGAACAAGGTGACGCTGTCCGTGCCCGAGGGCAACCCCGCCGGCATCGAGAGCTTCGACCAGCTGGCAGAGCTGCTGCTGGGCGGCGACGTGATGCTGGCCATGGGCAACAGCGACGTGCCTGTGGGCCAGTACACCCAGAAGATCTTCACCTACTACGGCATCGACGAGGCTGCCATCGCCCACAAGCTGACCTACGGCTCCAACGTGAAGGAGGTCACCACCCAGGTCTCCGAGGCTGCTGTGGACTGCGGCATCATCTACGGCACTGACGCCTTCTCCGCCGGCCTGACGGTGGTGGACAGCGCCACCGCCGAGATGTGCGGCCAGGTCATCTATCCCGCCGCCGTCATCAACAGCGGCGAGCAGAGCGAGGCCGCCCAGGAATTCCTCGCCTATCTGCAGACTCCCGAGGCCCTGGCCTGCTTTGAGGCTGTGGGCTTCTCCCCCATGGTTTGATCTTTCGCGGGTGCGTGCCTGTTCAGGCGCGCACCCATTCCCCCTTTTGTGAGGTGAGCACCTTTGGACTGGTATCCCCTTTTGAACTCCCTGCGGATCGCCGCCATCTCCACGGCGGCAGTCTTCTTCCTGGGCATTTTTGCCGCCCATTATATCGCAAAGCTGCCCCGGCTGGTGAAGGGCGTGCTGGACGTGGTGCTGACGCTGCCGCTGGTGCTGCCGCCCACGGTGGTGGGCTGGCTGCTGCTGGTGCTGCTGGGCCCCAAGCACCCCATCGGCGCGTGGGTGCTGGACACCTTCGGCGTGCGGCTGACCATGAACTGGTGGTCCGCCATCTTCGCCACCATCGTGGTGGCCTTCCCCCTCATGTACCGCACCGCCCGCGGCGCCTTCGAGAGCTTCGACCAGAATCTGGCGGACGCCGGCCGCACGCTGGGCCGGTCTGAAACCTGGATTTTCTGGCGGGTGCAGATGCCCGTTTGCAAGCAGGGCATCCTGGCCGGCACAGTGCTGGCCTTTGCCCGGGCGCTGGGTGAATACGGCGCCACCAGCATGGTCGCCGGCTACACCCCCGGCCGCACCGCCACCATCTCCACCACCGTCTATCAGCTCTGGCGCACCAACGACGATATCGGCGCTCTGAAATGGGTGCTGGTGAACATCGCCATCTCCGCGGTGTTTTTGCTGGCAGTGAACCTGCTGGAGAGCCGGAAAGGAGGCCGCCGATGAGCCTCACCGTCCGAATCAAAAAGCAGCTGGGCGACTTCTGTCTGGAGGCGGACTTCACCGCCGAACAGGAGACGCTGGCCCTGCTGGGCGCCTCCGGCTGCGGCAAGAGCGTCACGCTGAAATGCATCGCCGGTATCCTGCAGCCCGACGAGGGCCTTATCCAGCTGGATGGGCAGACCCTCTACGACAGTGCCGCCGGCGTCTGCCTGCCGCCCCAGAAGCGGGGCGTGGGCTATCTGTTCCAAAACTACGCCCTCTTCCCCAACATGACCGTCCGGCAGAACATCGCCGCGGCGGTGACGGACAAGAGCCGCCGCCGGGCCGTGGCGGAGGAAAAGCTGCGGCAGTTCCAGCTGGAACCTCTGGCGGACCTGAAGCCCGCCCAGCTCTCCGGCGGCCAGCAGCAGCGCACCGCGCTGGCCCGTATTCTGGCCTCGGAGCCCCGGGCCATTCTGCTGGACGAGCCCTTCTCCGCGCTGGACAGCTATCTGAAATACCAGATGGAGCTGGAGCTGACGGAGATGCTGGAGCGCTTCTCCGGCCCCATCCTCTTCGTCACCCACGATCAGGGCGAGGTATTCCGGGCCTGCCGGCGGGTGTGCGTCATGGATCAGGGCCGGACCCAGGGCGTCCTCACCCTCCGGGAGCTGTTCCACGCGCCGGGCACCCAGGCGGCCGCCCGCCTGTCCGGCTGCAAAAACCTCGCCGACGCCGTGCCGCAGGGCACGAAGGCAGTGCTGCCCCAGTGGGGTCTGACCCTGGAATGTGACCGCCCTGTGCCTGCGGATATCCGCTGCGCGGGCATCCGTGCCGACCTGATCTCCCCCCACCCCCAGGAGGGCGCCAACGCCGTCCCCTGCACGGTGCAGCGGGTCATTCAGGACGTGTTCACCACCATCGTCCTCCTTCGTCCGGAGGGCGCCGCGGTCGATGCGCCGCCTCTGCGGATGGAAGTCGACCGGGATGCGCGGCAGACTGTGGAAAATGGCAGCCGCCTGACCGTATTCATTCAGTCCAGAGACATTCTGCTTTTGAAATAAGGAGGAACCCCATGTATCGTGCAGCAGTTTTGACCGTCAGTGACCGCAGCTTCCGGGGCGAGCGGCCTGACGCAGGCGGCCCCCTGATCGCCCAGATGTTGCGGGACGCCGGATATGACGTGGTGCTCACCGCCATCGTGCCGGATGAGCAGGCGGAGATTGAGGCATTTCTGGCAGATGCGGCGGACCGCCGTGTTGCGGAGCTGATCGTCACCACCGGCGGCACCGGCTTCGCCCCCCGGGACGTGACGCCGGAGGCCACCATGGCCGTGTGCCAGCGGATGACGCCGGGCATCCCCGAGGCCATGCGCTATGCCTCTATGCAGGTGACGAACCGGGCCATGCTCTCCCGCTCTCAGGCGGGCATCCGGGAGCGGAGCCTCATCATCAACCGCCCCGGCTCCCCCAAGGCCGCAAAGGAGAATCTGGAGGCCGTCCTCCCCGCTCTGGCCCATGGACTGGAGATGCTGGCCGGCGGTCCGGCCGACTGCGCCAGCCTGACCAACTGATATACCTGTCGAAAAACCTGCGGGTTTTCCGACAAAAGGGGCTGCAGAGCGCCGCATCGCACTCGTTGTTCGCTTACAGCGACCAGCTCGCACGTTTGCGCTCTGAGAAGCATTTTCGTCCACGTACACGCCGCGGCCGAAAATAATACAACTTTCTTTGCCGCTTATGCGGCAAACTCTGCGAGGCTTCTTTACCAAACAAAAAAGACCAACGTTCCAAAGAACGTTGGTCTTTTTGCTTGGGGTTACACAGGATCCTGCCACAGGCCTGCGAACCAGTCCTCGTCAGAATCCGGCTCCGCGGGCACCTCAGGCGCCACCGGCGTCTCCGGCTGAACGGGAGGCGTCACAGGGGTCTCAGGTGTCACCGTGCCGGGATCCTCCGGCGTGACAGGCGTTTCGGGATCCACGGGATAACTGGTTCCTGGCCAGCCGGGAATATCCATACCGGCGTCACCAAAGCCGCCGGAGGGATCGTAATAGGGGCTGTTGGGATCCATGATGTCGGGATACATTTCCGGATCGTAATACATACCGCTGTGGACGGGACAGCCGCCGGGAGAGCCGACGGGGTTCTCCTCCGTAGGCAGCACCGGCTCGATGGCCTTCTGCAGACTGCTCAGCAGATAGGCGTCGTCCTCGGCCACGATCCTGCTGTTTTCCGGATCCTCGGGCTTGGTGAAGTACTCCTCGCGGGTCCAGTCCAGCACGCCCACGGTGGTCACAGACTCGAAGGGGCAGGTCAGGCCGGAGAGGCACTTGCCGTCCTTGCAGTAGCTGACCACGGTGTGCATGGTGCAGGGCTCCACAGGCTCGCTGCCCTGAGGCACCTCCACGGTCACGGTGCGGTCACCGCGCAGGTCGGCGCGGCAGGCATCCGTGGGCAGCATGCCGCTGTCCTTACAGACCTTGACAGTGGCAATGCCGCTCTCAGGCTTGTTGAAGGACTTGTTGGGGCACTCCATGTGGATCTCTTCCATGACCTTTTTCCACATGGTAATGGCCGGGTTGCCGCTGGCGCTGATCTTCTCCGGCTGGTCATAGCCGGTCCAGACAGCGGCGGAGTAATAGGGCGTGTAGCCCACGAAATAACGGTCGTAGTTTTCGCTGGTGGTACCGGTCTTACCGGCGATGGCCATGCCGTTGAAGCGGGCGCTGGTTCCGGTACCGCCGGTGACGACGCCCTGCAGCAGCTTGTTCATGAAGTAGGCGGTGGTCTCCTTCATGGCCACATGCTCGGTGACTTCCTTCTCCAGAACCACGGTCTCGCCATCAGAGGCCGTCACCTTCACATAGGTGCGGGGCTGGCGGTAGATGCCGTCAGCGGCAAAGCTGGCGTAGGCGGCAGCCATCTCCGTGGTGTTCAGGCCGTGGGTCAGACCGCCCAGGCCCAGCGCCGCGGTGTTAATGTCGTCAGCCACCAGGTTCAGACCCAGCTTCTCCGTGGCGAAGGCGTAGGAGGCGGGGGTGGTCAGCGCCTCGACTACCTGCACGGCCACAGTGTTGATGGAGCTGGCGACGCCCTGGGTCAGGGTAGTCCAGCCGGTGTACTTGTTGGGGGAGTTCTTGGGCCAGGGGGTGTCATTCAGCAGGCGGACGGGATAGTTATCGAAGGTGCTCGCCATGGTGATGACGCCTGCGTCCAGAGCGGGAGCGTAAACCGTCAGCGGCTTGATGGAGGAACCCACCTGGCGGCGGCCGGTGGCGTAGTTCCACATCAGGTTGCCTTCCTTCTCACCCACCGCACCCACCATGGCCACGATGTCGCCGGTGGCGGGGTCGATGATGGTGATGCCGGACTGCAGCTGCTGGCCGCTGCGGGAGGTGATATCCAGATTGCTGCGGTCCTCATAGACGGACTCGGCGATCTCCTGAATATGGGGATCCAGCGTGGTGTAGATATTGTAGCCGCTGTTGAGGATCTTCTGCTTGGCGGACGCCACGGAGATATCCTCCTTCTCCGCCAGGTCGTTGGCCACATCCAGATACACCTGATCCACAAACCAGCTGTTCACCTTGATGCCGCCGCTGGAGGCTGCCACGATATCCTCAGCGGAGGTGGTGCCGTCGGTGAAGTACAGGACCTCCTTCTTCGCAGCCTCATACTGCTTCTCATCCAGATAGCACAGGCCGGTCTCCGGATCATACATCTTCCACAGGATGTTCTCCTGACGGCTCTTGTTCAGCTCGCGGGCGGTGACCTTGGTGCCATCGTCCCGGGTGATGACCAGAGAGGACATGGGGCTGTATTGATAGGGGTTGTTGGTAATGGCAATCAGGCAGGCGCACTCCGCCGCGCTCAGCTCCGACACATCCTTGCCGAAGTAGTAATTGGCGGCGGTCTGCACGCCGTAGCAGCCCTTGCCCAGATAGATGGTGTTGAGATACAGCTCCAGGATCTGTTCCTTGCTGTAGTTCTTCTCAAATTCCAGCGCCCGGAAGATCTCGCGGACCTTTCGGTTGACGGTGCCGTCGTTGTCTCCAGTCATGTTTTTCAGCAGCTGCTGAGTGATGGTAGAGCCGCCGAAGGTATTGCGCATGCCCACAAACATATTCACTGTGGCACCGGCGGTACGCTTCCAGTCCACGCCCTGATGCTGGAAGAAGCGCTCGTCCTCGATGGCCACGACCGCCTGCCACAGCTCGTCAGGCATATCCTCGATGTCCGCCCAGATGCGGTTTTCCGTACCGTACAGGGTCTGGTACTCCACCCACTCTCCCGTGGTCTTGTCCTGATAGTAGACATGGGAGCTGAGATTCATGGTATAGTCCTCGGCCCGCACCTGCAGAGTGGGCGTCAGGGTGGTCTCCACATAGGTCATGAAGATTCCCGCCAGCAGCACCACGGTACATATACCGATGACCATCAGCGTAAAAATTCCCAGCAGGAACTTTCCGAACCATCTTCTTTTGGTGCGTTTCTGCTTTTTCGGCTTGCGGGAAGCTTCCTCCCGGGCCGTCTCACGCTTTCCGTGTTCCAAGGCAGAGCACCTCCTTCTTTCGTAAAATTTTCAGCAATTTGCCCCGCCGGACCAACGGCAGGCACAAAGGTACATGGTACGCCATAATACTTACTATTGTACCATCCTCTGTCAACACTGAAAATGTCGTATTTTCTCTAAAAAAAGTTCCCCGGCACGAAAAATTTATCCGTTTTCGCCAATTTTACCTTGTTATTTTTGGCCGTGTTTCCTGATTTTTGAAATTCCGCGCCCTTGCAAAACCGGCGGATGTCGGGTACAATAGAGCCAATCTAAACAAAAAGGAGCCTTTGCGTTATGTCTGAAGATTTTGGCCCCAATTTCATCACACTGACGGATGAAGACGGCAAAGAGATCGTAATGGAGCATATCTCCACCCTGGAATACGAGGGTGCGCAGTACTGCATGTTCCTCCCCGCCGAGCTGGAGGGCGAGGAGATCCCCGAAGAGGAAATGGGCTATGTGATCCTGCAGATCGTGGAAGAAGACGGCGAGGAGCTGCTGGCCAGCGTCGATGACGAGGCCGTGGAGGAAGCTGTCTACAACCTGTTCATGGAGGAGCTGTTCGAGGAAGAGGAGGAGTAATTCCTTTCCCTCCCCAAAATTTTCCGCTTCGGCCACACCCGGTTTCGATTGCATTTCTTTACTGGATGTGATACCGTAGTATTGTACCCTGCGGGGCTCGTGATAGATCTTTTTTTAACCCACATTTCGTTATAAGGGATGCCGGATCAAGTCGTGGTTCGCAGGCCTCCCGGCTGCCGTCTGCGGCTGGATGTTGGAAGCGATGAAGCGCCTTGGAGGCGACCCACCTGTCCGTAAAGGTGCAGGTTATAACGAGGTCTACACGGCCACTGCGGGGTTCTTGTTTCCTTCAACGGACAAAGCCTTGTGCTTTGTCCGCTTTTTTCAGCTTATTTTCAGCCGGACAAGGTATCATACACAAGTGTCCTGCCGGGAATTAACACTTGCAGAACAGCACGCTATCCATTATAATAGACAAGTGCGTAATTGACGGCTTTTTGCCGGCACCGAATATTTGAGAGGACTGAAACAACAAATGAGCGCTTCTAGAGAAAAGAAGACCCGTCAGGAACTGGCGGGCACCGACTATGTCGATCCCAAGGTCATCCGCGAGGAGGAGCAGCGCCAGGCTGAAAAGCGCAGCAACCGCCTGTACATGATCATCGCCGTGATCTTCGTGATCGTCGCCGTGGTCTCCATCGCCTGGAAGTCCAACTTCTTCCAGAAGAAAGCCACCGCCCTCACCATCGGCGATCAGGAGTACACCGCCGCTGAAGTGAACTACTACTTCCAGCAGACCTACCAGTCTTTCGTGTCCCAGAACTCCTACTTCCTCAGCTACATGGGTCTGGATGTCAACACCGATCTGCGCGACCAGGCCTATCCCGGCGGTGAGGAGGGCTACACCTGGTTTGACTTCTTCATGGAGCAGACCGAGCAGCAGATGATCACCATCCAGGCTCTGAACGAGTCTGCCGCCGCCGAGGGCTTCACCTGGAACGACGAGATGCAGGCCAGCCTGGACGCCACCATCGAGTCTCTGAAGGCCGATGTCGCCGCCTCCGGCTACTACACCTCCTTCACCCAGTATCTGACCGCCAACTTCGGCTCTACCATGACCGAGAAGGTCTTTGTGGAGCAGACCAAGGCCTCTGCCCTGGCCCAGACCTACGCCAACCAGTATGCCGCCGGCCTGGATTACTCCTCTGCCAAGCTGGAGGAGCTGTATGCCGCCGATCCCAAGGCCTATGACAAGGTTGCCTATGAGAGCATCCGCGTCAGCGGCTCTCCCGCTGTCGTCACCGACGAGAACGGCAACACTGTGGAGACCACCGACGCCGACAAGGCCGCCGCCATGGAGGCTGCCAAGCACACCGCTGAGCATGTGTATGACGATCTGAAGGACGGCAAGAGCCTGGAGGCTCAGGCTGCCGAGAACGAGGAGCTGCACTACACCAACTCCGCCGGCGTCAGCTACTATGCCGGCGACGTTCTGGGCGAGTGGCTGTTTGACGACGCCCGCAAGGCCGGCGACACCGCCATGCTGAAGGACGAGTCCACCTCTTGCTACTATGTGGTCACCTTCGGCGAGCGTTTCCGTGAGGATTACAACACCGTGGCCGTCCGCCACATCCTGGTGGACGTGGACGAGACCGGTCTGGATTCCACCGCTGATACCTACGAGGCTGATCTGCAGGCCAAGAAGGACGAGGCTCTGGCCGAGGCCGAGGCTCTGCTGGCCCAGTGGAAGTCCGGCGAAGCTACCGACGCCACCTTCGCCGCTATGGCCAACGAGTACTCCACCGATCCCGGCTCCAACACCATTGGTGGCCTGTACAGCCAGTTCCCCAAGGGCTACATGGTCGAGGAGTTCAACGACTGGTGCTTCGATCCCGCCCGTAAGAGCGGCGACACCGGCATCGTCTACGGTGAGAGCACCAGCTACAAGGGCTATCACATCATGTACTTCGTGGACACCGACCTCCCCTACTGGCAGGTCTCCGCTACCAGCGCTCTGATGACCGAGGAAATGAACGCCTGGTACACCGAAAAGACCGAGGGCTACACTGCTGTTCAGGAGAGCGGCATGCGTTACGTCGGCTGATTCATCCGCACATAATTTCCACAGGAAGCCGGCTTTGATCCCAAAGCCGGCTCCCTTTTTACCGGAGGAGGAACTCCCTATGGACAACAACCAGTTTTTACGCAGCGAGATGCTGTGGGGCCCCGAGGGCCAGCGCCGTCTGGCCGAGAGCCATGTGATCCTGTTCGGTCTGGGCGGCGTGGGCAGCTACACCGCCGAGTGTCTGGCCCGTGCCGGCGTCGGCGAGCTGACCCTTGTGGACAACGACACCGTGGGCCTGACCAACCTCAACCGCCAGCTGGAGGCACTGCACTCCACCCTGGGCCAGAACAAGACGGACGCCGTGGCCGCCCGCCTGCGGGACATCAACCCCGCCCTGAAGCTCCACCCCATCTGCGGCACCTATGACGCCGCCCATCGGGACGAATTTTTCCCGGCGGACTGCCGGTACGACTATATCGTGGACGCCATCGATCTGGTCAGCTGCAAGCTGGATCTGGCGGAGACGGCCCGGCGGCTGAACATCCCCATGGTCATGGCTCTGGGCACCGGCAATAAGCTGGACCCCACCCTGCTGCGCCTGGCAGACATCTCCGAGACCTACGGCTGCCCGCTGGCACGGGTCATGCGTAAAGAGCTGAAGCGCCGGGGCATCCAGCGGATGCGGGTGGTCTTCAGCCCCGAGGAGCCAGCTCCCACCACCCAGAGCGAGGCTCCCCCTCCCGGCCGCCGCAGCGTCCCCGCCAGCACCCCCTGGGTGCCGGCCACTGCCGGACTGCTGCTGGGCAGCGCCGTGGTGCGGGATCTGGTGGGTTCCCTCTGATGCAGAAAGAAGGCGTATCATGCTGATTGGTTCCATTGTAAACGGCCTTGCCATCATGGCCGGTGCCTGCTTCGGCATGCTGCTGACCCATTTGGCCAGCCGCTTCTCCTCCCTGCTGCCCGCCGGCGGCACTTCGCTGGGCCAGCGGCTGCAGACCATCATCATGCAGGGCGCGTCCCTGTGTGTCCTGTTCTTAGGCGTTAGCGGCTCTCTGCAGGGCCAGAACAGCCTGCTGGTCATTCTGTCCATGGTCTTCGGCGCCCTCATCGGCGAGCTGCTGGATTTGGACAAGCGTATCCAGCAGCTGGGCGACTGGGTCCAGAAAAAGACGGCGCGGCTGAAGACCGGCAGCTCCGCCAGCATCTCCGAGGGTTTCGTCACCGCCAGTCTCCTGTTCTGCGTGGGCGCTATGGCCATCGTGGGCGCGCTGAACGACGGCCTTACCGGAGACCACAGTGTCCTGTTTGCCAAGTCCCTGCTGGACGGCATCATCTCCATCGTTCTGGGCGCCTCTCTGGGCCTCGGTGTGGCGTTTTCCGGCGTGGCCGTGTTCCTCTATCAGGGGATCATCGCGCTGCTGGCGTCCTTCCTGGCGCCGCTGCTGGCTGACGCCGTCATCGCGGAGATGACCTGTGTCGGCTCCCTGCTGATCGTGGCCCTGGCGCTGAACATGCTGAACCTGACAAAGATCAAGGTGATGAATCTGGTGCCCGCCATCTTCCTCCCCATCCTGCTCTGCCGCATCATGTAACAACAATGCCCCGCCGTTGGCGGGGCATTCGTTTTGCTCTTTGGACGCAAAAAAAGACGCACGGCCAATGCCATGCGTCTTTTTTGTTGAAAAGTCGGTTGTTGATCGGGGGATCAATTACTTGATCTCGACCTTTGCGCCAGCCTCTTCCAGCTTCTTCTTCAGCTCCTCGGCCTCGTCCTTGGACACAGCCTCCTTCAGGGTCTTGGGAGCACCCTCGACGGTAGCCTTAGCCTCAGCCAGGCCCTGGCCGGTGATCTCGCGGACAGCCTTGATGACCTTGATCTTGGCAGCGGCGTCGAAGCCAGCCAGGACAACGTCGAACTCGGTCTTCTCCTCAACGGGAGCAGCAGCAGCGGCAGCGGGAGCAGCCATAGCAGCGGCGGAAACGCCGAACTCTTCCTCCAGAGCGTGAACCAGCTCGGACAGCTCCAGAACGGTCAGAGCCTTGATCTCTTCGATCATAGCAGTAATCTTCTCAGACATGATATTTGCCTCCTAATAGTAAAATTAAAATAGTGTGTTTGCCGTCAATTATTCGGCGGCGGGAGCCTCTTCGGCAGCCTCGGCGGGAGCGCCGTTCTTCTCGGCGATCTGCTTCAGGACGACTGCCAGGCCAGTGATGGGAGCCAGCATGGTGCCCAGGACCTGAGCCTGCAGGACGGGCAGAGCGGGGATAGAAGCCAGGCGATCGATGGTAGCCATGTCAACGGGCTTGCCGTCCATGAAACCACCCTTGATCTCGAACTTGTCCTTCATCTTCTTGGCGTAGTCGGCCATGACGCGGGCGGGAGCCACGGGATCATCGCACAGAGCCAGAGAAGTGGTACCGTTCAGCAGACCATTCAGATCTTCCAGACCGGTGTTGTTGAAAGCGAAGCGGAGCAGAGTGTTCTTCACGACTGCATAGTCCACGTTGCTCTCACGGCACTCCTTACGCAGAGCGGTGTCTTCTTCAACGGTAATACCCTTGTAGTCGACAATCACGCCTGCAGTGGCCTTCTGGATCTTTTCGGTCAGCTCGGCAACGATAGCCTGCTTCTGAGATAAGACCTTTGCGTTAGGCATTCTTGTTTTCACCTCCAGGAAATTTGTCGGTGCGTTCATAAAGGAAAACCGTCCTTGTGCACAAAGACACAAGGACGGATAGCAAATCATGTTTGCCGCCCTCGGCAGGATTTACGGCTTTCGCCACCTGCTGTCTTTGGAACGCATCAGATATTATATTCAAGTATTCGACAAATGTCAATACTTAAATACGATTTTTTGCGGGGAAAATCAGATCAGCTTAGCAGTGCTGAACTTGACGCCGGGGCCCATGGTGGAAGCGGCGACGCAGCTCTTGATATACTGACCCTTGGCAGCGGCGGGCTTAGCCTTGACGATAGCGCCGATCAGAGCGTTGTAGTTCTCAGTCAGCTTCTCGGGGCCGAAGGACACCTTGCCGATGGGGCAGTGGATGATGTTGGTCTTGTCCAGACGATACTCGATCTTACCGGCCTTGACTTCCTTCACGGCCTTGGCAACATCGGGAGTAACGGTACCGGCCTTGGGAGAGGGCATCAGACCCTTGGGGCCCAGGACCTTACCCAGACGGCCGACAACGCCCATCATGTCGGGAGAAGCGACGACGACATCGAAGTCGAACCAGTTTTCCTTCTGGATCTTCTCAACCAGATCCATATCGCCAACATAGTCGGCACCGGCCTCGCGGGCAGCGTCGGCCTTGTCGCCCTTGGCGAACACCAGCACGC
>JAFUNB010000016.1 GCA_017482345.1 Oscillibacter sp.
ATCTTTACTCCATTTGCGATGAGGAATTCCTTTTTTGCATCCCATCCTTAATTCACCCCCCTTTTTTTATTTTACCAGATATGAAAAAAGTAGACACTCACGGTTTTTGTGAGTGTCTACTTTTATCTTACCAGGTGCAAGCCAAAAGGCTTACGGCGGGTTTCTTGTATCAGAAGTACCAAGACCTGCCCCGACAGGGCAGGTCCTGACACAAGGGAATGAAGGAAAAAAGAAACTTAGAATTTGGAATCATCCAGAATGGCACCGCGGTTGGCGGAGGTCACCATGGCGCGATAGCGCTTCAGATAACCACTGACCTGTTTGGGAGGCTGGGGCACCTTTCTGGCCTTACGGGCAGCGATTTCCTCCTCGGAAACCAGCAGCTCGATCTTGTGGCCGGGGATGTCGATGGAGATCAGGTCTCCGTCCTCGATGTAGGCGATGAGACCGCCGGCGGCAGCCTCGGGAGAGACGTGGCCGATGGAGGCGCCGCGGCTGACACCGGAGAAGCGGCCGTCAGTGACCAGGGCGCAGGTGGAGTCCAGACCCATGCCGGCGATGGCGCCGGTGGGAGAGAGCATCTCACGCATACCGGGGCCGCCCTTGGGGCCTTCGTAGCGGACGATGACCACATCGCCGGAGACGACCTTGCCTGCGTACAGGCCCTCGCAGCAGTCCTCCTCGCTGTCGAAGCACTTGGCAGGACCGGTGTGGACCAGCATTTCGGGTAGCACAGCGCCCTTCTTGACCACGGCGCCGTCGGGAGCCAGGTTGCCGTACAGGACAGCCAGACCGCCGGTCTGGGAGTAGGCGTTCTCCTTGGTGCGGATGACATTTTCGTCCATGATCTGCGCATTGGCCACGCGGTCGGCCCAGGTGCCGTCCACGGTCTTGGCAGAGGTATCGATGAGGCCCAGATCGTCCAGACGCTTCATGACGGCGCTCAGGCCGCCGGCGTTATTCAGATCCACCAGACAGTGGACGCCTGCGGGATTCAGTTTTACCAGATGGGGAACCGCATCGGACACGGCGTTGACGCCGTTCAGGTCGAACTCCAGGCCAGCCTCGTGGGCGATGGCAGGCAGGTGCAGCATGGTGTTGGTGGAGCAGCCCAGAGCCATATCAGCGGCCAGGCCGTTCTTGATGGCCTTGTCGGTGACGATGTCACGGGGGCAGATGTTCTTTTCCACCAGCTCCAGCACCTTCATGCCGGCGTGCTTGGCCAGCAGGATGCGCTGGCTCTCCACGGCGGGGATGGTGCCGTTGCCGGGCAGACCCAGACCCAGAATCTCGGTCATGCAGTTCATGGAGTTGGCGGTGAACATACCGGCGCAGGAGCCGCAGCCGGGGCAGGAGTGCTCCACGATGTCCTGAGCCTCAGCCTCGGTCATCTTACCGGTGCGGACGGCGCCGGGAGCCTCAAAGGCGTCGGTCAGGGCCACCTGCTTACCGTTGGCACGGCCGGGCAGCATGGGGCCTCCGGAGCAGAAGATGGTGGGGATGTTCAGCCGCAGAGCGGCCATGATCATACCGGGCACGATCTTGTCGCAGTTGGGAATGAACACCAGGCCGTCAAAGGGATGGGCGTTGGCCATGATCTCCACGGAATCCGCGATGTGCTCGCGGGAGGGCAGAGAGAAGAACATGCCCTCATGGTTCATGGCGATGCCATCGCACACACCGATGGCGGGAAACTCGATGGGGGTACCGCCGGCCATACGGATGCCAGCCTTGACGGCCTCGGCAATCTTGTCCAGATGCATGTGGCCGGGGATGATCTCATTCTTGGCGGAAACCACGCCGATGATGGGGCGATCCAGCTCTTCCTGCGTCAGACCCAGAGCACGGAACAGGGCACGGTGGGCAATACGGTCCACACCGGTTTTCATCAAATCACTACGCATGGTGTCCTCCTTACTTCTTGTTGAAATACAGGACCTTGGCCAGCTCGATGTACATGCGGTCGCGCTCGCGGATGGCGGCGTCGGCCTTGTCACCGGAGTAGTCATAGAAGCCGGCACCGGTCTTCACGCCCAGCTTGCCCTCTTCCACCATCTTCTTCAGAACGGGGCTCTCCACCTTCTCGTCAGCAAGGTCTGCGTTGAGGTAGCTGGTGATGTGGTCGAAGGTGTGGATGCCGCCGTGATCTGCAATGCCGAAGGGACCCAGCACAGCGTAGCGCAGGCCCATACCGGCCTTCAGGACAGTATCCACGTCCTCATAGGTGGCAGCGCCCATCTCCACGATGTGCAGAGCCTCACGGAGGACGGCGAACTGGATGCGGTTGATGATGAAGCCGTTGATGTCGCCCACGACGACGGGCTGCTTGCCCAGGCCTTCCACCAGTTTGCGCATCTTCAGGATATTCTCCTCAGAGGTCTTGGCGCCGGCGATGATCTCGCACAGGGGCAGCAGATGAGGGGGGTTGAGCCAGTGCTGGCCCATGAAGCGCTCAGGATACTTGCAGGCCTCGGCGATCTCGGTGATATGCAGGCCGGAGGTGTTGGTGGCCAGCAGTGCCTCCTTGGGAGCGATCTCAGAGATCTCGCGGAAGAAACCCTGCTTGATGTCCATGCGTTCGACAGTGCTCTCGACCACCAAGCAGCAGTCGCGGAACACTTCCTTGTCCTGGGTGAAATGGATGCGGGCCATGGCGGCGTCAGACTCCTCCTGGGTAATGAGGCCCTCCTTCACCATGGTCTCCTGGTTCAGGGCGATCAGGTGCTTGCCGTTTTCAATACCAGCCTCAAAGGCATCATAGCCCCAGGTTTCATAACCTGCCAGGGCATACACCTGGCACAAAGAAGCGCCCATGATGCCGGTACCGGCCATGACCACTTTATTCGTATTCATAGGAAATTCCTCCTTGTTACAAAGTAAAAAAGCGCACGGTTCTGTTCCGCGGTGGGACAGAGCCGTGCGCATTGTTTCACACACAGCCAGACGGATGGCGGAAACAGTGATTACTTATTGCTCATGGCGTCCTTTGCGGCATCCACGATATCCTGAACAGCCAGACCGTAAGCGTCCAGCAGCTCGGCGGCCACGCCGCTGCGGGGGTACACATCCCGCAGACCCAGACGGCGAACCTTGCAGGGGTGGAAGTGGCAGGCCACCTCGCAGATGGCACTGGACATGCCGCCGTAGAAGTTGTGATCCTCCACAGCCACAGCGCAGTTGCAGCGCTCCAGCACGGCGGCCACGCCCTTGGAGTCCAGAGGCTTCACGGTGGCCACGTCGATGAGCGTGGCGTTGACGCCCTCGGCCTTCAGCTGCTCCACGGCCTCGATGGCGCGGTTCATGATGAAGCCGCTGGCGAAAACAGCCACGTCGTCGCCGTAGCTCATGACCTCACGGATCTTGCCGAACTCAAACGGGGTCTCCTCGGGGAAGACCTCCGGCTCACGGCCGCTGCCCAGACGCAGATAGACGGGGCCGTCAATCTCCATCATGGCCTTGGCGGCCTGATAGGCCTGGCCGGCGTCGGCAGGGGTGATGATCTTCACGCCCGGCATACTGCGCAGGATGCCCACATCCTCGTAGAACTGATGGGTAACGCCCTCGCGCTCGCCGCCCAGCATACCGCCGTTCAGGCCGATAAGCTTGACGTTCAGGCCGGGATAGGCGATGAAGGTGCGGATCATCTCGCAGGCACGCATGGTCAGGAAGCCTGCGTAGCTGATGACGACGGGGCGCATGCCGGTGGTGGCCAGACCTGCGGCCACGTCAACAGCGTCCTGCTCGGCAATACCGACTTCAATGACGCGGTCGGGGAATTCCTGCTGGAAGGGAACGGCACGGGCTGCGGCAACAGCATCAGGAGAGATGATGACAATCTTCTCGTCCTCGCGGGCCAGATCCAGAATGGCCTTCATAGTGGCTTCACGTGTACTCTTTACTCCCATAACGCACCTCTCAGAGCCTCTCTGGCAATTTCAACTTCCTCAGCAGTGGGAGTTCTCTTGTGCCAGGCGTTGTTGTGTTCCATGTAGGGGATATTCTTACCCTTGACGGTCTTGCACTCAATGTAAGAGGGCTTGTCGGTGACCTTTTTGGCCTCGGCGATGGCGTTGCGGATGGCGTCGATGTCATGGCCGTCGATGGTCTGAACATGCCAGTGGAAGGCGCTCCACTTATCCGCCACGGGATACAGGGAGCTCAGGTCCGTGACCTTGCCGCCGGACTGGTTGTTGTTGCAGTCGCCGAAGACGATCAGGTTACCGACCTTGTGCTTGGCAGCAGCCATGGCGGCCTCCCAGATGATGCCCTCCTGCTGCTCGCCGTCGCCGACGATCACGTAAACATAGTTATCGATCTTCTGCATCCGGCAGCCCAGGGCCATGCCCAGGCCGATGGCGATGCCGTTGCCCAGAGAGCCGGACACGGTGTCGATGCCGGGAGTCTTATTGTAGTCAGGGTGACCCTGCAGGATGCCCTCCAGCGTACGCAGCTTGGGCAGCTCATCCATGCTGAAATAACCCTTGCGTGCCAGGGCGGCATACAACATAGGGCAGGCGTGGCCCTTGGAGAGAACGAAGCGGTCACGCTCCGGCCAACGGGGGTTGGCGGGATCCAGCTTCATTTCCTCAAAGAACAGAACGGACACGATGTCAGCGATGGACATGCAGGGGCCGGGATGACCGTCGCCGGCTGCATGGACCGTCTCCACCACGTCCAGACGCAGGCGGTTCGCCATGCGCTGCAGATCGTTGGTAGTCATAATTGTGTTCCTCCTAATCGTGATTGTGCCTCAATCGCTCAGGTCTTGTGGATAAAGGGGAGAGAGGCCCACATCTTTTCAAAGTAAACGTAGGGATCCTCCTCGCGGCACAAAACCTCCAGACCGATCCGCATGGGCTCGTCGCCGGGATACAGGCCATGGAGCTGCTGGACCAGAGTACCCAGGGTCTCGGGAGTCCAGACAGTGTTCGGATATTCAAATCCCAGGTGTTTATCACCATAGAGGGGATTTTCCTTTTCGGTGATGTTGCAGTTTGCAAAATGGATGTGATTGCAGTAGGGCTTTGTGGCCTGCATGGCCTCAAAGAAATTCTCGCCCTCCTCCACGGTATGGGCGGCATCCATCGTCAGCTGCAGCGGCAGTCCCTTATCGCGCATGGTCTCCACAAACGCTTTGGTTCTTGCATAAGGACCGATCAACTGGTATGCTTCCATCCAGGTGTCACACGGTTCCATGGTGAGAACAAAATTGCTGTAATTCTTTTTGGCGGCATACTCAAACAGTTCTTCAACCGAGCGGCCCAGAGACTCCAGTCCCTTTTCGACATCCGGCATCATGGCACCGGAACAGATCATCACGCGTCCGATACCATTAAATTGTGCTTCATCAATGCAGCTGCGGTGCAGCTCCACTGCAGCCTGGCGAGCCTGCTCATCGATGTTGCACAGATGCTGTTTTTGTTCCTTGGAGGGGATCACCGCAATGTAAACGGGATCCAGACCGGTATCCGCCAGAATTGGGCCGATCTTGTCCCGGCCGTCTCCGTCGTGATAAAATTCGATGCTGTCCATACCCTTGGCGCTCAAAAACTCCGCCATCGCCCGGAAGGCATCGATCTTTTTGCGGGACTCGGGAAAGACCAGAGATGTGCAGACACTGTTGATGATTTTCAAAAACGTCCCTCCCTGATAAATCGTAAAACGGCTGCGTACCGGCTGTTGCGGCATCCGAAACGCACCAACATCCAACGTAGGATGTTTAAATTATAGCAAGTGTCATTCCGGATGTAAAGACGGTATTTTACGCGTTTTTAACACTTTGGCTAGGTGCTCAATTTTCCGGTCCAGAAATTGCTTTTTTGCACATATACAACGTGATAAATCAAAAAACCACCGTCGATCCGGCCGGATCTCTCGGCATTTTACGGCCCCGCAGGGCGAGAAGCCTCGTCTTTGCAGTCAAAAAGTGCGTATTTTAAACAGGTAAACGGTTTGCTTTTGCGCAAATAGTTGCAAAATACGATATTTTCACAAATTATACGGCATTTTTTGCGGCAAAAAAGCCAAAAGAACTGTGGAACCTCCATAATAAAGAAAAGCTTTTTTCGTAAAAAACGTCTATTTACCCCGATTGGAGCGTGGTGTATGATAAAGAAAACAACGTGGGATGTAGGATGTAGGATGGTGGAAAGAGTTGCGGATCTTCCGCCGTAGTACATTCGAAACTACCTTGGGAAGGAAAGGTGAAAAAACCGTGAAAGTAGGCCTGATCTATACCAGCACGACTCCTGAACTGATCGAGCTGGTAGAGCGCGAGGTGAAAAAGCAGCTGGGCGACGAGGTCGAAATGCTGAGCCTGCAGGATGCAAGTATTTTGGCAGAGACCCGTGACGCCGGTTATGTGACCACCGCCGCTGCCGCAAGACTTATCAGAATGTACATGGATGCCGCCTGCGAGGGCGTGGACGCCATGCTGAACCTGTGCTCCTCTGTGGGTGAAGTCGCTGATTGCGCGCAGGATGCCGCCAAGTATATTGGCGTACCCATCGTCCGCGTGGACGAGGAGATGTGCCGCGAGGCAGTCCGCCAGGGCAAGAAGATCGCCGTCATGGCCACGCTGCCCACCACTCTGGAACCCACCAAGAACACCGTCCTGCGTGTAGCCCGCGAGATGGGCAAGCATGTGGAGCTGGTGGACGCGCTGGTCGAGGGCGCTTTCGGTCTGGACCAGGATCAGTTCCGCGCCAGAATGGCAGAAGTGGCCGCTACCGTTGCCGATAAGTGCGACGTGATCCTGTTTGCACAGGGCTCCATGGCCTACTGCGAGGAGTACATCGCCGAGATGTTCCACAAGGTGGTTCTTTCCAGCCCCCGCTTCGGCGCAGCCGAGCTGAAAAAGGCTCTGATCGCCAAGGGTGTTCTGTAAAGATCCCAACCATTTTACCCCATTTCAATTTGCGCGCACTATTTTCTAAAAATATTTAAGATAGGGAGAACACACATGAAGAAGTTTTTTGCAATGCTCCTGACCCTGGCCATGGTCCTGTCCCTGGCTGCCTGCGGCGGCAAGGAAGAGACCCCCGCCGAAAAGCCCGCCGAGACCCCCTCTGAGGCCCCCGCTGAGACCCCTGCCCCCGCCGATCCCCAGGTCACCCTGAAGGTGGGCGTTTCCACCAACGAGACTGACCCCCGTACCGTTGCCGCTCAGGGCTTCAAGGAAGAAGTCGAGAGCAAGACCAACGGCTCTGTCACCGTCGAGATCTACACCTCCGGCCAGCTGGGCGGCGATGCACAGCTGATTGAGGCTCTGTCTCTGGACTCCGGCACCGTTGACGTCATCATCACCGACGCTTCCAACTTCGCTACCTACGAGCCCACCATGGGCGTCTCCGCTCTGCCCTTCCAGTTCAAGGACTTCGAGATGGCCTGGGCCTTCATGGACGGCGAGATCGAGGCCGCCGCTGAGGAGAAGCTGATTGAGCAGAACATGCGCGTTCTGGCCCACTATGACAACGGCTTCCGCTGCGTCACCACCGGCAGCAAGCAGATCAGCAGCCCCTCTGACATGGCTGGTATGCTGATCCGTACTCCCGAGAACCCCGTCATCATGGCCACCATGCAGGCCATGGGCGCCAACCCCCAGCCTTTGGCCTTCTCCGAGCTGTATCAGGCTCTGAACCAGGGCACCTATGACGCTCAGGAGAACCCCGTTCCTGTTATCTGGAACAACAACCTGTATGAGGTCCAGGGCCACCTGTCCGTCACCAACCACATCTACTCCGGTATGTGTTTCACCATCGCTGAGAGCACCTGGCAGAAGATGAGCGATTCTCAGCGCGAGATCGTTGACGCCGCCGCCAAGGCCAGCGCCGAGGTCAACCGCGCCATGAACAAGCAGCAGACCGAGGACCTGCTGACCAACCTGAAGGACGCTGGCATGGTCATCACCGAGCCCGATCTGGCTCCCTTCCAGGAGGCCACCGCTGCCGTCGCCGAGAGCTACCGCAACGTTTACGGCTCCATGCTGGACGACCTGAACGCCTGGCTGGCTGCTTACAACGGCTGATCCTCAAGCCAAAGCAACTTGATTTATTTCCTGTAATGATTGAAACAGGGGCGGAGATATGCTCTCTGCCCCTCTTTCCCTAGCGTACACGACATGTGTGTAAGGAGCTTTTGATGAAGAAACTGCAAAAAATCATGAACGAGCTCGCCACCTGGATTTCTGTGATACTGTGCGTTGCGATGATGGTCATTCTGCTGGCCAACGTCATCCTGCGCTTCATTCCCGGTATCGGCGGTTTTTCCTGGTACATGGAGAGCAGCCAGTATCTGAACGTCTGGTCCATGCTGATCGCAGGCATCGCGATCAGCGCCGAGCGCAGCCATCTGAAGGTGGCCGCAGTCGACGATCTGACCCTGAAGGTCAATCCCACCCTGCATAAGATCCAGCAGGGTATTGTTGCTGCCGGTATTATCGTGTTCTATCTGGTCATGGCCTATTCCGGCGCTGTCTACGCCTCCAAATCCAAGCAGGCGATCTCTACCATGCCTTCCCTGAAGATGGGTATGGTGTACTGGATGTTCCCCGTGGCCGGCGTACTCAGTGCGATCTCTGCCGCCGTGGATTACATCGTATTTCTGTTGGACTTCAAGGGAGGTGCCAAGGAATGAATATTGAGATCATTATGTTCCTGCTGATCGGCTTTTTCGGTCTGATGTTCCTGGGCGTCCCCATCGCTATGTCCATGGGCCTCTCTGCCATCGGCTGCATGGTGTTCATCAGTGACGCCAACCTGCTGACTGTCTGCCAGCGTATGTTCGAGGGTATGAACTCCTTCGCCCTGCTGTCCATCCCCCTGTTTACCCTCTCCGGCTTCACCATGAGTGCCGGCGGTATCTCCGACCGTTTGATGGATTGGTGTTATTCGCTGGTAGGACGGATCCCCGGCGGTCTGGGCCATGTGAACATCCTGTCCTCCATGGTGTTCGCCGGTATCTCCGGCTCCGCCGTGGCTGACACCGCCGGCGTGTCCGGCATGATGATGCCCAACATGGTAAAGAATGGCTTCCCCAAAGAAGAGGCCGTGGCCATCACCGCCATTTCCTCCACCATCGGCATTATTATCCCTCCCTCCATCCCCATGGTCGTGATCTCCGGCATTGTCGGCATCTCCACCGGTAAGATGTTCCTGGGCGGCATCATTCCCGGCATCCTGCTGGGTCTGGCCCAGATGATCGTCTGCTACGTCAATGCCAAGCGCTGGAACCTGCCTGTTGACTCCGGCCGTTTCAGTCTGAAGGAGTTCCTGCGCAACACCTGGCGCAGCGCTCCCGCTCTGATGATGCCCATTCTGATCGTCGGCAGCATCTCCGCCGGTATCGTCAGCCCCACCGAGGTTGGTGTCATCGCCGTCGCTTACGGCCTCATTGCCGGCGGTCTCATTTACAAAGAGCTGAAGCTGCCTGCTCTGGTCGAATCCCTGAAGGAGACCATCAAGACCAGCGGCCGTATCTTCGTCGTCATTGGTGCCGCCAAGCTGTATACCGTTTTGCTCACCACGGCAGGCTTTGACAAGTGGGTCGCCAAGACCATGCTGGGCTTCTCCACCAACCCCACCGTGATCACCATCATCATCCTGCTGATCTTCTTCATCGCCACCATGTTCATGGAGACCAACGCAGCCCTGATGCTGTTCCTGCCCATTATCTATCCCATCGCCATGCAGGTGGGCGTGGATCCCATCGCACTGGGCGTTATGATCACCATTATGGTGGGCGTCGGTCTGGTCACTCCTCCCGTCGGTATGTGCCTGTATGTGGCTGCTGACCTGATGGATATCCGTGTCGGCAAGGTCATGCCTTACCTGATCCCCTACATCGCCGTCACCTTCGTGGTCATCGCGATCCTGATCGCATTCCCCCAGCTGATCACCGTCCCCGGCTCTTTTGTTGCCGCCGGCGTTTGATTGACAAACTTAAGACACTGTGCAATAATAACTTATTAGGCAATAAAGAAACCAGGGTTGCCAGAATTCCTGTAGGAGAGGGTCATTTATGACAGCAAAACAGCATTCCCAGGATGCAGCACCTTTGCTTCGCACAAAATCTGTTGTGGACAGTGTCGTAGATTGGATCGTTGGCCAGATCATTGGCGGAACGCTGAAAGCGGGCGAAAAGCTCCCCACGGAGCTGGAAATGAGCCAGGCGCTGGGCGTCGGCCGCAACTCCATCCGCGAGGCCATCAAAAAACTGCAGGCTTACGGCGTCGTGTATATCAAGCGCGCAGAAGGCACCTTCATCGCAGAGGAGTATAACCAGCGGATGCTGGATCCCCTGCTGTACGGTCTGATCCTGCAAAACGATGACTGGAAGAACTTTGTGGACCTGCGGCGGGCTATCGACATCGGTACGCTCTACGTCGTTACCCAGAAGGAGCAGTCTCTGGAGGATATGGCCAAGCTGCACCGCGCATTGGCGCAGCTGGAGGAGAGAACCTCTCTTCCAGACGCCCATTTTGAGGATGTGCAGGAAGCCGACAATCAGTTCCACTTCTGTCTGGCCGAGCTGACACACAATCAGATGATGATGACGCTGAGCAGTTACATCGAGCGCCTGACCATCCCCTCCCGGATGGAAACGACCAGATTCATTCTGGAGCAGGGTCTGAGACGGGAATTCATCCAGCTGCATCAGCAAATCGTCCGCATTATCGAAACCGGCAACACCGCCCAGATTGAGGATACTGTCAACAGACATTACCGATTCTGGGAACGGGACAAAACCTGATCCAAACAAACAAGCACCACTGAAAAATCAGCGGTGCTTGTTTTTGCGTTTTTTACAGTTGATAAAGCGCTGCCAGAGCCGGGATTGTAACCAGACACAACAGCGTGGTGACTACGTTGATAGCGCCGGCATATTCTCCGTCCTTATCGTAGATCTGGGCCAGCTGTGTAACGGTAAACGCCGTCGGAGTTCCCGCCGCCAGCAGACTGATAAGGAGAATCGTCTCTCCGTTGGGCGCCAGAGCAGACAGCGGCGTAAATTTCAGGATGGACAAAATCAGCAGTGGATATGCCAGCAGCCGCAGCGCCGCAACCTTCCAGACGCCGGGACGGCAGAGGACTGCCTTGAAATCCACATTCCCCATGAGCATACCCGCCACGATCATACAGATCGGTCCGATCATACTGCTGACCGAGCTCATCGCTTCCTTCACGATCGACGGAATGGGGATCTGCAGGAAAAACAACGCCGCTCCCACCAGCACAGACAGGATATTGACGTTCAGCAGCACCTTTTTCCAGGACACTTCCCGTTCTCCACTGACCAGAATACGGCAATGGCTCCAGAACAGCGGCTGCTGCACGATCACAAACATGCTGGAATAGATGACCCACTCACTGCCCAGAATGGCCAGCACCAACGGGATGACCAGGTTGCCGGTGTTGGAATAGATGGCCGAAGCCTGCTCCACCGGCGTAAGACACAGCGGCCGGCGGAGACAATGGGTCAGCGTGATGTAGATGGCGTGGATCAGGATGGCTGTTCCAAAGGACAGCAGCATCCCCTGGACCCGGTCTCTGGTAAATTCGATTTGAAACGAGTTGACAATGGTGCAGGGGACAACCAGATACAACGTCACCACAGACAGCACCCGGCTGTCCTCACTTTTCAGAAGGCGGAATCGCACCAACAAAAATCCAAGCAGCAGAATCAGAAACAGTTTCGCGATCTGCTGCAGCAGCAGAAAACTGATCATGGCCTCACCTCTCCAAATGTAGGATGTTTATTTCAGTGTACCATTTTCAATCCCAATTCACAACAAATCTCCTCAATTTGTGCCAAAATAATTCCGTTTGTGTGCACAGGGCGCTTTGGGATATCTTCTCCGTTTCCGACAAAGACCCGCCGCGAGCCAAAGAGGCTTACGGCGGGTCTTTTTTCATTCAGTTTAGATAGCGCAGGCGGCGGAGAAATTCGTGGTTCTGGGTCTTTTCGCAGATGGCGTCGATGCCGGAGGAGATTACCCAGACGGCCATGCCCCGCTCCGCGCAGGTGACCAACAGGTCAACGATCATCTCATGGTGGGCGGTCTCCTGTCCCACGAAAGGAAAGAAGCAGATCAGCAGCTTCGGGTTCAGCAGATACCACTTATAATAGGAAAACCGCAGGCGCTGGGGCAGCGGCCACAGTTTCAGGGGCTTTTGCAGCTCCTCCCGGGCAAACCACCGGGCGGCCTCGTCCAGGATGTTCTCTTTAAAGCGCCGGGCGGCAAACCACTTGCCGGCCTTGGGCAGCAGGCAGGTGCTCAGATTGTCCAGCGCCGTCAGGTTGTCGAACAGCACGCCGTTGGAGCGGTCCGGCCGCTCCAGCTGGATGCCGATCTCCGTGCCCACCAGCCGGGAAAGCTCGCTGTGGGTATACGCCGCGCCGTCCAGTGAGAACGTTCCGTGGGTCCACGGCAGTTCCCCCAGAAAGCAGTTGCGCAGGCGGGCGGCCGTGCTGTAGTTCTCGTCCCGCAGCAGGGCGATCTCGCCCTTGCAGATCCGAAAATCCAGCGGCGCCATGCCCGGGAAAGTCAGGCCGGACACTGCCAGCACTTCCTGGTCGCCCTCGTATTGGCCGGTCTTCTGGACGCCGCGGGTACTGTATTTCCAGCCCAGAATGGCATACAGCTTTTCGCCGTACTCCTCGGGATACAACCGGTAGCAGGTGCGCTTGTCCTTGATGACGTCGATGCGGTCGGAATAGCGGTACATGAAGGACTCGTCCAAATCCAGCAGGATCACGGCGGTGCCGTGTTCCAGCAGCACCTGCACACTCTGCATCATCTTCTCCAGATCCTTCTGCCGCAGGACCTCTGTCATTCGGTCCAGAAGCAGCAGCTCGCTGCGCCACAGCCAGACCCGGAAGACGCACAGGCGGTAGTAATCCAGCATGGACACCTCCGCCAAACTCAGATCCATGGACAGCTCCAGTCCCATCTGCCGCGCCGCCGCGGCAGCCTCCGGGCTTGCCAGCCGGGCCTCCACAGAGCGCTGCTCCTCCCGTTCGACGGTTTTCCCCAACGCCAGTACAAAGTCCCAAACGGTCAATTCCCGGGAGTCAAACCGGTGCTTGTCCACGATCATGCTCTTTTGCTGGATCCAGCGCTCCAGCGCCGGCCAGCTGACCCGGCTTCCACAGGAAAAGGCCTTTCCATGCTTCATGCGGGAGATCCCCTTGAAGGCATCCAGATACGCCGTGCCGGAGGTCATATGGTCGTCCACGTAGACGCCGATGCACTCGCCCCGGGAGACGGAGATATCAAAGTGATATTCCAGCTCCTCATGCTGGAAGCAGCCGTGCTCCACGCGGATCAGCTCTTCTCTCATACCTGCTCATCCTCCCGGAACAGCAGCGGCAGCGTGACGCAGCACTCCGTGCCGATGCCTGCCGCGCTGAAAATGCGCAGGCCGTAGTTCTCGCCGAACATCAGCCGGATGCGGCTGTTGACGTTGCGCAGGGCGATGCCGCCCTTCTGCTGTCCGGTGGGTGCGCCGGTGTCGCCGGCGAACTGCTCGTTCAGCTGCCGCACCCGCTCGTCCGGAATGCCCACGCCGTCGTCCCGCACCCGCAGGAACAGCGTCCGGTCGCTGTTTTCCACGATGATCCGGACGGTGCCCGGGCCCAGCTTGCCCTCCAGGCCGTGGGCCACGGCGTTTTCCACCAGAGGCTGCAGGATGAGTTTGGGCATCCGGGCCTCCAGCAGTTTTTCGTTCTCAAGCTCCAGCTCCATGGAGATCTTGTCGCCGAAGCGGCAGCGCTGGACGGTGAAATAGTTCTCCGCGTTGTCCAGCTCGTCGGAGAACGTCACATACTCCTTCACGTTGGAGATGGTATAGCGGAAAAAGGTGGCCAGAGCCTCCGTGGTCTCGGCGATGTCCTCACAGTCCGCCAGCAGGGCGTCCGTCCGGATGGCCTCCAGCGCGTTATACAGGAAATGGGGGTTGATCTGGTTCTGCAGCGCCAGATACTCCGCCTGCTTCTGGCGAAGCTTGGTGATCTCCTCGCCGTGCAGACGCTCCTCCACATCGGAGAAGAAGGTATCCAGCATCCCGTTGCCGCTCCAATCCATCTGCAGAACGACCTCCAGATCCCGGTCATTCCGGTAGCGGCGAAGTGCTCTTTGTAATTTCCAACCGGTCCACGGCCACATAGTCTCACCTACTTACTTGTACAGCTTTTTATAGTCCGACGGACTGACGCCGGTGGTCTTTTTGAACAGGCGGGAAAAATACTTCAAATCGCTGTATCCCACCAGCTCCGCCACATCCTGCACAGAGACCTTGTCTCCGCTGAGCAGCTCCTTGGCCTTGTTGATCCGCAGCTCCGTCAGGTAGTCCGTGAAATTCTGGCCCGTCTCCTTTTTGAACAGGGTGGAGAAGTACGTGGCGTTGAAGCCCACGGCACTGCTGACGTCCTCCAGCCGCAGGGCCTCCCGGTAGTGCTGCTGGATATAGCGCTTGGCCTCGGTGATGGGGCGCATCTCCCGCTGGGAGCGCTCGTCACCAAGTCTTCGCAGCTCCCGGCCGATCTCCTGCAGCAGCAATTGGCGCACGCCGGTGGCGTCCGCGCAGAGCCAAAATTTCTCTTCCAGCTTTTCCGCGAACCGCTCCTCCACGCTGCCGTTTTGCTGCATACCGTACAGACCGGCCTCCAGCACCTGCCGGAACCAGTCCTCCATCATCTGGCCGTTCAGCTCCCGCTCATCCAGCAGGGCGTCACAGCTCTCGTTCAGCTCCTGCTCGAAGCGCTCCGCGTCCAGACATTCCGCCGCTACCTGCAGCCGCTTTTTCTGGGCGGTCTCCATGGAATAGCGCAGGTCAAAGGCTGGCTGCTCCGTCTCCGCGTCCCGCCAGGACTGCACCCGGCACAAGCGGTCACGGCAGCACCACAGGGCCTCCCGCATGGAGAGGCCCGCGTCCTCCAGCCGATCCTTCCGACTGCCAAGGCAAACTGTGCAGCGGATGTTCCAGAACATATCCCTCTGCTGCTCGATCTCCTTGCGGATCTTGGTGAAGCACTGCTTCACCTCCACCGTCTGATACTCCGGCAGGTGCAGCAGCACGGCGATGCCCTCCCGCTGGGCGGCCACGGCGTAGACCTCCGTCAATGTCCGCACCTCCCGCCGGACGATGTCCAGCGCGTGGCGGAGCATGACCTGATAACCATCCTGATTCCGGGCGGCGTCAGCCACGTCCGCCTTGATGAGGGCCGCAAAGCACACGCCGCCCTCCGCGAAGCGGAAGTCATAGCCCGCCTCCGCCTGTTGGGCGGTCAGGAAGGGCTGCTGACGCTCCGCCGCGGTGCGCAGTTCTTCCATTAACAGCTCTTGCTGGCGCTCGCCGCTCTTTTTCAGCTGGAATTCCAGCGCGGCCTCCTTGCCCAGCTTGTCGCTCAGGCGCAGGAGGATGCCGGTCAGCTCCTCCTGCTTGAGGGGCTTGAGCAGATAGTCCTCCACGCCGTATTTCAGAGCGCTCTGGGCGTATTCAAATTTCCGGTAGCCGCTGATGATGATAAAGTGCAGATCCGGCTGCAGTTCCTTGGCCCGCCGGATCAGCTCGATGCCGCTGCAGCCGGGCATCTGCACGTCCGTGATCAGCAGGTGGGGCTGCTTTTCCCGCACCAGCTCCAGCGCGCTCAAGCCGTTGCCGGCGGTGCCCACGATCTCGTAGCCCAGCCGCTCCCACTGGATCAGCTTCTGCAGCAGCAGTATGATTTTGTGTTCGTCGTCTGCCAGAACAACCCGCAGCATGGCCCATTCCTCCGGTTTTGATATAAAGAAAGGGAAAACGGAGACCGTTTTCCCTTTCTCATTATAATCCCTTTAAGTTGGTTTGCCAAGAGGCATTCCGTTGTTTTGATCAGGCGTACTGGTCAACGTTGGAGGCGTCGATCCACACGCTGTCAGCGATGATCAGAGTGTTCTCCAGAGAACCGCCGTCCAGCAGAGTGACAGCAGCTTCCAGACCGCCGGCAGCCATGATGCCGCCGTCCTGAGCGACGGTACCGGTCATACGGCCGTCCTTGATGGCCTCATAGCCGTCGGGGGTGCCGTCAACGCCGGTGATGATGATGCCGCTGTTAGCGCCGGCAGCGTTGCCTGCGCCAACGGCCATGCCGTCGTTCTGGCAGACGATAGCGTCCAGATCATAAGCGGACAGCCAGCTCTCGACGGTAGCCTGAGCCTTAGCGGTATCCCACTCGCAGTCGGCGGGAGCGACGACCTCAACGATCTCGGGATAGTTCTCCATGACGTTGTGGTAGCCCTGCAGACGATCCAGAGCGTCAGTCACGGCGGAGGGGCCGGTCAGGAAGGCAACATTGCCCTTGCCGCCCAGCAGGTCGACAACGTGCTGCATCTCGTTCTCGCCAGCCTTGACGTTGTTGCCGCAGGAAACGGCAGAGATGCCGGCGCTCTCCCAATCGGTGCAGGAAGCGACGACGTTGATCATGATGACACCGGCGTCGGCAGCAGCCTTGGCAGCGTCACGCAGACCATCGGGATCCACGGGCTCGAACAGGATGGCGTCGAAACCCTCGGACACGCACTGCTCGATCTGGCTGATCTGAGTGGCGGCGTCCTGGTCGGCGCTCAGGATGGTCAGCTCAACGCCCAGCTCGTCAGCCTTGGCCTGTGCGCCCTCGGTGACAGCGATCTGGAAAGCGTTGGTCTGATGCTGCTGGATCAGGGCGATCTTGTAAGCGCCGTCCTCAGCGGGAGCCTCGACGGGAGTCTCAGCGGGGGTCTCAGCGGGCTTCTCGGCGGGAGCCTCTTCCTTGGCGCCGCAGGCAGCCAGGGACAGAACCATAGCCAGAGTCAGCAGGATTGCAAAAAACTTCTTCATGTATGTTCCTCCTTAAAAATCTATATGTGAAGGGCGAAACCAGGGATCTGGGCCCCGCCCTTAACACCAAATCAGTTCTTCTTGCTCTTACCCTTGATGTCAATGAGAACGGCCAGAACGATGATCAGGCCCTTGACGATCTTCTGCCAGTGAGAGGACACGCCCATGATGTCCAGACCGTTGGCGATGACGGTGATCAGCAGGCAGCCGACCACGACGCCCCAGGGCTTGCCCACGCCGCCGGACATGGACACGCCGCCCACCACGCAGGCGGTGATGGCGTCCATCTCGTAGCTCTCAGCTGCGGTGGGTTGGCCGATGGTGACACGGGAGGTCATCAGGAAGCCGCTCAGGCCGGCCAGCAGACCGGCGATGGCAAAGGTGGAGATGCGGATCATGGTGGTGTTGATGCCGGAGACCTTGGCGGCCAGCAGGTTACCGCCGCAGGCGTACACCCGGCGGCCGTAAACGGTCTTGGACAGCACAAAGGCGCAGACGGCGATGATGACGGCCAGGAAGATGGCCAGCATGGGAATGCCGCACACGGAAGAGGCGGCGATGGCCTTATACTCCGCGCTGATGCCGATGACCGGCTTGCCGTTGGAGATCAGCAGCGCCAGGCCGCGGACGGCGGTCATGGTGCCCAGGGTCATGATGAAGGGAGGCAGGTTGCCCACGGCAACGCCCACGCCGTTCAGAACGCCCACAGCCAAACCGGCCAGCATGGCGACGGCCAGAGGCACGATGATGGGATAGTTGCCCTGGCCCAGCATGGCGGCCAGGATGCCGGTGAAGGCCACCGTGGAGCCAACGGACATATCAAAGCCGCCGGCCACGATGACGAACATCATACCGAAAGCCAGAATACCGTTGATGGAGGCCTGCTTGAGGATGTTGACCAGGTTGCGGGGGCTGATGAAGCTGGGCTTCAGGCAGGCCAGAATGACAACCAGGGCAATGAAAATGACAAAGATAAAGTACTCGCTGACGAGTCCTTTCGTACGTTTCGTTTCTTTCATGAGTGTCCCTTCCTTTAAACCTTGATGGCGGAGGCCAGCGTCATGATGCGCTCCTGAGAGAACTCCTCGCGCTTGACCTCACCGGAGTAATTGCCCTCGCACATGACCATGATCCGGTCGCAGATGCCCATCAGCTCCGGGATCTCCGAGGAGATCATGATGACGGCCTTGCCCTGCTGCACCAGCTGGCCCAGCAGCAGATAGATGTCGCGCTTGGCGCCCACGTCGATGCCGCGGGTGGGCTCGTCCAGAATGATGACATCCGGCTCGTTGAGCAGCCACTTGGCAATAACGATCTTCTGCTGGTTTCCGCCGGACAGGTTGCCGACGATCTGGTTGACGGAAGGCGTTTTGATATTCAGCTTTTCCACGTACTCCTCGGAGGCCTTCTGAGCCAGGCTCTTGCTGTACAGGCCGTTTTTCAGCAGCTTTTTGATGGCCACCATGGCGATGTTGTCATTGACGGTGCCGCTGAGGTTCAGTCCCGTGACCTTCCGGTCCTCGGTGATGAGGGCCACGCCCTCTTTGATGATGTCCTGCGGCGCGTTGACCTTCACCTGCTTGCCGTTGACATAGATCTCACCGCTGGAGAGGGGATGGATGCCGAAGATGCCCTCCACCAGCTCGCTGCGGCCGGCGCCCACCAGACCGCCGATGCCCAAGATCTCGCCGCGGCGGACGGAGAGGCTGACGCCCTTGACCTTGTTGTCGGCGCGGACGATGTTCTTTGCCTCGAACATGACATCGCCGATCTCGGCCTCCAGCTTGGGATACACGTCGGTGATCTCGCGGCCCACCATCATGCGGATGAGCTTGGCCTCGTCCAGATTGGCGGTCTCGTCGGTGCCGATGTACTGGCCGTCGCGGTACACGCTGACCCGGTCGCAGATGGAGAATATCTCCGCCATGCGGTGGGAGATGTAAATAATGGCGACGCCCTTTTCCTTCAGGCGGCGGATATGTCCGAACAACAGCTCCACCTCGCGCTCGGTGATGGCGGCGGTGGGCTCGTCCATGACGATGACCTTGGCGTTGACGGAGATGGCCTTGATGATCTCAATGAGCTGGCACTGGGCCACGGTCAGGTTCCGCAGGGTCTCCTTGGGGGAGACGTGCAGGCCGCACTCCTCGATGAGGCGCTGGGCCTCCTCGATCTCGGCCTTCTTGTCCACGAGACCGTTCTTGCGGATCTCACGGCCAACGAAAATATTTTCATACACGGGCATATCCAGGATCGGATTCAGTTCCTGATGGATCATGGCCACGCCCATAT
The DNA here is from genome assembly GCA_017482345.1 of Oscillibacter sp. Lineage (GTDB taxonomy): Bacteria > Bacillota > Clostridia > Oscillospirales > Oscillospiraceae > Oscillibacter. Next base: position 19,149 of record JAFUNB010000016.1, read on the forward strand.
CCATGGCTTCCTTGGGGTTGGCGGCGTTGTAGGGCTTCCCGTCAAAGAGGATCTCTCCGCCGGGATCCTTGCTGTAAATACCCATCAGGATCTTCATCAGGGTGGACTTACCGGCGCCGTTTTCTCCCATCAATGCATGGACCTCTCCGGGCTTTACCTGCAGCTGCACATGGTCCAGCGCAACAACACCCGGAAACGTTTTGCTGATATTTTTCATTTCCAGCACGTATTCCACGCAGTTTTTCCTCCCTATACACGAATTTACTATATTCTACAAAAATTGCTGTTTTTGCGAAACTTCCGGTTTTCACATGAGAGGGGAGGATTTTTGGGTCTTTGTAAAAAATGTCCCCTTCCGCAAAATGATGCGAAAAAAATACCAAGTTTCACAACCGGCTTCTATACGGTCCACCGCCCCCTCCGATATAATCAGGTCAAAATCAAGCACTTTGGATCTGACCGAAAGGAGCCGTTTATTTTATGAAACAGAATATGAAGCAGTGGGTGGCCGACATGATCGCCTCCCCCGTCAAAAAAGCAATGCCCGTCCTCTCTTTCCCCTCCGTGCAGCTGATGGACATCACCGTCAAAGAACTGATTTCCAGCGCCGAATCTCAGGCAAAGGGTATGAAGATGATCGCCGACCGGGTGGATTCCTCCGCCTCCGTCAGCCTGATGGACCTGTCCGTGGAGGCCGAGGCCTTCGGCTCCACCATCCGGTTCTCCGAGGATGAAGTCCCCACCGTCATCGGCTCCATCGTCTCCGACATGGACGAGGCCGAGGCCCTGCAGATCCCCGCCGTGGGCACCGCCCGCACCGGTCTGTATGTGGAGGCCATCCGTCAGGCCGCCCAGCTCATCACCGACCGCCCCGTGTTCGCCGGCGTTGTGGGCCCTTATTCTCTGGCCGGCCGTCTGCTGGACGTCAGCGAGATCATGATCCTCTGCTATGACGATCCCGACATGGTCAACTGCGTCATGAAAAAGACCACCGGGTTCCTCATCAACTACATCAACGCCTACAAGGCCGCCGGCGCCAACGGCGTCGTCATGGCCGAGCCTCTGACCGGCATGCTGTCCCCCGCTCTGGCCGAGGAGTTCTCCGCCCCCTACGTCAAGCAGATCGTGGACGCCGTGCAGGATGACGACTTCATCGTCATCTACCACAACTGCGGCGACAACGTGCTGCGCATGGCCGACGCCATCGTCAGCTGCGGAGCCGCCGGCTACCACTTCGGCAACGCCATCCGTCTGGCCGATATGCTGCCCCACATCCCCGCTGACTGTCTGGTGATGGGCAACGTGGACCCCGCCGGCGAGATCTGCCACGGTACTCCCGAATCCGTGAAGGCCGCCACCCGCCAGGTGCTGGCCGAGTGCAGCCACGCGCCCAACTTCTGTATCTCCACCGGCTGCGACGTTCCTCCCATGTCCCCCTGGGCCAACATCGACGCTTTCTTCGAAGCTGTGGCCGAGGGCTGATCCCAAACAGAAAAGCTGCGCTGAGAGTATTCTCAGCGCAGCTTTTTTCAGCAGTCTGTCTCGTATGGGGCGCAGCCCACTTTGCGGTTGGAGAAGTCCGGGATGATCTCGTGTCCCGGCGGGCAGGTCAGGAACCGGTCCTCCTCCCACGGGCCGTTCACCAGCAGATCCAGATAGGTCATGTCGCCCTCGATCTCGTGGAACTGCCAGCCAAAATCCTCCGCCGCCTGCCGGGCGTAGGCCGGATGCTCCGGGCAGTCTCCCAGCGGGCAGGTGATATAGGCGCAGTGGCTGTAATTGGTCATCCAGCTGTTGTTGCACTCCATCAGGAAGTCGGCGTTCTCCTCGCCGTAGGCCTCCGCGTACTCCGCCCGCCGCCGCTCATAGTTGGCTTTGGAGGGGGTAAAGGCCTGCTCAATCCAGCCGGCGTTGTACCAGTAGACGCCGGGCAGCTGGGCAAAGAGCTTCCGGTACCGCTCCGCGGAGCCGAGGAACAAAGAGATGCAGTCGTCACAGCGGGGTACCACGATGGGCAGCGTGCGGCTCCGGAGGCCGACGACGCCGTTGGAGCACAGGCCGTAGGCCAGCAGGATACCGTCAAAGCGCAGCGTCTCGGGCAGCTTTTCATTCTCCCGCTGGATCTCGTCGATGGTCCGCTGCACCTCCGTGCGCAGGACGTCCGGCGTATCGTGGAGTCCCTGCCGCAGCCACCAGGCCCGCACGATATGGGGGCTTTCTGCAATCAGGTGACTGATTTCCCGGTTCATGACCATGCAGCCGATCAGGGCAAGGCGCACTGCGACCACCTCCTTTTTCTTCACTATACCACGGGACCGGATTTCTTCTCAACGTCTCCGGGGCAGCTTTCCACAAAAGTGCGAAATCATGTCAATCCCGTGCAACTGCAGCAGACGATTTTCCTATTCTTTTTCCGTCCGGCACTCTATAATGGACGTATAAACTACCCGTCCTATGGACGTTTTTCGGAGGTGATCCCATGCGTCTGGCCATCGGCATCGACACCGGCGGCACCTGCACGGACGCAGTGCTGTACGATCTGGACAGCGGCCGCGTGCTGGGCCGGGGCAAGGCTCTGACCACCCATCGGGATCTGACCCAAGGCATTCTGGCGGCGCTGGATCTGCTGGATCCCCAGCTGTGCCGCCAGGCCCGTGTGGCCGGTCTCTCCACCACGCTGGCCACCAACGCCTGTGTGGAGGGCAAATTCCGCCGTCCCCGCCTGCTTCTGCTGGGCATTGACCGGCAGGGCATCGAGCGCTTCGGCGCCGATTACGGCTTCCGCGATCCGGACGAGATCCGCTACCTCCCCTGCGAGACTACCATCACCGGCCAGATTTTGCGCCAGCCGGACTGGGCGCTTCTGCGGGCCAACGCCGAAGAGTGGTTTCGAGACGCCGAGGGGTGCGCCGTCTGCGAGATCTACGCCATGCGCAACGGCGGCGTGCTGGAACGAAAGGCCGCCGAAATCCTGCAGGAGGAACTGGGGCTTCCGGTGGTCTGCGCCAGCGACCTGTTCTCCGGTCTTTCCAGTCTGGAGCGGGCGGCCGGCGCTCTGCTGAACGCGGGTCTTGTGCCCGTGATGCGGGACTTTTTGCAGGCGGTGCAGACCGCCTTTGCCCAGCGGGGCATTACCGCCCGCATGTTCATCACCCGCTCCGACAGCAGTCTGATGAGCCTGCGCTACGCCGAGCGCCACGCCGTTGAGAGTCTTCTCTCCGGCCCGGCGGCCTCCGCCCTTGGCGGCAGCGCCCTGACGGGACAGAGCGAAGCCGTCATCGTGGACATGGGCGGCACCACCACCGATATCGCGCTGGTGCAGCACGGCGCGCCACTTTTGGCCGAGGAGGGCATCTCCGTCGGCGGCTGGCGCACCCAGGTGCGGGGCCTGCTGGCCTCCTCCTTCGCGCTGGGCGGTGACAGCGTCATCCGCTGGCACCGTAGTGAACTGACCATTGGCCCCCGGCGGGTCATTCCGCTGTGCGTGCTGGCGGAGCAGTTCCCTCAGATCCTGCCGGTTCTGGAGCGGCAGGTGCGGGACATCCCCGGCCACTCTCTGCTGCTGCATGAGTTTTTGACGCTGAGCCGCTTGGACTGGAGCAGTCTTGTCTCCTCCGACATGGACCAAAAGCTGTGTCAGGCGCTGGCCCACGGACCGCTGAGCCTTCAGCAGGCGGCCGATTTGCTGGATGTGGACAAATACCAGCTCTCCACCGACCATCTGGAGCGCGCCGGCATCGTCCTGCGCGCTGGATTGACACCCACGGACATCATGCATCTCCGGGGCGACTATACCCAGTATAACCTCTCCGCCGCCCGGCTGGGTGCGCGGTTTGCCGCCTCCTCGCTGGATCTCTCCGTGGACGAATTGTGCCGCCGGGTCTACGAGCTGGTGTCCCGGGAGCTGTTTTTCGGCATCTCCCGCCTCCTGCTGGAACACGCCTCCCCCTATTTCCGCCAGCACGGTCTGGACGGCGGCGTGCGGGAGCTGCTGCGGCTGCAGTGGGAGCAGCGGAACGCGGAATCCGGAGCACCCTTGCGCTGCACCTGCGGCGCGGACACCGTACTGGTGGGCGTAGGCGGACCCATCCACCTGTTCCTCCCTGAGGCCGCCAGAGCGCTGGGCCTCGCCTTTGAAATCCCACCCCACGCGCCGGCCGCCAACGCGGTGGGCGCCATCGCCGGGCGGATGGCCGTTTCTCTCGCCGGTGAGGTCCGCCCCTGCGGCACCGCGCCGGACCTCTCCACCGACAGCGAGTTTGAGGCCCTGTGTCCCCAGTGCCCGCCCCGCCGTTTCCCGCTGGAGCAGGAGGCGATCCAGTGGGCGGAAGAACACCTGCGCTCTCTGGCTGCGGAAAAGCTCCGCGCCCAGGGCGGCCCCGCGGCGCCGGAGTTCCATGCAGAGCGGCAGGAGCTGACCGCTCCCTCCGGCGTAAGCCGCATCAAGCTGGGCGTCCGCATCCACGTGACCGCCGAGGCCCGTATGATCCAACTGACTGAGGGTGAATGAAATGCTTCAACTGACCATTCTGAATGATACCCAGACCCTGCGCGTGTCCGTACAGCCCGGTCAGCCGCTGGGCGATGTACTGCACGCCCATGTCCCCGCCTTTGCCATGCCCTGCGCCGGCAACCACACCTGCGGCAAGTGCCGCGTGCAGGTGTCCGGCCCCGTGTCTTTCATGACGGAGAGCGAGCGGAAACTGCTGGGCGACGACGCCGGGGACGGCGTCCGTCTGGCCTGCTTCTGCCGGGTGGAGGGCGATGTGACCGTCACGCTGCAGAGCGGGGGCAGCGCGAAAATCCTCTCCTGGTACCGTACGCCGGAGGTGAAACCTGACCGATCCGGCTATGGCTTTGCCGTGGATATCGGCACCACGACGGTTGCCATGCAGCTCATCCACCGGCCCAGCGGCCGCGTGGTGGCGGAACGTCTGGCAGAAAACGCCCAGCGGGGCTTCGGCGCCGACGTCATCTCCCGCATTGAGGCCTGTCGGGGCGCAGGACTGGCCACCCTGTCTGACCGCATCGCGGCGCAGCTGGAGGACATGGCCGCCCAGTGTCTGGCCGAGAGCGGCGTTTCGGAGGTGGAGGAGTCCGTCGTCACCGGAAATTCCACCATGCTTCATATCTACGAGGGACTGGATCCCGCCTCTCTGGCGGTGGTGCCCTTTGCCATGCAGTCCTATTTCGGCGGCTTCAGCCGCCGGACGCTGGCCGGCAAGCCGGTGTATCTGCCCCGCTGCGTGGGCGCCTATGTGGGTGCGGACATCACCTGCGCTCTGCTGGCTGCCGGACACGGCTCCCAGGAGACCCAACTGCTGGCCGACATCGGCACCAACGGCGAGATCGCCCTGACCCGGAATGGTACGCTCACCTGCTGCTCCACCGCCGCAGGTCCCGCCTTTGAGGGCGCGGGCCTGAGCCGGGGCATGAGCGCCGGCACCGGAGCCATCTGCGCCGTGGCGGAGGAATCCGGCCAGGTGCGCTATGAAACGGTGGGCAACGCACCCGCCATCGGCGTGTGCGGCTCCGGTATTCTGGACGCGCTGGCTGTCATGCTGGCCACGGAAGCCATGGACGACAGCGGTTACATTGAAGAAGATGAGGCGTGGCCCATCGGCGAGAGCGGCGTCTCCGTCACCCAGCGGGACGTCCGTCAGATCCAGCTGGCCAAATCCGCCATCTGCGGCGGTATTCTGACGCTGCTGGAGGATCAGGCGCTGGACGCCGCCGCCATCGACCGCTTTATCATCGCCGGCGGCTTCGGCAGCTCCATGGATCTGGACTCCGCTGCCGCCATTGGCCTGTTCCCGGCGGCTCTGCGGCAGAAGGCCGACTTCATCGGCAACGGCGCGTTGGGCGGCGCGGTCATGCTGCTGCGCAGCAGCGCACTGCGGGAGAAATCCGCCCGCATGGCCGCGGAGGCCACGGAGCTGTCTCTCTCCGCCAGCCCGGCCTTTATGGATCACTACATCGACTGCATGACCTTTGACCGGTTTTAACAGGGTTCTTCCATCAACATACGATTTGTGCTATACTAAGCACAGGATTTTACGAGGAAAGGGGCGAAGCATCCATGGAACTGCAGGACCGCTGTCTGCACCTGTGCAGACATATCCAGACGCTGACCGACGTCCACACGACATTGCTGAACGTGCGGGACAAGTGCTTCGCCTGTGAGCCCTTCCGCATGAGCTGTCAGCTGTCAGAAAACGGCTGCACCGCCTATCACACCCACCTCTACGGCGCCTATGAGGCGGAGCGCTGGGACGGCAAGTACATCTACTACTGTCCCTGCGGCCTGACCTTTGTGGCCGCCACGCCGCTGTTCACCAGCGCCCCCATGGAATACTGTCTCATCGTAGGCCCCATCGTCATGAGCAACGACGATGATCCCGACGACGACATTACGCTGGAGCCGGAGGCCCTGTCCGCCCTGCCCCGCATGACCACGGCGCAGGTGCGGTCGCTGAGCGAGGTGCTCTCCTCCGCGCTGGCCTCCTTCTCCATCGATCTGCTGCCGCCAGATGTGGATTCCGGCAGCCAGGCATCCTTCCTGCAGATGATGTATGACCTGACCACGGACACTCCCTCCCGGCTCTATCCCATCGAGAACGAGCGGCAGTTCCAGGAGTACATCCGCACCGGCAACAAGGCTGCCGCCCAGGAGCTGCTCAACACCCTGCTGGCCCACATCTACGCCCGGGCCGGCACGGACATCCCCCAGATCAAGTCCCGCATTCAGGAGCTGCTGGTGCTGATGAGCCGGGCGGCCATTGACGGCGGCGCCGACGTGGACGAGATTTTGAGCCTGTGCCAGCACTACGCCAGCGAGGTGGACTCCCTCACGGGCATCGAGGCGCTGAACCGCTGGATCGGCGCCATTCTCCACAAGTTCATCAGCTTCGCCTTCGATTTCAACACCGTCAAGCACCAGAACGTCATCTTCAAGACCAACGCCTACATCAAGGAGCACCTGTCTGAGAAGATCTCTCTGGATCAGGCGGCGGAACAGGTGTATCTGTCCAAGTCCTACTTCTGCCGGATCATCAAGGAAGAGCTGGGCTGCACCTTCACGGAATACGTGAACCGCATCCGCGTGGACCGGAGCAAGGCCCTGCTGCGCAGCACCGGCATGTCCATTGCGGAGATCGCCTGCGCCGTGGGTTTTGACGATCAGAGCTACTACACCCGCATCTTCAAAAAGCAGGTGGGTCTGGCTCCCGGCAAATTCCGGGAACAGGCCGTGCAGCGGCGCTGACCGCGTGGCAGCCTTGGAAAATATTTGTAAGATTTTGAAAAAAACCGCAATTCCGTTCAAGATAATCCAACCCCCGCCTGTTATGATAGGACCATAAACAATGGAAGCATCCTGCACCAACAGGATAGACAAACAAAATTTGGAGGGTTATCATATGAGTATTCTGAACGAGATCAGCTCCTGGCTGCAGCAGGGCCGCGCACCCAAGGTCAAAGCCTGCGTCCAGCAGGCTCTGGACGAGGGCATCCCCGCCGGCGAGATCCTGGAAAACGGTCTGCTGGACGGCATGAACATTATCGGCCAGAAGTTCAAGAACAACGAAGTGTTCGTTCCCGAGGTTCTGATCGCTGCCCGCGCCATGACCAAGGGCATCGAGACGCTGCGCCCCTTCCTGGTGGCCGACGGCGTTGAGGAGAAGGGCACTGTCATCATCGGCACCGTCAAGGGCGACCTGCACGACATCGGCAAGAACCTGGTCCGCATGATGATGGAGGGCAAGGGCCTGAAGGTCGTGGATCTGGGCGTCGACGTCAGCACTGAGGCTTTCCTGGCCGCTGCCCGCGAGCACAACGCACAGGTCATCGCCTGCTCCGCTCTGCTGACCACCACTATGGGTGAGATGCGCAACGTGGTGGAGGCTGTCCGTGCCTCCGAGATGGGCGACAAGGTCCACATCATGATCGGCGGCGCTCCCATCACCCAGTCCTTCTGCGACCAGATCGGCGCAGACCGCTTCACCCCCGACGCTGCCAGCGCTGCTGAAACCGCTCTGGAGCTGTGCACCGCCTGCTGAACCATTAACAACTGAGCCTCTGCAGCTCCACCGGATCCGCGCAAGCGGATCTTGTGGAGCTATGCACTTTACCGGAAAGGAAGAGAGTCTATGCGCAAGAAACCCGTCCTTTACGCCATCATCCTGGTCGTGGTCATGGCCGTGTTCCTCGGCGTCTGGTATGCGGCCCGTCCGCAGACCACCGATGGCGAGAAAAACCTGACCATTCAGGTGATCCACAGCGACCAGAGCAGCCGGACCTTTGAGGTGGCGACTTCCGCGGAGTATCTGGCTGAGGCTCTCACCGAACAGGGCATCGTCCAGGGCGACGAGGGCCCTTATGGCCTGTACATCCTCGCCGCCGACGGCGAGACCGCCAACGAGGCCAATCAGGAGTGGTGGTGCATCACCCGGGGCGGCGAGAGCCTGACCACCGGCGCCAGCGAGACCCCCATCGCCGACGGCGAGCACTACGAGCTGACGCTCATGGTGGGCTATGGCAGCTAAATCCAACGGACTCGCCGTCCGGGAGCTGGTTTTATACGCGCTGCTGGGCACGGTGATGTTCGCGCTGAAGATGGTCATGGCGGGGCTGCCCAACATCGAGCCGGTCTCCCTGCTGGTCATTCTCTACACGCTCACCTTCGGCCGGCGGGCCTTCTGGCCCATCGCGCTGTATGTGATGCTGGAGTTCTTCGCCTGGGGCGTCAATCTCTGGACCATCAACTATCTGTACGTCTGGGCCATACTGGCGGTTCTGGCCTGGCTGTTCCGGAGCACGGAGTCCGTCCTCGGCTGGGCGGTACTCTCCGGTGCGTTCGGTCTATGTTTTGGCCTGCTGTGCGCCCCGGTCTACTGGGTCACCGGCGGCTGGGCCTTTGCCCTGACCTGGTGGGTATCCGGCATCCCCTACGATCTGCTCCACGGCGTGGGAAATTTCTGCATGGTGCTGGCGCTGTTCAAACCCTGTCGGCGGGTGCTGCAGATGCTGAACACCACATATTAACCAACAAAAAGCGGCTCCCGCGCTATGCAGGAGCCGCTCTTATTCTGTCTGGTTTTAAATCTTGCGGGCATCGTTGTATGCGTGGACGGCCTCAAAGGCAGCCCAGATATTCTCTGGGGACACGTCGCCCTGAATATTGTGGACAGGATTGAACACATAGCCGCCGCCCTTGCCCAGAATGTCCAGCCGCTCCTTCACCTGGGCGGCGATCTGCTCCGGCGTGCCGTTGGGCAGCATATCCTGCGTGTCCACGCCGCCGCCCCAGAACACCAGCTTGTCTCCGTACTTGTCCTTCAGCATGTGGGCATCCATGCCGGCGGCGGACAGCTGCACGGGATTGAGGATATCCACGCCCATATCCACGAAATCATCCAGCAGGCGAACGATGCTGCCGCAGGAGTGGAGGAAGGTCTTCCAGTTGGTGTTCTGATGGATCCAGTCGCAGATACGCTTGTAGTGGGGCTTATACAGCTGGCGGAACAGGTCCGGAGACAGCAGCTCGCCATTTTGGGAGCCGTAGTCCTTGCCGCTGACCCAGATGATCTGGATGCGGTCGCCCACGGCCTCCTTGTAGATCTCCAGATTTTTCAGCATGATCTCGGTCTGCATGGTGCAGACCTCCTCGATATACTCCGGATACAGCAGCTGAGCCATGCTCCAGTCCTCGAAGGAGCGAATACCCCGGGGCTCCTTTTCAAAGGCGCCGGGGAAGAAGCCGGGACAGCCAAAGCTGGCGCCGCTGAGGTTGCCGAGGACGGCGCAGTCCGTCTCCTCATACAGTCGCTTAGACTCCCGCTCGTACCAGCGGGCCGTCTCGTCGGAGAGGACGGAGAAGAAGTTTTTGAAATCCTCCCGGGGCGTCAGGTTATCCTCGTCATAGGGAGGCGCGCGGTCGATGACGTCAAAGAAATAGCCGCCGGCGGGCATCTTCACGGAGGGCCTGGCGCTCCGGTCGCCCTGGGGGTACATCTGGATGCTGCCATCCGGCAGAATGTCATACTGGTTGCCGGCGTTGATGAGGACCGGCGTGCCGTCCGGCATGATGAAGCGCTGCTTTTCACCGGTGTTGAACACACCCAGATTGTCACTGGGTTTGAACAGGCCCACTACGTCGCCCTGCACCAGCCGCCGCACATCCGGCTCCACCTCGCCCAGAATTTCCAGCAGATCCGTCACAGGCAGATCGTGCTCCGGCAGACCCAAGAACTTCCGCAGGCGGTAGAGGGCGGAGGCATGAATGCCGGTGGCGGAAGTGGCGCCGAGATCGATGGGGATCCGGTCCGGCTGGCGGTGGTTGATGGCGGCGATCACGCGTTCTCTGGATGTCATCATGGGAAAACCTCCTGTATCCGGCCAAAACAGCCTGTTTAATTTGATATCTGTATCATAGCCCACTTCCGCCGCCATGGGAATCGGTGAACTTGCGGCGTTCTTTTGCAGGCTTGCGGTTTTTTGCCCCCATTGTTTGACGCCCCCTCTCCGCCATGGTAAACTTTGAGCAGAACAGGTGGAAAGGAGGCGGTCATTGTGCGGATCCCAAAGGAACGGGGCATCTGTCCCGGCTCTGACGTGCATTTCTGCACGCCCTCGGAGCGCGCCCGCCGGGTGCTGTTTTATCCGGAGTCCTGCGGCCATTACTACACCGACCGGGACTATCACATCTGCCGGGAGGATTTCGGCAACTGCCTGCTGTTTTACATCTGCGGCGGCGAGCTGACCGTCCGCAGTCAGGGCGTCACCGCCACCGCCCGGGCCGGTCAGGTGGTCTTTCTCAACTGCCACCTGCCCCATGAATATTGCTCTCCCCGCGGCGCGGAATTTCTCTGGCTCCATCTGGACGGCTCCAACACCCAGCAGATCTGGGAGGACGTCTGCCGAGAGCAGGGCGGCTTCGTGTTCGACACGCCCCGGGCGGAGGACATCAAGGACCGTATCTTCGAGATCATCTGCGCCTGCCGCAACGAACAGCTCCCCCACGAGACCCACCTGTCCGAAAAACTGTATTCCCTGCTGATCGCCTGCCTGGGCCGCTCCGACCCGGACGCCGCGCTGCGGGAAAACACGCCTATTTATGCCGTAATTCAGTATATCCGGGCCAATTATGCCGAAAATCTCACGCTGGAGGACATGGCCCGGCAGGCCAGCATGAGCAAATACCACTTCTCCCGTCTGTTCAAGGAGACCTGCGGCTACTCGCCTCATGAATTCCTGATCCTGACCCGGCTGAACCGGGCCAAGCAGCTGCTGACTACCACCGACCTCCCCATCTCCCGCATCGCCCAGGAGGTAGGCTACCAGAACGCCGCCTCCTTCTCCAGCGTCTTTGCCGCTCAGGTGGGCCTCTCGCCCACCCGGTTCCGGCAGTATACGCTGTGACAAACCCAGAACCAAAGCCGGCCTCTGCCATATGCAGGGGCCGGCTGTTTTTACGAAAAATTGCGGTCCTTTTTCCACCGGTTGCGCATTGGTCTGCAGATGTTTGACGGTGGTTTTCCCCTGTGATACACTGGCCTCAACAAAGCGGAAGGAGGGCTGCCATGTCGGTACCAAGCGAATACGGCGTCTGCGCCGGCTCTGAGACTTACTTTTACACCGCCTCGGACCGGGCACGAAACCTCCTGTTTTATCTGATCACCTGCGGCCATTTCTATACCGGCAGCAGCTACCACATCGCCCGGGAGCACTATTCCGGTTTTTTGCTGTATTACATTGCCGGCGGTCAGCTGACCATTCGCTATCAGGGCGAGACTGTTGTGGCCAAAGCCGGCCAGCTGGCCCTCCTGGATCTCAGTCTTCCCCATGAGTACTACTCCGAGGAAGGCTCGGAATTTCTCTATCTGCATCTGGACGGCGTGAATATCCGCCAGATCTGGGAAACGATCTGCCGGGAACAGGGTGGATTCCTGTTCCACTCTCCCCGGGCCGATCAGGTCCGTGCCGTGATCTTTGAGATCGTCTGCGCCTTCCGCGACGATCAGCTGCCCAACGAGGTACGGCTCTCTGAAAAGCTCTACGGGGCGCTGACCGCCTGTCTGGAGGGCTGCGCGGACGATGGCGGCTCCCTGCTGGCGGAGGATTCACCGGTCTACGCCGCCGTCCAGTATATCCGCAAGCACTACCGGGACAGCCTCACGCTGGAGGACATGGCCCGGCAGGCCAATCTGAGCAAGTACCACTTCACCCGCCTGTTCAAGCGCAGCTGCGGCTGCACACCCCACGAATTTTTGATTTTGACCCGGCTGAACCGGGCCAAGCACCTGCTGACCACCACCGACCTGCCCATCAGTCAGGTGGCCCGGGAGGTAGGCTACCGGAGCGTGACCACCTTTTCCAACGCCTTTGCCGACCGGGTCGGCATCTCGCCCACCCGGTTCCGGCAGTACCCTCTGTAATGCGAAAATTTCTGAATGTTTCATTTGTGAGGAGGCATTTTTATGACAAGACTTGAAGCGGCAAAGCGCGCCATCCATTTCCAGAATCCCCCCTATATCCCCATGTTCCGCAGCGAGTATTTCGAGCGGGCGGACGTTCTGCGCATCCCGGTGGAAAACCACTTCGGCGGTCCCAAAAAGCTGACCTCCGAATGGGGCTTTGAGTGGGAGGAGCAGGAGGATCTCCAGTTCTACATGGGCCAAACCAAGACGCCTATTATTACGGACTGGGATCTGCTCCCCAGTTATAAACCCGCCTCCATCGACGCCGATCCCCACCGTTTCGATTACGCTGACAAGCTGATGCGGGAGTATCCTGACCGCTACTATCTGGCGGATTTCCAGATCTCCGGCTTCACGGTGGCCTCCTTCGTCCGCGGCTTTGAAGATTTTCTGATGGACTTCTATCTGGAACCCAACAAGGTGGAGGAGCTGCTGGACATCGTGTTTGCGCGGGAGGAGGATCTGATCCGCGCCTGCGCCGCAAAGGGCTTCCACGGCATCGCCTTCTATGACGACATGGGCACCCAGCAGAGCCTGATCTTCTCCAAGGAGATCTTCCGCAAATTCTTTAAGCCCCGCTTCAAAAAGCAGTTCGATCTGGCCCACTCTCTGGGCATGGACGTGTTTATGCACAGCTGCGGCCGCGTGGTGGACCTGATCCCCGAGTACATCGACATCGGCCTGGACATCATGAACTGCGGCCAGCCGGCCCTCAACGGCATTGAGTACATGGGCCGGGAGTTCGGCAACGATGTCTGCTTCTGCCTGCCGGTGGGCTACCAGACCACCGCCGTCACCGGCACGCTGCAGGACGTGGAGGACGAGCTGCTGAAGTACATCGAGTGCTTCGCCAAAAAGAGCGGCGGCTACATTGCCTACATCCTCAAGGGCTACGCAGGCACCTTTGGCGCGGAGAAGGAGCGCAAGATCATCGAGATCTACGACAAATACTGCGGCCGGGACTGAGGAACGCCGCATCTGACGTGAGACAAAGGAGGCTGACCCGCTGGGCCAGCCTCCTTTTTTATCGGTTGTTGAACTCATGGACAGCCTTGAAGGCGGCCCAGATGTTTTCGGCGGGGACGCCGCTGACAATGTTGTGGATGGTGTTGAACACATAGCCGCCGTCCCGGCTGAGAATCTCCAGCCGCTCCTTCACCTGCGCGGCCACCTCTTCCGTCGTACCCCGCGGCAGGGTGGTCTGAGTGTCCACGCCGCCGCCCCAGAACACCAGCTTGTCGCCATACTTGTCCTTCAGCATATGGGGATCCATGCCGGTGGCGGACAGCTGGACGGGGTTGAGAATGTCCATGCCCATATCCACGAAGTCGTCCAGCAGGCGCACCACGCTGCCGCAGGAATGGAAGAAGGTCTTCCAGTTGGTGTTTTCATGGATCCAGCCGCAGATCTTCGTGTAATAGGGCTTATACAGCGCTTGGAACGTGGCAGAGGACATGAACTCACTGGTCTGGGTGCCGAAGTCCTTGGCGCTGACGTAGCAGACCTGGATCCGGTCGCCTACCGCCTGCCTGTAGATCTCCAGATTTTTCAGCATGGTCTCCGTCTGCAGGCTGAAGACCTCATGGACGTAATCCGGATACAGAAGCTCGGCCACGCACCAGTCGTCAAACTTGCGGATGCCCCTGGGCGCCTTTTCAAAGGGGCCGGGATACAGGCCGGGATCGCCGAAGCCGGCGCCGCTGAGATTGCCCACGATGGCGTAGTCCGTCTCTTCATACAGCCGCTTGGCCTCCCGCTCATAGTAGCGGGCGGTCTCGTCGCTCATGACGGAGAAGAGGGTTTTGAAATCCTCCCGGGGCGTCAGGTCTTCCTCGTCCACCTCGTCCATATCCACGCCGGGGGAGCGGTCGATGAAGTTGAAATAGGAGCCACCGGGGGCCATATAGATGGAGGGCTTAGCGGTGCGGTCGCCCTGGGGATACATGTAGACGCCGCCGTCCGGCATCACGTCGTACTGGGTCTCGCCGTTGATGAGGGTGGGTGTGCCGTCCGACATAATAAAGCGCTGCTTTTCGCCCTTGCCCACGATGCCCACGGTATCCTCTGGATGGAACAGGCCCACCACGTCGGTCTGGACAACGTCCCGCAGGTCCCCATCCACCCAGCCCAGCATCTGGGAGATGTTGTGGACAGTGATGTCCCGCTCCGGCAGCCCCAGGAACTTGCGCAGCTGATACAGCGCCGAGGCGTTGATGCCCGTCTGCAGCGTGGCGCCCAGGTCGATGGGCACCCGGTCCGGCTGGCGGTGGTTGATGGCGGCAAGAACACGCTCTCTGGATGTCATCATGGCAAAGTCCTCCCGTATCCGGCGGAAACGCCGGTTTTTTGTTCTATTGATTATCATACCGTGCTGCCGCCGCCAAAGAAACACAGAATCTTGCGGCGTTTTTTTACTTCTTGCTCCGGCGGCCGCCTGTCGTTTGACGCAGGGGGGACGGACATGGTAAAATCTGCTTGAAAACCACGGGGGAGGGGGATACGCTTATGTTGGTGCCAAAGGAACCGGGCGTCTGTCCGGGTTCGGACTTCTGCTTCTATACCCCCTCTGAAAATGCCCGCCGGATGCTGTACTATCTTGTCTCCTGCGGCCATTACTACACCAACCACGAATACCGCATCTGTCGGGGCGACATTGGCAGCTGCGTGATATTCTATATCTGCAGCGGCCAGCTGACCGTCCGCTGCCGCGACGTCTCCATGACGGCCCGGCCGGGTCAGGTGGTGTTCCTCAACTGCCATCTGCCCCACGAATACTACGGCAGCGCGGAATTTATCTGGCTGCATCTGGACGGCGTGAACACCCAGCAGATCTGGGAGGGTGTCTGCCGGGAGCACGGCGGCTTTGTGTTCGACACCCCCTGCGCCGACGAGATCCGGCGGCGCATCTACGAGGTCATCTACGCCTGCCGGAACGAGCAGCTGCCCCATGAGATGCTCCTGTCCGAAAAGCTGTACGCCCTGCTGATCGCCTGTCTCATGGGCCGGGCGGAGGAGGCCGACCCTGCATCGGACGATCCCATCCAGGCCTCCATGCAGTTCATCCGGAAACACTACCATCTGGATCTGACGCTGGAGGACATGGCCCGGCAGGCCAGCATGAGCAAGTACCACTTCTCCCGCCTGTTCAAAAAGCATTGCGGCTACTCGCCCCACGAATTTCTGACCCTGACCCGCCTGAACCGGGCCAAGCACCTGCTGAAGACCACTGATCTGCCCATCAAGCAGATCGCTCAGGAAGTAGGGTATCAGAGCGTGGCCTCCTTCACCAATACGTTTGCCGGACGGGTGGGCGTCACGCCCTCCCGCTTCCGCCAGTACCCCGTCTGAGGCGGCGGTCTCTTTGGATGCATGCGCAATTTTGTACAAAAAATGGCGCTTTGATGCAAGACAATCCGCCTCGTCTTCTGCTACCATAAGCATACAAGTTCATATTGCTCCGGCTTTTGTGGCATATGCGCGACCCCGCTCTCCGGGCGGGACACGCATCTTTGTTCTGCTGAACAAGGGAATCAGGTGCAAACCCTGAACACGGTCGGTCTGCTCTCTGGCAGGCCGACTGTGCTGTAAGCATGGAGCGCGTCTCTTTTCCGCGAAAGCGGGTCATTGGAGTGCAGACACTCTGAGAAGGCGAGGGGCGCGCGCTGACATTCGTCTGAACATGTAAGTCAGAAGACCTACAAAACGGGAACACCTCCGGTGTCTCCCTGCCTGTGCTTGCGGCAGTATCACTGCCGCCGATTCACCATAAAAGCGGATGCGTTTGCATCCGCTTTTTCTGTTGAAAGCCGGCCCTGACCCCTTTCAACGCCTGTTGGCGATCCTGATAATTCTTTCCCATCAAGGAGGAAACCCATGAAACGAAAGCTCCTTTCCATCCTGCTGTCTCTTGCGATGGTGTTCAGCCTGCTGCCTGTCAGCGCTGTGGCCGCCGAAGCGCAGGAGACCACCGTCTACGTCTCCGCCGCCAAGGGCGGCGAATTCCTGACGGGAATCGACGACACCGCCATCGCCTATGTCCCCGTTCAGGTCTCCGGCGATGCCCCTACCATCCACGACGCCTTCCTGGCCCTGCACCAGCAGTACTATGACGGCGACGCTGCCGACGCCTACACCGGCTCCGGCTACACCGTCTCCAAGTTCTGGGGCGTCAGCTCCACCTCCGTGGGCTACTATCTGGACGACACCTACGCCATGAGCCTCAGCGACGAGGTATCCGACGGCTCCCACATCTACTTCTGGTTCTATCAGGACGCCTACTGGTCCGACGCCTACACCTACTTTGACAAGACGGAGCTGGAAGTCTCTGGCGGCGAGACCTTTGCGCTGACGCTGACCAGCGCGGACTACATGAATCCCGGCCCCCTGTCCGGCGCCGCCATCACCGTGGACGGCCGCGACAGCGGCGAGGTCACCGATGCGGACGGCTGCGTTTCTCTGCAGCTGACCGATGACGGCACCTACCTCATCTCCGCCGAGGTGTCCGACGGCTCCTACATCGTTCCGCCCGTCTGCATCGTCACCGTTTCCGGTTCTGTCAGCGAGGACGCCCAGCAGCAGGCCGTGGAGGCAGACGCCGCTGCCCTGACGCTGACCTATGACGGCGGCGACCAGCTGGCTCTGCCCACCCAGGGTGAGAGCGGACTGACCTCCATCGCCTGGTCCTCCGGCGATCCCGACATCATCTCCAACCGCGGCGCCGTGGTCAAGCAGCTGACGGAGCAGACCGTGACCATGACCGCCGCCATCTCCTGCGGCAGCTTCAGTGACACCCGGGAGTTTACAATCACCGTTCCCGCTTTGAGCGAGGCTGAGCTGCTGGAGCGGCTGCAGGCCGCGGCAAGCGCCCTGACTGCCGATGCGCTGGCTCCGGTGGAATACACCGGCAATTCCGGCTACGGCTATAGCTATGACTCCGTGGTCTGCGACACCAACCTGCTGACCAAGGCCCAGTCCATCGCGGACGAGGCCGCCCCCGGCGTGCAGGCGGCCTTTGACGAGACCTTTTCCGCCGGCACCCTCATCAGCGAGGACGGCGACATCACCTATCCCGCCGAGAGCGCCAGCGCCGACGTGGTCTTTACCCTGACGCTGGGCGGGAGCGAACAGACCCACGCCGTGACCGGCATCCAGATCCCCGCCCACACCAAGACCAAGGCTGAGGCCGTGCAGGCGCTGATGGACTCCGTGACGCTGGAGAGCGTTCTGAACGGCCAGACGGCCGACGCCGTGTCCGGCGAACTGTTCCTTCCCGCCGGCAGCAGCTACGGTTTGCAGGTCACATGGGAATCCGACAACGAGGCCGTGGTCATTGAACGGGCCACCATCTCCTCCGGCGGCGTGACCCGTCAGGATCATGAGGTCACCCCGCCCCAGTATGGCGAGGAGGACGCCGTTGTCACCCTGACCGCCACCTTTGATTATTCCGACTCCGCCCAGAGCTACAGCATGTGCGACGCCGGCCCCATGCCCGCAGACAACACCAAGACCTTCTCCTTCACCGTTCCCGCCCTGTCCCAGGAGGCGTATGAGGCCCTGCTGGCCCACATGGAAAACGCCCTGAACACCGTGGCCATCACGCTGTTTGCGGACAAGACCACCGCCGCTGATCTGACCGCTGTCACGGAGGATCTGATGCTCCCCGCGCCGGAGGGCTATGCCACGGCTACCGTGTGGACCTCTGACAACGACGCCATCGCCGCTCCCGCATACAGCACCGGCCGCGCCGCCGTCTCCCGTCCCGCCGTGGGTCAGGCGGACGTGACCGGCGATCTGACCATCACCATCACCAAAAACGGCTACACCCGCCAGCGCTCCATCCCCGCCACCGTCCGGGCCTGGACACAGGAGGATCTGGATCAGAAGGCTGCCGACCTGCAGTCCGTGGCTGACGCGCTGACCTTTGAGGCCATCAAGGGCAAGAACACCGCCGCCGGGCATGTGACGGCAAAGCTGGCGCTGGCCAAGAGTGCCGCATGGAACAATGGTGCCGTCAAGTTCTACACCTACACCAGCACCACCAACCCGTACACCATCTCCTGGTCCATCACCCCCGCCGGCATCGTGGACAATTACGGCAACATCTCCCGTCCCGATGTGGACACGGAGGTGCAGCTCACCGCCACCGTCGCCCTGAAAACCCCCATCGACGGCATCGACCCCGTCACCAAGGTGATCACGCTGACCGTTCCCACGGAGCGCACCGCCAACACCACCGCCGACCTGACCGGTCTGCTGGAGAACATCGCCGCCTCCTACGCACAGGATGACGACACCGGCGAGTGGGTGATCATGGATATGGGCGCCTATGCCACTGCCTTCCCCGAGGCAGTCTCCGCCACCACCGACGCCGCCCTCCAGTCCTATCTGAACACCTCCATCGAGGCGCTGGGCGGCAGCACTGTGGGCGAATCCACCTATTCCAAGACCATTCTGGCTCTGGCCGCACAGGGCATCGACCCGAAGCAGCTCTATGCCGCCGGCAGCACCACACCCATCGACGCCGTTGCCGCGCTGGCCGCCCTGAACCACAGCTCCAGCGCCTGGTCCGCTGTCTATACCATGGCTGCCCTCCAGCTGAGTGAGGACGACATCGCCGCCGCAGAGCAGGCTCTGCTCTCCGCCGTGCTGGCCGCGCAGGGTGAGGATGGCAGCTGGAACGAGTGGGGCACCATCGACACCACCGCCAATATGCTGGCCGGCCTGTCCTTCTATGCCGGCGATGCCGATGTGGACGCGGCCATTGACCGGGGCGTGGCCTATCTCGCCAGCCAGATGGGCGAGGACGGCACCTACGACGACGGCTACGGCTCCAACGCCAACTCCACCGCCATGGTGGTCATCGGCCTTGCCGCCGTGGGCGTGAACCCCGACACCGACCCCCGCTTTATCCGCAACGGCAACAGCGTGCTGGACGGTCTGCTCAGCTTCGCCGCGGGCGAAGACGGCTTTGGCTATCAGGACAACGCCGCCATCAGCGACTACTCCACCGAGCAGGGCTTCCGCGCTCTCATCGCCGCATGGCAGATGCTCTCCGGCAAGGATTCCTACAACGTCTATGACTTCACCGCAAACCAGCTGACCCCCGGCTACGCCGTCGAATCCGATCCTGACGACGATTCCGGCAAGGACGAGGGCGGCAGCTCCGGCGGCTCCGGCAGCGCCGACGAGGACACCATCTCCATCACCTTTACGCTGAAGACCCACAAGGAGACCTGGATCAAGGCCCACAGCGTGGAGTTAGAGGAGGACGCCACCGTGGCCGACGCCTTCCATGAGGTGCTGGACGGCCGGGAGGGCTTCTCCTATGTGGAGGAGAACAACTACATCCGCTCCATCACCAAAAACGGCAAGACCTGGGGCGAATTTGACGCCGGAAAGAACTCTGGCTGGAAGTTCCAGATCAACGGCGCCGCACCCGGCGTGGGCATGGAGGCCCGCGTTCTGGAGGACGGCGACGATCTGGTCTGGTACTATGTGACCGATTACACCACGGACTCCACCCCCGACGAGGACGACGATGACAAGCCCGCCGCCGAAAAGCTCCCCACCCTGGAGGAGACCGCGGCGCTGGCTCTGCCCTTCACGGACATCAGCGAGGACTACTGGGCCCGGGAGGCCATCGGCTATGTCTACGGCGCAGGCCTGATGAACGGCACTGCCGCCGACACCTTCTCTCCCTTGCGCTCCGTCACCCGCGGCATGATCGTCACCATTCTCTACCGTCTGGAGGGCAGTCCCGCCGTCAGAGGCGATATGCCCTTCAGCGATGTGGCTGAGACCGCCTACTGCGCGGACGCTGTGAAGTGGGCCGAGGAGCAGAACATCGCCAGCGGCTACGCCGACGGCACCTTCCGCCCCAACGTCCCCGTCTCCCGCCAGCAGCTGGCCGCCTTCCTGTACCGCTATGCCGACCGCAGCGGCGCCGACATGACCGGCTCCGCCGATCTGAGCGGCTATGATGACGCCGATCAGGTGGGCGAATTCGCCCGGGACGCCATGGCCTGGGCCAACGGCGCCGGACTGATCAACGGAACCGCTGACAACCGCCTGAATCCCGCCGGCACTGCCACCCGCGCGCAGGCCGCCGCCATTCTCACCCGCTATCTGACCAAGTAACAACGACCGACCGGCAGGCATTCCTTCGGGGATGCCTGCCGCCGAACAGGGGGAAACGACCATGACCAAACGAAACCGCCGCGTGATGGGCCTGCTTCTGGCGCTGCTTCTGGCCGTCCAGCTGACCGCGCCGGCAGCCGCCGCGAATATCGGCAAGCTGGACGCTGCTGTAAACGCCGGCGCCGCCTATCTGCTGAACACCGTCACTGCGCCTGCTATCCGCGCCGTGGGCGGCGAATGGACCGTCATCGGTCTGGCCCGCAGCGGCTGCGAGGTGCCCCAGCGCTACTGGGACGACTATTACGCCGCCGTAGAGCGGGAGGTGCGGGCCTCTGACGGCCTTCTGCACGCCAGAAAGTACACGGAGCACTCCCGTGTCATTCTGGCTCTCACCGCCATCGGCGCCGATCCCACAAATGTGGCGGGGTATGATCTGCTGCTCCCTCTGGGCGACTTTGACCAGACCGTCTGGCAGGGCGTCAACGGCCCCATCTGGGCGCTGATCGCGCTGGACTCCGGCGGCTATGAGATCCCCGTCCACCCAACTGCCGCCACCCAGGCTACCCGTCAGCTGTATGTGAAGGAAATTCTGGACTGCCAGCTGCCGGACGGCGGCTGGAGTCTCGGCGGAACAGCCCCCTCCGATCCGGACGTCACCGGCATGGCGCTGCAGGCGCTGGCAAACTACCGCACCCAGTCTGCCGTCCGCGCCGCTGTGGACAAGGCGCTGGCCCTGCTCAGCCGGCAGCAGAACGCTGACGGCGGCTATTCCAGCGGCTCCGCCGCCAATACGGAAAGCGCCGTGCAGGTGCTGGTGGCCCTGTGTGCCCTTGGAATTTCCACAGAGGACAGCCGTTTTGTGAAAAACGGCCGCTCTCTGACCGACTATCTGCTGCAGTGTCAAAACGCCGACGGCAGCTTTTTCCACACCGCCGGCTCCGGCCAGACGCTGATGACCTCCGAGCAGGGCTTTTACGGTCTTGTGGCCGCCCTCCGGCAGCAAAACCGGCAGACATTCCTGTATGAGATGTCGGACGCGAAGCCGCTGCTGTCCGGCAGCGGGGCCGCTGATGCCCGCCACCCGGACCTGCATCCGGCGGCGGTGACATCCCCCGGCGTCACCTTCCCGGACATCGCAAACCATCCGGACCGGACCGCCATCGAGGCGCTGGCCGCCCGGGGCATTGTCGGCGGCTTCACCAGTGAGCGCTTCGGCCCCAACGACACCATGACCCGGGCGCAGTTCGCCGCCGTGATGGTGCGGGGGTTGGGTCTACCCCAGCAGACGGCACAGCCCTTTACCGATGTGGCTGCGGACAGCTGGTGTGCCGCTTATGTGGGCAGCGCCCACGCCTACGGCATCGTAAACGGCAAAACGGCCGCGACGTTTGATCCCAGCGGCACCATCACCCGTCAGCAGGCGGCTGCCATGGTGGCCCGGGCCGCCGCACTGTGCGGTCTGACCACCTCCCTCACCGACCAGCAGATTCGCAACGCGCTGGCACCCTTCGCCGATCAGCAGAGCATCGGCACATGGGCCAGAGAGAGCATGGCGTTCTGCTACCGGGAGGGGATTCTGGACGACAGCGGACTGTATGTGGAGCCCCATCGTCCCATTCTGCGCTGCGAGATCGCCCAGATGCTGTATCAGCTGCTGGAGCGGGCAGACCTGTTGTAAGGAGGCTCCATGAAACGCACAATTTTGAAAATTTTCATCCCGCTGGCCGTGGCGGCCCTTCTGGCGGCAGCCTTTTTCATGGGGGAGGAACCCGCCCCCGCGGCGCCGCCCGCTCCCGCCCTGCAGGAAGCGCCCGTTCAGCCGTCCCAGCCGGACGTCATGCCGGAGGCTGAGACACCTGCCCCACCCGCAGAGGAGACGCCGGAGCCTGCCATTCAGGAAGAGATTCCGGCCCCGCAGCCGGAGGCAGAACCCACTCCGGATCCTGAACCCGAATCGGCGGATCCTACCTGCACCATCTCCATCAGCTGCGCCGCCCTGCTGGCCCGACCAGAGCTGATGGACAGCGAAAAGCTGAGTCTCATCCCCGGGGACAGCTGGATCCTGCCGCCCACGGAGGTGGTGTTTTACGAGGGCGAGAGCGCCTTCAACATTCTGCAGCGCACCTGCCGCCAGAACGCCATCCATATGGAATATGAGGAGACCCCCATTTACGACAGCGCCTATATCGAGGGCATCGCCAACCTGTACGAATTCGACGCGGGCAACCTGTCCGGCTGGATGTACAGCGTCAACGGCTGGTTCCCCAACTACGGCTGCAGCCGCTATCAATTGCAAAACGGTGACACGATTCAGTGGGTCTATACCTGCGATCTGGGAGCCGACGTGGGCGGCGAAGACTCCGCTTTCAACGGCAGAAATTGACCATTTTTTGAAGAACAGGAGGTGAGGACTTGCAGCACCGGGATTCCTTTTCCAGCTTTCATCCGCTGACCAATTTTCTGTATTTTGCCCTGGTGCTGGTCTGCGCCATGTTTCTCATGCACCCGGCAAGTCTGCTCATCTCCCTGTTCTCCGCCATTGTTTACAGCGTTTCCCTCAGCGGAAGGAAGGCCGTCCGCTTTCTGCTGGTGTGGCTGCTGCCCACCATGCTGATGGCGGCGATCCTCAACCCCGCCTTCAACCACGAGGGCGTAACCATCCTCACCTATCTTCCCTCCGGAAACCCCATCACGCTGGAGAGCGTCCTCTACGGACTGGCGGCGGCTGTCATGCTGGCCGCCGTTGTCTGCTGGTTCCACTGCTACTCCCAGGTGATGACCTCTGATAAATTCGTGTATCTCTTTGGGCGGGTCATTCCCGCCCTCAGTCTGGTGCTGAGTATGGCGCTGCGCTTCGTGCCCAAGTTCCAGAAGCAGTTCCGCGCCGTGCGGGAGGCTCAGCTCTGCATCGGCCGCGGCGACTCCGACCGCTTTTTGCAGCGGATGCGAAACGGCGCGGCCGTGCTGTCCATCATGGTCAGCTGGGCGCTAGAAAACGCCATTGAAACGGCCCAGAGCATGCGGGGCCGGGGCTACGGTCTGCCGGGCCGCACGGCCTTTTCCATCTACCGCTGGGAGAAGCGCGACCAATTGTTGCTTCTCTGGCTGATTTTCTGCGGCGCTGCCCTGCTGGTCTTCCGGCAGATGGGCGGCCTGTACTGGCGGTATTTCCCCAGCGTCGGCGGAACCGCCGCCTCCGCACTGGCCGTCTGCGGTCAGCTTCTCTATCTGGCGCTGTGTCTGACGCCTGTGATTTTAAACCGATGGGAGGACCGAGCATGGAAACATTCCGTATCGAGCAGCTGAGCTTTTCCTATCCGGAGCAGTCCGCCTGCGCGCTGTCCGATATCAGCCTCACCATCCAGCGCGGCGCCTTCTGGGTGCTCTGCGGCCCCTCCGGCTGCGGAAAATCCACGCTGCTTCGGCATTTAAAGCCCACGCTGGCGCCCCACGGCTGCCGGCAGGGCCGGATCCTGTTTGAGGGCCGGCCCTTGGAGGCGCTGGATCACCGCACCCAGAGTCAATGCATCGGCTTTGTTCAGCAGGATCCGGAAAATCAGCTGGTCACCGACAAGGTCTGGCATGAGCTGGCCTTCGGGTTGGAGAGCCTCGGCTATGACACCCCCACCATCCGCCGTCGGGTGGCGGAGATGGCCGCCTTTTTCGGCATCGAGAGCTGGTTTTACCGGGATGTGGCTGATCTCTCCGGCGGCCAAAAGCAGCTTTTGAATCTGGCCTCCGTCATGACCATGCAGCCCTCCGTCCTCATTCTGGACGAGCCCACCAGCCAGCTGGACCCCATCGCAGCCTCTGAGTTTCTGGCGGCGCTGGGCCGGATCAACCGGGAGCTGGGCACCACCGTCATCCTGACGGAGCACCGGCTGGAGGAGGCCCTGCCCATGGCCACCGCCGTGGCAGTGCTGGATGGCGGCCGCCTCCTCTGCACCGGAACGCCGGCGGAGGTGGGCGCCGCCCTGAAGTCGGCGGGCCACGGAATGTTTCTGGCCATGCCCGCCGCCATGCGGATCTGGGCGGCGGCCGAAAGCGCCGCTCCCTGCCCCGTCACCGTGCGGGACGGCCGCACCTGGCTGGCCGCCTACGCGGCAGAGCGCCCCCTCGCGCCCCTGCCGCCGGAGCCGGTCCATACCCCCGGCCCGGCTGTTCTGGAGCTGGAGAACGTCTGGTTCCGCTACGAAAAAGACCTGCCGGATGTGGTGCGGGGGTTGACGCTGACCCTCCGCCGGGGCGAGTTTCTGACCCTTCTGGGCGGAAACGGCGCCGGCAAAAGCACCACCCTCAAGCTGGCCTCCGGCCTGCTGCGCCCCCTGCGGGGCCGGATCGGCAAAGGCGGCTCCATCGGCGTGCTGCCTCAGAATCCCCAGACGTTGTTTTTGAAGAAAACCGTCCGGGAGGACCTGTTTGAGATTCTCCGGGACCGGAATCTCCCCAAATCCGAGCAGGAAACGCGGGTCTGCCGCATGACGGTCCTCTGCCAACTGGAAGGCCTGCTGGACCGGCATCCCTACGACCTCTCCGGCGGCGAGCAGCAGCGGCTGGCTCTGGCCAAAATCTTGCTGCTGGAGCCGGAGATCCTGCTGCTGGACGAGCCCACCAAAGGTCTGGACGCGGAATTCAAGCAGACCTTCGCCTCTATCCTGCAGGAGCTGCTGCGTCAGGGAACGGCCATCCTCATGGTCAGCCACGATGTGGAGTTCTGCGCCCGGTATGCCCACCGCTGCGCCCTGTTTTTCGACGGCGCCGTTGTGGCGGAGGACACGCCCCGCCGCTTCTTCTCCGGCAGCAGCTTCTATACCACCGCCGCCAACCGCATTGCCCGCGGCGTCATCGAAGAGGCGGTCACGGCGGAGGATGCGATCTGCGCCTGCAGCGGCAAACAGGACGATCCACCCCCGCCGCAGGAACCGCTCCGTCCGGAGCCTCCCGCCCCGGCGGAGAAAAAGGGCGTTCAGTCCGTCGATGCTCCGCGGCCGGACAAGCGGCGGCTGCCCGCCCGCACCCGGCTGGCGGCAGCGCTCATCCTGCTCCTGATTCCGCTGACGCTGTTCATCGGGCAGGCCTTCTGGGGCGGTCGGAAATATTATTTTATCTCCCTGCTGATCCTGCTGGAGATCATGCTGCCCTTCTTTTTGATCTTTGAGGGCCGCAAGCCCCAGGCCCGGGAATTGGTGGTCATCGCGGCGCTGTGCGCGCTGGGCGTGGCCGGCCGGGCGGCCCTGTTCATGCTGCCCCAATTCAAGCCGGTCATGGCCCTCACCATCGTGGCCGGCGTGGCTCTGGGCGGAGAGAGCGGCTTTCTGGTGGGTGCGCTGACCATGCTGCTGTCCAATATGCTCTTCTCCCAGGGGCCATGGACGCCGTGGCAGATGTTTGCCATGGGCATCATCGGCTTTCTGGCCGGACTGCTGTTCCGCAAGGGGCTGCTGCCCCGCTCCCGGGCGGCCCTCTGCGTGTTCGGCGCCCTCAGCGGCATCCTCATCTACGGCGGCATCATGAACCCCGCCTCCGCTCTCATGTGGAGCCAGGCCATCAGCTGGAAGCTGATCCTCAGCTGCTATGTCACCGGCTTCCCCATGGACTGCGTGCAGTCCGTCGGCACGGCGGTGTTTCTGTGGTTCGCGGCAGAGCCCATGCTGGAAAAGCTGGACCGCATCAAAGTGAAATACGGCCTGCTGGAATGACCGGCTGCAAAACGGCGCCCCTGAACGATCGTTCAGGGGCGCCGTTGTTGATTGGCTAATCAGGGGTGAATTACAGCTCGCCGCGTTCGGCGCGCTCTTTCAGCTCGGCCATGATCTGGGGATACTGCTTGTCGATCTTCCAGGGCATGGCAACCAGGAACATGAGGACATAGATGATGACGATGCCGTAGTGATAGAGATTGGGGATCAGGTCGAGGACGGCCTGAGGCTGCTGCACCAGCACGCCGGTGGATTCCACATAGCCGGCAGCGTCCAGGGCGAAGCCGAGGATGGCGGTGGTGATGGCGGAAATGGCCTTGAACAGGATGCCGGAGGCGGCGAAGACCATGCCCTCTTCACGCACGTGATACTTCCACTGGGTCCACTCCACAACGTCTGCCATCATGGCGAAGATGACGGCCATAATGGGGCCGGTGGCAATGGTGCGGAGGATGGTGACGATGAACATGCCGGCCAGGCTGGTGGGCCAGAACATACCCAGAATCACCTGGCAGACCACGGTGATGACGGAGCCGTACAGGCAGAGGTTCCGCTTGCTGATCCTGCGGGTCAGATAGGGGGTCAGGAAGGACATGACGCACCACAGCAGGACTTCCAGCGTATAGAGGGGGCTATAGAGGCCGTCGTTGCCGAAGATATACTTGCAGTAGTAGGGGAGGGTGCCGCCGATGAGGGCATAGTGGCCGCCGGTGAGGCCCCACAGCAGGGCCACGGCCCACCAGTAGGGGTTCAGCAGGACGGTCTTGATGGATTGGGACAGGGGAGCCTTCTGCTGCAGCTCCTGCATCTGCTCGAACTCCTCCAGCTCCTTGCAGTTCTTATAGCACAGGATCAGGGGGATCATGGCCAGCAGGCACCAGAAGGTCATGACGATGATCCATGCCCGCTGGTCGTCGCCCAGCAGCTTCACGAGGGGCATGGTCAGGGTAACGGCGATCAGGCGGCCCAGCGGGGACATGCCCATACGCCAGGAGGACAGCTGGGTGCGCTCCTGCTCGTCGCGGGTCATCAGGGAGGACAGGGCGCTGTAAGACAGGTTGACGCAGGTGTAGCAAATGGTGTTGGCCAGGTTATAGGCGATGAAAATGTAGGCGGCCTTGGCAAAGGTGGAGGCGCCGGCGGGAATGAGGAACATGACGATGACGCTGAGCATCAGGGGGATCATGAACCACTTGATCCACACGCGGGCCTTGCCCTCGGGACGGCGCGTCCGCTCCATAAGGACGGCCAGGATCAGGTCAGAGAAGGCATCAGGGATACGGGAGATGGACAGGATCAGGGCGACCACAGCGGCGGGAACGCCGGCGTAGTCCGTATAGAAATAGGTAATGACGCCCATCAGGGTGCCGATGGCAACGTTGCAGGCCAGGTCGCCGCAGCCATAGGAGAACTTCTCAATGGTCTTCAGCGGGCCGGGAATTCGCCTGTGGGGATTATTTGTCGTCTGTTTCATGCAGATTCACCTCTCTCAGAATGTTGGGGGAAGTGCGAAAGTCTGCGCCGCGCTGCCCGCGCGGCTGCACAGGCCGGCGCAGACGAAAAATCAGGTTTGGTTCAGCCCAGGATCTCGCTGAGCAGAACGCTGCGGTTCTCGCGGTAGCTCTTGGCGGCGGCCATGGCGATGGCCACGGGCATGAGGCCGTCCTTGCCGTTCACCAGAACGGGGGTGTCCTTCAGGACGGAGTCGCAGAAGGCGCGGGCCTCGGCGATGAAGGCGTTGTTGTAGCGCTCCAGGAAGAACCAGGTGGGCTTGGCAACGCTGACGCCCTCGGCGGAGGCGATCTGTGCGGTGTTCTCCAGATCGTTGTCCACGCGGACGCAGCCCTTGTCGCACTGGACCTCGGTGCGCTGGTCGTAGCCGTAGTGGGAGGCGCGGGAGTTGTCGATGACGCCCAGGGCGCCGTTGTCGAACTTCAGCATGATGATGGCGGTGTCGATGTCGTCATAGTCGCCGTAGGGAGCGTCGCTGCAGACAGCGCCGTAAGCGCAGACCTCGGTGACTTCGCCGCAGGACAGGTAGCGCACCATGTCGAAATCGTGGATGGTCATATCCAGGAAGATGCCGCCGGAGGTCTTGATGTAGTCCATGGACTGATGATCCGGATCGCGGGAGCAGACCTTGACCACATGGGGCTTGCCCAGCACGCCGCTGGCCACGGTGTCGTGGACAGCCTTGTGGTTGTGGTCGAAGCGGCGGACGAAGCCAACCTGCAGCTTGACGCCGGCGTTCTCAGCGTCAGCGATGGCCTCTTTGATCTGGTCCAGATCGGTGTGGATGGGCTTCTCGCAGAAAATATGCTTGCCGGCTGCCGCGGCGGCCTTGATCAGCTCCGCGTGGGCGGCGGTGGAGGTGCAGATGAACACGGCGTCCACATCAGGGTGGTTGATGGCGGCAATGACATCATTGGTGCAGTTCACGCCGACACTGTCGGCCCACTCCTTCATGGCGTCGTTCAGATAGGCGTCAGCGGCGATGACCAGGCGGGCCTGAGGCACGTTGAAGGCCAGATTCTCACCATGCAGACGACCGATGCGGCCCATACCCAACAGAGCAATACCCAACTGTTTCATATCAAAATCTCCTTTTTCTTTTTATTTCAGATAGGGGGCGCTGCAGATGGCGCCCAGTTCGATGACCTCTTCCGCTTCCATTTCCCAGTATTCGGGGCGGAACAGCTCCAGGCAGGCGGGGCCGGTGTAGCCGGCGTCCTGCACGGCCCGGCTGATCTCGGCGATGGGGATGCAGCCATGGCCCGGCATGATGCGGTGGCAATGGTCCAGCTCGCCGAAGGGCAGGTCTTCGCAGTCGTTCAGATGGAACACAAAGAGCTTTCCCGGGGGGATCTTGCCGATGGAGGCCAGATCCGAGCATTTATCGTGCATGTAGAAGTTGATGCAGTCCACCACCAGGCCAACGCTGTCGCGGTCGACTTCCTTGATGATCTCGATGGCGTGGCGCAGGGAGTTGCAGCACCAGCGCCGGTCGCCGATGGGCTCGAAGGCCAGCTTCACACCATAGGGCTCGGCGATGTCCGCCAGCTGGTTCAGCACCTTGACGCTGTCCGCGGTGACTTCCTTTTCGCTGCGGGTCTGGTATTCGTCCGTCATGGTGGGGACCACCACGATGTAGGGGTTTCCGATCTTCTGTGCCGTTTCACAGGCGAAGATGAACAGCTCCAGCAGTTCTTTCCACGCCTTCGGGGTGCAGAAGTTGATGTTTTCGATGGAATTCAGCGCAAAGGGCTGTAAATGATGTTCTTCCAGAAGGGCCTTCAGGTCTTCGATGGTATAGGCCTTGAAGTAGGCCTTCAGCATATCCAGGCGGAGTTCGATGGCCTGATATCCGAATTTTCCGCAGAGGCGGATATCCTGCGCAACACAGGAATTCTCCTTGCAGGTCGCTTCGTTAAAACCAAGTTGTAGCATATCAGCTCCCCTTTCGTTTGGGCAGAATTGCAAAACCACTGTCTTTATGCTACCTGTTTTTGGCAGTTTCCACCACGGATTTTTTGCGGTGATCTTCCTGGGAAAACGATTGTTTTTCAGGAAAATAACTACCGACTTTCGTTTTCTTGCGGTTTCCCCGCAAAAAACAGCGGCCGCCCCGGCATTTCGGGGCGGCCGTTTCACTTTTTTGCGGCGGGACGTCACAAAAGGGTCTTGGGAGGCATGGTCAAACCCTCCATGTTGATGTAGGATTCCCGGTATTTGCTGGGGGACATGCCGATGTATTTGGAGAACATGCTGTTGAAGTGGCTGGGGTTGCCGAAGCCCACCTCCAGCGCGATATCCGTCACCGATTTGCGGGTGGAGATCAGCAGGGTCTGTGCCTCGCCCAAGCGGCGGCGCAGAGTGTACTGCTTGGGGGAATAGCCGGTCTCCTCCTTGAACACATGGGCCAGATGGTAGGGGCTGACCCGG
This sequence comes from Oscillibacter sp., assembly GCA_017482345.1. GTDB lineage: Bacteria > Bacillota > Clostridia > Oscillospirales > Oscillospiraceae > Oscillibacter. The sequence goes on from JAFUNB010000016.1 coordinate 49,402, forward strand.
ATGGAATCCGCCATGTCCTGGAGGGTGAAATCCTCGTCGAAGTGGGTGTTGATATAGCTTTTCACCTGGGCCACGATGATGTCCGTGCGGCTGAGGAGGGTATCGCCGTGGAGGGCGCAGTATTCCCGGATGATGACCACCAGCTTGCTGAGCAGGGCCATCATCAGATAGTGGCAGGACTCGCCGGAGCCGACGGGATCGTTGGCCAGCAGGGTATAGATGGTGGTCATCAGATAGCCGATCATGTCGGAAAATTCGCCGGTGGGGAAGATGGGCGTGTAGGCGCTGTCGATCAGGTGGTTGACCGGCAGGCCGGGCAGCTGCAGATCCGTGACGGCCACGCAGAGGGTATTGAGATCCACGCTGCATTCGGGGTCCTCGTCATGGAGAGTTCCGGCGTTGCAGATGATCAGGTCGCCCGCCTTGATGGGATAGCGCTTTTCGTCAACGATATAGACGCCGGTGCCCGTGCGCACAAACAGCGATTCCAGAAAATCATCATGCTTGTGGAGGATGCGGGGGTGGATCGTGTATTGGAAATCGATCTTGCTGGCGGACAAAAGCCGGGGCTTCTTGCCCCCGATGAAGTTTTTCTCAAAACGCGGAGAAGCAAAGCACTGGATCATGGCAGCCTCCTGTACTCTTATTCTAAATAAATAAGTACCGCAAGTTTCCGATATTCAGATGAACGGCAGTGCCGTCCTTTTTGTAAAGTATATACCCCTTCATCAAAACAAGCAAGTGTCACAGTTAAATTTTCCTCATTCTCCTTTATTTTGTCTATTTATTCCATGTTTTTGGCGAATTTTTCTCATGCTGGAGGACGGCCTCCGTTTTTCCCGGGTTCAGCCGCAGTTTTTGACCCGCAAGAAAACGCAACTCCGCAAGAAAATGAAATCCCGCCGAAAATTTCCCCCGAAAAAACCGATTATCCCGGAAAAATCCCAACAAGAAACTTGTGGTGAGACTTCCAAAAAACTGTCATCATATTATCAACGGGCAACGCAAACCACCCGCAAAACCAAACCACACAACCAACCATCCAAAACCATTTATGGTGATACGAGGAGGACAATATGAGAGCATTTTTTGTAGAAGCCGAATATGCACCGCGAGACGGATATGTCCTTTCCGAGCGTGAAAAGGCCACCGGCCGCGCCTTGCGGGGCAATCAGATCTGGAAGAACATCAAGGGTACTGTAACCGACCGGCCCATGCCGGTGTGCGGCGACGACCAGGTCCTGCTGAAGGTCGGCGCCGCCGGCATCTGCGGCACCGACGCCCACCTGCTGCGCAAGGACGCCGACGGCTACTCCATGTACAACGGCCACACCAAGTACCCCATCATCACCGGCCACGAATTCTCCGGCGAAATCGTGGAGGTGGGCAAAAACGTGAAGAAGCTGAAGGTCGGCGACCTGGTCTCCGTGGAGTCCATGCACTGGTGCGGCGAGTGCGATGCCTGCCGCAGAGGCATGTTCAACCAGTGCAAGGAGCTGGAGGAGCCCGGCTTGACCTACGACGGCGGCTTTGCCGAGTATGCCGTTGTGAAGGAGAAGTACTGCTACAAGCTGGGCGCCATCATGGAGTACTACGGCGGCGACAAGATGACCGCCTTTGAGCTGGGCGCCATGGTGGAGCCCACCGGCGTCGCTTACAACGGCCTGTTCGTCCGGGGCGGCGGCCTGCGGCCCGGCGGCCACGCTGCCGTGTTCGGCTGCGGCCCTGTGGGTCTGGCTGCCATCCAGCTGCTGAAGACCGCCGGCGCTGCCAAGCTGATCGCCTTTGAGAGCGTTCCCGAGCGCATGGAGCTGGCCAAGCAGTGCGGCGCCGACTATGTGTTCGACCCCACCAGCTTCAACTCCCCCGATGAGCAGGCACAGCTGCTGATGGATCTGACCGACGGCGCGGGCATCTCCCTGTTTGCCGAGTGCGCCGGCGCCAACCGCTTCACCTATCCCGTCATGGGCAAGGCTCTGGCCATCGGCGGCAAGACCATCCAGATCGGCCACACCGTGGGCATCACCCCCGTGGACATCTTTAACTGGCAGTGGAACGCCGCCACCATCTCCGGCTCCAACGGCCAGTCCGGCCAGGGCATCTATCCCGACGTCATCGCCCTGATGGCCTCCGGCCGCATCGACATGCGCAAGATGTGCACCGGCCGCTTCCATCTGGAGGACATTGAAGAGGGCATGAAGATCACCGCCGGCAAGGTGCTGGTCTCCACCGACTATCCCCGCCTGAAATAACTTCTTTCCATCTCTGGATTTCACATAAGGAGGAACGACTATGTCTAACTGGAATTTACCTGCCAAGGGCGGCCACATGGAAGCCCAGGACGGCATTTACTATCAGAATATGACCACCAAGATGGTGCAGGAGCGCCTGAAGAAGAACGACGTTCTGCTGCTGCCCATCGGCTCCACCGAAAACCACGGCCCCTCCGCCCCCTACGGCGAGGACACCTATCTGGATACCCGCCTGTGCGAGCTGGTGGCTGAGCGTACCGGCTGCACCGTGGCCCAACCCATCTGGTACGGCTCTCACCCCTACCACCATCTGGGCCAGAAGGGCACCATCATGATCCCCGAGAAGATCCTGGCAGACTACATCGCCTATGTGCTGGCCGGCTTCTGGAACACCGGCTTCCGCAAAATCATCATTGTCAACGGCCACGGCCAGGACTATGTGATCCCTCTGGCCATCCATACGTTTGGCAAGAAGTGGCAGGTGCCCGGCATCGTGCTGTACACCCACTTCTGGAACTGCGCCGGCGAAGAGATGTTCACCAAGGACAAGGGCGGCCCCTATGACACCCCCTTCGTCCACGCCGACGAGGTGGAGCAGAGCTGGTGCCTGGAGCTGTTCCCCGAGTTCATCCACATGGAGGACGCCATCAAGGTCGATAAGGCGCCCCTGCTGCCTGCCGGCCACATCAACACCTCCGCCGAGGACGGCGCCGGCCCCATCAAGTGGTACAACGCATTCGGCTCCTGCGGCATGGAGTGCATCTGCCAGCCCGAGGGCGTCATCGGCGACGCACGTATGGCAGACGGCAGCAAGGCCCGTGCCGGCGTTGAGAAGACCCTGGACTACCTGACCAAGCTGGTTAACGACATTTTGGAGAAGTATCCCGCTGGCACCCTGCCTCCCATCGACATGATGACCCAGCGCAGCCGCGAGGATATCGAAGCCGTCATCAAGGGACCCGACCAGCCCGGCGGCCGCCACATCTACACCCTGGAATACTAAGCAGCGCTTGCTGAACCGATTTGAAAAAGGAGAATCATTATGAAATGTAAACAGGCTTTTATGTATGGCCCTTATGATCTGCGCATCGAAGAAGTGGAGCTGCCCCCTCTGAAGCGGGATCAGGTCCTGATCAAGCTGATTGCCTGCGGCATCTGCCAGTCTGACGTGGAGTGCTTTGAAGGCCAGTCCGCTGAGGGCCGCTATGACCTGGGCCCCTACACCCCCGGCCACGAGTGGGTGGGCCGCGTCACCGAGATCGGTGAGGACGTCACCTCCATCAAGGTGGGCGACAAGGTCGTGGGCGACTGCGTGCTGCCCTGCCACCAGTGCGCCAACTGCAAGGACGGCAAGATGTCCTCCGCCTGCCTGAACATGCGCGAGGTGGGCTTCCGTCCCGACTCTCCCGGCGGCTTTGGCGAATACATGATCCTGGAGGAGGCCTATACCCACGTCATCCCCGAGGACTGGAATGACGAGACCGGCATCTTCGTAGAGAACTTCAACGTGGGCTACTGGGGCGTTTGGGGCAACGACTGCAATCCCGACGCATCCGACGACTGCGTCATCATCGGCGGCGGCCCCATCGGCTGCTCTGCCGCCATGGTCTGCGCCACCTCCGGCGCCACCGTCATCGTGGTGGATCCCGTGGAGTCCCGCCGGGAGAACGCCCTGAAGTACGGCGCCACCTATGTGGTGGATCCCACCGCCGCTCCCGTTGAGGAGCAGATCAAGGCCCTGACCAATGGCCGCGGCGCCTCCGTGGTCATCGAGTGCTCCGGCAACGACATCGGCATCGCCTCCCTGTTTGACATCGCCGGCCACAGCGCCCGCGTTGGCGTGGTGGGCCACTCCATCGGCCGCAAGGTCCCCGTGGAGATCGGCAAGACCATTTGGAAGACCCTGAACATCCGCGGCTCCGGCGGCACCACCAACTGGTTCCCCCGCACCATCCGCTTCATGTCCAAGATCAAGGACACCTATGACTTCAAGGGTCTGGTCTCCCACTACTACAAGTTTGAAGACCTGGCCGAGGCCATGGAGATGGCCCAGAACAAGGCCGTCGCCCGCAAGGTCATGCTGACCTTCCCCGAATAAGCTTGTTCCTTACCCTTACCTTCTTTTCTCTTGTGGGACTGGGGCCTCCGGTGGAGGCCCCGCTTCCGCTACATTTCCGGAATCAGGAGGGTTTTTTATGAGAAACTGGAAATTTGCAATCTCTTCTGCAGACGAAGCGCCAGCCACCGCCCCTATCCTGCTGCAGGGCTCCGTGGAGCACAACCTGCAGATGGCGGCCCAGTACGGCTATGACGCCATCGAGATCCACACCCGCGAGGACGTGGAGATGGATTACCAGACCATCACCGCAGCCAGCACCTGCTTCGGATCCCGGGTGGCCGCCGTGGTCACCGGCCGGCTGAACACCGAGGGCAAGTGCAGCCTCATGGCCGACGAGCCCTATATCGTCGCCTCCACTATGGACGGCATGCGCCAGTACATCGACATGGCCCAGAAACTGGGCGCCGATATCGTCATCGGCTGGGTCAAGGGCAACATCCCCCAGGGCGGCAAGCGGGAAAAATACATGGCCCGTCTGGCCAAAAATCTGCAGATCCTCAACGATTATGCCAAGGAGCGGGACGTGAAGATCAACATCGAGGTCATCAACCGCTACGAGGTGAACGTATTCACCACCGCCGACGAGATCATGGAGTTTTTGGAACAGTATCCGCTGGATAACTGCTACGCCCATCTGGATACGTTCCACATGGGTGTGGACGAATGTGACCCCGTGGGGGCCATTTACCGCTGCGGCAAGCGTCTTGGTTATTTCCATCTGGCGGATAACTCCCGCCGGTATCCCGGCAGCGGCCAGTTTGACTTCCGCAAGATCCTGCAGGCACTGGACGACATCGGCTACGAGGGCTATCTCTCCGTGGAGTGCTTCCCCTTCCCCACGCCTGAGATCGCCGCCACCCGGGCCATCACCCATCTGAAGGATATCGCGCAGGACATGAGCGCGCCTTACCGCTGTGAGGCCAGCGCCTGACCGGGAGGCGGCCTATGACAGTCTCCCGCATCATATATTGCTTTTGCAGCGTCTGCGCCGCCTTTGTCATCAAGGGGCTGGCCGGCTTCGGGGATCCGCTGATTTCCACGCCGCTGCTGTCCGTGTGCCTGCCCAACAGCGTCATCACGCCGGGCCTCTCGCCGGTATCGCCGATTCTGAACGCAAGCATGGTCTGGAAGAACCGGGCGCACTTTTCCCCGAAGGTCGTGCTTCCCATCAGCGTGTTCGTGCTGCTGGGCGTGATCCCCGGCACTATGCTCTTAAAGTTCGGCTCTCCCGCCCCGCTGAAGGTCCTGCTGGGATTGCTGATCGTCGGTCTGGGCGTCGAAATGCTGACCCGCAAATCCACCCCCAGCGGCAGGCAGAATCCGGTGATCCGCAGCACGGTCTCCTTCTGCTCCGGCTTCACCGCCGGCCTGTTCGGCATCAATCTGCTGTTTCTGGCCTATCTGGAGCGGGTGTCCGTCCGGCGGGAGGAGTTCCGGGCCAACGTCTGCTTCGTGTTTTTTCTGGAGAACATCTTCCGCATCGGCGTCTATCTGACCCAGGGAATGTTCACGAAGGAGAGCCTTCTGCTCTCCGCAGCCGCCCTGCCGGCGGCTGTTCTGGGCATGAAGCTGGGCGAGCTGCTGGACCGCCGTCTCAGCGACCGGCTCTCCCGCAAATGCATCATCTACGTCTTCATTCTGGGCGGCGTCAGCACCGTTTTGTACGCCCTTCCCCAGTGTTTTTCATAAAAAACAGGCTGCAGATCCAACCGGATCCGCAGCCTGTTCTTCTCTTTTGCGCTGTCAGTTCAGTTCCGTCTCCCGGACACACTCGGTTTTCAACCGGCCCACCAGATACTGCAGGGCGTCCACCACATGGGGGCGGATATCGCCGCCGATGAGCACATACATGATGTCGTCGCCCACGTTCAGCGTGCCCTCATTGAGCCATGCTCTGACATAACAGATGCCGTCCAGCTTATAGGTGTCCGCCACGGCGGCGTCCACTTTTTTCTGGTCGTAGGAAAACACCATGCCGGAAACCGGCGCAGCTGTTTCGTCGCCCTGACGCACCAGCGCCTTGGCTGTGCCCCGGACAACGCCGTTGTGGGTCAGGTACATGCCCACCTTCTCCGCGCTGGGATGCCGCTTGGCCTCCTTCAGCCATGCGTCCATGGAGGGTACTTCCTTGATATGGCTCATACGCGTCTCTCCTCTTCGTGATGGTTCGTTTAAGTCGATTATACATCATCCGCCGCTGTCATACAAGGCTGGCAAAAATTTTTTGAGCCCTTTAGTTTTTGTTGCATATATCACTTACTAGTGGTTTGTGCAACATTATAATATTCCCATAAGCTAATTGATCAACAGGGCGGGAGACCTGCCTTGTATCGACTGAAGGAGGGTTATTTATGAAGTACAGCGCTCTGATCCAAAACAGAAAGTCCGTTCGGGAGTTCTCCGACCGCTATGTGTCCTTTGAGGATATCGACAAGATCAAGACCTATTACAGCAAGTCTGTCCGCCGGCTGCTGCCGGAGGTGGAGACGGAGCTGCGGATGTTCGGGCTGGACGCCAGAGCCGTTCTGGAGGGCGCCGCCGGCTACAAGCAGTTCCTGGTGGGCTCTCCCCAGTACATGGTGCTGCTGTCCGCCAAGGCGCCGGGCGCCGGCGAGAACGCAGGCTACATCATGGAGGATCTGATCCTGAAGCTGACCGACATGGGTCTGGACAGCTGCTGGCTGACCTTCACCGACAGTGAGCATGTGAAGACCGCTCTGGAGATCGACTCTTCTTTGGACGTGGCCGCCATCGCCGCCTTCGGCTACGGCGTGAAAACCACCAAGCGGCTGCGGCTGAATGTGCTGAGCATGTCCAAGGTAGACGTGGCCGCCCAGCGGCAGTACTTCTCCCCCAAGAAGGGCGTCGGCGATCTGGTGTTCCTGGACAGCTGGGGCAACCGCGACGGCGTGGAGGCGTTCATCGGCTTCTACGACGATATGCTGTGGGAGTCCTTCTATGCCGCCTCCCTCTCTCCCAGCTACTTGAACCGCCAGCCCTACGGCTTCGTCCTCCGGGACGGCCGGGTGTATCTGGTGCAGGCCCCCGACGAGCACACCGGCGAGATCGACGGCCGGCTGGGCCTGGGCATCGTACTGCTGTACTTCTCCGCCTTGGCGGAACAGTGGGCCGGCAAGCTCAATTGGAACCTCGAGGCAGCCGGCGCGCTGTCTCTGCCGGAGGGCTACAAGGCCATCGCTTCCGCCGCCCTGTAACTTTCCCTCATCAAAAGAGCCTTGGAGCATTGCTCCAAGGCTTTTTCCTGCTTATTTTGCGCATTTTTGGTCCCGCAGCACCAGCTCTGTCATCAGCTCCGCCAGTCTGGCGTGGCCCCGCTCCGTCAGGTGTTCGCAGTCGATGGGGGACACCTCCACTTCCCGGGTGGCATCCAGGAACAGGCAGCCGTGCGCCTCCGCGATCTCGCGGTACAGCGGCGCGATGTCGTGGGATTTTTGGACGGAGGTCCCGTCCAGCTGGTAGGCAAAGGGCGTGCCCTCCAGCTCCGGCCGGATGGCAGCCGGCGCCACCACCACGATGCGGGGGACATAGCCCTGCTCCGCCTGGGTGATCTCCTCCGCCGTGCGGACCAGCAATTCCATGCCCGCGGCGATTTTCTCCGCCGAAAGCGCCATTTCCACGTTGCAGTCGTTGGTGCCCAGCATGATGATCAGATAGTCGATGGGCTTGTGGGAGGCAAGGCAGGGCGTCAGGTAGGGGTAACCGTTCTTCCACGGGAACTCCAGCCGGTCATAGGCGGTGGTGCGGCCGCTGAGCCCCTCCACGATGACCCGGTATTCCTCTCCCAGCGCGCGGGCGAACCGCGTGGTCCAGCAGACCTCCGCCGGATAGCGCCGGCCGTCGGTGCGGGGATCGTAGCCGTAGGTGTTGGAGTCGCCGTAGCACAGGATGGTCGTCTGCTTCATGGTCATTCCCCCGATTTCAGCCGTCCGGCGGCTCAGACGGGAACCACCAGATTCTTCTTCAGCGTGTACTCGCCGGCGTGGACCAGCGCATAGATGCGAACCTTCGCTGTCAGGCGCACATAGTCCTGCACCACCATCTTCTCGCTGCGGACACCGGAGGCGCGGATGAACTCCGACGTCAGCTCCTCCAGATCCACCGGGCCGGGGATCTTCTGCCGCAGTAGGTCGTACAGATCCAGCTCCTTCTGGATATTGTCGTCCACCAGCTGCTGGAACTCCTCCCGGTTGGCCACGCCCTTGTGGGCAGCGATATAGTAGGGATAATCCGTCTGGCGGACAGCCTCCATGCTGATGATGGAGCGGTCCACGTTTTCCATATAGGGCATCCGGGCCCGGTCCAGAACGGACTTGCTCATCATGGCGTCGCCCAGACAGCAGACGCCGTCCGGCGTGATGCAGACCAGATGGCCGGTGGTGTGACCCGGCGTAGGCAGCAGGCGGATTTTGGCACCGTCGATGACCAGCTCCTCATCGGACTGGATGGGCGCGACAAAGTAGGAGACCGCCTGGCGGGTATGCAGGGCAGGGATCTCCATGGGATGGGCGAAAATCTCCGTGCCGTAGCGCTGCACCAGCGCGTCATTGTTGGCGATGTGGTCCGGGTGGAGGTGCGTACACACCACGGCCCGCACCCGCAGATCCTCCCGCTCCAGCAGATCCATCAGCTCGTCGCTGGGCTCCGTGCCGGAGTCGAAGAAGATGACGTCCTTTTCCGTCAGGAAATAGACCGGGATAATGGCCTGGGGCGTTTCGATATAGCTGGTATTGCCCAGCAGATGTTCCACTTTCATGGGGCGCTTCCCCCTCTTTCAGGTTTCTTCCCCCTTATGATGTCACAATTCCCCCGTAAAATCAACCGATATCCCCTTTTTTGCCTCAGCGCTTGAAAATGGCCGTCGGTATGGTACAATATCTCTCATCCTGACAAAAGAAGGTAATTCGCCGTGTATTTAGATGACCTGAACACCTCCATGGAATTCGATGTTCCTTCCGCCCATATCACCCGGGAGCGGATGATCGAATTTGCAAAGCTCTACGATCCCTTCCCCCTGCATCACGATGACGAATTCGCGAAAAACACCCGCTTCGGCCAGCTGGTGGCCCCGGGCGTCATGTCCTTCATGTCCATCTGGGCCAACTTTATCCGGCTGAATGTGCTTGGTGACGAGCTGATCGCCGGCAAGTCCACGAAAATCGAGTGGTTCAAGCCGGTTTTCGCCGGCGACACCCTGACCGGCAAAGCCCGCATCACCCGGATCACGCCCCGCAACGAGTACAACGGCATCGTGGACGTCACCATCGAGGTCCGCAACCAGCACGGCGAGCTGGTGCTGACCGATGTGACGGAGTCCTTCGTAAAGCGGCGGGTATAATCTACTAAGTTTAAAGCGGCCGCCCTTTCACGGGCGGCCGCTTTTATTGCTTTGTATATAGAGTTTCTTTACTGCAGGTGTTCCAGCCCGATCCGGACGAACTGTTCCTCCGGTGCTTCGTTTTCCTTCATCAGGCGCACCATTGCCTGCTGCAGGCGACGCTCCTGCTCCGCATCAGAAATCGGCTGTACCTGCCGAGGATCGGTTTTCAGGTCAAAGAGGATGTCCTCATGGGGCGCTTCCATGCAGGACATATATGGATAAAAGCCTTTGGGCAGGGCGATCCGCAGCAGCGGACACCCCTTTGTAAACCCAAACGGAGACACCAGTTCCGCGCTCCGCAACTCTTCCGGCGCGTACATTGCCCGCTGGTGAAGCGGCAGCAGCGTATAGTCATACAGCTCGGTTCCCGGGCGGTCTGCCCGCATATAGACATAGTCGCCGTCTGTCACGCAGACGTGCGCTCCATGCATGCCAAACAGGCCGTATTCCCGAACCGGTATATCACCGCAAATCACCGGAGACAGGTCATGCCCCTGCATATCCGCCGGCGGCTCCACGCCGAAATAGCGCAAAAGTGTCGGCGCAAAGTCGATGGTCTGTACAAGGGCGTTCCGCCGTTCTCCGGCAATACCAAACCGCGGATCCCAGATAAATAGCGGCGTATGCGAAAGCTCTTCATAGAACAACGGTCTGTTTTTCGCCCACCATCCATGCTCACCCAGCAGGAATCCATGATCTGTGGCAACCATGAGCATGGTATCTTTCCACATATCATGCTTGTCCATGTAATCCAGCAGACGGCCCAGATAGTCGTCGCACATGGTCAACAGTGCGCCGTACTGGTTCCGGCAGTGGGCCTGCGCGCCCAGGGTTTCCGCGACGGGCACATAATCCGGCCAGTCAAACTGCGGCCCGTCATAGTCGTCAGGATACAGGGCGCGATATTCCTCCTGGGTGAAAAACGGTTCATGGGGATCAAAGGGCTCAATGTGTAAGAACCAGTTGTCCGCATCCCGGTTCACGTCCAGGAAATGCTCCGCCAGCTGGAACACCTGCGCCAGAGGCTGCTGTTCCGAGGCGGTAAAATACGCCCGGTTGATAACGTCCTGCCGAGTGAGCTGTCCGAGATGCTCCGGGATCTCAGGATCCTGCACCCGGGCCTTCCAGAGGTCGCCCTCCTGGCCGCGGACACACTCCCACGTGTTATAGCGGTTGTGATAGGTGGCGCCGCCATCCTCCCAATAATGCTGATGGTCGGAGATGAGATGCGTATAGACGCCGTGCTGCTTCAGGATCTGCGGCATGGAGTCATCATACGGCTCCACAGGACCCCAGCTGCGGTGGAGGAAGTTATAGCGTCCCGTGTGCAGCTCCCGCCGGGCCGGCATGCACGGAAGTGACCCTACATAACAGCGATCAAAGCAGACAGAACGCTCTGCCAACCGCCGAAAATTCGGTGTGATCGTCCAGTCGCACCCGTAGGGCGACAGACAATGACGATTCAAAGAGTCAAACAGCACCAGGATTGCTCGCATTCTATCACTTCTTTCCTGTAAAAATCGGCACAGCCGTTTCATCACAAACAGCGTACCATTTCAAAACAAACACTGTCAACAGGAAAGGCCGGCCGCTTCTCAGGGATCCGTCTTCGCGGAAGTCTCCGCAAAATATGTAGTATTTTTCACATTCTTTTGTTATACTGAAGCAAAACCACCCTCCGGAGGTGAGCAGACATGGCCGCAAAAGCCGCACTCTCCAAAGAGCACAAGCCGAAAAAAATATTCCAGGAAGTCTCCGCGACCGTTGTGTTCAGCACCGTATTTGTGCTGGTGGTGGCAACAATCATGGTGTGCTATTTTGCCGTGCAGTTCGTACTGGAGGAAAAGGGTCAGGCCCGTGTTGAGGTTCTGGAGCAGATCAGTGACGTCAGTGCCAGCAACCGCCACTCCATGGAAAATGTGATGGAGCAGGTGTATCAGGCCCTGTACCCTTACCTGACGGAGGGCGAGGTGGACGGCGCTTTGGTGCAGAAAACGCTGGATGCCTTCCAGACCACCATGGACAGCGTCGGCATCAAGGCCACCATTGACGTGGTTCTTGGCGTTCACGAAGTCTACATGACGGAAAACGAGACCCGGGAGAGTATCCAGAACCTGCTGAACTCTTACTGGTACATTAAGCACTACAGCGGCGAGACTGCCGAGAGCTGGAACCTGCGCTTTATCGACACCAAGGACATCAGCAGCTATTTCCTCTCTCTGGGCCGGACGGTATACAATGCCGCAGGAGAGTCCGTGGCGGTCATTGTAATCAACACTTCTCAGGAGACCCAGTTCCGCGCCCTGCAGAAGCTGATGGGCGAGAGCGACCGCGTGTATATTCTGGATCAAAAGGGCATCGCCATCTGTCATACCAACTCCAACATCGTCGGCACATGGCAGGCCAGCATGTCCGCCTTTGAGGAAAAGTACGGCTTTAACGCCTCCAAAATGGTTCAGAAAAACGGCCAGAGCTACATGATCTCCAACTATAACGATCCGGAAAGCGGCTGGACCTATGTGGAGGAGCAGAACATTTCCGATTTGCTGGAGAGCGTCATCAGCATTCTGGTTGCGTGCATCATTACCATTATGCTGACCGGCGGCATCGTAGTGATCCTCTCCTACACCAGGATTCAGAAAGCCCTGCGCGGTCTGAGCGAATTTACTGCAAGCATTGAGCAGATGGACCCGGAAGATCTGGAGGTTCTGCCTGTGGACAGTGAATATCAGGAGGTGCATGTTCTCGGCACCGCCTTCAACCGGATGGTGACAAAGGTCCAGAAGCTGATTGCGGACATTCAGGTACGGGAGGCCGAGAAGATCCGCTCTGAATACGATTTCCTGCAGGCCCAGCTCAGCCCCCATTTTATGCACAACACCCTCATCGCCATCAAAAGCCTGCTCTCCATGCGCAAGCTGCAGGAGGCCAGCAATATGATGAGCGAATTCGTGGAGCTGATCTATATTCCCACCACATCAGAGATCCCTCTGGTCCCCCTCCGGGAGGAGCTGCATCTGGTAGAAAACTTTATCTCCATCATGAACTGCCGCACCGACAAGGCGGTTTCCTTCGAAAATGACATCTCTGAGCGGGCGAAAGACATCCTGGTGCCCCGCATGATCCTGCAGCCGCTGGCAGGCAACGCGATTTTCCATGGCTTTGCGGAAAAGGACGAGGACTGCCGCATCTTCATCCATGCGGAAGTGGACGGGCGAGTTCTCAACATCACTGTGGAGGACAACGGCGAGGGCATCGCGCCGACACGCCTTCAGGAGATTTCCACCGACCAGTACGCATCCGCTCGTCATCATCACGGCGTTGGCTTGCAAAATGTAAAAAAACGATTGGGCATCGTATATGGCGGCAGCTCCAATGTTGTGGTACAGAGTGTATACGGAAAATTTACCCGGGTAATCCTGCGAATCGACGGCTACGAGCACCCTCTGATGAGTCCCGCGGCCCAGCGCGTCGTGAAAAACGACGTGGCAAAGGAGGAGAAGTATGAAAATTTTGGTAGTTGACGATGAGGCGCTGGTCAGCCAGTACGTCACCCAGTGCATCCAAAGCGCCGGAAACTCCAACCAGATCATCGGCACGGCCACATCCGGAGCCAAGGCTCTGCGGATTCTGCAGGAGACCGCCGTGGATCTGGCCTTTGTTGATATCACCATGCCCAAAATGGACGGTCTGGAACTGCTCCGCCGGATCAAAACAGACTATCCGGCCACCATGGTGGTCATGCTGACCTGCCACGATGAGTTTGAATACGCCCGTCAGGCGATCCAAAACAAGGCCGACAACTATATCCTGAAGTCAGAGATGACGCCGGAATATATGCAGAAGGTCCTGGAGGATATGCGCCACATCCGGAAGGAGCGGAGGGTTGCGCAGCAGACCGGCCATCTGAAGCAGAATGATTATCTCAAAAAAATCGTGGAGGCCCCCAAAGACGTCTATGTGATCACGGAGGAGATGCTGCGAAAGCACAACATTTTCCTGCGGGACGACGCCTTTGTCGCGCTCTGCTTTGATAACACCGAGCAAAATCTGGCCGCGGTACTCGCTGCCACAGAAGCCGAATACGAAAACCCGGTGGTATATCCCTACAATGAAGATTTGACGATCCTTCTGCTGAATGCCCGCAGTTCCGGAAAACAGTGGGACACATTCCAGGATCTGTACACAGATATGGATGCCTATTTCCGGCGGGTAGAAACGCTGGTGGACGGTAATCTGGGCTACAGCCGTATGTATTTTCGGATGGCCTGGCTGGGAACTGCCATCGAAACCGCGCTGGAACACCATAATGACTGTTTCTACGGCAGCGTTTCCGAGAACCGGGATATGAGTTATCAGGAGCGCATCACCCGCCTCAAACGGCTCATGACCCAATCTGCGATCCGAATGGAGGAGGGAAACTGGGAGGCAGCCATCAGTGCTCTGAAGGAAGCCATAGATCACGCCCGGCAGGCCCATGCAGACTCAGCCGCCCTGAAGCGCTCCGCCGAACAAGTCTGTGCCGTTCTGGAAACCTGCTGCGGCACAGATTTGGCGCTGTGCAGAAAGCGGTTGAGTCAGGCGGAGTGCTTCGCAGATGTGGAGGCCGAATATGTGGAAATGCTCTCCGTTTTGAGTCAGCAGGGAAAACAGTATTCCACCGCTATTTCCAGTGCGCTGCACTACATTTCCCAGCACTACGCGGAGGATCTGACGCTGAACATGGTGGCCGATCATGTGTTCCTTAATCGGGAATACCTCTCCCGTCGGTTCAAGCAGGAGGTGGGCTCTACATTTTCCGAATACCTCACTTCGCTCCGTCTCAAGCAAGCCAAGGAGCTTTTGGAGACGTCTTCACTTCGTATTTCTGAGGTGGCTGCCCAAATTGGAATTCCCAATATCAGTTACTTCTCCACAATATTCCGCAAAGAATTTGGCTGTTCTCCCTCGGAAATCCGCACAAAAAAGAGTCGATGACAAACACTGCCCATACTCGGTATGGGCAGTGTCTTTTTGTAAATTCGCCGCAAAGGTCAACAAAACAAAAAAACACATCAAAATTTCGCAAGACTTCGCCGTCATGGATTTTATACAATATAGACAACTCAAAAAAGGAGGATTTTTTCCATGAAGAAGTTTTTTGCAATTCTCTTGACTCTGGCTATGGTCCTGTCCCTGGCTGCCTGCGGCGGCAAGGAAGAGACTCCCGCCGAAAAGCCCGCTGAGACCCCCACCGAGGCTCCCGCTGAGGAATCCGGCGAGAAGACCTTCACCTCTTCCGGCAAGACCCTGAACGTTGGTGTGCAGTCCAACATCATCTCCATCCCCACTGTGTACGCCTATGAGCAGGGTTACTATGAGGAGCTGGGTCTGGATGTCAACCTGATCATGTTCCCCAACGGCTCTCCCGAGAACGAAGGTCTGGCCGCTGAGCAGCTGGACCTGGCTTCCAACGGCCTGGCTTCCGTGTACTCCATGGCTTCCGGCCTGTGCGACTGGATCGGCGAGTCCGACAGCGGCTCTGCCACTCTGGCCGTTTACATGCGTCCCGACTGCGAGGCCTTGAACTACAAGGGCGAGATCGATGGCAAGCCCAACATGTACGGCAGCGCTGAGTCCCTGAAGGGTCTACGCGTCCTGGGTCCCACCTCCACCATGGAGCAGTGGGGTGCCGCTTCCTACTTCGCTCAGTTCGGTCTGGAGGCCGGTGCTGATTACGAGTACCTGAACATGGACCGTGCTGCTGCCGCTCAGGCTGTCCTGACCGGCGAGGGTGACGTGTTCGTCGCCACCGACGTTGACTATGCCAACATGATGGAAGAGGCCGGTTTCGTGATGGTCGCTGACTGCGCCGACGCCACCGGCACCGAGTTCAACAACGGCTTCCTGGTCCGTAAGGAGATTCTGGAAGAGCGTTATGACGATGTGGTTCTGTTCCTGCAGGCTATGTATCGTGCCGCTGAGGATCTGCAGGATGTCGAGCTGCGCAACGAGTTCGCCCTCGCTTACTATCAGGAGAACGGCAAGCCGGCAACCGCCGATGACGTTGCTCTGGAGACCGAGCTGCGTCCCTTCCTGACTCCCGAGAAGCTGGCTGTTGACGATGTCTATCTGGGCTCCGGCGCTCTGCAGGTTGGCGCTTTCTTCGCCTCCATCGGCACCATCGAGGAGGACCAGGTCGCCATCATCGAGGAGGCCATCAATCCTCAGCCCATGATCGACGCTTTCGGTCTGAACATCAAGGGCGCTTCCCTGGGCTAATATTTAAACACTGACTGAACCCAAACCTGAGAAGGGGGCCATGCTCCATGGCCCCCTTTTTTATCTAAACGATCTCATCAGTATGTGAGAAGGGAGATACTCTCGTGAAGAACAAACAAACCGCAAAGATGAGCAAGTTCCTGATCATCAGCGTGCTGTCTGTCTGCGCAGGCATTCTGGCCTGGTGGATCGTGACTGATGTGCTGGAACTGTTCCGCTCCAATGTGCTGCCTTCTCCGGTGAAGGTCATGCAGACATTTATGAAAAAGTGGGTCGAAACGAAGCCCGACGGCGCAACGCTGCTGCAGCACCTGTTCGCCAGTCTGAAGGTTGCGCTGGGCGGTTATCTGATCGGCGCGGCTATCGGTATCCCTCTGGGCATTTTCATGGCTTGGAATGATAAGATCGATATGCTGGTTCGCCCCGTATTCGACCTGGTTCGTACGATCCCCGGCGTTGCCTGGACCTCCGTCATGGTCACTCTGGTGGGCATCGGCTACATGTCCAAGGCTCTGGTTATCTTCATCTCCGCAATGGTGGCTATGGTCATCAACAGCTATTCCGGCATCAAGCAGACCAAGACCGTCCACCTGTGGGTGGGCCAGACCTTTGGCGCCAGCAACTGGGAGCTGCTGACCAAGGTCGCGATCCCCTCCGCGCTCCCCATGATCTTCACCGGCCTCGACGTTGCTCTGGGTTCCGCCTGGACGACTCTGGTGGCTGCCGAGCTGCTGGCCTCTACCCGCGGTCTGGGCTTCATGATCCAGCAGGCCCGCGGTATCTTCCGTCTGGACATCGTCATCGTCGGCATGGTGGTCATCGCCATCACCGGCGCAATCCTGTCCACGATCATTCGTAAAATCGGCAATAAAATCGTGAAGGGAGGCAGACTGGGATGAGAGCTTTTGAAAAGAACAAACGTCTGATTCTGGGCGCTGTGGGCATTTTTGTGTTCTTGTGCATCTGGTACATCGCCACAAAGTCCACGACTCTCGGCAAGGTCATGCCTGACCCTGTCACGGTGTTCGGCGGTTTCTTCACCGCCTTTGTGGAGCCCATCGGCACAAAGACCATGACGATGCATATTCTCATCAGCCTGCGCCGCATGCTGGTCCCCTATGCCATCGGCGGCTTTACCGGCGTCCTGATCGGTATTCTGATGGGCTGGTACAAGGTGGCCGACGCCATCTTCATGCCCTATATCCAGATGCTGCGCCCCATTCCTCCCATCGCCTGGATCCCCCTGTCCATCATCTGGTTCGGCTTTGACGAGGGCTCCAAGTACTTCCTGATCTTCCTGGCATGCTTCTTTACCATCGCGCTGACCACCTATAACGGTGTTCACTCCGTGGATGAAACTCTGGTCCGGGCCTCCCGGATGCTGGGCGCCAATGACCGGCAACTGTTCATGACTATCGTGCTGCCCACCACGGTTCCTTACATTTTCTCCGGTCTGCAGGTCGCTCTGGGCTCCGCCTGGGCTACCATCGTGGCAGCAGAGATGATCCGCTCCTCTGAGGGCGTCGGCTGGCTGATCGTCCGCGGTCAGGATATCGGCAACATGACCCAGATCATGATCGGCATCGTGGCCATCGCGCTGACCGGTTTGCTGATTACTACGCTGATGCGTGTGCTCGAAAACAAATTGTGTGCATGGACGGTGAGAGGCAAATGAGTGAAAACAAGAATATTCTGATTGAGTTCCGTCATGTGGACAAGGAATTCAACAAGCCCGAAGAGGGCGTATATCAGGTCGTCGGCGACCTGAACATCCAGGTTCGTGAAAACGAGTTCCTGGTGCTGTTTGGCCCCGGCCAGTGCGGCAAAAGTACCATTCTGAACATGATCGCCGGCTTTGAAATGCCCACCTCCGGCGAGATCATCTGCGGCGGCAAGCGCGTGGAAAAGCCCGGCCCCGAGCGCGGCATGGTGTTCCAGAACACCGCCCTGTTCCCCTGGCTGACCGTCATGGGCAACGTGGAATACGGCCCCAAGATGCAGGGCGTCAAGAAGGCGGAGCGCCGCGAGCGCGCCCAGAAGTACATCGATCTGGTGGGTCTGCAGGGCTTTGAAAACTCCTTCCCCGTGAAGCTGTCCGGCGGTATGCAGCAGCGTGTCGGCATCGCCCGCGCTTACTGCAACGAGCCTCTGGTCATGCTGCTGGATGAGCCCTTCGGCCATCTGGACGCCCAGACCCGCTACATGATGCAGGACGAGTTGACCCGTATCTGGCAGGCAGAGAAGCGCACCGTTATCTTCGTTACCAACAACATCGAGGAGGCCGTGTATCTGGCAGACCGTATTCTGGTTCTGCGCAACTGTCCTACCGGCGTCAAGGCAGAGTATGAGATCAATCTGCCCCGTCCCCGCAACTACACCGATCCCGAGTTCCTGCGCCTGCGCCGCGAGATCGACGCGGTCGTGGATCACACCCTGTAAGGAGGTCGCCTGATATGGAGAAAAAAGAAGCCAAGGTCGTGGTCAATCACCTGACCAAGAAATTCGGCGATCTGCTGGTGCTGGATGATCTGAACTTCGAGGTGCAGGAGGGCGAGTTCCTCTGCATCGTCGGCCCCACCGGCTGCGGCAAGACCACTTTCCTCAACAGTCTGACCCGCCTGTACGAGCCCACCGCCGGCGACATTCTGGTCAACGGCATTCCCGTAAACCCCAAGACCCAGAACATCTCCTACATCTTCCAGGAGTATTCCTCTTTCCCCTGGCTGACTGTGGAGCAGAACGTCCGCTTCGGTCTGGAGATCAAGAAGACCCCCAAGGCAGAGGCAGACGCCAACGTGGAGGAAATGCTGGACATCGTGGGTCTGACCAAGTTCAGAAACTACTATCCCAGCCAGCTGTCCATCAGTATGCTGCAGCGCGTGGCCATCGCCCGTGCCTTTGCCACCAAGCCGGAGCTGCTGCTGATGGATGAGCCTTACGGTCAGCTGGATATCGACTTGCGGTTCAAGCTGGAGGATGAGCTGATCAAGTTGTGGAAGAAGACCGGCACCACCGTGCTGTTTATCACCCATAACATCGAGGAGGCTGTCTACCTCAGCGAGAAGATCATGGTTCTGACCAACAAGCCCACTTCCGTGAAGACCGTTCTGGACAATAACCTCCCCCGCCCCCGCGATGTTACTTCTCCCGAATTTGTTGAACTGCGCAACAAGGTGACCGACCTCATCAAGTGGTGGTAACATCATAGCTGCATAAGTTTTTCAATACGCTTCTCTGCAGCAAAAAACTCTGCAGAGAAGCGTATTTTGCCGTATACTGTTGATAACCCGCCAAAGGAGTTGAACGCTGTGAAAACCATCGTATTTTTGATGGACAGCCTGAGTCGACGCTATTTGCCCACTTACGGAAACACCTGGGTGCGCACACCCAATATCGACCGGCTGGCCGCCAGAAGCTGCGTGTTTGACAACCATTTCGTAGGCTCCGCTCCCTGCATGCCTGCCCGGCACGACATTCTGACCGGCCGTCTGGAGTTTTTGGAGCGCAACTGGTCTCCCATCCAGCCCTTTGACTGCACGCTGACCTACATGCTGCACAAGCATGGCGTATTCAGCCACATGGCCACCGACCACTATCACTATTTCCACCTGGGCGGCGAAAATTACCACGCCCATTTCGACTCCTGGGATTTCATCCGCGGTCAGGAGAACGACGTCTGGATGTCCGACTTCGGCAAACTGGCGGAGCGGCCTCACTACGGTCAGGATAAGTCCCAGTACCGACTGAACCGGGAGCAGTTCCACGGCGAGGAGGACTATCCCTCTCCCAAGACCCTGCAGCACGCGGCGGACTGGATCGAGGCCCATCACGACGATGACAACTGGTTCCTGATGGTGGATTCCTTTGATCCCCACGAACCCTTCGACTTCCCCGACTGCGGCGCCGCGGAGTATCCCGACGAATATGAGGACACGCTGTTCTACTGGCCGGCCTACACCACCACCGATCAGGCCACACAGGAGGCCATCGAGCACGCCCGCCGCCGCTACGCCCACCTCATCACCATGAGCGACCGCTGGCTGGGCAAGGCGCTGGATGTGCTGGACAAGTACGATCTGTGGGATGACACCATGGTCATCCTGACCACCGACCACGGATATCTTCTGGGCGAGCACGGCTTCATGGCCAAGAACTACATGCCCTGTTACAACGAGGTCTACCACATTCCCCTGATGGTGAGTCTGCCCGGCATGCGGGAGGCCACTCGCTGCGGCGCGCTGACCCAGAACATCGACCTGATGCCCACCGTTTTGGATTTCCACGGCATTGATATCGATGCGTGCCACCATCCGCTCCACGGAAAGAGCCTGCTGCCGCTGATCGCAGGAACGCAGGAAAAACTGCGGGACGCGGCGATCTACGGCATGTACGGCCGGCAGGTGAATATCTGCGACGGGCGGTACACCTATTTCCGGGCCCCCGCCCGGGAGGACAACCAGCCGCTGAATCTCTACACCGCCATGCCCAGCACCATCTGCCATTACTGGGACTACGACCACATCAGCGACGTTTCCAAAATCGAGGCAGGCCCCTTCCTGCCCTACACCCAATATCCCGTATTCAAGATCCCCAACACCATTACCCGTCTGGCAGACGACACCCACAACTTCGCCCGCAGATATGAGGTGGCAGGCGAAAACCTGCTGTTCGATCTGGCGACCGATCCCGGTCAGGAACACCCCCTGCGGGACGCGACGCTGGAGCAGGCCATGTGCGAAAAGCTCCGAACCGCCATGGCGCTGCACGACAGTCCGGAAGAACAGTTTGACCGCCTTGGTCTGCGCTAAATCAGATAGGAGGACACTATGAAAGCGATTTTTATTCTGGCGGACAGTACTAACCGCCGCTTTTTGAACATGTACGGTTCTAAGCACCCCGCCCTGACCCCCAATCTGGATCGGCTGGCCGCTCGGGGCACCGTGTTTGAAAACCACTGGTGCGGCTCCGCGCCCTGTATGCCCGCCCGCCGGGACATCATGACCGGCCGGCTGAACTTCCTGGAAAAGCCCTGGGGCGGCATTGAGCCCTTTGATCAGACCCTGCCCGCCATGCTGAAGACAAAGAACGTCTATACCCGCATGTACACCGACCATTACCTCTATTACGATGTGGGCGGCGAGAACTACTGGAACGACTTCACCGCCCATGAGATGATCCGCGGCCAGGAATTCGACACCCTGAATATGCCCGCCTGCAAGGAAGGCATCCGCACCGAGCAACGGCCCGAGGGCTACAAGGGAATCTACTCCGAGGCTCACGACCGCACCTACGGCGCTTTCAAAAGCGAGGAGGAGTATCCCAGCCCCATGACCATGAAGAAGGCCGCCCAGTGGCTGGAAGAGAACGCCGGGGCGGACAACTTCATGCTGTGGGTAGAGGGCTTCGATCCCCATGAACCCTTCGACGTGCCTCAGAAGTACATCGATCTGTACCGGGAGGAGGACGGCGACGACTACGAGGGCATGCCCTGCTACTGGCCCGAGTACCGCAAAAACATCTTCACCGATCAGGAGACCCGCCATCTGAACGTGCGTTACAAGGCGCTGCTGACCATGACGGACCACTACATCGGCAAGATCTTCGACGTGCTGGACAAACATAATATGTGGGACGACACCATGGTCATCTTTACCACCGACCACGGCTACATGCTGGGCGAGCACGACTACATGGCCAAGAACTACATGCCCTGTTACAACGAGGTGTTCCACATCCCCCTGATCGTATGGCATCCCGACGCAAAGGTGAAGCGCTTCTCCGGCCTGACCCAGAACATCGACGTGTTCCCCACTATGATGAACTGCTTCGGCGTGGATATGAGCCAGATGCACTATCCCCTCCACGGCAGGGATCTGACCCCCGCCCTGACCGGCGAGACCGACAGTCTGCGTGACGGCGCCCTCTACGGCTATTTCGGCAAGAGCGTCAACTACACCGACGGAAAATACACCTATCTGCGAGCCGCAAAGGACGAGAGCAACCGGCCCCTGTACGTCTACGCCTCCACCCCCACCACCC
Organism: Oscillibacter sp.; assembly: GCA_017482345.1. GTDB lineage: Bacteria > Bacillota > Clostridia > Oscillospirales > Oscillospiraceae > Oscillibacter. The sequence goes on from JAFUNB010000016.1 coordinate 71,471, forward strand.
TGCGGCAGTATTACGGCGTGGGCTGCATCGCCCCGGAGGACTATGACAAGATCGGCTTCGGCAACCTCAGCTGGACCAACTATCCCGTCTACAGGTTCCCCGCCGACATCATTGACTACAAGAATCCCTCTCAGGAGTATTCCAAGCGCTCCGAGCACAACCAGACCACCTGCCTGTACAGTCTGACCGAGGACTACCAGCAGGAGCATCCGCTGGACGATCCCGCGCTGGAGACCGAGTACGCCGCAAAGCTGAAGGCCGCTATGATCGCTCACGACAGCCCCGCGGAGCAGTTCGAGCGTCTGGGCCTGTAACCTTTCTTGCAACAGGAGGCTGCTATGCCGAAGAACATTCTGCTGTTTATGACCGATCAGCAGCGGGCCGATCAGGTGGGCTACGCCGGGCACAGCTGCGGCGCAGTGACGCCCAACATCGACCGCATCGCCGCCCACGCCCACTTCACCGCCTGCCAGACCACCAACCCCATCTGCACGCCGGCCCGCACCTCCCTCATCACCGGCCGCTATTCCCGGCAGATCGGTACCCTGACCATGGCGGGTGACCTGTTCCCCCAGATCCCCACTTTCATGCAGGCGCTGCAGAAAATCGGCTACATCACCTACGGCATCGGAAAGTTCCACTATCTGCAGACCTACCCCTGGTCCACCCCCAGAGGCTGCGGCATGGACCCCGTGGCCGGTGTGGAGGAGATGAAGCACTTTGGCTATGACTTCATCTGGGAGACCGCCGGCAAACAGCAGGTGGTGGGCAACTACTGCTTCTACGGCGATTATCTTCACAAAAAGGGCCTGCTGACCGCCGTGCGGGACTTTTTCGTGGAGTGCGGTGGCCGCAACGGCGACACCGCCGACCACAATTACGACAAGGCCCTCCCCTGGCCCTTTGACGAGGAGGACTACATCGACGTGGTCACCGGGCGGGTGGCCCGGGAGCAGTTGGAGCAGCACCCGGCGGACAAGCCCTTCTACATGAAGGTCTCCTTCTGCGGCCCCCATAAGCCCTATGACGCGCCCCAGCGGTATCTGGACATGTTCCCCATGGAGCGGGAGGACGATTTCCTGCTGCCGGAGGGTCAGGTGCTGACGGAGGGTCAGGTGCTGACGGAGGAGGAAAAGGAGGCCCTGTACCGCCAGCGCCGCAGCGCCAAGGCCATGATCCGGCTCATCGACGACCAGATTGGCCTCATTCTGGAGCTGCTGGAGCGGCGGGACCTGCTGAAAGATACGCTGATCCTCTTTGTCTCCGACCACGGCGACATGCTGGGCGACCACTATCTGATTCAGAAGGGCGTGCCCTGGCGGCAGGCGCTGAATGTGCCGCTGGCGGCCTGGCTGCCGGGAGCGAAGCCTGTGGGCAAGCGCACCGGCCCGGTGGAGATCCACGACATCGCCGCCACCATTCTGGACTACGCGGGACTGGATCCCGTCGAAGCTCTCAGCCGCTCCTGGCCTGCCTACAACGACCGGATCCCCTGCCGGAGCTTCCTGCCCGTACTGGAGGGCAGGGCGGAGTCCCACCGGGACTTTGCCTACAGCGAGAGCGACTTCACCGAGGAGCGCCACGCAGACACCGTGTTCTCCGAAGTCCTGCGCAAGCGGGGCGGTGACGGACGCCGCGCCAACGCATGGCGCACGGTGGTGACGGAGAACAGCAAGTACATCCGCTATCTGGACTATCAGTTGGGCGAGACGCCCTATGAGGAGTTCTACGATCTGACCCTTGACCCCATGGAGACGGTGAATCGAATCGACGATCCCGCCTATGGAGCGCAGATCCGACAGGCCCGGCTCCGGATGGACTATGTGGTCGACCACTATCCAGCCGCTCAGCTGACGTGGGCCACCGCCTGCGCCGCTGATCGCAACCTCATCTGAACATAAAAAAGACCGGAACCTTGCGGTTCCGGTCCTTTTTTGCATTTAATAGAGGATTAATAGTGACGAGCCTCGTACAGGTGATCCTCCAGAGCCTTGCGGGCAGCCTGGACGGAAGCCTTCTCGGAGACCTCGGCAACACCGACGCGCCACCAGGCCTCATAGCCCTTGGACATGGTCTTGGGCAGGACCTTGACGTCGATCAGGGTGGAGACGGTCTGCTTCTTGGAATCCTCGATAGCAGCCTCCAGCTCCTCCTGGGTCTTGACGGTGTAGGTCTTGCAGCCGTAAGCAGCGCCGATGGCGGCGTAGTCGATCTGCATGACCTTGCCCTTGTGGATGCCGTTGGTCACGCCGGGCAGCAGCATGTTCTTCTCGGTGGTGATGCAGGCGTTGCCCTGGCCAACCTCCAGGTTGTTGATGCAGCCGAAGGAGGCGTTATCGAACAGAACGACGTTGATCTTCTTGCCGGTCTGGACGGAGGTGATCAGCTCGGAGTGCAGCATATCGAAGGAGCCGTCGCCGCACATGGCGTAGACTTCCTGATCGGGGCAGGCGATCTTGGCGCCCAGAGCGGAGGCGATCTCGTAACCCATGCAGGAGTAGCCATACTCCATGTGATAGGTGTTGACGCCGCGGGCACGCCACAGACCCTGCATATCGCCGGGCAGAGAGCCGGCAGCGGCGCAGACGATGGCGTTGTCGTCGATCATGCGGTTGACAGTGCCCAGAACAGCGGTCTGGCACAGGGAGCAGCCGGTATCCTCGATATACTTCTCAACGCACTCGCGGTTGGCGTCGTTGATCTCGGGGATGAAGGTCTCCTTGTCGGTGTAAGCGACGTGATCCAGACGGTCGATCTCCTCGAACCACTCCTTGCGGTAAGCGGCGACGGAAGCGGCATAGGCCTCGTCGGTGTGATAGCCGATCTTCTCCAGCTCAGCGCCGATGGCCAGCAGAGCCTCGTTGGCGTCAGCCAGAACGGGGACAGCGTCCATCTTGGCGGCGTGGAACTCAGAGGGGTTGATGTTGACGAACTTGGCGTCAGTCTGATACAGCCACTTGGAAGCGGTGGTGAAGTCAGTGTAGCGGGTGCCGATACCGATGACCACGTCGGCCTCGTGGGCCAGCTTGTTGGCAGCGATGCCGCCGGTGGTGCCCAGACCGCCCAGGTTCAGCTCGTGGGTCCACTCGATGGTGGACTTACCGGCCTGGGTCTCGCCGAAGGCGATGCCGAACTTCTCGGCGAACTCACGGAAGATCTTGTGAGCCTCAGCGTAACGGACGCCGCCGCCGCAGATCATCAGAGGCTTCTTGGCGTTCTTGATGACCTCAACAGCCTTCTCCACGCAGTACTTGGTGGGGATACGGCGGTCGATGCGCCAGACACGCTTGTTGAAGAAGTCCACGGGATAGTCATAGGCCTCGGCCTGGACGTCCTGGGGCAGGGAGATGGCGACAGCACCGGTGTTGGCGGTGTCGGTCAGAACGCGCATGGCGGAGATCATGTCGGTCATGATCTGCTCGGGACGGTTGATACGGCCCCAGTACTTGGTGACGGCCTGGAAGGCGTCGTGAGCGGAGATGGACAGGTTGTGGGGCTGCTCCATCTGCTGCAGGACGGGGTCGGGCTGACGGGAGGCATAGATGTCACCGGGCAGCAGCAGCACGGGGATGTTGTTGGCGGTGGCGGTGGCAGCGGCGGTCACCATGTTGCAGGCGCCGGGGCCGACGGAAGTGGTGCAGGCGAAGATCTGCTTACGGCGGGTCTGCTTGGCATAACCCATGGCAGCCAGAGCCATGCCCTGCTCGTTCTTGCCCTGATAGACGATCATGTCCTTCAGTTCCTGCTCAATGCCGTTGCACAGGCCGACGACGTTGCCGTGGCCGGGCAGCATGAAGATGCCCTTCACGAACTTCTGCTCGACGTCGTTGCCATCCATATCGACGTAGCTGATGTACTGGTTCTCCAGGAAACGAACCAGAGCCTGAGATGCCGTCAGGCGAACGGTTTCCATGTGCTTCATAGCGGGGCCTCCCTGTAAAAATTTTTGTTTTGTGATAATGACAAAAAATTACGGTAGATTTTGTGCTACTTTTCACAAAGAATCGCGCTTTCTGCCGATTCTCTCGGAAAAATAGCGAGAGATTCGCGGGGAAAACTTGCTATTTTCTACCCATTTGCCTATATTATAATTACCACATTTCATTTTCTCTTGCAATATATTCTGATGGAATAACACGATTTTAAGATATTTAAGAGGTGCACACATGATGGAACGCCGCCGCGAGCAAAAAGAACACGGAACAAGGGAATTCCCCTTTCAGATCTACTCCGCGCCGGACGCCAAGGACTCCGATCTGGTGCCCTACCACTGGCACCCCGAGGTGGAGATCATCACCGTTCTGCAGGGCGAAGTGGACGTGACCATCCGGGATGAGCGCCATGTGGGCCGCCGGGGCGATGTGTTCGTGGTGAACGTGGGCGAGCTGCACGAGATCCGGGGCGGCGTGGACAACCTGTTCCGCTCCTTTGTGTTCCCGCTGGACTTTCTGCAGTTCCGCCGGGAGGACGGCGCCCAGTCCCAGTGGCTGCAGCCGCTGGAGCAGCAGGAATCCCACTTTGCCGCCGTGGTGGACGGCGCTACCCCCGCCGGACAGGAGATCTTCGCGGAGCTGCTGCGGATCATGGAGGCGGACGACCACCGCCCAACCGGCTATCAGCTGCTGATCAAGGCGTCTCTTCTGCGGATCGTGGCGCTGCTGGCCGGTGCGGAGCTCATTGACGCCGCCGACACAAGCCACGGCCGCCCGGAGTACCAGAGCCAGATGCTCCGCGACATCATCGAGTATCTCAACGAGACCTGCACGGAACCGGTGCGCCTGCCGGAGGTGGCCGCCCGCTTCGGCCTGACGCCCCAGTATTTCTGCACGTTTTTCAAGGAGCACTTTGGCCGTACCCTCATCCAGCACATCAACCTGCTGCGCATCCAGCGGGCCTCCCGCTATCTGCGGGAGACAGATCTGCCCATCATGGAGGTGGGCTTTCTGGTGGGCTTTGAAAACTTCAGCTACTTCATCAAGCGCTTCCGGGAGGTCTTTGGCTGCACGCCGACGGAGTACCGGAAAAAGGCGAGAGAACCTTAATTGATGCTGCAGGAGATCCCCTCCTGCAGCACATTATTATATATCTGCTTTTCAGATCCAAAATTTCTTTTCAAAGTACAGACACGCCTTTACTCTGTGCTGTATAATGAAAAAATCTAAGGCAGAAAACGCACGGCTGCCATATTTGAAAGGATTATCCCTATGACGATCAGAGCGCGTGAAGAGAGAACAAAGCGGGAACTGGACAACGCGATGCGATTTCTGTTGCAGGAAAAGCCGCTGGAGCAGATCCACGTCAAGGAGCTGGCGGAAGTCTGCGGCATTCGCAGGCAATCATTTTACTACCATTTCTCAGATATCTTCGAGCTGTTCACCTGGACGATCCAGCGGGAAAAGCGTCTGATACAGGAACAGCACAGCAAATGTCTGGCCTGGCACCAGATGATCCAGCTGGTGCTGCAGCGCGTAGATACCAACAAGGCCTATTATCAAACCCTTCTGCGCGTTTCCGGGCAAGAGGGTCTGTGGGAAATCTTTGGGGATGTTTTCTGTGAAGCGGAGAAGCACAGCCTCGCCTTTTACCAACGGCGGTATGCCGCAGTCTGGAATGCCGGGCTGGAGGCGCAGGTAAGTCAGATCCTGCGTCAGCGCGGAGATATGACCCGGATCCTCCTGACCTATTGGATCAACAGCGAGACTGCCGCCGAACGGGAGCTCCTGCTGGGTATGCTGGGCCGCGAAAGCCGTGACATTTGCGCGGCAACACTTTTATAACTACATAGCTTCTGCACCGAAAGACGGATGGTTACCATCCGTCTTTTTTGTTTTTATCGGACATTTTGGCGAATATTGTCAAAATTTCTGACACTTCTGAAAATGTGACCGTTTGGGCGAAAAAGGAGTGCCTATACAATAAAAAACAGGAAGTGATGTCCATGAAAACCATGAAGTACACCGTCATTGTGCAAAGCGCCCTGGGCCCCCGGGCCGGAGAATTGAAGCTGACCGTCTATGAAAAAAGAGTCTCCGGCAACTTTTCGCTGCTGGGTGCCCAGAACGCTCTGACCGGACAGGAGCTGCAGCCGGACAAATATCTGATCTCCGGTATGCTGACCGCCGGCGTGGGAAAAGAACCCTACGACGGTATCGTGACGCTGAAAGGCGGCAAGCTGCTGGGCGGACTGTTTACTCCGCATGGCTGCTGGGATATGACCGGCGTCCAGATCGGCGAATGACCGCACACCGCCGGGGGCGGGCAAATTTTCCGCGCAATTTGTAACACAAAGATAACATAGGAGAAATGCGCCTTGGCAAAGGGAACTTTGAACCGTCCGGATGCGGCCGCGCTGACCGGCCTGCTGGAGCGGGAACAATTGAATGTCGCCGGCGTCATTCTGCGCCTCGCCTGGCAGCAGGGGCTCACCCGGGAGGAGATCGCCGCCCTGATGTGGCGGCAGGTCTCCGAGCTGGACAACGTGCTGCGCCTGCCGGACCGGGACGTTCCTCTGGAGCCGGAGGTACAGGAGTTTTTGCAGCGCCTGAAAGAGGAGCAGAACGGCCAGAGCCTGTTTGTGCTCTGCTCCCAGCGGACCCGAAAGCCCATCCAGCCGGAGTCCATCTCCCGACTGGCGCGGCAGGCGCTGGACGAAATCGGACAGGCGCATGTCCGCCTGATGGACCTGCGGCACGACTGGATCCTGCGGCAGCTGGAGACGCAGGACTGGTCCACCGTGTCCCGCATCAGCGGCGTGGAGATCCGCGCGCTGCAGGCGCGCTTTTCGGCCTTAACCGCCCAGCACACCCCAAAGGCACACCCGCCCAAGGCCAAAGGCGAAAAGATCGATGAATTTAAATTGTGGAAGCTCCTGCAGGCGGAAAGGCACACGCCCGCGGGACTGGCCCTGTGGCTCAGCTGGCAGATGGGGCTCAGCGCCGGCGAGATCGCAGAGCTGACCTGGGAACAGGTGGCTCTGGAAGAAGGCCACCTGATGCTTCCACAACGCACAGCCCCCATCACCAAAACGGTCAAAAGCCTGCTGGAGCAGGTTTGGGAGGAGCGGCAGCCGGGCGACGATCCCCATGTGCTGCTGACTGCCCAGAACCGCCGTCCGCTGGATCTGCCCCGCCTGTCCCGCATGACCCGCGCCGCGCTGATCCGGGGCGGACTGGAGCAGGTGCAGCTGCGGGATCTGCAGAAGCAGGCCCAGCAGGAAGCGCTGGACAACCAGCTCCTGCAATACGCGGAAGAACACGGCCCCCTCTCCCGAAACGATGTCTGCCAGCTGCTGAACGTATCCAAAACCGCCGCCTACAACCGGCTGGACCGTCTGCTGGCCCGGAAACAGCTGGTCCGCATCGGGACGAAATACTACATCCCCGACCGCGTGGTCCCGCCGGAGGAGCACAGCCAGGTCATCCGCGCCTACCTGCAGCAGGAGGGCTTTGCCTACCGCAAGGACATTGCCGATCTGCTGCGGATCGACAGCCGCCAGTGCGCTCCCATCCTGCGCCGGATGGTACAGCAGGGGGAGCTGCAGCAGGAAAAGCAGCGATACTATTTACCCGCGTCTTCCGAATAGCACCGGTCTTTGTTTCAGGCCGGTGCTGTTTGTTCCGCCGCTATGTTACCCTTGTGGTGCAAAACAGAAAACGAAAACATTCCGTGTTTTCAATCCGGTTAAAACGAGCCAAAAACTATTTACATCGGAACTTTTTGACGGTACATTGTGCTTGCGGAAGACGCCTGCCCTGGTTCGGTTTTGTTACGCTGGCCCGGGATGGCTAGCCCCGGGCGAACGGGATAGCGCCGGCCACAACGGCGTGGACCGCAAATATTTTTATAGGAGGAAACCCCAAATGAAGAAGTTCCTTTCTCTGGTTCTGGCTCTGGTTATGGCCATGTCTCTGGTCACCATCAGCGCCGGCGCCAAGGACTTTGAGGACAACAGCGACATCAACTATGCTGATGCTGTTGCCGTCATGTCCGAGCTGAAGGTTGTCGACGGTTACACCGACGGTACCTTCCGCCCCGAGGCTCAGCTGAACCGTGGTGCAGCCGCTAAGATCGTCTGCAACATGATTCTGGGCCCCACCACCGCATCTGCCCTGAGCGCCTCCAGCGCTCCCTTCTCTGATGTTCCCGCTGACCACGTGTTCGCCGGCTACATCGCTTACTGCTCCAAGGAGGGCATCATCAACGGCTATTCCGATGGTACCTTCCGTCCCACCGCTCCCCTGACCGGCTATGCTTTCATGAAGATGCTGCTGGGCGCTCTGGGCTATGACCCCGATCTGGAAGGCTACACTGGCGCCAACTGGTCCATCAACGTTGCCAAGCAGGCCATCAACCTGGGTCTGGACGACGGCAATGACGATTTCGTCGGCACCAAGTACGTCACCCGTGAAGAGGCTTGCCTGTATGCCTTCAACACCCTGCAGGCTGAGATGGTCGAGTATGACTCCAAGACCACTGTCACCGTGAACGGCGCTGAGGTTGTCGTCGGCGGTTCCGAGGCCAAGGTTGTTGAGGACGGTTACACCTTCGCCGACGCCTACTTCACCAAGCTGTCTGTCATCGAGGACGCCGAGGACGACTTCGGCCGCCCCGCCAAGACCTGGAAGAACGGCAAGACCACCATCGGTACCTTCGCCGAGGCTGCTGACCTGACCTACACCGGCGCTGAGTACGACGAGGATCTGGTCGAGGAGCTGGAAGAGGACTATGACTTCGCTGACGCTGACGTTTGGTACAACGGTGCCAAGGGCGTTGTTGACGCTGACGAGCTGAACGTGAACGGTTACACCATCGAGCTGTTCATCAATGACGATGACGAGGTCACCGACATTGTTGTTACCGAGGCTTATGTTGTCGAGGTCACCGACGTTATCGAGGATGACGACGACGAGATCACCGCGGTCGAGCTGACTGTTTACGAGGCTGGCTACTACATCGCCAACGAGGCCTATGCTACCATCGAGATCAGCGTCGAGGACGACGAGGATGCCTATGAGCTGATCGCTTCCTATGAGGAGGACGATGTCTTCGCCGCATACCTGCTGCCCGGTTGGGAAGAGAAGGATGCCGATGACGCTCTGCTGGCTGTCGTGGACGTCGAGACCGTCGAGGGCAAGATCACCGCTAAGAGCGCTGACGAGTACTACGAGGGCTGGATCAAGATCGACGGCGTGAAGTATGAGTTCGCCAACGAGTACAGCCAGGTTGCTGTCGCCACCAAGGACGAGGGCACCTTCTACCTGCTGAACGGCTATGTTGTCCACGCTGACGTTGAGGAAGCCGAGAGCACCGATTATCTGGTTGTCATCGAGGCCGCCAAGGAGACCGGCATCTGGGGCGACGAGACCAACTACGCCAAGGTCGTCTATGCTGACGGCACCACCGAGGAGATCGAGACCGAGGAGCTGGCTACCGCGGGCTCTGCTTACTCCTACAAGTACAACGATGACAAGGCTTACTATGAGCTGACTGTGAAGGACGCCGCTTCCGAGCTGACCATCACCAAGGGCACTTCTCTGATTAAGTCCGGCATCTATGGCAACTCCAAGACCGTCTACGTTCTGGTTGCTCTGGATGAGGACGGCGAGGTCGATGACGTTGACGTCTACACCAGCTACAAGAAGGTTCCCACCACCACTGGTGATGCTGCTGTCGTCGATAAGGACGGCCTGGCTAAGGTTGTCTTCGTGATCGACGGCGAGCTGGATACCTCCGCTGACGACATGATCTACGTTGCTGGCGCCGGCATGTCTGACCTGACCACCGACGAGGCTGTTGACAGCGACGGCTTCTACACCACCAACGCTGTTGTTGACGGTGAGATTGTTGAGATCATGGTTGACGTTGCTTCCTACGACGGTCTGTACAAGTCCTCCTCTACTTCCGAGGGCATCTACACTCTGTCCAACGCCGCCACCGCCGAGGGCGAGGAGCCTGATTACTATGTGGCTGCTTCCATGAAGGCTGCTTCCGACGAGGTTGTCAACCTGGGCGGCACCAAGATGGCTTACGCCGATGACGTCGTCGTGTATGTCGTTTCCGCTAAGGGCGCCATCACCGAGGGCTCCATCAGCAAGAATTACACCAACAGCATCGCTCAGGTTCTGTACACCATGAACGACGACGCTGAGGTCGACATGATCATCGTCGAGAGAGCCTAATTTCAGATTCTGAATTAGCGCTTAAACTTCAGATGAACCAACTCGCCCCCGCTGCATTTCTGCAGCGGGGGCGAGTTTTTTGTTTGCCGTCACCGTCTGGCATGGAATACCACGCGGAGCAGCGCGATCAGGAACCAAAGCGCCCCGATGGTGCAGACGGCAGCGGCAGAGAAGCGGAACAGCTCCCAAAACAGCTCCGGCTTCCAGAGCAGCAAGGCGGCCAGTCCCAGCAGCAGAGCTGCGGCGATCAGGAGAAACACAAGGCAATAACGGAAGAGAGAGGCGTAAAAGCGCGCGGTATCATGGTCGCCCACGGAAGGCCTCCTTTCTGAACGAAATATACCAGGCGGCCAGACACACCGGAACGGCCGCCAGCACGTCCACCACAGAGTGCTGCTTCAAAAACACCGTGGACGCGCAGATGAGCACCGCAGTCGTCCCAAAGGCCCATTTCCAACCCCGGCTCTGAAAGCGAGGCACGGAAAACGCGGTGCAGCACACCGCCGCGGAGCCGATCACATGGATGGAGGGACAGACATTGGTGTTGGTGTCAAACTGATAGAAGTAAAACAGAAACCGGGTAAACAGGTTGTCCCGGGAAAAGGTCTCCGGCCGCAGATTCTGGCAGGTGGGGAACAGGAAGTAGACGGCCATGGCGGCGGTGTAGGAGACGATAATGAAGCCCATGAACCGCCGGAACGCCTCCACATCATACAGCAGGGTGTAAACGTGCATACCCGCCAGATAGACGAACCAGAACAGGTAGGGGATCAGGAAAACTTCGCAGAAGGGGATCAGGCTGTCCAGCCGGCAGGAGACCGGGGCGTACACCGTCACCGGGGACAGTCTCTCCACATACAAAAAAGCCAGGCCGAACACCGGCCAGTACAACAGCAGCTTCAGGTGGGAAAAGGCCGGATCGCTGAGCCGGGAGAGGCGCAGCTGCCGGTAATCCACCGCGGGGAGGGCGCGTTCCATCAGGCCGGCTCCTGTTCCCGGACGCCGGAGAGTACCGCCCGGCAGATATACTCCGCGGCAGAGCGCTCGGACTCCGGCGCGAAGGCGGCGCTCATCCGCGCCAGGGCCTCATCGTCCGCCAGCAGTCTTACGGAAAGCTCCGCCAGCTCCTCCGGCGTATCCGCGGTCACGGCCGCACCCTGCCGGCAGTAGAACTCCAGATTATACGTCTCGCATCCCGCCACGGCATTGACGAACACCATAGGCAGCCGCTTGCGGGCGGCCTCGGTGACGCTGATGCCGCCGGGCTTTGTCAGATACAGGTCGGCGCTGTCCATCATGGGGGAGACGTCCTGCACATAGCCGTACATATGGATGCGGCTGTCGCCGGCATGGGTCCGCTCCAGACTCCTGCGCAGGCGGTGGTTCGTGCCGCAGATGACAGACACCCGGCCGTTTTCCGGCAGCTGACGGGCGATGAGCCGCACCAGGCGGCGGATGGGCCCGCAGCCCATGCTGCCGCACATGATGAGCAGGTGCTTCTCCTCGGGCCGCAGGCCGATGCGTTCCTTTGCTGCGGCACGGTCCAGCGAGCGGTCAAACTGCGCCCGGACGGGAATCCCGCTGGCAGAGAGCTTTTCCGCCGGAACGCCGCAGGAGACAAACTCGCCGGAGAGGCTTTCGTGGGGAATGAAGTACAGATCCAGTCGACTCTGTCCGCAGCTGGGAGAGCAGGTATAGTCTGTGGCGACGAAATAGGTGGCCAGCCGGCCGGGATGACGGCGCAGCACCTCCGTCAGCATAAGGGCGGAGAGTACATGGGTACAGATGATGGCGTCATAGCCTCCCTCAGTCAGAAACCGGAACAGCCGCTCCGTGCCGGAGGCCAGCAGCTTATAGATGCCGGACAGCTCATCAAACGCGGCAGGGTGGCGTTCGGCATAGCGGTATCCAAACCGGAACAGGCCCGGCAGATGGCGGTAGACGCCGTTGAAGGCCGTGGTGACCAGCCGGGACGTGGCAGGGGAGATGAAGCGGAAGGCGTCCTCCATGTCGCAGGGGACGCCCCGCTCCAGAAAGGACGACTGGATGGCGCGGCCGCAGGAATTGTGGCCCTCGCCGGTATTACAGCTTAAGATCAGTACTCGCATACGAACTCCTTTCGGACAGGCCGGCCGCGCAGCAGCCGCAGCAGCCGGGGACGGTTATAACGCTGGATGAGGATATAGAGGCCGTTGACCAAAAAGTTGAGGCCGGCCATAACGGCGCCACCCCGTCCCGGCCACAGCCGCAGACAGCGCAGCCCCGCAACGCACAGCAGGACGTGGATCAGCTCCGCCACGCAGGTCTCCCGCACCATATCCGGCAGGTTGGCGCGAAAGCGGCCCTCCAGCCGCTTTTTCGGCAGCACTCCCGGCAGGATGCGGCTCATGTCCGGCAGCTTGTTCTGCCACGTTTTGATGTGCAGATATTCATAAATACGCCCCTCCTGTTCAAAGGAGAAGCTGGGATAGGGAAAGCAGTCCGCCCGGATCCATGTTTCCGGCAGACACCGGCCCAGTATAAACGCCGCAGCCCCGGTCAGCGCCAGATAGCAGCCGCAGCGAAAGCATCCTGCCATCCGCTTCACCTCCCATGCTGCGTCTCCGGTCAGGACAAGCTCCTTCTGATTTTATCCCTGTCAGCATAGCAGATGTTTTTCAACAGAAACTCAACTGTTCTTCAACAATCGTTGAGAAAGCGCTCCCGCGGAGCGCTTTTCGTGTTTCCTGATTCAATTGGCGTCCGGCAGTGTCACCGTGATCCGGCAGCCGCCGCCCGGACCGTTTTCCGCCGCGACGGTGCCGCCGGCCTGGTCCAGAATGTGCTTCACCAGCGCCAGACCCAGACCGTTGCCCTCGTCCTTATGGGAGGTGTCTCCCTGGTAGAACTTGTCGAACATGTGCCGGCGGACCTCCTCGGTGATGCCGGGGCCGGTGTCCTCCACCGCAAAGATGATCTGCCCCTCCTGACGGGTCAGCTCCATGCGGATGGAGCCGCCGGGGGGCGTGAATTTCACGGCGTTGCCCAGCAGATTGCCCCACACATGGGGCATGAGCAGCTCGCTGCCGGTATAGTTCACCGCCTCCAGCTCCACATCGAATCCGATGTCCTTCGGCTCCCATTCCCGTTCCAGCATAACGAGAGCCTGGCGGATCTGCTCGTCCAGCCGGAAGGTGGTCTGCTTCAGCGGAATGGCGTGATTGGCCACTTTGGACAGCAGCAGGATGTTGCCCACCAGGCTGGACAGCCGCCGGGTGTTCAGCAGGATCTTCTCCGCGTACTTCCGCTGCAGCTCCGGCGTCTCCGGCTCATCGTCGGAGAGGAGGGTGGCATAGCCCTCGATGGCGTTGATGGGGGTCTTGAACTCGTGGGACACCCCGGAGATAAAGTCCATCTGCAGAATCTCCGTGGCGCCCAGCTCCTCCGTCATCAGATTAAAGTTGGCGTAAATGTCCCGGATCTCCCGGAAGCGGTTCTTCGTGGTGAGCCGGACGGAAAAATCCCCCGCCGCCACCTGCTCCATGGCCTGGCCCAGCCGGGTGATGGGGTCGAAGAACTGGATGGTCAGGAAGTTGGTGATGGCGCCGCCGATGACCGCGCTGGTGATGAGGATCCAAACCAGCGTGGGCACCACCAGCGTAACGCTGAACACCTTGTGGAGAAACTTCGCGAAAAACCAGGCAAAGGCAATGGTTCCCATGATCTCCGCCATGGTCAGGAGCGTGAAAATAATGCGCATATTGATGCGCCGGCTGATTTTTCGTTTCACAGCTTCACCACCTTATATCCCACGCCTCGCATGGTGACGATCTTAAAATCCTCATTGTCACGGAATCGTTCCCGCAGGCGGCCGATGTGAACATCCACTGTATGAGTATCCGTGCCAGAGTCATATCCCCAGATATCGTCCATCAACTGCTGACGGGTAAAGATCTTTCCCGGGAAAGCGGCCATTTTATAGAGCAGCATGAACTCCTTCTGGGGGAGGATCGTGCTCTTTCCGCCGCAGGTGACGGTCAGGGAGTCGCACTCCAGCACCGTCTCGCCGATGACCTGCCGGCGGTCGTTGATCATCTGGGCCCGGCGCAGCAGGGCGCCCACCCGCAGCACCATCTCATTGATGTTGACTGGCTTGACCATGTAATCGTCCGTGCCGGAGAGAAAGCCCTGGCGCATATCGTCAAAGGCGTTTTTGGCGGTGATCATCAGCACGGGGATCTGGCTGCCGCTCTCCCGCAGGGACTGCACCAGCTGGTAGCCGTCCATAACCGGCATCATGATATCCGAGATGATCAGGTCGCAGTAATCCTGCTCCAGCGCGTCCAGCGCCTCCTGGCCGTTGGACACACCCCGGACAGAATAGCCGTGTTTGGTCAATACGTGCTGAAACAGCTGGCGCAGCTCCCGGTCATCCTCCACGATCATAATTTTGAACATAGGCACTACCTCCTTCGGCGGGATCTCCGCCGCCTGATCCTTTGCTGCCACAATTATACACGGGAATTTCCGGGTTTCAAATCCTTCCTTTCAAAGCTCAACGATTGTTGAAAAACCTGGGCCGCCCAAGCCGGTTCCGCCTTCCTCTGCCGCCTTTTCCGTGTTTTTTGTCTTGCTGTTCCCCTTTTCGTGGACTATACTCAAAAGAGAACGTTATCTGACAACTGTGAGGACTGGTTTCATGATCCGGGATAAAGCCTTTTACAAAACATTTTTCATTCTGACCCTCTCTCTGGCGCTGCAGAACCTTCTGACCTTCAGCGTCAACATGATGGACACCATCATGCTGGGCCGGTACAGCCAGGTGGCCATGAGCGGCGTCAGCCTGTGCAACCAGGTGCAGTTTTTGCTGCAGATGCTGGTGCAGGGCGCCGGCGAGGGCGCCGTGGTGCTGGGCGCCCAGTACTGGGGCAAGGGAAAGCTGGAGCCCATCCCCCACATCATCGGCTGCGCCCTGCGGTTCGGCGGCGCCATGGCGGCGATCCTGTTCGGCGTGGTGCTGTTCGCGCCGGAGCAGCTGCTGCGGCTGCTGTCCAACGACGGGGCGGTCATCGCCGAGGGCGTGGCATATTTCCAGATCATCTGCTTCTCCTACCTGATCTTCACCATCACCAACATTCTGGTGGCCTCCCTGCGGTCCATCGGCGTGGTGAAAATCGGCTATATCATCTCGTTTTCCACCCTGTGCATCAATGTGTGCTGCAACTACCTGCTCATTTATGGCAAGTTCGGCTTCCCGGAGCTGGGCGTGCGGGGCGCGGCCATCGCCACCCTCATCTCCCGCTGCGCGGAGCTGGTCATCGTGGTGTGGTTCCTGAAGTACCGGGAGACCACCCTGCGGCTGAACTGGCGCAAGCTGGTATTCATCGACACCAGCTACATCCGGGACTATTTCCGGGTGTCCTTCCCGGTGCTCATCAACCAGGCCCAGTGGGGCGTGGCGCAGATGGTGCAGACCGGCATCCTGGGCCACTTAGGCGGCGACGTCACCGCTGCCAACGCCATCGCGGTGCAGGTGTATCAGGTTTTGTCCGTGGTGGCCTACGGCGCCGCCTCCGCCTCCGGCATCTTCACCGGCAAGACCATCGGCGCCGGCAGGCAGGACGAGCTGAAACGGCAGGTCTACACCTTTGAGGTGCTGTTCTCCGTCATCGGCATCATCACCGGCCTTGTCATCTTCCTGCTGCGCCGCCCCATCCTGACCTTGTTCGGCGGCACGCTAACCCCCGCGGCCTACGCGCTGTCCCTGCAGTTTATCGTCGTCATGGCCATCACCACGGTAGGCACCTCCTACCAGATGGCCTGCGACAACGGCATCATTCGGGGCGGCGGCGACACCTCCTTCAGCGCCAAGATGAACCTCATCAGCATGTGGCTCATCATCGTGCCCCTGTCCGCTCTGGCGGCCTTCCGCTGGAATTGGGCGCCGGTGGTGGTGTTCTTCCTGCTGAAGTGGGATCAGCTCTACAAGATCGTCCCCGTGGCCATCCGGCTTCACAGCTGGAAGTGGATCCGCGTGGTCACCCGCAGCGACGAGGCATAAAAAATTTTTAGAGCAGCTGATTTGTAATCAGCTGCTCCTTTGCGCAAAAACAGCGCCCCGAAACGATTGTTTCGGGGCGCTGCTGCTTCAGTTACAGGAGTCCAAGTCCCTTTGTGGCGCTGATGAACACCACCAGCGTGAACATGGACAGGATGCTGGTGAACACCACCAGCTGGTTGGCCAGCTTCACATCTCCGCCCGAGGACTGCACCAGCACGGCGCTGGATACGCCCACCGGCGTGCCGAACAGCGCGATGACGGCCGGATACTCGCTTGCGCCGAAGCGAGCCAGACCGGTACCGGTAGCAAGACACGCCAGACACAGACCCAGGACCGGCGCTACCACGATGCGGCCGATGACGCCCACAGCCATAGGCTTGGCGTCCGCCCGCTCCCGGGGTAGGGAGAACTGCGCGCCCAGGGACACCATGGCCAGCGGCGAAGCCACCTTCGCGGCGTTGCCGATGGCGGTATACAGGAACGGCAGATTCTTCCGGATAGAGAACACCAGCTCTCCATCGGCGGTCTGGGGAATGAGCATACGCAGACCAAGGGTGGCCAGACCCAGCAGGGAGGCGATGATCATGGGGTTGCGGATCATCTGTCCGCCGATCTTCCGCAGACGCTGCCCCCGTTCATCGGAGGAGGCGGAGGTCAGGGCGATGACAGCCAGCGAGTTGAACGACAGCTGCACAAAGGCCGAGATCACCGCGCCGAAGGCCAGCGCCTCGTCTCCGCCCAGGCTCTGAGCCAGGGGAAGACCGATCAGCGCGAAGTTGGAGCGGAACATACACTGCCAGATCACGCCCTTTTGCCGTGGATCGGGAATGAACAGCCGCTGTGCCAGGTAGCCAACAGCAAACATCAGGAAGATCCCCGCCACACACACCGCCACGGCAGGCCAGTTCACCGAGGGGAGAGACTCGATGTTGTAGATGCCGTTATACAGCATGATGGGCAGAAAGAACTTGAAGATGAGGCGGTTGACATCCGGGAAAAACGACCCCGAAAAGATCCCGCACCGCTGGATCGTGCAACCCACCAGGATCAGCACCAGCATGGGGGCCACGGCGTTAAAGGAAAATTGGAAGTGCGCAAGCATGGTTCCACCTCCCTGTCAGGGGTTCAGACGATCAATACAGCTTGGTGTACTCGAAGCCCTCGGGAATGCCCAGATCCTCGAAGGCCTTCAGCTTGTTGGCCTCGATGGTGGCATCCAGCTGGTCGAACAGGTTGTTGCCCTCGGTGTCGATGTCCACCTTGAAGGGGCCCAGCTTGTCCAGCTTCATCTGCCAGGTGGCCTCGATGGAGCCCAGCTCGTCGAAGTTGTCCACGCCCATGATCTCAATGCTGTCCACCCACAGGTTGGGGGTAACACCCTGAGGAGTCAGGTGCACGCACTTGCGCTCCTTCATCATGGCTGCGGTCTCGGGGCCCATGGTGGTCTTGCCGATGATGGCGCGCAGATTCCACTGGTCCACGGACTTGGCGCCCCACTTCTCAAAGCGGATGCTGGAGGTGGGCATGAAGGAGACCAGTCTCCACTTGTCCTCTTCCTTGACCATGATGGGACCGACATGGATCAGCACGTTCTCGTCCTTGGTGACTTCGGGCATGGTGTTGCCCTCGTCAAAGATATAGCGGTGCAGTCTGGAGCGGCAGGTGAAGGCCATGCCGCTGATATAGACCAGGTCGCCCAGCTTCAGCTGAGTCACATCTTCTTCCTTCAACGGAGCCTGCAGATAATAAGTAGCCATTCAGTTACCTCCCCTCAAACCAGTTGGGACTCTTCATGATCTCAACAGTGGAATCCGCATTGATGCGGGTGCTGGCGCGGCGGGCGACCATGCAGTTGGTGCTGGTGGCCACGCAGATGCCAGCGATGTGGGTATAGGCATACTCCACATTGACGCCCAGAACGGAGGTGGTGCCGCCGGAACCCATGATGCCGATGCCCAGGCTGTTCAGGGCCTTGTACAGGTCCTCTTCCAGCTCGCGGAACATGGGCTCGGGATGGGAGGAGCCGACCGTACGCAGGCAGGCGGCCTTCTTGGCCAGGTTGGCGGCCACGTTGGCGGTGCCGCCGATGCCGATGCCCAGCACGGAGGGCGGGCAGACGGCGCCGGCACGGGTGGAGGCCACATAGCACTCGATGATGTGCTTCTTGATGCCGGTCATGCCGTCAGCGAAGGCCAGCACGCGATGGCGGGTGCCGCCGAAGCACTCAGAGCCGCCGCCCTTGGCGACGTAGGTGATCTCGATGCTGTTGCCGGGGACGAACTGATAGGTAAAGTCGGGGATGTTCATACCCACGTTGTCACCGGGATCATAGCCGGTGATGGGGTGCTTCATCGTCTTGCGGAGGTAGCCCAGTTTGGTAGCGCGGCGGACAGCGTTGCGGGTTGCGTCCTCCAGAGCCATGAGGCCGCCTTCCAGCTCGCACTCATTACCGATCTTGAAATAGAACACGGGCCAGCCGGTATCGGGGCAGGCGGGGTTGTCCTTTTCCACGGACAGCTCAATGCTCTTGAGGGTCTTGATCAGGCCTTCCTTGGCGCCGGCGGACTCCTCGCGGGCGATGGCGGCCTCAAAGGCCTCCTTCACGTCGTCGGAGAGAACGGTGGCACCCTTGCGGATGGTCTGGAATACGACCTCTTCGTAGAGTTCACGTTTAATCAAAGCAATTCCTCCTTACGTTAGACAGGTTAGGGGATCAGCAGCGTGGACAGGGGGCCGTGCTGCTGGCAGCCATAGACGTCCATGTCGTCCAGAGCGCCGCTGAGGGTCTTGCGGGGGATGGTCACCTTAATGGAGTCCACGATGTCGTAGGCGATGATGTCCACATCAGACACAGCCACATCGTACAGCTCCGCCACGGCCTCGGCAGTCAGGGCGCCGGAATCGCGGA
Organism: Oscillibacter sp.; assembly: GCA_017482345.1. GTDB lineage: Bacteria > Bacillota > Clostridia > Oscillospirales > Oscillospiraceae > Oscillibacter. The sequence continues at coordinate 90,597 of JAFUNB010000016.1, forward strand.
CACGGAGATAGGCCTCCTTGGAGGCGAACATGATGTCGAAGGTGACGTTCAGGGGGCCGGCGTTCTTGCTGCGCAGGATCGCCGCGATGTCATTGAGTTTCGTCATGCGTCATTTCCCACCTTTACATAGCTGATTCTGGCCGTCTCACACAGGTCGTCCACTTCCACCAGATGATACACGCCGAAGGTGTACACGGGGCCGAACTTGATGTCGGAGGGAGAGTAGGGGAAGGCCAGGTTGCCGGCGGAGGACTTGCGGCCGGGATAGTCGGTGTGCAGGAAGCGGGAGCGGCACAGGGCGACGATGGTATTGGCGATGTCCTGGGTCTTGGCCACCACGTCGATGATGATGCCCATGTTGTAGGTGGGCAGATCGGGGACTTCCACGCCGGGCAGGGGGGTGCCGAACTTGCGCAGGGTGATGGTGTAATCCTCGGGAGCCACCTTGCCCTCCGTGTTGCGGGCTACGAAGGCCTTGACGATCTCGAAGATGTCATCCACCTTCTTGATGGTCATGGGATCGTTGATGCTGGCGATGGTCAGAGTACGGTAACCGACCAGCATGGCGCCCTCCAGCTTGATGGTGGGCTTTTCCGCATGGACAAACTTACTGTTGGTGACGCGGACGGCGCGGTCGGTGACCTGCTCGTACTGGGATTCCCGCAGATCGGCCATGCCGTCGGGCTCATAGATGTAATAGGGGTTGCCCTGCTCATACATGGTATGGGCGGCCACGCGGCCAATGGTGCAGATCCGGTTCAGACCGGGGGGCTCCAGGGTGAAGCTGTCGGTTTCGATGGTGGCCACCATGCAGTCGGCAGCGGCCATGGGCTCGGCGCACAGGCTGCCGCACTCCATGATCTTTGCCATATGGACAGCCAGACCTTCGTCCATGCCGTGCTTCAGAGCGGGAGCGGAGTAGATGGCGGTATCGCAGGCACGGCCGGCCAGGATCACGTCCACATCCTCCTCCAGGACCTTCAGGAAGGGATCCACGCCGATCTGGGAGACGATGTGGGAGCACTTGTCGATGTTCTCCTCCGTCAGCTCCAGGCCGGGGCCCAGGGGAGTCACCTTGCCGGCGCGCAGCTTTTCCTTCACGTACTCAGCGGTGACCTCGGTGTTGATGATGGCCATTTTGAAGGACAGGCCACGCTCGGCAGCGATCTCCTCCACGATCTCGCGGAGCCACTGGACATGCACATCGGCGCCGGAGCCGCCGGAAGTACCCACGATGAAGGGGATCTTCCGCTCCAGAGCACGGGGCAGCACCAGCTCCACGTCGCGCTTGACGGCGTCGCGGTTGGTGAAGGAGACGCCCTTGCCCAGATAGCAGGGGCCGGGATCGGTGGAACCGGCGTCCACACCGATGTAGTCGATGTCCTGCATCATTGCATTATTCAGACTCTTTTCGTCATAGCCGTAGCCCAAGAGTCCGCACAAGGATAAGATTTTCAAAACAAGTTCCTCCTCGGGAAATTATTTGATGAGGTTGGGGATCCACAGGGACAGGCCGGGCACCAGGTTCACGATGACCAGCACCACCAGCGTGACCAGCAGGAACGGCATGTTCTCCTTGACCAGATCCTCGATGGAAGCCTTGGCAACGCCGGCAGCCAGATACAGGTTGACGCCGACGGGAGGAGTAATGTAGCCGATGGCCAGGTTGACGATCATGATGCAGCCCAGGTGGATGGGGTCGATGCCATAGGTGATGGCCACAGGCAGGAAGATGGGAGCCAGGATGGACACGGCGGCGGAGCCGGTGATCAGCATACCGGCCAGCAGGAACACGATGTTCAGACCCAGCAGGAAGATGTACTTGTTGTCGCCCACGGTGGCGCAGAAGCGGCCCAGAGCGGCGGGGACACCGGCGTTGGTCAGAACCCAGCTGAAGCCGGCGGCAGTCTGCATGACGAAGACCACCACGGCGGTATCGCGGACGGACTTGACCAGGGCTTCACGCATAACCTTCCAGGGCAGCGCCTTGTCAACGAACTTGGTGATGATGTAAGCGTAAACGCAGGCGATGACGGCAGCCTCGTTGGGGGTGCACAGGCCGCTGTAGATGCCGCCCAGAATGATGACGGGCATCATCAGAACGGAGAGGCCGTCCTTGGTCATCTTCAGGAAGTTCTTCACGTCGAACTTGCTGACTTCGCCGTAGTTGTTCTTCTTACTGTAGTACCAGCTGACGGCGCAGATGCTGGCGGACAGCAGGATGCCGGGCAGAGCGCCGGAAGCGAACAGCTTCTTGACGGAGGTACCGGTAACCGTACCGTACACAACGAAGGTAACAGAGGGAGGGATAACGATACCGGTGATACCGGCGGAGGCGATGACGGAGCCGGAGAACTTGGTGGGATAGCCGCGCTCCTTCATCTTGTCGATCATAATGGAGCCGATGGAGGCGCAGGTGGCAGCGGAGGAGCCGGACAGAGCGGAGAAGAAGCAGGCTGCCAGGCCGCCGGCGATGGCAAGGCCACCCTTCATCCAGCCGACCACGGACTCGGCCCAGGCCACCAGGTTGTCAGTCATCTTGCCCTTGCACATGATCTCACCGGAGAGCATGAAGAACAGGATGGCCATGACCGTAAAGGTGTTGATCTGGGTCATCATGCGCTGCACCATCATGAACAGGGGCAGGCCATCATACAGCAGAGCGGCCATGGCGGAGATGCCCAGGCCAGCGGCGATGGGGATACCAGCGCAAATCGTCAGTGCAAAGACGACCATCAGAATGACAGTAGAGATCATGCCTGCACCTCCTCATTGTTGTCCTGCGTACCAGTCAGGATCTGATAGATGTTTTCAATAAAGGTGAGAATGCTGAACACTGCGCCCACAGGGATGCTGGCATAGAAGTAGACCATGCTCATGCGCAGATACTCGGAATACTGCATGGAGCCCATCTTGACCAGCTGGAAGCCGGCCACCAGAACGGTGCCCATGAAAACAGTCAGCGCCACATTCAGCAAAATGTCATAGGTCTTCTTGGCGGCGCCCTTGAAATTCTTGGTCAGAGCGGTAACGCCCAGATGTGCGCCGGCGCGGAAGGCCAGGGCACTGCCCAGACACACGCTCCAGCAGAAGGCCAGACGGCTCAGCTCATCGATACCAGCGTTGGAAGAACCGAAGATGTAGCGGGCGATGATGTTATAGAAGCATGCCGCCGTGATGGCAAACAGCACGATGGCACAGAATAATTCCAGTGCTTTGAAGATTGCGTCAAATACTTTTTGCATAAAATCCTCCTTTGGGAGATCCCGGGAACCGGATGAACCGGTTCCCGGATAGGATCGTCAGATGCGAATCAGCGGGCGGCGTTGATGGCCTCCAGCAGCTCGGGGGGGCAATGCTCGGCCAGAACGGGAGCGGTCAGCTCCTTGATCTCGGCCAGGACCTCATCAGAGACCTCGGTGTAGACGACGCCCTCGTCGATCATGGTCTGCAGGGCCTCGTTGTCCATCTTCTGGCTCAGCTCACGCTGCCACACACCAGCCTCCTGGCAGGTCTCGATCATGATCTGCTGCTGCTCGGGGGTCAGCTTGTTCCAGGTGATCAGGCTCATGGTGATGGGCTCAGCACCGTACTGGATGGGGATATTGGAGTAGTACTTCTGGACCTCGTGGATCTTGCTCTCATACATGGTGGAAGCGGGGTTGAACTGAGCGTCGGCAGTACCCTGAGACAGGCCGATGTAGGTCTCGCCCCAAGGAATGGAGACAGCACCGCAGCCCAGAGCCTCGATGGTGGCAGACAGAGCGGCGCCGCCGGCGTAACGGATCTTCAGGCCGTTGATGTCGCTGACGGACTTGATCTCACGGACGTTGTTGGACAGGTTCTTGAAGCCGGTATCCCAGTTGGCCAGGCAGACCAGGCCGATATCCTTGTAAGCCTGATCGTAGTAATCCAGCACGCAGGTATCCATGCACTTGAAGGCGTGCTCATAGCTGTCAAACAGGAAGGGCAGGTCCAGAGCGCTGATCTCGGTCATGAAGCCAGCCAGGGTAGCGGGAGCATTCAGAACGATGTCGATAACGCCCAGCTGGCAGGCCTCGGTGGATTCCTTCTGGTCACCCAGAGCGGAGTTGGGGTGGATCTCCAGCTGGATGGCACCGTTGGTGCGCTCCATCAGCAGCTCGTTCCAGTACTCGGCGCCCTTCTGCCAGGAGCTGTTCTCGCTGGACTTGTGGCTGACACGCAGGACGATGGGATCGGCAGCGGCCTCACCGGATGCCGCGGGAGCATCACCGGAAGCAGTGGGAGCCTCTTCCTTGCCGCCGCAGGCAGCCAGGGACAGAACCATGGCCAGGGTCAACAGCAGTGCAAAAAACTTCTTCATATCTATTCTCCTTTTCTTTTTTTCGCACACACATATGTGCAATTTATACTTGTAGCAATTTTTGTGCCAAATTCGAATTTTGGAAAAATTTGTCCATTTGGCAAACTTCAGCGTTTGCATCTATCCGTTTTGCACAAATTTTTGTTAAGTTTTCTTATCAACCTGTGGATTATCCATAACTTTCTGGAATTTGCGCAAAAAAATGCCGGAAGAATTTTTCCAGTTTGCAGAATTCTTCCGACATCGTTCGCGTATGTACGGGCCGCTCCCGTCATTCGATTTCATACTTTTTTAATTTTTCATAGACCGAACGGACAGAAATATTCAGCCGTTTGGCCATTTTGGTCTTGTTTTTGCCCTCTTCGGCGTACATGGCCCGCAGCATTTCACTCTCCCAGCGCTGGAACCGCTGCTGATAATTGGCATCCGGAGCATCCTCCTGTACCGACTGGGACACAGGGCGCTCCGGCGGCTCCGGCGGCAGCAGGAAGCGGACGTCCGAGGCCTGCAGGGAATCCTGATCGCTCTGCAGGCCGATGACCGCACGGGCGATGGTGTTGTCCAGCTCGCGGACGTTGCCGGGCCAGCTGTGGCTGTTCAGGGTCTTCAGGCAGCAGTCGTCGATCTTCCGGACCGGCTTGCCGAATTCCACCGCGTGCCGCTTGAGGAAATGGTAGGCCAGCGCCGCCACGTCGCCGGTACGCTCCCGCAGGGGCGGGATGTAGACCGGGAAGGTGTTGAGGCGGTAGTACAGGTCGGAGCGGAACTCCTTCCGGGCGATCTTGGCCTCCAGATCCGCGTTGGTGGCTGCGATGACGCGGACATTGATGATATGGACCTTCGTGCCGCCCACGCGGGTGATCTCCCGCTCCTGCAGCACGCGCAGGAGCTTTGCCTGCAGGGACAGGCTGATGTCGCCGATCTCGTCCAGGAAGATGGTGCCCTTGTCGGCAGCCTCGAACAGGCCGATCTCGCCGCCCTTTTTCGCGCCGGTGAAGGCGCCGCCCTCGTAGCCGAACAGGATGCTCTCCAGCAGATCCTCCGGGATGGCCGCGCAGTTGACGCGGACGAACTTCTGGCTGCGGCGGGCGCTCTCCTTATGGATGGCGTGGGCGAACAGCTCCTTGCCGGTGCCGCTCTCGCCCCGCAGCAGGATGGTCACGTTGGTGGCGGCGGCCTTCCGGGCCGTCTCCACAGCCTTGCGCTGGGATTCGCTGTCACCCAGAATGTCCTCAAAGGAATACCGGGCGCCCTCGATGCCGAAACTCTGCTTGAGGTCCAGCAGCTTTTCCAGCTCCGTCATGGTGCGCTCCGTGTTAGAGAACTCATGGATGATGCCCATGCTGTAGATCAGGCGGCCATTGTCGAAGATGGGCACGCCGTCCACCTTCACCAGCCGCTTCTGATGGCCCATGACCTTCGTGCCGCTGTACGGACGCCGCTCCTGCAGTACGATGCGGTGGATACTGCGCTCATTCTCCCGGACATGGCAGGAGTAATGCTTCCCCAGCAGCTCCGACCGCTGGATGTCAAAGATCTCCTCATAGGCCTTGTTCACCAGGACAAACGTTTCCTTCGTGTCCACCACAGAGATGGGAATGGGCAGGTTTTCGATCAGCGACTCCAGAATCTGGCCATAGTCGGTCGAACAGTTCAGGAGGTTTTTCACGGCTCTATTTTCTTCCATGTGCAAACCCCTTTCTCTCCCCCTTCGGGAAGTCGATTACACCCATTCTGTCAAATCGGCTCCCAAAAGTCAATGAAATTTCTGTGCGTTTTGCCGGAAACACCCTCGTCAAAACGCCGGAAACCCCTGCGGCGCAGCCAAAAGCCGCCTTTGGAATTTCTTCCCAAAGGCGGCTTTCGCTCACATGAACCGGCACAGCAGAAGGGGGGGCAGCATGGCCGGCACCAGATTCATCACTTTGATTTTTGTAAGACCCAGCATATTGAGAGAGATGGCGATGATCATCAGAGATCCCACGCAGGTCATCTCCGCGATGACCGCGTCCGCCAGGAAGGGGGCCAGGAAGGAGGCCATCAGGGCGATGGCGCCCTGATACACCAGCACCGCCGCCGCGGCGAAGGCCACGCCGATGCCCAGCGACGCGGAGAACACGATGGAGCTGACGCCGTCCAGCAGGGACTTGGCAAACAGCATATCGTGGTCGCCGGTGAGACCGTCGTTCAGCGCGCCCACAATGGCCATGGCTCCCACGCAGAACAGCAGGCTGGCAGTGACAAAGCCCTCGGCGATGGAGGTGCCGCCGGCGGGGACCACACGGGTCATCTTCCGCTGGATCCAGTCGCCCAGCCGCTGCATGGCGCCGTCCAGGTCCAGCAGCTCGCCCACAAGGGCGCCGATGACCATGGACAGAATGGTGATGAGGCTGTTCTGCCCCTTCAGACTGCCGCTGACGCCCAGATACAGCGTGCACAGGGCCAGGCCCTGCATGATGATGCCCTGCAGCCGCTCGCCCAGAGCGGCGCTGTCCGGCAGGACAGAGGAAAACCGCCCCGCTGCCCATTTCAGCAGCAGTCCGGCGGCGGAACCAGCCAGAACGGCCAGTGCGTTTACAATGGAACCAACCAACATGGGAGAAACTTCTCGCTTTCTTCCGGAAATTATATCCATTTTAGAACAACGGTTGCAATCTGACAACTGTCAGGCTACAATAAGGATATAAGCAACGCAAATACCCTTGGGAGGAGGCCCCTATGAACATCACACAGGTGCGCTACGTTCTGGCTGTGGCGGAGCACGGCAGCATGTCCCGGGCGGCAGAGAGTCTGTTTCTCTCCCAGCCGGCGCTGTCCCTGCAGATCAAAAAGCTGGAGGATGAGCTGGGCTTCCCTCTGTTTTTCCGGACGGCACAGGGCGTGACGCTGACGGAGGAGGGCAAGGCCTTCTGCGGCAGCGCCCGGGAGGTGACGAAGCGCTGGCAGGCGCTGGAGGAGACCGTGGAAAAGCTGGGACGCAAGCACCGGGAGCGGCTGTGCCTCCGCCTTGGGCCCCGGGTATTCACCAACCAGCTGTTTCCGGACATCGTGGCCTTTTTTGACGGCCATCCGGAGCTGGAACCTACATTTATCGTGGTGGACGACGGCAACTTTCTTGAGGATCTGGCCGCCGGCGCCATCGACGTGGCTCTTACCTATCTGCCGCCGGCAGAGCTGATCCCCGACGCCCGGCGGTTTTCCTGCTGGCCTTTGATCCGGGAGCGGCAGTGCATTCTGGTGGGGGACAGCGACCCGCTGGCGGGACAGGCGCAGGCCGCCTTTGACCAGCTGGGCAGCCGCACCCTCATCACCACGCCGGAGAACTCCATGGAGTCTCAGGTGACCCTGTGGACGCTGCAGCAGCACGGCGTCACTCCCGGCCGGCTGTACCGGCTGGACGTCACCGACACGGTCATGGATCTGGTACGCGCCGGCAAGGGCGTGGCGTTGGGCCCCCTGTCCGCCGCGAAGTATTACGGGCTGCGGGCCGTGCCGCTGGATCCGCCCATGGAGGAAAGCCTCAGCTTCATCTGCCTGCGGGAGAGCCAGAACCGCCCGGCCCTGCGGCAGCTGCGCCGCTATCTGCAGGATATCTGCAAAGCCGACTGCTGAACGGCAGGAGAATCTTGCACTTTGGATATTGTGTTTTATCCCGCCGATCGGTATAATAGGCAACAATAAGCTGATAGGTGTTACCATTTCTTCGGCGGCGCGCCGCCTTGCGCGCAAACTCTCTGTTTTCAACAGTTTGACTGCCTGTGGTCCGCCAGCCGGATCACAGGCTTTTTTCTACAGAACGACCCACCCGCCCCGCCGGCGCGGCAGGGCAAGAAGGAGGACACAACCATGAAAATGACAGGCGCTGAAATTTTGCTGGAAGCGCTCCGCCGGGAAGGCGTGGAGCATATCTTCGGCTACGCCGGAGCGACCATCTGCCCCGCCGTGGACGTACTGCGCTCCGCCAGCGACATCGGCTACACCCTGGTACGCACGGAGCAGAACGCCGGCCACATGGCCTCCGGCTACGCCCGTGTCACCGGCAAGGCCGGCGTATGTCTCGTGACCTCCGGCCCGGGCGCCACCAACCTCATTACCGGCGTGGCCACCGCCTATCTGGACTCCATTCCCATGGTGGCCATCACCGGCCAGGTGCCCTCCGGCCTGCTGGGCCGGGACATCTTCCAGGAGGTGGACATCACCGGCTCCACCGACGCCTTCACCAAGCACAACTATCTGGTCAAGGACGCCGCCGACCTGCCCCGCGTCATCAAGGAGGCCTTCTATCTGGCCACCTCCGGCCGTCCCGGCCCCGTCCTCATCGATATCCCCATCGACATTCAGAACCAGGAAGTGGAAGCCGTGTTCCCCGACGAGGTGAACATGCGGGGCTACCACCCCAGCGTCCGCGGCAACGACAAGCAGCTGGACCATGTGGCCGAGGCCATCGGCCTTGCCCGCCAGCCGGTCATCGTGGCCGGCGGCGGCGTGTTCCTGGCTGACGCCCGGGACGAGCTGCAGCTCTTCGCGGAGGCGTTTGGCATCCCCGTGGTCACCACCATGATGGGCCTCTCTCTGCTGCCCAGCGACCATCCCCTGAACATGGGCATGATCGGCAGCCACGGCAACCTGTGCGCCAATAAGGCGCTGGCCAAGGCCGACCTGCTTATCATGATCGGCACCCGCGTGGCCGACCGGGCCATCATCGCCCCCGAGGAGATCCACCGCCGCATGCCCTCCATCCACATCGACGTGGATCCCGCCGAGATCGGCAAAAATCTGCAGCCGGAGCTGCCTCTGGTGGGCAACGCCAAGGTTATCCTCCAGCAGCTGATGGAGCGGGACATCCAGATGGACTGTATCGAGTGGCGCAGCCAGCTGCAGGAAAAGCGCATCGAGGAGCTGCACCGGGAATACCCCTGGCGGGAGGAGAGCGTGACGCCGGGCCGTCTGCTGCGGGCTCTGGGCAAGAAGCTGCAGCGCGACGCCGCCGTGTGCGTGGACGTGGGCCAGAATCAGCTGTGGTCCTGCAAGAACCTGTGGCTGAAGGACACCCGCTTCTTAACCAGCGGCGGTTTGGGCACCATGGGCTACTCTCTGCCCGCCGCCGTGGGCGTGAAAGTCGCCCAACCGGAGCGTCAGACCGTGGTCATCTGCGGCGACGGCTCCTTCCAGATGTCCATGAACGAGCTGGCCGCCGTGTCTTCGCGGAAGCTGGATATCAAGATCCTGGTCATCCGCAACGGCGTTCTGGGTCTGGTGAATCAGATCCAGCATACCGCGCCCTATCACGGCCCCTTCGGCGTGGCTCTGGACGGCAGCCCCGATTTCGAGATCATCGCCAGCGCATACGGCATCCCCAGTATCGTTCTGGAAAACGACGCCCTGCTGGACGGCGCGCTGGAGCGGTTCCTGGAGACGGAAGGCCCCTGCCTGCTGATCGCCAACGTGGATCCCGCCTGTACCACCAACGACTAAGGAGGCCCCAGTATGAAAAAGACCATTTCCGTCCTGGTGGAAAACCAGGCCGGTGTTTTGAACCGCATCACCAGTCTGTTCTCCCGCCGGGCGTTCAACATCGACTCTCTGGCCGTGGGCGTGACGGACGATCCCACCCTCTCCCGCATCACCATCATTGTGGACAGCGGCAACAGCGTGGTGGAGCAGGTGGAAAAGCAGCTGAACAAGATGGTGGAGGTCATCAAGGTCCGCACTCTGGACGAGAGCACCTACATCGGCCGGGAGCTGATGATCCTGAAGGTGGCCGCCACCATGAAGACCCGGGCGGACATCATGACCATCTGCAACATCTGCGGCGCCAAGGTCTCCGATATCTCCACCACCTCCATGACCATGGAGCTGGCGGACACGCCGGACCGGCTGAACACCTTCCAGGACATGATGCGCCCCTTCCACATTCTCGAAGTGGTGCGCACCGGCGTCATCGCTCTGCAGAAGGGCGGCGGCAAAATCTGACTTACATGCGAAAACACCCGAAATCCGTCGGATTCCGGGTGTTTTTTCCTGTTTTCAGTTCAGCAGGCGGCCTTCCTCATCAAATGCCAGCTCCACGTGCTCCTCCAGCACCTCCAGATGCGCCCGCTCCGCCTCGTAGACGGCCCGGGACACCAGAAGCGTCTCCATGTGCAGCGTGTTTTCGATGATGGCCAGCTTCATGCCATCGCCGCAAAGCCGCAGGGCTGTCTCCACCGCCTCCCGCTCCGTGTCGAACCAGACGGGGATCTTGCCCCGATCCAGATAGGTGGTGGGCAGGAGGTTGGAGTACATGGCCTTTCGGTCGATCTGCTCCACCAGCGCCTTTGTGGTGATATCCGCAAGGCCGATGCCCAGGGCGTTGCCATAGGAGTGCTCGTTCAGCCGCAGAGCCACGATATAGCGGATGCGGGGACGCTCCGGCTCCGCCACGCCGTCGATGCGGATGCGGCCGACGGCCTTGGTGTCCATGCCGGTACCGCTGTAGATCTTGCCGATCTCCTTTACCACCAGCAGGTCCAGCTGATCGGTGGGCAGCTTGGGAGCCTGCTCCCGGGCCAACGTCTGCAGCTCCGCGTCTGCCTCCAGAAAGCGCTCCTTCGGCACGGCCCGGATGAGACAGGTCTCGTCCCGGCTGTTTTCCACGATGCCCAGGCCGCACAGGATGGGCGCCTTCTCCAGCGACAGGGCGCAGGAGCGGGGGATGGACTCCGCCAGGCCGTGGGCGTGCATGGCGGTGCAGCCGGTCTCGTTGCCAAGGCCGATGGCCACCATCTTCACCACGCCGCTCTCGTTGGGGGCCACGAAATCCGTGTGGGGCTTGACGCGGTTGCAGACGATGACGCCGTCCGACTCATAGGCGGCTTTGTCGAAATACACCGGCGCGCCGTTGGACGCCTGTCCCAGCAGAACGGTCTCCATGGTGGCCTCCACGGGACAGTCCATGGTCTCCTGGCTGATGCCGTAGTGGCGCAGCACCTCCCGCTGGCCCTCCGCCGTGGCACCGCCGTGGCTGCCCATGGCGGGGACGATGAAGGGCGTGCCGCTGTGGGCCTTCACATAGTCCACGATGCAGCGGGTGATTTGGGCGATATTGGCAATGCCGCGGCTGCCGGCGGTGACGGCGATGCGCCGCCCGGCAAGGGGCAGCTGCAAGCTGTCCAGCTCCGCCGTCACCGCGGCGGGGATATCCGCCAGCACCGGCGTGTCCAGCACCTGCCGCACCCGCAGAAATTCGGGAAATTGCTGTTTCATACACATTCCTCCCCATCCAGACGGACCAGATACCGGCCGTTTTGGCCGCCGGCGGCCAACATTCCGGCCGAACCGCTGCCGTCTGTCACATATAAGTAGGCCTCCGCTGCATCCAGCAGCGGCTGCAGCTTTTCAAAGGCGTCCTGCCGCAGGGTGCGGCAGATGGAAATGGTCTGCGCTGCCCGGCGGATGAGCGTCTGTTCTCCCGCCAGCACCAGTCCCGGCCCGCCGGGAAAGGCCACGCACCAGAGATCCTCCGCCAGCCGCTCCCAGCTGCCCGCCGCAGCGGCAGAGGGAACATGGGGCCGGCCGATGACGCCGCCGGAGGAGCCGCCTTTCCGCCACGATTGAATGGTCAGGGCCGCCGCCAGAGTGTCCTGCGGGCAGACGGCCTGCAGGGCATCCACCAGCGCCTCGTCCAGCGCCGCGGGGTCCCGGGTATTGCGGGTGTCGATGACCTCGTCCAACCGGCAGAGGGCAGTCTGCAAAACGCCCGCCTCCGCCTCCCGGCACAGGGCGCCGGCGGCAAAGGGACAGCCGAAGCGGTCCTTTCCGGCGTGTGTCACCCAGACGTATCCACTCATGTTACATCCGCTCCTCCGGGATAGGTGGCCACCACCGCTTCGGCCATGGCCTGATTGATGATTTCAAGGTCACCGCTCCCGGCCGTACGGCAGAAGGCCGCCATGGCCGCCTGCGCCTCCACAAAGGGGCCGGGCAGGTTGATGACCAGCGCGCCTTTCAGTCTTCCGCACACCAGCCGGCACCACAGGTGGCCGTTTTTGCCGAACAGCCGCCGGCTGACAGCGCCCTCCAGCACCCGCTCCAGAGCGGAGTGGGTGAAATCCCGGCCCAGTGCCGGGTCGAAGCGGTGGCCGCCGCCGGAGCCGCCGATGAGGATCACCAGCTCCGCGGTCTCCGCCGCCTCGGTAATGGCCTGCACGATGGTGTCCTCCTCGTCCCGGACGGGGGTACGGCGAGAGACTTCCATGGCAGGCTCCAGCGCCAGCAGCTGGCGCATGACTTCGGGACTGTCCGTGTCCAGCACCACGCCGGAACGGATCTCGTCTCCCGTAGGAATGATCACAGCGGATTTAATCACGGCGCAGCCACCTCTCTCTGGCGCAGTAAGCGCCCTCCGGCTTTTGGATATCGTCCGCGTCCACGGTGACGATCCGCTCCGCCGAGACCAGCTTTGCGATGTCCAGCGCCGTGATGCCCTGGGCGGTGGAGAGGGTACGGATGACGCCCGCCTCGTCCCGCAGGATGCGCTCCGGCTCCACGCCGTAGACGTCCATGTCGATGGAGTCGCCGGTGACGCCGATGACCCGCACGAAGGAGCCGAACCGCTCCGTCAGCAGCTGCTCCACCTGCCGGGTGTCCAGCCCCCGGATGGAGAGACCCCGGACGCGAATAACCGTTTTATCCGCAAATACGATGATGTCGTTTTCCATTTAAATATTCAGCTCCCGCACCTGCACCAGCTCGCTTGCCTTGTGCTTCTTCGCGTCGTTGACACCGGGCAGCAGCTCGTCGGCGCGGGCGATGATCTCCTCCGTCGTCAGGTTCAGCTTCTCCATCATCCACTCCCGGGTGCAGCCCACGCTGTCCAGCTCCAGCTGCGCGGTGGGCTGGATGCGGTCATAGGCGATCTCGCTGCCCAGCGCCCGGGCAACGGACAGCACCACGGGGGAGCAGCCCAGCTCACGGGCAGGCACGCAGCCGCACTGCAGGGCACGGATGGTACGGGCGGCAATCACTTTCTTGTCGCAGACGATGCAGGGAATGGTCTGCTTCAGGGTCTTGGCGTAGGGGCCGGAGCCGTGGGCGGTGGAGCCGGCGTGGAACTGGGGATGGGGGAAGACGCGGCCGAACTGCTCCGCCACCGTCATGCCGATGCCCACGGAGATGTGTTCGCCGGTGTAGCCCACCAGCACGTCGCCGTCATTGATGCACTCCAGCTGACCCAGAATGGGGAAGATCAGCTCCTCCATGGTGAGAATGTTCATCATCTCCGTGGCGGAGTTGTTGTTGGAGGCTCTGCCGCTGATGACCACGTTGTGGACAGGGATCAGCTTGTCGGCGGGGTTGGGGCCGCGGAACAGTTTCCGGCCGGGGAACAGCTTTTTCCACTGGAGCAGGTGAGGCTCCGCGGCAATGCGCTCCTCGGAATAGGGGATCTCCGCCATGGGCAGGATGCCGAACTCTTTATTGACGATGCCGCCATCGGCGGCGCCCATGCGGACGATGGCGCCCTCCACCATGACGCCGTCGCTGGTGGTGGTAACGGCCTCCCGGTCAAAGACGTTGATGGCCACGGGGCCGGTGAACTCCGCGCCTACGCGGCGGATGGCCTCGTCCTGAGAGATGCCGGCGGCCTCGATGTCCGCCTTATCCAGGAACACCACGGTGACGGGAATGATCTTTTCGTCGATGATTCCCTCGGGGATCATTAAATACTTCATGTGTGCGCCTCCTTAGTGCAGACCCAGCTTGGGGCGGCGGTCGTCGATGTCCCTGCAGCCGTCAAACTCCACTTCCTCGGTGGGGTGGATGATGTTGATGACCTCCAGAATGATCTTCGTGGTCTCGCCGTCGGCGTTTTTGCCCTTCACCAGCACGGTGTGCATGGTCTCCGGCACCCGGGGCACCACCACCAGCTCCACATGTTCCACATCCTCCCGGCCGGCGATCTCCGCCACGGCCTCCTCGATGCGGCCGGTACGCAGGGACTGGAGCTTGGCGCTGTGGAGATTTTCAAGGCCCCGGATCTGGATGGTCTTTTCCGGTTTGGCAAGGCCCACGGCCTGCTGCATTTTCCGGATAAACTCCGGCAGCTTCGTGTGCATCAGTTTCATACTTGTTCCTCCTGTTCTGTGCTGCCGCTGCGGCAGAATTCAAAAAACTCCGCCGTCGCGCGGGCGTAGCGGTCTTTGTCCAGAATATAGCTGAGGCCGTGGCCGGCATCGGGGAAGGTCTCCCGCCGGACGGGGGAGGCGCAGTTCTCCGCGATCTCACGACTCATGTCACAGGGCACCATGCGGTCGTCCTCGCCATGGATGATGAGGATAGGCACCTTCGCCTGCTTCACCGCCTCCTTCGGACTGCCGGCGGACAGGTCGAAGCCGTCGATGAGTCGGGCGCCCAAAAACACAAAGGGGCAGATCAGCGCCGGGGGCAGGTGCATCCGCCCGCAGACGAAGCGTATGATCTCCCGGGGGCAGGAATAGGGGCTGTCGGCGATGACGCCCCGGACGTTGGCGGGCAGGTCCGGCAGGCCCGCCGCCATCAGCACCGTGGCCGCACCCATGGACACGCCGGAGAGGAAGATGGGCGTGTCGGCGCCAAAGCGGTCGTTGGCCCAGCGGATCCAGTCCAGACAGTCGTACTGCTCCCGGATGCCAAAGGTGATGGCGGTGCCGCCGCTTTTGCCGTGGGAGCGCTGGTCCACGATGAGGGTGTTCTGTCCCGCCTCCCGGGCCAGCACGTTTCCGCCGCAGAAGTCCTGAATACCCACGGATCGGAAGCCGTGGAACTGCAGCTGCAGCGGCGCGCCGTCTGCCACATGGTAATAGCGGCCAAAGAGGGGGGTGCCGTCCCAGGCGGTGATGGTGACCGGCTCGAAGGGCACGGCGTCCATGGCCCGGATGAGGGAATGCATCCACTCCTTTTCCGCCTCATACTGGCTGCCGGGGGGCAGCTCATAGATATCCTTATAGTGGGGCTCCGGTGCATAGAAGGCCATGCGGTAGCCGATGATCGTGGCCGCCGCTGCCGCCAGCGCCAGAAGCGCAAGAATGAGCCAAAGCATTGCTGTCACCTGTCTTTTTCGTGGTCTTTCCTCCAGTATAGCAAACCCGCGGGCGCAAAAAAAGACCTGAGATCCGAGATCTCAGGTCTTTTTCGTTTGATTTCAGCCGCGGCCGTACAGGCGGGTCATGTCCGCGATGCGGGCCGTCAGCTCCGGCGTGATCTGGCCGGGCAGCATACGCCACTGCCAGTTTCCGCCCAAAATGCCGGGCACGTTCATGCGGCTGCCCTTGCCCAGGCCCAGATAGTCCTGCATCTGCGCCACGAACAGGTCGGCCACGGAGCTCATGCCGCCCCGGAGCACGCCCCAGTGGAAGCCCTCGCCGTCATTGAGACCCAGATACTGGACAGCCATGGCGATGTCGTCCTTGGCGGCCTCGTCCTTCCAGATCATGAGGGGAGCGTTGTCATGGGTGCCCGCGTAGCAGACACAGTGGTTGGTGTAGGTATGGGGCAGGTAGTTGCTGGGTTCCCGGGAGTCGAACGCGAACTCCAACACCTTCATGCCGGGCAGACCGGAGTCCGCCAGCAGCTGCCGCACCTCCGCCGTCAGGTAGCCCAGATCCTCGGCGATGAACTGGATGTTGGGGAACCAGCCGGTCAGGACGCCCACCAGATCCATGCCGGGGCCCTTGACCCAGCGGCCGATCTTGGCGGTGGTCTCCCCGTAGGGCACGGCCCAA
Organism: Oscillibacter sp.; assembly: GCA_017482345.1. Lineage (GTDB taxonomy): Bacteria > Bacillota > Clostridia > Oscillospirales > Oscillospiraceae > Oscillibacter. Next base: position 106,680 of record JAFUNB010000016.1, read on the forward strand.
TAGCTCTCAAAGCCGCGGAAGTGGTCGATGCGCAGGATGTCGTACAGGTGGGAGGCGCCCTCGATGCGGCGGATCCACCAGCCGTAGCCATCACGCTTCATGGCGTCCCAGTCATACAGGGGGTTGCCCCACAGCTGGCCGTCCTCGCTGAAATAGTCAGGGGGAACGCCGGCCACTTCCTTGGGCACGTTCTTCTCGTCCAGCTGGAAGCTGTTGGGGTCGGCCCACACATCGGCGGAGTCCATGGCCACATAGATGGGCAGGTCGCCGATGATGCCGATGCCCTTTTCGTGGGCGTAGGCGCGCAGCGCCTGCCACTGGGCAAAGAACAGGTACTGGATGTAGACGAACAGGTCGATGTCCTCAGCCAGCTCCTTCGTATAACGGGCCACGGCGGCCGCCTTGCGCAGGCGGATATCCTCGTCGGGCCACTCCGTCCAGGCCACCATGCCGAAATGGCGCTTCAGGGCCATGAACAGGGCGTAATCCGCCAACCAGCCGCGGTTTTCTTCCGCAAAGGCGGCGACTTTTTCCGCATCCCGCTGCCAGCCGCGCTCCTTGGCAAGGCGCAGCAGGGGGATCCGGTTTTCATAGATCTTCGCGTAATCCACACAGGCAGGGTCGTCGCCCCAGTCCACGGCGGATACTTCCTCCTCCGTCAGAAGGCCGTCCCGGATCAGCATATCGGGGTCCACCAGATAGGGATTTCCCGCGTAGGCGGAAAAACTCTGGTAGGGGGAGTCGCCATAGCTGGTGGGGCCTACGGGCAGGATCTGCCACCAGGCCTGTCTGGCTTCCGCCAGAAAATCCACAAACGCATAGGCGGCCTTGCCCATGGTGCCGATGCCGTGGGGGGAGGGCAGGGAGGAAATGGGCATCAGAATGCCGCTGCTTCTCTTCATAGGCGCACCTTAGCCCTTGACGGCGCCGGCGGCAACACCCTTGATGATATGCTTCTGGCAGAACATGTAGACGATGATGATGGGAATGATGCTCATCATGATGACCGCCATGGTGGCGCCCAGGTCCACGGTGCCGTAGCTGCCCTTCAGATACTGCACGTGGATGGGAATGGTCATGTACTTGGTGCGGTCCAGCACCAGATAGGGCAGCAGATAGTCGTTCCAGATCCACATGGTCTGCAGGATGCCCACGGAGATGAGGGTGGGCTTCAGCATGGGCAGGACCACCAGGAAGAAGGTCTGGACGGGGCTGCAGCCGTCGATGGCAGCGGCTTCCTCGATCTCCAGAGGCAGGCCCTTGATGAAGCCCACGAACATGAAGATGGCAAGACCGGCGCCAAAGCCCAGATACACCACAGGAATGGTGAAGGGGGTGTTCAGCTTCAGCTGGTCAGCGGTGAAGCTGAGGGTGAACATGACCATCTGGAAGGGGACGATCATGGAGAACAGGCACAGGTAGTAGAAGCCCTTGGAGAAGCGGTTGTTGACGCGGGCGATGTACCAGGCGGACATGGAGGTGAACAGCAGGATCAGGAACACGGAGAGGACCGTGATGATGAAGCTGTAGCTCACGGACTTCAGGAAAGGATAGTTGCCGAAGGTCATGCCCTTGACGTAGTTGTCCCAGCCCACGAAGGATTCGGCATTGGGCAGGGCGAAGGCGTCCAGGTTGACGAAGTTATTGGACTTGAAGGAGTTGATGATGACTTCGAAAATGGGGACGATCCACACAGCGCACAGCAGCACAAAGAAGCAGGACAGCACGGTGCTGCCGGCGGAATAACGCTCTTTCGTTTTCATTACTGCTGCACCTCCTTGCTGCGGGTAGCCGCCTGCTGGGCAATGGCCAGCACGGCCACCAGGATGAAGAACACCACAGCCTTGGCCTGGGCCACGCCGTGCCAGTTCTTGTTGATGTTATAGGTGGAGTAGATGTTCAGCGCCAGCAGCTCCGTCATCTTGATCTTGGCGCCCTGGGCCATGATCTCCGGTGCGCCGCCGGTCAGAGCCATGTTCTGGTCGAACAGCTTGAAGGAGTTGGTCAGGGTCAGGAAGGTGCAGATGGTGATGGAGGGCATGACGTTGGGGATGATCACGCGGAACAGCGTCTGCCAGCCGTTGGCGCCGTCGATCTTGGCGGCCTCCAGCATGTCGCCGGGCACGGCCTGCAGTCCGGCGATGTAAATGATCATCATGTAGCCGATCTGCTGCCACGCCACCAGGATCACCAGACCCCAGAAGCCGTACTTGGCGTTGGCGGTCAGATAAGTGTTGTACTGCTTGAGGATGGCGTCAAAGATCATGGACCAGATGTAGCCCAGCACCACGCCGCCGATCAGGTTGGGCATGAAGAAGACGGTACGGAACAGGTTCGCGCCCCGCATCTTCTGAGTCAGGGCGTAGGCGATGGAGAAAGCCAGCACATTGATGAGGATAATGGACACGACGGCGAACTTGGCCGTGTTCCAGAAGGCGTTGGTAAAGCCGGGGTCAGTGACGGCCTTCACATAGTTCTGGACGCCTACCCAAGTGGCGTCCTTGGGGGTGTTGAAGGTGCAGAAGGACAGGTAGATGCCCTGGGCGAAGGGCCAGATAAAGCCGATGATAAAGCAGAGGAACGTAGGCAGGATGAACAGCGGGAACCAGCGCTGAATGGGGCGCCGGACCAGAAGGCTGTTCACCGTGGAGTTGTCGTTTTTCACGCTCTTTTTCTTCAAAGGTCTCTCCCTCTCTTTCGGAAGTTGTCACCCGCCTGCGCGGGGCGAAAGCCCCTCTTTGGGTCATGAAGATCCTTCGCCTCGCACAGGGTGCACAGAATCGCATTGGAATGAAGTGGAATTCCATTCAGGGAAGAAAGGGGCGGACATCTGCCCGCCCCTTTTCAGTTCCTTCAGGCTGAAAATCAGCCGTTCTGCATGTTGTACTCGTAGGCCCAGCCGTCCACGAAGGCGGTGACAACACCGTCCCAGTTGGCGTCGGACTGGTCAGCGGAGTAGGTGGCCAGAGCGGAGACAACGGTGGATCTCCAGCTGTCGACGTTGGGGGTGTGGTTGAAGGCCCAGGTCACAGTGTACTTGCCGTCGGCCATGTAGGCGTTGGCGTCGTTGAAGAACACGTTGGCAGACTCCTTGGCGTTCTTGAAGGGGATGGGGCCAAACTGCTCGGCCATCATCTGGGTGCCCTCGTCAGAGGTGACGACCCACTTCATGAAGTCCAGAGTAGCCTGGATGTCAGCCTCGGAAGCCTGGCTGTTGACAGCCCAGCAGTTCTCAGTGCCGCAGGCCAGACCGGCCTCGGACTCACCGTCAACGCCGCAGTAGATGGGGATCATAGCCAGATCCTCGGAGGCGATGCCGGCCTCGACCAGACCAGCGTACTCCCAGGTACCGTTCTGATAGAAGACAGCCTTCTTCTCCTTGAACTCGCCGCTGGACATGTCGCCGGTAGCGGTGGTCAGAGAGGTCTTCTCAGCGGAGGAGTTATTGATGTACAGGTCCCAAATGGCGCGATAGTTGTTCAGATAGGCGCCGGTGATCTCAGCGGGCTGAGCGGTGACGCCGTCGTCACGGAACTCATAGTACAGGGGCATGTTGGCCAGATGGCCGGAGAAACGCCAGGAGGAGGAGCCGTCCAGGCCAGAGGAGGAGAAGGCGTCGAAGCCCAGCTCAGCGCTGCGGGCGTGGATGTCCTCGGCAACAGCCTTCAGGGAAGCGAAGTCGGTGATGTCGCTCAGCTCATAGCCGGCCTCGGCCAGCAGAGCCTTGTTGACGATGATGCCGAAGGCCTCATAGCAGTAGCCGATGGCCTTGACAGCGCCGTCCTCGGTCAGATTGAAGTCGCTGGTGGTCATCTCGGCCAGCACGTCGGTGCCGGTCAGATCCAGGCAGTAGTCGCCCCAGGTCATCAGGCTCTGGGCGTTGCCGCACTGGAACAGGGTGGGAGCCTCGCTCTTGGCCATCTCAGCGGTCAGGTTGGTCTCGTACTCGCCGGAAGCGGCAGTGACGACCTTGACCTCGACGCCGGTCTGCTCGGTGTAGGTCTTGGCCAGATCCTGCCAGGCCTGGTCAGCCTCGGGCTTGAAGTTCAGGTAGTAGACGGAGCCGGCATCGGAGGATGCGGCGGGGGTCTCAGCGGGCTTTTCGGCGGGAGTCTCTTCCTTGGCGCCGCAGGCAGCCAGGGACAGGACCATAGCCAGAGTCAGCAAGAGAGCAAAAACTTTCTTCATGGTGGGATAACTCCTTTTTTGATTTTTTTATTTTCACATCGCCCTTTTCCCGGGCGATATAAAAATTCTTTATTTGGGGGCGTGGACGCTTTCGCCGTTGCGCAGGGTCGTGTGCAGCAGGACGTGGCGGTTGCCGGCCCGGCCCTCCACCATGTCCAGCAGGATGCGGACGGCCTCACCGCCCAGCTGATCGGCAGGCTGGATGAGGGTAGTCAGGGTGGGAACGGTGTAGGAGGAGATCTCGATGCCGTCGATGGCGATGACGGAGCAGTCCTCCGGCACCCGGCGGCCGCTGTCGTGGACGGCCTTCATGGCGGCGATGGCCATGGAGTCGGCGATGGCGAAGATGGCCGTCATATCGTCGCAGCGGTTCAGCAGGCGGCGTGCGCCCTCGTAGGCGGCGGACAGGTCGAAGGTCCCCGTCTCCTCCACCAGCCGGGGATCCAGCGGGATCCCAGCCTCCTCCAGCGCCCGGCAGTAGCCCTTGTAGCGCAGCTGGCTGATGGAGTGGTCGCAGGTGGAGTCCAGGAGGACGGCGATGTTGCGGTGCCCCCGCGCCGTCAGCTCCCGGACGGCCCTGTACGCCTCCATCTGGTCATCGATGGAGACAGAGGAATAGGCGTCCTGTGCCAATGTGCCGAAGCTGTTGGTATAGGTACAGCAGACAAACGGAATGTCCAGCGCGGCGATGGTTTCAGAGCGGTAGTCGCAGCAGCCGCCCAGCAGCACCAGTCCCCGCAGCTTCTTGGAGCGGGCCAGGCTGGCGCCGGCCATCATCTCATCCTCGCCGGAGTGGATCTGGTGCAGAACCAGCGTATAGCCGGCCTGCTCCACAGCCGCCTCAATGGCGTGGATCACGGGAGAGAAGAAGGGGTTTCCGATGCCGCGGACCACAAGGCCGATGTTGTCGGACTGGGGGCGGACCAGGTCCCGGGCGCTGTTGTTGGGCACATAATGGGACTCCTGCACCACTTCCAGCACCCGGCGGCGGACAGCCTCGCTGACGTCAGGGTGGTTGTTGAGCACGCGGGAAACCGTGCTGACGGACACGCCGCTCAGCTGCGCAATATCCCGGATCGTCATGCTGCCACCCCCTTCATTTCACCTGTTTCGCTGTTCCGGAAACGTTACTGGAAACGTTTCCAGTAATTCTGTAAAATTATTATACATCCTTGCCTCCGGTCCGTGTCAATGGGGCATTTGCTTTTCGTAGGCTCGCACAAAAACTGGGGGTCAAACATGGACACTCTGACAACGGTCATTTCCAAAAAATTGCAGGACGGATGAAATTCATCCGTCCTGCTAATGTTTTTCGCGAAAAAAGTAATCGTTTTACTCTCAGATCACAGCGCCCGCAGCCAGTCCAGCATTTGGGTAAAGGTTCCCTGGGGACCGTCCCATCCGGCCTCGCCGGCAATGCGGCAATCCGTGATGAGGAAACAGGTTTGGATACCGGCGGCAGTGGCGGCGGCCATATCCTCCGTCTCGTCGTTGCCGATCATGACGCATGCTCCCGGTTCCACGCCGATCCGGCGGCACACGTCCCGGAAATATTCCGGATTGGGCTTGCAGAAGCGGTCCGTCTCATAGGACGTCACCAAATCGAAGTCCTCCGGCTTCAGGCCGATCCAGCTCATGCGGGACCGCTGGCCCACCATGGGGAACAGGGGGTTGGTGGCCAGCACCACCTTGTCCGCCTTTTCCCGGGCAACGCGGACCGCCTCCACCGCCAGCGGGTTTTCGCCGGTGGCCGCCCGCGCCCGGTGGAACTGGTTGGTATAGAAGGCGTCCGTCACCGGCCGGAAGGGAGCCGCGTCCAGCCCGGACACCTGGGTGAACACCTGCCAGAACACCTCGTCATTGGTGGTCCCGCCGGTGTTTTTCATCATGGCCTTCGTGCCCGCCCAGATGGTGGGAGCCACTGCCTCCGGGGCGATGCCCAGAGGAGAGATCACCTTTGCCATCTCGCCGAAATAGTGCTTCATAAATACATTCTGATCCATAGGCAGCAGGGTGCCGTCCAGATCGAAGAGGATCGCCTTGGGTTTCATGATTCCGCCTCGCTTTTACTTCAAATTTTTTAATCTTCTCTCCTAGAGTAACAGGTTTCCGCCCAAAGCGCAACGGGGCATCTATCGGCAAAATCAAGCAAATTCCATATGCGTTCTTCACAAATTTTTTACGCCAAGCAGGAAAAGATTTTCAATTTTCTCAAAATTTGTTTTTAAGGGCTTGACATTTTTCCTCCCAGCGAGTACTCTTGCCACAACAATTTCACACCGTTGCTTCGGTCCTCGCCGACCGAGACAATGATAGAGGCGCGGCGTACATCAGTACTCCCCTCCACGGAGCAGGAACTCCGGGGACGAAAGGGTCCGCCGCCGAAGCTGAGATCCATTTCCTGTTGTGGGTTTCTGCTGGGCCGTCAGAGAAGATCTGCCGGACTGTCACATTTGTGGAGCGCTATCATTGGCCAAGAGTCCCTGCCTCACTGTATCCGCAGGGGTTCATGCATTGTTTGAAATGCAGCCATGGATGTTCCGCGACATCTATGGCTGCTTTAATTTTTTCCAAACAGAAAGGAACGACTACCATGAGAAGAACGAGAAGAAATCTGACCGCCCTGCTGCTGACCCTGGCTATGATCCTGTCCCTGAGCGCCTGCGGCGGTAAGAAAGAAGATACGTCCGCTCCCACCGAATCTCCCTCCGCCGAAGCCCCCGCCGAGACTCCCGCCATTACCCAGATCCGCGTCGGCATGGAATGTGCCTACGCCCCCAACAACTGGCAGGAGGACACCGCCTCCGAGCTGAACGTCCCCATTGAAAATCTCCCCGGCTTCTACGCCGACGGCAACGACGTGCAAATCGCCCGCCACATCGCCGAGCAGCTGGGCGCTGAGCTGGTCATCGTGAAGCTGGGCTGGAGCGGCCTGATCGAGGCGCTGAACCAGGGCCAGATCGACATGATCATCGCCGGCATGGGCGACACGGAGGAGCGCCGCCAGGCCATCAACTTCAGCCAGCCCTACAAGGCCACGGAATACGGCCTCATGGTCAACGGCGACTCCCCTTACGCCAACGCCACCACCCTGGCTGAGTTCTCCGGCGCCAGCGTGCTGGGCCAGAAGGACACCATGCTGGACACCGTCATCGACCAGATCCCCGGCGTGAATCACCTGCCCGCCGTGGACAGCATCCCCAACCAGATCGCCCGTCTGGAGCAGAAGACCTGCGACGCCATCGTGGTGAACATGGAGAACACCCCGGGCTATCTGGCCACCAATCCCACCTTCAAGGTCGTTGAGCTGGCCGAGGGTGAGGAGTTTGAGCTGGGCTTCAACGGCTCCTGCGTGGGTCTGCGCAAGGCCGACACCGAGCTGCTGGACCAGGTCAACGCCGCGCTGGACCTGCTGAGCGAGGAGCAGCGTGCCGAGATCCTGGCCGGTGCCAACGAGCGTCAGCCCAAGTAATCCCATCCATTTTCGCAAACTGTAAGTAAGGGGTATTTCTCTATGAACACTTTCCTCTCCATCCTGCGATCTCTGCCCGGCGACCTGATCCGCTGGTGCGGCGGAAAGCTGACCGCCGCGGCCCGCTTTGCCGCGGCGGACCACCCCTATGTGTATCTCTCCGGCTGCGCGCTGATCCTGACGGATTTGCTGGTATACGTTTTCAGTGACGAATACGGCTTCTTCCTGAGCTGTACGCCGCTGGTCATGGCCGCCTTCGCCCTGTGCGCCGTGTTCGCGCTGGCGGCCCTGGCCGCTCTGGTCAGCAAGCGCCGGCTGAAGCGGCGCTACCGCAGCCAGTCCCGTTTCTGCACCCCTGCCGCCCGCCGGGCCGCCCGATACGGCTCCTACGCCGTGTGGGCCGTGACGGCCCTGGTGCTGGCCGACCGCATCCATGTCCTCTGCCGCCTCATCCGCAGCGTCATGGCCATGGACACCAACCCCGATCCCTTCTTCCAGGCCATGGTGTACATGTTCTACAACAGCCGCTCCCTGTTCCTGACAGGCCTGTGGACCACCCTGCGGCTGGCCTTCTTCGGCACCATCTTCGGCTTCATCCTGGCCATTGGCCTGGTATTCCTGCGGATCCAGACCCCCACCAGCCGGGACCGGGACCACATCAAGTTCGTAAAGATCCTGTGCAGCCGCTTCGCCGCCCTGTACGCCACCGTCATCCGCGGCACCCCCATGATGCTGCAGGCCTTCATTATTTATTATGTGGGCTTCGGCCTTTTCACCGATCACACGGAGCTGACCATCACGGAGATCAACTCCATCTGGAGCTTCTTCATCGCCGGTCTCACCACCGTGTCCCTGAACTCCGCCGCCTACCTCTCCGAGGTGCTCCGCGGCGGCGTGGAGTCCATCGACGCCGGCCAGACCGAGGCCGCCCGCTCCCTTGGCATGAGCGCTTGGCAGGCCATGATGAAGGTGGTCTTCCCCCAGGCGCTGAAAAACGCCATCCCCGCCATCGGCAACGAAATGATCATCAATATTAAGGATTCCTCTGTGCTGAATTGCATCGGTGTGGTAGAATTGATGTACGCCGCCACCAGCGTGGCCGGCATCTATTACAAGAACCTGCCCAATTACGTCTCTGCCGCCCTGATCTATCTGATCATGACCTGCATCATCAGCGCGTTCCTGAACGCCCTGTCCCGCCGGCTCAGTCTCAGCACCTATCGCGGGATCCCCAGTTCCAACTAAGGAGGTGCTGATACATGGAACCCATCCTCTCCATCCGCGGTCTTGAAAAGTCCTTTGGCGATCTGAAGGTGCTCAAGGGCATCGACCTGGACGTGCAAAGGGGCGAAGTGGTGTGCATCATCGGCGCCTCCGGCTCCGGTAAGTCCACGCTGCTGCGCTGCCTGAACCTGCTGGAGGAGCCGGAATCCGGCCAGATCCTGTTCAACGGCGAGGATCTGACGGATATCGACACTGATCTGGACGGCCTGCGCCAGAAGATCGGCATGGTATTCCAGAGCTTCAACCTGTTCAACAACAAGAACGTGCTGGACAACTGCACCCTGGCCCCCATGTCCGTCCGCCGCATCCCCCGCCAGCAGGCGGAGGAGACCGCCATCCGCCATCTGGAGGCCGTGGGTCTGAAGGACTTCATCCGCGCCGACTCCCGCCGTCTCTCCGGCGGACAGAAGCAGCGGGTGGCCATCGCCCGGGCGCTGTGCATGGAGCCGGAGATCATGCTGTTCGACGAGCCCACCTCCGCCCTGGACCCCGAGATCGTGGGCGAAGTGCTGGACGTCATGCGGAATCTGGCCCGTCAGGGTATGACCATGGTAGTGGTCACCCACGAGATGGCCTTCGCCAGGGAGGTCAGCGACCGCATCGTGTTTATGGACCAGGGCGTGATCCTGGAGCAGGGAACTCCCGCCGAGGTGTTCGGCAATCCGAAGGAGGCCCGTACACGGGAATTCCTCAGCCGATATTTGGAGGACAAGGCCCTATGAAGCACATCTTCGACTTTTTTGCCAACGAAACCGACTATCCCGATCTGGACAGCGCCGGCGCCGTGGAGCGCCTGAGCCGGGCCATCCAGTGCAGGACCATTGACCGGGGTGAGGACACCGACAGCGGTGAGTTTGAAAAGCTCCACGCCCTCATCCGGGAGAGCTACCCCGCCCTCATGGCCGGCGCTACCTTCGAGGTCATCGGCCGCCACAGCCTGCTGATCACCATTCCCGGCAGCGATCCCGCCCTGCGGCCCTGCCTGTTCATGTCCCACCAGGACGTGGTGCCCGTGGTGGCCGGCACGGAGGACGACTGGACCCACGACGCCTTTTCCGGCGCTGTGGCCGACGGCTACATCTGGGGCCGCGGCGCGCTGGACATCAAGGATCAGGTGTTCGGCGTTCTGGAGGCCGCGGACTATCTGCTCGCCCACGGCGCATCCTTCGCCCGCACCACCTATCTCGCCTTCGGCGACGACGAGGAAACCCTGAACAAGGGCGCCCGGGCCATTGCCGCCCACCTCCAGTCTCAGGGCGTGACGCTGGAGTTCGTGCTGGACGAGGGCTTCGGCAAGATCGAAAACGCCGCCAACTACGGCGCGCCCGACACCTATATCTCTCTGGTGGACCTGATGGAGAAGGGCTACGCGGATCTGGAGCTGAGCGTGAAGAGCGCCGGCGGCCACTCCAGCCGCCCCTTCGGCGGTACCTCTCTGGGCCATCTGAGCCAGGCCATCGCCCGCATTGTGGAGAGTCCCTTCCCCGTGAAGCTGACCCCCGTTATGGTGGGCGCCTTCAAGGCGCTGGCCCCCTATATCACGGAAGAACCGCTGAAGACGCTGGTGCAGGACGTGGACGGCAACGCCGACGCCATTGCCGCCTACTGCCACGGCGTGCCGGCCCTGTTCCCCTATACCTGCACCACCATCGCCCCCACTGTCATCCGGGGCAGCAGCGCCGCCTGCAACGTCATGCCCCAGGACATGAGCGCCGTGGTGAACTTCCGCATCGCCGAGGGCGAGACAGTGGAGGAATTGCTGGCCCATGTGAAGGCCGCCGTGGGCGACGACACCGTGGACATGCGCTTCCTCCAGTGCAACGACCCCTCCGCCACCGCCCGCACCGACGGCTACGGTTACGCAAAGCTGCTGGAGACCATGCAGCGCTACTTCGAGGGCGTGGTGTTCGCGCCCTCCCAGACCGCCGGCGCCACCGACGCCCACCACTACGAGATCATCTGCGACACCTGTCTGCGGTGCAGTCCCTTCATGACCACGCCGGAGGACTCCGCCCGGGGTGTCCACGGCACGGACGAGCGTCTGGCCGTCCGCTCCTATGTGCAGGGCATTCGGGCCCTCATCCACCTGATGACCGCCGCCTGCGTCCATCCTTGACATCAAAAACCGCCAAAACTCCCGTTTTGGCGGTTTTTTCCGCGCTTTTCCGATACAATTTTCCACAGTTTCACAGATTCCGGCAAAAAATGGAACCTCTCGACAAATTCCGGCAGAATCCGCCCTTTCCTTTGTGTATGATAAGGACGATCAATCCACAACATCTTGTGTTTTACACAACCGAAAGAAAGGAAGGTATCTATATGCAGACCATCACTCAGGAATACGCCCTGTTGTTCAACGCTCTGACCGACGCGGAAGAAGTCCTGCGGCAGCTCAGCTGCCGGCTCATGTCCATCCAGCAGCAGGCGGAGGAGCTGTTTCTGGCCCGGGAGGATGACGATTCCGCCACCTGATTGCATCCGGCAGCCGGATGGGGTACAATATCATTCAGAATCAGTACCGCCAAAGGAGGCTTTTCCATGCTGCACATCGGATGTCACCTGTCCTCCTCCAGGGGCTTTGCCGCCATGGGCCGGCAGGCGCTGGAGCTGGGGGCCGACACCTTTCAGTTTTTCACCCGCAACCCCCGGGGCAGCCGGGCCAAGGACATCGACCCCGCCGACGTGGCGGCGCTGGTGGTCCTTTTAAAGGAACACAGCTTCGCCCCCATCGTGGCTCACGCGCCCTACACCCTGAATCTCTGCGGCAAGGAAGCGGACAACCGCGCCTTTGCCCGGGAAACCATGGCCGACGATTTGCGTCGTATGGAGTTCGTGCCGGGACAGTATTACAATTTCCATCCCGGCAGCCATGTGGGACAGGGGATGGAGGCCGGCATCACCCTGATCGCCGAGTCTCTCAACGCCATCCTGACACCAGACCAGACCACCACCGTCCTGCTGGAAACCATGGCCGGTAAGGGCAGCGAGGTGGGCGGCCGGTTTGAGGAGCTGCGGGAGATCCTGGACCGGGTGGAGCTGGGGGAGAAGATGGGCGTGTGTCTGGACACCTGCCACGTCTCCGACGGCGGCTACGACATCATCCACGATCTGGACGGCGTGCTGACGGAGTTTGACCGAGTCATCGGTCTCCACCGTCTCAAAGCCATCCACTTGAACGACAGCAAGAACCCGCTCGGCGCCAGAAAAGACCGCCACGCGTGCATCGGCGAGGGCGAGATTGGCTTGGAGGCCCTGACCCGGGTGGTGCGCCATCCGGCCCTGCGGGGACTGCCCTTCTGTCTGGAGACGCCCAACGAGCTGCCCGGCTACGCGAAAGAGATCGCCCTCATGCGAAAACAGGCTGAATAAACCACAGACCGGACCGCCAATGGCGATCCGGTCTGTTTTTATGCTTGAAGCGGACGGCAAGGGGGTCAGTCGTACCGCAAAGCATCAATGGGGTTCAGCAGAGCCGCCTTTTTGGCGGGCAGGTAGCCGAACAGGATGCCGATGCCGGCGGAGATGCCGAAGGCCAGCGCCACCGCGCCCACGGTGGGCGTCACGGTGATGGCCGCTTCCAGCATGACGGTGATGACCGTTGTGGCCACCGAGGAGAGCACATAGCCCAAGCCGATGCCCATGACTCCGCCCAGGGCGGAGGTGACCGCCGCCTCGATGACGAACTGGGTCATGATATACCGCTCCTTGGCGCCCAGGGCCTTGCGGATGCCGATCTCCTTCGTCCGCTCCGTCACGGACACCAGCATGATGTTCATGATGCCGATGCCGCCCACCACCAGCGAGATGGCGGCGATGGCGGAGAGGATATAGACCACCATGTTGATCATGGAGTTCATGGTATCCAGCATCTCGGACATGCTGGACACCATGTAGGCATCCTCGTCCTCGAACACGTCGTACAGGGCGTCCTCAATGATGCTGACGCAGGTCTCCGCCTGTGTTTCGTCCACCACGGTGAGGGTATAGCTGTTAATGGTGCCGGTGAAGCTGAAGCGGGCCGCCGTGGAGTAGGGGACAAAGACGCAGTCATCGGTGCTGCCCTCCTCCATGGTGTCCGTCTTTTGGCTCAGGACGCCCACGATGGTGAACTGGTTTTCGCCGATCTTCAGCTTTTCTCCCACGGCGTTTCCGCCGAAATACGCCTGATTCAAATACTGGCCGATGACGCAGACCTTTTTCCGGTCCGCGATATCCACATACTGCAGTCCCCGGCCCTGGGCAACGCCATAGTCCTTCATGGCGAAGTAGTCCTCGCTGACGCCGCTGACCGAGGTGGCGGAGGCGTAGCTGCTGCCGATCTTCACGCTGCCGGACATGGATACGGTGGGGGAGATGTACTCCAGATAGTCGCCGTTTTCCGCCACGATCTCGTACATCTGCTCCTCGGACACGCTGCGGGAGGAGCCGCGGCCTATGATATTCACCGTCAGGGTATTGGTGCCCATCTCGGCAAAGCTGTCCTCCATGTAGGTCTGCATACCGTTGCCGAGACCCACGATGACGATGACGGCGCAGACGCCGATGACGATGCCCAGCATGGTGAGGAAGGAGCGCATTTTGCTGGCCCAGATGTTGGAGAGGGCCAACTGGAAGGATTCCCAGAGCTTCATGCCAGCCCCTCCTTTCCAAACAGACCCGCCGTTACCACGGCCTCCGGGGCGTGGGCGTCGCCGTCGTACACCACCCGGCCGTCCTCCAGCCGGATGATGCGCTCCGCCTGCACGGCGATGGAGTTGTCGTGGGTGATGAGCACCACGGTGTTGCCGGCGGCGTGGAGCTTCTGCAGCATCCGGATGACCTCCCGGCCGGTGTGGGAGTCCAGCGCGCCGGTGGGCTCATCCGCCAGAATGACCGCCGGCTCGCCTACCAGCGCCCGGGCGATGGAGGCCCGCTGCTGCTGGCCGCCGGAGAGCTCGTTGGGCTTATGCTCCAGCTTATCCGCAAGACCCACCAGCTCCAGCGCCAGCTTCGCCCGTTCCCGGCGCTCCTTTTTGGACACGCCGGCGTACATCAGGGGCACCTCGACGTTTTCCAGAATACTCAGCTTGGGCAGGAGGTTGTACTGCTGAAAAATGAAGCCCAGCATCCGGTTCCGCACCTCCGCCAGCTGGTCCCGGTCCATGGCGCCCACATCCTGGCCGCCCAGCAGATAGGTGCCGGAGGTGGGGACGTCCAGACAGCCGATGATATTCATACAGGTGGACTTGCCGGAGCCGGACTGGCCCACGATGGCCACAAATTCTCCCTGCTGGATCTGCATGGAGATGTGGTCCGCCGCCCGGACGACAGAGTCGCCCATATAGTACGTTTTGCAAACGTCCTGAAATTCGATCAGCGCGCTCATCGTCTCATTCCTCCGCCGGAGGGCATACCGCCTCCGGAAGGCATACCGCCGGGCATACCGCCTCCGGAAGGCATGCCGCCCCCGGACATGCCGCCGCCCATTCCGCCGGGCATACCGCCCATCATGCCGGGCATGAACATCTCGGAGCTGGCCGTGGTGCGGAGATAGGCCACGGTGTCGCCCGCCTGCAGGCCGGAGCGGATCTCGATGTAGTCGTCATCGCTCTCACCGGGAACCACCTGCACATAGACGTAGCCCTCGGGGGCCTCCTGCTCGATGGCGTTGCCCGCAGAGGGAGAGTCCGCCGTGATCATGACGGTATTGCCCCGGTTCAGCGCGCCGTTGGGAATGGCCAGCACATCCTCCGCGGAGGAGAGGTAGATCTCCGCGTCCACATTCATGCCAGGCAGCAGGCCGTCCGTCTCGTCGATGCGGATGGTGACGGGATAGACCGTGGTGCCGCCGGAGGTGGTGCCCACTACAGAGACCTTGGTGACCACGCCGGTATACACCGCGCCCTCCACGGCGTCCGCCGTCACCTGCACCTCCTGGCCCACGCTGACCTTGCTGATGTCCAGCTCGTCGATGCTCAGAGTCATCTCCAGATAGCTCAAATCGTAGATGATGCAGAGGGTGGAACTGTTGTTATTGCCGGCACCTACATTATCGCCGGCCTTGGTGTACTTTTCGATGATCGTGCCGGCGATGGGGGAGGTGACCTCGTAGTTATCCAGATTGTCCTGGGTGTTTTCCAGGCTGATCCGGGCGTTTTCGATCTGGTTGTCGATGCTGTCGCCGGTGATGGTGCCCAGCCGCTGACCGCTGGTGATGGTGTCACCGGGCAGCCAGTCGAAGCCCGTCAGCTTGCCGGAGCCTTGCGCGGTGATGACGCTGGAGGAGCTGATCTTCACCGGAGAGGTGCCGTAGCTGGAATAGCTGCCGATGGCGGCGGTGGCGGTGCTGTCGCCGGTTGCGAGGCCGGGGTTGACAGCCTTCACCCGGACGGTGGTCAGCATGGCGCCGGTAGAGGAGGCGGTGGTGCCGTCGGACACGCCGGTGACGGTGCCGCTGATGCTGCCGTCGTAGCCGGTGATGAAAATGTCCGCCCGCTGGCCCGCGTAGAACTCGCTGGCCGCGGTATAGGCAAAGAGGAAGTCGATGTAGATGTTGTTGTCGCCCACGATCTTCATGAGCTTCGTGCCGTTGGACACGGTGTCGCCGCTGGACACATACACCTCGCTGACCACGCCGCTCATGTCCGCGGAGGGGTATTTGGCCTTGACGGCATTTTCATAGCTGCGCTGGGCCTGGGTCAGGCTGTTTTCCATCTGAGAGGCGTCGATGGAGTAGAGCAGCTGGTCCTCCTCCACCCGGTCGCCCTCCTGAAAATAGTCCGCCAGCACCTCGCCGGAGACCAGGGAGGTGACGGTGTAGGAGTCCGCCGGCTGCAGCGTGCCGCTGCCGGTCAGGGAGTTGACGATGTCGCGCCGCTCCGCCGCGGCCTCCACATAGCTGATCTCGCCCATGGCGGTGGCGCGGCTGCGCATACGGCGCATCACAAATACGCCCGCCGCCAGCAGAATCACGACCAGCGCCAGGATCAGCCAGCGCTTTTTCAGCTTTCTCTTCTGCGTTTTGGGGACGATGTCCTTCGTTTCCTTCTGTACCAGTTCTTCCATGCGTTGTTCGGTCCTTTCCATGGTTTTGCCGCCATCATATGCCTGAAAGCTAAAACCAATCTGAAAGACCCGCCGTTTTTCCACAAAAATGGCCGCTGGAATACTTTGTCCCGCCGGGGCATAGGTTGTCCCGGGAGGTGACGACGATGAACCGAAAAACCATCCGGGATCTGGCCCACCGGGCCCTGGCGCTGGCGGTGGCAGGGGGGACGCTGTGGGCCGTTGCAGTAACAGCCGGCTCCACCACCGCCAGCGAGAGCGCGGCGGCACTCCGCGCCGCGCTGCCGGTAAAGGCGCTGAAATGGGAGCTGGGGGATCTGCGGCAGGAGGACGCTCTGTCTCCGGCCACGGTGCTGGCTCTCAGCCAGTCGCCCCTGCTGGTGTCCGCCCGCTCCGCCGTGGCGGAGCTGTGGTCCTCAGAGCGTGAGGAACAGCCCTCGCCGGACACCCACCGGGAGGAGATCGTCACCCGCCCCGTGGAGGAAACGCCGCTGGAGGCCCCCGCCGCGCCGGACAACGGCGTGGCCGCCCGGACGCTGGTCCCCACCAGCACGGAGGGGTATACCGTCTGGGGAAAGGTCTACATCAGCAACTCCACCGACCACGCCATCCCGCTTACGGAGCTGGACGCCCCCTTCGCCGCGGAGCTGACGGGGGAGGAGGGGCCGCAGGTGCTCATCCTCCACTCCCACGGCAGCGAGGCCTATACCCCGGCGGAGGACGACGGCATCGTCTGGTCCGGCGACCACCGCACCACCGACTCCCGCTACAACGTGGTGCAGGTGGGGGAGGAGATCGCCGGCGTGCTGAGCCGGGCGGGCATTTCCGTCCTCCACGACCGGACGCTGTACGACTATCCCAACTACACCGGTGCCTACGACCGCTCCCTTGCCGCCATCCGGACCTATCAGGCCCAGTATCCCTCCCTGCGGTTCATTCTGGACGTCCACCGGGACGCCATTGAGGACGGGCAGGGCAACGAATACAAGGTGGTCTCCGCCGTGGGGGAGGAGACAGCGGCCCAGATGACGCTGGTCATGGGCAGCGACGGCAGCGGGCTGGAGCATCCGGACTGGATGGAGAATCTGAAGCTGGCGGCGGCCCTGCAGCAGGACATCCTGACGGAGTTTTCCACCCTGATGCGGCCCATTCTGCTGCGCAACTCCCGGTATAACCAGCACGTCTCCGCCGGCGCGCTGCTGCTGGAGGTGGGCGCCGCCGGAAACTCCCCGGAGGAGGCGGCGCTGGCGGGCCGGCTGTTCGCGGAGCGGATGGTGGAGGTGCTGACGGCCCGGAGCAAATAAACCGCCTTGCGCCGGGACAGGACTTCCTATTATAATAACAACAGCTATTTTTACGGGAGGGAAGCCTATGCGCATCGAGCACATCGCCATGTACGTCAACGATCTGGAGGCCGCCAGAGACTTTTTTGTCCGCTTTCTTGGCGCCCAGGCCAACAGCGGCTATCACAACAAAACCACGGATTTCCGCTCGTATTTTCTGACCTTTGACGGCGGCGCACGATTGGAGATCATGACCCGCCCCAACATGGCCGACCCGGAAAAGCAGCCCACCCGCACCGGCTATATCCACATTGCCTTCAGCCTGGGCAGCCGCGAGGCCGTAGACGCCCTGACGGCAGAGTTGCGCTCCGCAGGCTACGAGGTGGTCAGCGGCCCCAGAACCACCGGCGACGGCTACTACGAGAGCTGCGTCGTGGCCATCGAGGGCAACCAGATCGAGCTGACGGTGTAAAAGCAGGGGCAATCTCGGTCTGCTGAGCATAAAAAAAGACCAACTCTTTCGAGTTGGTCTTTGTCTTTGTGCAGTCGACTGCCGGATTAGTCGGTGACGTAGGGCAGCAGAGCGATCTGACGGGCACGCTTGATAGCCTCGGTCAGCTGACGCTGATGCATGGCGCAGGTGCCGGTGGTTCTGCGGGGCAGAATCTTGGAACGCTCAGAAACAAAGCGGCGCAGCTTGGCGGCGTCCTTGTAATCGATGGACTCGCACTTGTCAGCGCAGAACTGGCAGACCTTACGACGCTTGCCGCGCATGGGGCGAGCGGGTCTTGCTTCACGATCAAAAGCCATGAAATGGTTCCTCCTTTATCAAGATCAGAACGGCAGTTCGCCGTCCTCCTCGCCGATTTCGGCGAAATCAGAATGGTTGTCCACGGGAGCGGCATAATTGCTGCGGCCACCCATGGGAGCGCTGTATCCGGGAGCTCCGCCGAAATCGCCGGCGCCGTCCCGTCTGGAATCCCCGAAATAGACATTGTCGGCGATGACTTCAGCGCTTCTGCGCTTGCCGCCGTCGCGGTCAGTCCAGTCGCGGATCTGCAGCCGGCCCTCCACCACGGCCATACGGCCCTTGGAGAAGTACTTGCTGACAAACTCCGCGGTGCTGCGCCATGCGACGATGTCGATGAAGTCCGTCTCCTTCTCGCCGTTCTGGGACTTGAAATCCCGGTCGACAGCCAGAGAGAAGGACGTGACAGCGGTACCGCTGGCGGTACGGCGCAGCTCGGGGTCACGGGTCAGACGACCCATGAGAAAAATCTTGTTCAGCATACGGAATATGCCTCCTTAATTACTCGCCCTTGCAGACGATCAGGGAACGCATGATGCCGTCGTTGATACGCAGCTTACGATCCAGCTCGCGGGGGAAGGAAGGCTCGCTGGTGAAGTTCACCAGAACGTAGTAGCCCTCGGTCTTGTAGTCGATGGGATAAGCCAGCTTGCGGGTACCCCACTCTTCCACCTCGACAGCGGAACCATTCTGCTCGATCAGGGTCTTGAAGTTGTTCACCAGAGCGGCGATGCCCTCCTCACCCTGTGCAGGGTCGATGACGAAAACGACCTCGTAGTTGGCAGAAACCTTTGCCATGTCTTGCACCTCCTTTTGGACAAATGGCCCTCATTCTTTGATGAGAGCAAGGATATTGCCTGCAAATCGCAGACCTTAATTATTATATATGAAAGAAAACAAATGTCAAGAAAAAACTTTTCTTTTTTCGCATTTTTTCAAAGAATCTTCCCTTTTCCAACAGGTTGTAGTATCCTATTTACGATAACATCAAGATATGGGAGGTACTACCATGAAATCTCTTTATCAGGGCCTCGGCCACATCGCCATTTACACCGAAAACATGGCGGAGAGCATCGCTTTTTACGAGAAGATCGGCGGCTCTCTGCAGCAGCAGGCCGCCCTGCCCACCCCCGAGGGTGACAAGCTGCTGGCGCTGGTGGAGTTCGGCGGCTTTACGCTGGAGCTGATCCAGGCTCCCACTCCCATGCCCATGACCGAGGGCAGCATCCCCCATTTCGCAGTCTATGTGACGGACGTGGACACCGCGGCCGCCGCCATCCGCGCCGCCGGCGTGAATACCTTTACCACTCCCGCGAAGAGAGTTGTGCCGAATGTCTTCGGCGGCCTGGAAAACTGGTTCTTCACCGGCCCCTCCGGCGAGCAGATCGAGCTGCTGCACATGTATTGATCCATGGTGGACCGGAACATTCCCTTTTACAATCTGATCCTCCGCTGTGACCATCTCTCTCCGGCAGAGCCGGCTCTGCCGGAGGGCTTTGTCCTGCGCCCCTACGCCCCCGGCGACGAGGCCCTGTGGGCGGCGCTGGAGCACGAAGCGGGAGACTTTGCCTCCCCGCAGGAGGCGGAGGACTACTTCCGCCGCACCTATTTCCCCCACGGGGCCGCCCTGCGAGAGCGGTGCTGGTTCGCTATCGCGCCGGACGGCAGCTGCGCCGGCACCTGTATCGCCTGGCGGGACCCGAAGGGCGCGGACACCGTGGCCTCCCTCCACTGGCTGGTGGTGTCTGAGCGGTATCAGCGGCTGGGCATCGGACGGGCGCTGTGCAATCAGGTGCTGCGCGTCTTTGCCGCCAAAGGGGAGGCCCCCGTCTACATCCACACCCAGCCCTGGAGCTGGAAGGCCGTGCTGCTGTACGGCAGCCTTGGCTTCCGCATCCGGCGGGAGGACACCTTCGCCCGGTACGAAAACCAGTACGCTCTGTGTATGCAGACGCTGGGATCCGTCCTGACGGCAGAGCAGCTGGCCGCCGTGAAATCTATTACAGAAGCATAAAGAAAGAGACGCCTTTTGGCGTCTCTTTTCTTATTTCTTGAACATTTTGCGGCCCAGCCAGATAAACAGGCAGGCGCCCACGATGCCAACCACCAGATTGGCGAACAGGCCATGGGCGGAGAAGCCCAGGAAGCCAAACACCAGGCTGCCCACGAAGGAACCCACCACGCCGATGATGATATTCATCAGCAGGCCGCCCTCCAGATTCATCAGCTTGCCGGCGGCCCATCCCACAATGGCGCCCATAATCAAAGAACCGATCATACTCGCAGTCTCCTTTTCTCTTTAGTCTTCAATATATTCCCGCACCCGGTAGATGGCGCCGATCTCCTCTTCGCAGATCTTCCGGCAATTTTCGATCTCCTCGGCGGGAATGGTATCCACCACGGTCATCATCACCTTGGGAACGTACTTCTGCACCTCTTTGGCGAAGGTCTTCATGGCCTCGTAGCAGCCCTTCTGCACGGGATGGCACAGGGCGTCGTACTTTTCAGCGGTGTCCGTGTTCAGGGAGATGGACACCATGTCGAACCGGCCGGCAAAGTCCGGCGCGATGTCCCGGCCGTGGATGAGGGAGCCGGTGCCGTTGGTATCCATGCGGGTGAAGATCTTCTTCCCGTGCTCCTTCAGCCGGTCGATGACCCAGCAGATGTCTTCCATCCGGTAGCTGGGCTCACCGAAGCCCACGAAGGCCAACTGGGCGTATTGGCTCAGGTCCCGGCTTTCGATGGAGGCGAGGATCTCCTCTTTCGTCGGCTCCCGCTCCAGCCACAGGTTGTTGGTGTAGATGCTGCCGTCGCTCTCGTTATGGCGCAGGCAGAAATTGCAGTTGAAATTACAGCGGTTGGTGGTATTCACATACAGGTTGCCGCCGTATTCATAGGTAATGGTAAATCCCTTTTTCATCGCTTACTCCATTCCGTACAGACGCTTGCCGTTCTCAAAGGTGATGCGCTCCATCTCCTCCGCCGTGACGCCCTTCCACTCCGCCAGCTTTTCCACAACGTAGCTGAGATACCGGCTGTCGTTCCGCTTGCCCCGGAAGGGGACAGGAGTCAGGTAGGGGGCGTCCGTCTCGATGACGATGCGGTCCAGGGGCGTGATGGCCGCCACCTCCGGCGCCCGGCGGGCGTTCTTATAGGTGATAGGGCCGTCAAAGCCCAAGAACCATCCCCGCTTAATCAGCTCCTCCGCCATCTCCGGGCTGCCGGAAAAGCAGTGGAACACGCCCCGCAGGGTGGGGTACTCCAGCGCGATGGCCAGAGAATCGCCGTGAGCCTCCCGGTCATGAATGATGACGGGCAGATCCACTTCCAGCGCCAGCTCGATCTGGCGGCGCAGCACCTGCTGCTGAAATTCCTTCGGCGGGTTGTCCTCCCAGTAGTAGTCCAGACCGATCTCGCCGATGGCCACCACCTTTTCGTGCCGTGCCAGCTGACGCAGGGCCTCGTACTCCGCCTCGCCGGTGCCGGCGCAGTCGGAGGGGTGGATGCCCACGGCGGCGTAGACGTGGGGATAGCGCTCCGCCAGCTCCACCGCCATGCGGGAGGAAGGGATATCGCAGCCGGGGTTCACCACCAGCGCCACGTTGCCCTCCGGCAGAGCGGCCAGCACCTCGTGGCGGTCGGCGTTGAAGCCGCCGGAATCATAATGGGCATGGGTATCAAACAGAGCCATGTACGGTCTCCTTTTTCGTGTATTGCACTGCTATTCTATCACACCTTTGGAAAATGAAAAGGGTCAGAATATAGCAAAAAAGGACATCCAGTCGGATGTCCTTTTCATTCAGCACGATCAGCCGATCTTGTTCAGCTTCAGGGTCATAGCGCTCTTGCGATGAGCAGCCGTGTTCTTGTGCATCACGCCCTTGGCAACAGCCTGATCGACTTTCTTCACAGCAACCTTGTAAGCGCCATCGGCCTCGGTGCGATTGCCTTCTGCGGCAGCAACCTCGAACTTCTTGATGGCGGTCTTCAGCTCGGACTTCGCGGCCTTGTTACGTGCGTTTCTCTTTTCACCGATCTCAACACGCTTCTTGGCAGACTTAATATTCGGCAAACCAAACACCTCCTTTGGCAAAATCATGCGCGGAAGAACACACTTCTCCCGTGCAGAATGATATTTTAGCAGGGAACAATCCAAAAAGCAAGTGTTTTTTTGCAATTTTTGTGATTTTTTCGTATATTGTATTTCAATCCGCAAAACCTAGTCCCAGAACCACAATATTTCACAATATTTTGTGTCTGGAGGGCTGAAAAATGTTGATCAGGCGGACGGATCTGGCGCTGGAGGCCAAAGAAATCTGGCAGGAGTCGGCGGAAAAAACCTCCCGGCTGCCCGGCGTGAAGGCCACCGAGCGGCGCAGCGAGGGCTACCCCGTCACCCGGGTGGATATTCTGGACCGGCGGGGGGAGGAGGCCCTGGGCAAGGCGGCGGGCAGCTACCGCACCATCGACCTGACGGACTTCTGGCAGCGGCGGGACGGCTTTTTCGAGCGGGCGGTGCGGGCCGTGGGAGCGGAGCTGAAGGCTCTCATTCCCGACCGGGGCAGCGTGCTGGTGGTGGGGCTTGGCAACGGCGCCATGACGCCGGACGCCGTGGGGCCGCTGGCGGCGGACCATGTGCTGGTGACCCGCCACCTGCTCTCCGCTATGCCGGCGCACTTCTCCGGCTTTCGCAGCGTCAGCGTGCTGCGCACCGGCGTGCTGGGCACCACAGGCCTGGAGTCCGCCGAAACGGTGCGGGCCATGGTGGAGCAGACAAAGCCCGGCCTGGTCATCGCCGTGGACGCGTTGGCCTCCCGCCGCATGGGCCGGGTGTGCGCCACGATCCAGCTGACCGACACAGGCATCGCCCCCGGCTCCGGCGTGGGCAACCACCGCGCGGCGCTGGACGAGGCGGCGCTTGGTGTACCGGTGGCGGCCATCGGCGTGCCCACGGTGGTGGACGCCGCCACCCTGGCCGCCGACCTGCTGGAGGAGAGCGGCGCGGCGGACATCGACCCGGAGCGGCTGCGGCAGGGCCACGCCAACTTCATGGTGACGCCCCGGGACATCGACGGACAGGTGCGGGACCTGGCCAAGGTGGTGGGCTACGGCATCAACTGGGCATTGCAGGAGCTGGACATCGAAGAAATCACCGCCCTGCTGAGCTGAGAAAGCGCCCCGGCCTGATGGCCGGGGCGCGGGTCGTTATCCGGGAAGAATCATGCGGGTCAGCTGATAGAGAATGGAGGGGCACAGCAGGCAGCCAAAGCCGGAATAGAAGGTGGCGATCATGGTGCCGTAGGGCACCAGCGCGGGATCTGTGGCGGCAAGACCGGTGGACACGCCGCTGGTGGAGCCCACCAGACCGCCGTAGATCATGGCCATTCTGGGTGTGGTGATACCCACCCGCTTGGCCACAAAGGGCGTCATGATCATGATGAACACGGTTTTGATCAGGCCCGCCGCCACAGACAGGGCGATGACGGCAGAGGAGGCACCCAGCGTCTGGCCGGTGATGGGGCCCACCACGAAGGTGACCGTTCCGGCGGCAATGGTGGCCACGCTGACGGGATCCCGGTAGCCAAAGGCCACCGCCACAATGGCGCCGGTGGTATAGGCCGTGAAAATGCCCACGAACAGGGAGAGGAAGCCGGCGATGCCGCACTTTTTGATCTCCTCCATCTTGGCGCCGTAGGAGGCGGCGATGAGGGTAAAGTTCCGGAGGGTAGAGCCGCCCAGAACGCCCAGGCCGCTGAAGACGGCGATGTCCGCCAGACCCTTTTCGCCGCCGGTGATGAGGCCGCCGATATAGGCGGCGATGAGGCCTAAGAAAATGGCGATGGCGGAGGAGTGGATGCGGCCCCGGGTCAGCTTATCCGCCAGCAGTCCGGCCAGATAAAACACGATGCCCGCGAACAGGAAGGCGGTCACAAGGCCGCTGCCGGAGAGGGTTTTGGCGGCATGTTCCAGTACCATATTCATTGTTCCGCCCCCTCCTTCTTCTCACCGAGCCGGTGCAGCCCGTAGAGCAGCAGATAGGACACACTGACGGAGACAACGCCGGCCACAATGGCCACGACGCTGCTGGAGAGCATGTGGAGCACATCCTGGGTGGCCGTCATGGCGATGACCGCAGGGATGAACATGGATTTCCAGAAGGTGACGCCCTGGACGAAGGCAGGCTTCTGGACAAAGGGCAGCCTGGAGTTTGAGACCAGCGTCAGCAGCAGGATGGAAAAGCCGACGCTGCCGATCTCCGTACCGGCGCCGATGAGGTCGCCGAACACGGAGCCCATCACCGAGCCGCAGAGCATGCACGCGGCCAGCGTTGCAACACCGTAGATCATGATTTTTCTGTCGTGGAGTCTGCGAAATACATGGGGAGGCTCCACGCCTCCTTTCCTGAGTTTGGCCACATTATAATGCAGAATCTGGATTGTAAATTACAAAAACAGGCGGAAGCCGCCGCTTCCGCCTGTGATTTATGCATGGAATTTTCGGATGAGGCTCCGGTAGAACAGGATGCCCACCACCAGCGCCGCCGTGTCCGCGATGGGCTGGGCGTACACCAGTCCCATCTCTCCCACGAAGGCGTTCAGAAGCACCAGCAGCGGCGCCAGAAAGCCCGCCTGACGGATGACCGACAGGAACAGGGACTGCACCCACTTACCCATGGCCTGAAACACGCTGCTGAACAGGTTCGTGAAGCACATGCCCGGCGCGCAGAGGAACCAGACCCGCAGGAACTGCACGCCCTTTTCCACCGTTGCGCTCTCGGTGATGAAGAGGTTGATGAGGGGCTTTGCAAACACCTCCACCACGGCGATGCAGGCCGCGGCGTAGCAGCCCAGCAAGATGAAGGACAGCCGGCTGATCTCCCGGAACCGCTCCGTCTCCTCCGCGCCGTAGCAGTAGCCCAGCAGAGGCATGATGCCCTGGGTCAGACCCACGGTGATCTGGATGGCGATGGTGCCGATCTTCTGCACGATGCCGAAGGCGGCGATGGACACGTCGCCGTATGCGGACATGAAGTGGGTCAGCATGATGTTGGCGCTGCTGCCCAGCACGATGATGGCCGCCGAGGGAATACCCACCAGAATGACCTGCTTGGCGATCACAGGCTCAAACCGCAGACGGGCGGGGGAGAGGACAATGACGCTGCCCTCTGTCCGCAGCGCGATCCACAGCAGATACAACAGGGACACCACGTTGGAAATGCAGGTGGCGATGGCCGCGCCCTCCGCCGCCATGCCCAGCACGGACACGAACACATAGTCCAGCCCGATGTTCAGAAAGCCGCCCAGCGCCATGCCGATGCTGGCCTGCTTCGTGTTGCCCTCGGCCCGGATCAGGTGGCCCAGCATCAGCGCCGCCACCGTGGGGATGCCGCCGTACAGCACCGTCCAGGTCAGGTATTCCTTTGTGGCCTGGAAGGTCTCCGGCGTCACGGTGCCGATGGCCTGCAGGATGGGCGTCATGAAGGCCGCCAGAACGGCAATGATGACCACCACACCGGCCAGCGCCCCGTAAAAGGCGAAGGTGGAGGCCCGGGAGGCCCGATCCCGGTCTCCCTGACCCAGGGAGCGGGAGATGAAACTGTTGGCGCCGATGCCGAAGAGGTTGCCCACCATGGTCAGCGACATGAACAGCGGGAAGCTCAGCGTCAGCGCCGCCACCTGGGAGGGGTCGTTGGTGTGACCCACGAAAAACGTGTCCGCCAGGTTATACAGCAGGGTGACCAGCTGGCTCAAAATGGTGGGGATCGCAAACTTTGCGATGGCCCGCGGGGCGGAAAGCCCCTGAAAAACATCCTGATTTTGCTGCATATCCGATCTTCTTTCTCCTGCTTACTTGGCCACCATCACCAAACCCACCGTACACACGATCAGGCCAACGAGCTGGCGCAGGGTAAAGGCCTCCTTGTAAAGCAGGACGCCCACCAAAACCAGCGTGATGGCAAGGCCGATATTGGTGACCTGAATACCGATGCCCACCTTCCAGCCGGCACGGTAAATGGCAATGATACCGAATTCCAGCGCCACCAGCACAGCGCCCAGCACCCAGGCCGTCCAGTTGGTTTTGCCCAGCTCCGCCGCAAGGTTTTTCTGCCCGCTGGTCAGGAAGAACATGACAAGAGAGCAAAGGGCAGCGATGCCATAGGTGATGATCAGGGAGGCGAAGCTGTTGACGTCCTCCGGCGTGGATTTTGCGCAGATGTTATAGATCGTGTTGGCGCCGACCACCAGAAGCACCGGCCAGAGCATATTCCACATATCGTTACACCTCCAGCTCCAGCACCACGGGACAATGATCCGATCCCATGATCTCGCTCCAGATATCCGCGTTTTTGATGCGGTCTTTCAGCCGCTGGGACACAATAAAATAGTCAATGCGCCAGCCGGCGTTGTTCTTGCGGGCGTTGAACCGGTAGCTCCACCAGGAGTAGGCGCCGGTCTTGTCGGGATAGAGATAGCGGAACGTGTCCACAAAGCCGGAGGCGAGCAGCGCCGTCATCTTCTCCCGCTCCTCGTCGGAGAAGCCAGGGTTGCGGCGGTTGCTCTTGGGGTTCTTGATGTCGATCTCCTCGTGGGCCACGTTCAGATCGCCGCAGTACACCACAGGCTTTTTGGCGTCCAGCTCCATGAGGTACGCCCGGATATCGTCCTCCCAGACCATGCGGTAGTCCAGACGGGCCAGCTGGTCCTTGGAGTTGGGGGTGTAGCAGCACACCAGATAGAAGTCCTCATACTCGGCGGTGATGACACGGCCCTCATGGCGGTGCTCGTCGTCACCGAAGTCATAGGTGACACTGAGGGGCTCCTGCCTGGTGAAGATGGCCGTGCCGGAATAGCCGGCCTTGTCGGCGCTGTTCCAGAAGCGGGAATAGCCGGGCAGGTCGAACTCCGCTTGCTCGGGGCGCATTTTCGTCTCCTGCAGGCAGATCACATCGGCGTTTGCAAATTCACAAAAGTCCAGAAAGCCTTTATTCAGACAGGCCCGCAGGCCGTTGACGTTCCAGGATACCAGTTTCATGGTCAGTTCTCCTTTGTTTGCTGTTGTTTTCCACATTCTATCCCATTTCCGGCGAAAAAACAATTGCCCGCCGGGGGCAAATGGGGTACAGTATTAACAATCCTCAGAAAACAGGTGGATTCTTATGAAAAAGAGTTCTTCCGGCATGCGGAATATGACCGTTGGCTCCCCCGCGGGGCACCTGTTCTATTTCGCGCTGCCGCTGCTGCTGGGCAGCTTTCTCCAGCAGTTTTATAATATGGTGGACAGCTGGGTGGTCGGCAACTTCGTGGGCGACAGCGCCCTGGCTGCCGTGGGCGTGGGCGCGCCGGTCATCTTCATGTTCTCCTCCCTGTTCATGGGCCTGTCCAACGGCGGAACCGTGGTCATCGCCCAGTTTTTCGGAGCGGGGAAGCCGGACCGGGTGCGGGACGCCATCGACACCGTCTACACCGCCTTTGTCTGCGGCGTGGTGCCCCTGTCCGCCGGTGCGGTGCTGCTGGTAAACCCGCTGCTGACCGCCCTGCGGGTGGAGACCGCCGCCTACGGGGACGCCCGTACCTACCTTCTGGTGGTGAGCGCCGGTCTGGTGGGCACCATCGGCTACAACCTGAACGCCGGCATCCTGCGGGGTCTTGGCAACAGCCGCACCACGCTGCTGTTTCTGGCGGTGGCCACCATCATGAACATCGTGCTGGATCTCCTCTTCGTGCTGGCCTTCCGGATGGACGTGATGGGCGTGGCTCTGGCCACCATTCTGGCCCAGGCGGCCAGCTGGCTGTTCGGCCTTGGCTACATCAACCGCAGCTATCCGGACTACGCCATCCGCCCCTTCTGCTTCCGGTTTGACCGCCAGCTGTTCCGGGAGATCATGCGCATCGGCCTGCCCTCCGGCCTGCATATGTCCCTGGTAGCCCTGGGCTCCATGGTGGTTATGAGCAAGATCAACTCCTACGGCTACGACTACACCGCCGCCTACAACGTGGGCTCCAAGCTGGACTCCATGGCCTTCCTGCCCATCCAGAGCCTTGCCAGCGCCGTCGTGGCCTTCGTGGGCCAGAACATCGGGGCCAAGCAGATGGACCGGGTCCGTCAGGGCATCCGCATCACGGTGGCCGCCTCCGTTCTCTGGGCCGTCGGTATGCTGGTGCTCATCCCGCTGGGGCCCGTGCTGATCGCCTGCTTCTCCGATACGCCGGCGGTCATCGAAAACGGCGCCTTGTATCTCCGGAGCATCATGCCCTTCTATGTTTTGTTCTCCGTCATGTTCTGTCTCAACAACGCCATGCAGGGCGCGGGCGACAGCATGTTCTCCATGATCAACGCCATTTTGTCCCTGATCCTTGTGCGGGTGCCGTCGGTCTATCTGCTGGCCAACCGCTTCGGCCCCGATTATATGTTCTACGGCATCGGCATCGGCTGGTGCGTGGGCTGTCTGCTGTCCGTCCTGTATTATTTTTCCGGCAGATGGCTCCGTTATCAAACTTTAACGGAATAAATTTCCAAGAAACAATTGTAATTCCCCGGCGAACCCGTTATAATAGGTCGTACTTTGTGAATACCGGCGCTCTTCCATTCGGAGCAGCCGTGAAAAAAGGAGAAAGATCCCCATGGAAAACAAAAAGTTCTATATCACCACCCCCATCTACTACCCCTCTGACAAGCTGCACATCGGCCACACCTACTGCACCGTCGCCACCGACGCCATCGCCCGCTATAAGCGCCTGGCCGGTTACGACGTCATGTTCCTGACCGGCACCGACGAGCACGGCCAGAAGATCGAGCAGAAGGCCACCGAGGCCGGCATGACTCCCCAGGAGTTCGTGGACAGCATCGTTGAGGGCAAGGGCGGCATCCTGGACCTGTGGAAGCTGATGAACATCTCCAACGACCGCTTCATCCGCACCACCGACGATTATCATGTCTCCGCCATTCAGAAGATCTTCAAGAAGATGTACGACAATGGCGATATCTATAAGGGCGCCTACAAGGGCAAGTACTGCACGCCCTGCGAGTCCTTCTGGACCGAGAGCCAGCTGAAGGACGGCTGCTGCCCCGACTGCGGCCGCCCCGTCATCGACGCCGAGGAGGAGGCCTACTTCTTCAAGCTCAGCAAGTACGCCGACAAGATCCGCGACCTGCTGGAGAACACCGACTTCCTGCAGCCCCGCAGCCGCGTCAACGAGATGGTGAAGAACTTCATCGATCCGGGCCTTGAGGACCTGTGCGTGTCCCGTACCTCCTTCTCCTGGGGCGTGCCCGTTGACTTCGATCCCGGCCATGTGGTGTACGTCTGGGTGGACGCTCTGTCCAACTATATCACCGCTCTGGGCTATGACAACGACAAGTACGACGATTACAAGCACTACTGGCCCTGCGAGTACCACATCGTGGGCAAGGAGATCGTCCGTTTCCACTCCATCATCTGGCCCGCCATGCTGATGAGTCTGGGCGAGCCGGTGCCCCAGCATGTCTTCGGCCACGGCTGGCTGCTGCTGGACGGCGGCAAGATGTCCAAGTCCAAGGGCAACGTGGTGGACCCCTATATCCTGGCTGAGAAGTTCGGCGTGGACGCCCTGCGCTTCTTCCTGATGCGCACCTTCCCCTTCGGCTCCGACGGCAACTTCTCCAACGAGCGCCTGATCCAGACCATCAACACCGATCTGGCCAACGACCTGGGCAATCTGGTCAG
Source organism: Oscillibacter sp. (assembly GCA_017482345.1). GTDB lineage: Bacteria > Bacillota > Clostridia > Oscillospirales > Oscillospiraceae > Oscillibacter. Next base: position 136,463 of record JAFUNB010000016.1, read on the forward strand.
CCGTACCACCGCCATGGTGGGCAAGTACTTCGGCGGAGCGCTGCCCGAGGGCTGCAAGACCTATGATGCTCCGGAAAGCTACGACACCGAGCTGATCTCCATGGCTTCCGGCCTGCGCGCCGCTTACGAGGCCAAGATGGAGGCCATGGCTCCCCACGAGGCTCTGGCCGAGGTGTTCCACGTCATCCAGCGCGCCAACAAGTATATCGACGAGAGCACTCCCTGGACCCTGGCCAAGGATATGGAGGCCAACGGCAAGCGCCTGGCTCACGTGCTGTACAACCTGCTGGAGACCGCCCGCATCTGCGGCATCCTGCTGATCCCCTTCATGCCCGAGAGCATGGAGAAGCTGTTCGTCCAGATCGGCGCCGGCGCCGACATCCAGGACTGGGCCGCCGCCGCTGTCTGGGGCGCTCTGAGCGAGACCGCCACCGTCGTCAAGGGCGAGAACCTGTTCCCCCGTATCGACATGGACAAGGCTCTGGAGGAGCTGGAGGCCGCCGCAGAGGCCGCTAAGAAGGCAGCTCTGCCCGCCATCGAGACCGAGCCTCAGCTGGAGGAGAAGGTGGACTTTGAAACCTTCTGCAAGAACGATTTCCGCGCTGTGAAGGTCAAGGCCTGCTCCAACGTGAAGAAGAGCGAGAAGCTGCTGAAGTTCACGCTGGACGACGGCACCGGTACCGACCGTCAGATCCTGTCCGGCATCGCCAAGTGGTACAAGCCCGAGGATCTGGTGGGCAAGACCCTGGTGGCCATCGTGAACCTGCCCCCCAGAAAGATGATGGGTCAGGAGTCCAACGGCATGCTGATCTCCGCCGTCCACAAGGAAAAGGGCGAGGAAGTCCTGAACCTGATCATGGTGGATGACAGCATCCCCGCAGGTGCCAAGCTCTGCTGATAAATTGAAATTTAGCAGAACGGCTCACCGTTGGGGCATTCCGATTCCCGGATGCTTCGCATCCGCCAATCGGGCCCCTGCCTCGAATTCAGCTCGCTTTTTCTGCCGCTGGCAGCGCTTCGCTGAATTCCTCGAAACAGCCTCGCTTCATCCGCCACCGGCGGCGCTTCGGCTGTTTCCCCCGCAGGTGCCAAGCTCTGCTGATCAACAAAATAAAAACGGAGCAGTCAATGACTGCTCCGTTTTATTGCCCGCAGGGGAGGAAGGAGAGCGGGTCGAGGAATGCGGCCCGGCTTGAAAACCCTCGCAGGCAACGGCCGCCGGGGGGATCTGGCAGCCGACAGTTCACGGGAACTGTTGATTTCATTGTAGAAAAATTAACAAGCATTGTAAATCCACGGTTTCACCAAAAACAAAAAGTTAATTTTCGTCTTTATGGAGAAAACATCAAGTAATCGTTTTCCTAAAAACGGCTGTTTCACAGACAAATACACCAATTTTTGTTTCTTATGCAAAAACTTCATAAGGGTGTTCTGGCTATTTCCGTATACACCAATTTTCCGTCCAGCCGCTCCGACTTCATGAGAGACACCGCCCGCACCTCCATGGAGGCTGGCCGGAGCGTCACCCGGGGCCGGGGGCCCCGCCAGTGGCGCACCAGCGTGACATGGGGACGCCAGCGAATCGCGGACAGCAGGGGAGAAAACAATGGCGGCAAACAGGCGCATAGCGGCCCTCCTTTCGGGAATTGCGGTTGTATTTTATGGTAGCACGGTGGTACAATAGTTGCAAGTTTGCAACCCGCAAGAGAGGATGGAATCTATGAGACTGCAAAGCGCGATTTTTGATATGGACGGTACCCTGCTGGACTCCATGCAGATGTGGCGGAACCTGTACCGGGACGTGGTGGTGGATCTGGGCAAGGAGCCCCAGCCGGACTTTGTGGAACGGGTGAAGCCCCTGACCCTGCGGGAGGCCGCCGTGTACTGCAAGGAGGCCCACGACCTGCCCCTGACCGTGGAGGAGGTCATTGCCCGGTTTGAGCAGCGGGTGGACACCTTCTACCGCACGGAAGTGCAGGCCAAGCCGGGTCTGAAGGAATTTCTGGCCCTGCTGAAGATGGAGGGCGTGTGGATGTATGTGGCCACCGCCACGGACCGCCCCCTGGCAGAGGCCGCTCTGCGCCACGCCGGCATTTCCGACTATTTCCGCGGCATGGTGACGGTAGCCGAGGCTGGCGCTGGCAAGGAAAGTCCCGAGATCTTCGAGCGTGCCCTGCGCCGTCTGCGCTCTCACAAGCGGGACACCGTGGTGTTTGAGGACGCCCTCCACGCCATTCGCACGGCCAAAAACGCCGGGTTCCGGGTGGCGGCGGTCTACGATCCCTCCGCCGAGGACGACCAGGAGGAGATCCGCGCCCTTGCGGACTACTATATCCGCTCCTTCGAGGAAATGTTTGACGAAAACCCCCTGTAACAAAAAATCCTCCTGAAGGGAGTGGAGCGCTGTGCTCAGTCTTCTTTTGTTCCGGCAGATCGCCCAAATGTTTCTGGCGCTGCTGATGGGCTACGCCGTGGTCCGCTGCGGATTGCTGAACAGCACCGACAGCAAGGTGCTCTCCCGGCTGGCCCTGTATGTGATCTCCCCCTGCGTCATCATCAATTCCTACCAGATCCAGTTCACCGCCGACCGGCTGCAGGGCATGCTGCTGGCCCTGGGTGCCGCCGTGGTCACCCACCTGATCTTCTTCCTGCTGACCGCCGCTTTGAAACGGCCGCTGGGGCTGACGCCGGTGGAACAGGCGTCGCTGATCTACTCCAACGCCTCAAACCTGACCATCCCCATCGTGACGGCCGTTCTGGGCGGGGAGTATGTGATCTACGTCAGTATGTACGTCATCGTGCAGCTGTTCCTCATGTGGAGCCACGGGCGGCTGCTGCTCAGCGGCGAAAACCAGTTCTCCCTGAAGAAGGTCCTGCTGAACATCAACATCATCTCCATCATCATCGGCGCGGCGCTGTTTTTTCTGCGTATTCCGCTTCCGGGCGTTGTCTCCGGCGCGCTGCAGTCTGTGGGCGGCATGATCGGCCCGCTGACCATGATCGTGGCCGGTATGCTCATGGGCGGCGTGGATCTTCTGCAGGTGGTGAAAAAACCCGGCATCTGGAAAGTGACCGCCCTGCGGCTGCTGGTCTATCCGCTGGTGATGGTGGCCGTTATGCGCCTCTCCGGCGCGGCCCGTCTGCTGCCGGACGGCCAGACGATCCTGCTGGTGAGCCTGCTGTCCTCCGTGACCCCCTCCGCCGCGGCCATTACCCAGCTGGCCCAGATCTACAGCGACGAGAGCGACTACGCCGGCGCCATCAACGTGCTGACCACGGCACTGAGCCTTGCGACCATCCCCATTATGATCATGCTGTATCAAATGTGAACAACAAAAGCGCCCTGCCGCAGGAATTGCGGTTTTTGTGCAAATCTCCCCTTGCGGCAGGGCCGAAACTTTGGTATTTTAAAAATGCAATGTGTGGCAGAACTGCGTAAATCCGGTTGCTGCCGCACTATTTTTATACGTTTATGCAGACGTGCGGCCTATGTTGGCCGCACGTTTTATTTGTTTCAGGAGGGTTTTATGGATCATACGAACACGTTTTTGGAAACGGAGTCTCTTGGCTCCCTGATGCGGAAATACTCCGTGCCCTGCATCATCTCCCTGCTGGTGGCGGCTCTTTATAACATCGTAGACCAGATCTTCATCGCCAACGCCTCTTATCTGGGTTCCTACGGCAACGCCGCCAATACCGTGGTCTTTCCGCTGACGGTAGTGGCGCTGGCCGTCGCGGTCATGATCGGCGACGGCTGCTGCGCCTATGTCAGCATCTGTCTCGGCTCCCGCAATCAGGAGAACGCCCACCGCAGCATTGGCAGCGCCATCACGCTGACCGTGGCGGTCAGCGCAGTCCTGACCGCCGTCTATCTGCTCTTCTCCGACCAGATCCTCACCGCCTTTGGCGGCCGGGTCAACGAGGAGACATTTTTCCACTCCCGCCAGTACTTCTTCTACATCACGCTGGGCATTCCCTTTTATATGTTCGGCCAGGCCATGAATCCCATCATCCGCTCTGACGGCAGCCCGAAATTCGCCATGGTCTCCACGCTGGCCGGCGCTGTGGCCAATCTCATTTTGGACCCGGTATTCATTTACGGCTTCCACTGGGGCATGATGGGCGCTGCTGTGGCGACCGTACTGGGACAGGCGCTTACCGCGGCTCTGGCGGTCTGGTATCTGTTCCGTACAAAGTCCGTGAAGCTGCGGCGGAACAGCCTCCGCCCTAACTGGTATGTCATAAAAAAGTTCCTTCCGCTGGGCGCATGCAGCTTCCTGTCCCAGATCTCGCTGGTCGCCTCGATGGCGGCTGTCAATAACATGATCCACAAATATGGCGCCCGGGACGCCATCTTCGGCCAGACGGAATATGCGCAGATCCCCATGGCAGTGGTTGGTATCGTCATGAAGTTCTTCCAGATCGTCATCTCCATCGTGGTGGGCATGGCCGCCGGCTGTATCCCCATCGTGGGCTATAACATTGGCGCCGGCCGCGCAGACCGGGCCAAAGCGCTGTTCAAGCGGCTGCTGGTGGCGGAGGGCTGCGTCGGCGCCGTAGCTCTGCTGATCGTGCAGCTCCTGCCCCGACAGCTGATCGCCGTGTTCGGCGCCGCCAATGAGAGCGTGTACTACACGGAGTTCGCCGTCCGGGCATTCCGGATCTACCTATGCATGATGATCCCCGCCTGCATCAACAAGGCTGCCTTCATCTATCTCCAGTCTCTGGGTATGGCCCTGTTGTCCACCGTCCTGTCCATGATCCGCGAAGTGGTGTTCGGCGTGGGCTTCGCTTTGCTGCTGCCGGTCTTTTTCGGACTGGACGGCGTTTTGTATTCCATGCCGGTATCGGACATTCTGACCTTTGCCATTTCCGCTGCAGCTATCGTGTACGCCTGCCGGACACTGGACGATCACCGGATATAATGCAAAAGCGCCCTGCCGGATGGCAGGGCGCTTTCCTGTTTGGTTTTAGCCGCGCTCGGCAACTTCGTCCAGGCGGTGCAGGTGGGGGGAGGTGGTGGTGCTCATCTCCGTGGCGGCATTCTTGAAGTTCTCCACGGCGGTGGCACTCTGCTTGACGGGCTGGATGGTACCGGCGCCGGCCACACAGCCGCCGGGGCAGGCCATGCCCTCCAGCAGGTAGCCGTTGCGCTTGCCGGCCTTGGCCATGGCCAGCATCTTGCGGCACTCACGCAGACCGTCGCCATACTCGATGAGCATCTCGCGGTCGGGATCGATGTGCTTGACAGCCTCCACAACGGCAGCGGCAACACCGCCGCCAACAGCAAAGCCGCGGGCCATACCGGAGCCCTCCTCCATAACGTCGTCGGGACCGGGCACGATGGTGGTGAAGTCGATGTCCTTGGCGTCGAACATGCCCTGCAGCTCCTCGAAGGTCAGGACGAAGTCCACGTCGGAACGGACGGTGCGGCGGTTGGCCTCCAGCTTCTTGGCGGAGCAGGGTCCGATGAAGCAGATGCGGGCGTTGGGATGGTCGCGCTTGACCATACGGGCGGTGATGACCATGGGGGTCAGCGCCATGGAGATGCACTCAGCAAACTGGGGGAACATCTTCTTGGCCATGACGGACCATGCGGGGCAGCAGGAGGTGCCCATGAAGGGGATCTTCTCGGGAACTTCCTCCAGGAAGTCGTGAGCCTCCTGGATGGTGCACAGGTCGGCGCCGATGGAGACCTCCACCACGTCGGAGAAGCCCAGAACGCGCATGGCGGCCTTGATCTTGCTGGGGGTGGCGTCCTTGCCGAACTGGCCCACGAAAGCGGGGGCCACGCAGGCGATGACCTCTTCATCACGCTTCATGGCGGTGATCAGCTGGAAGATCTGGCTCTTGTCGGCGATGGCGCCGAAGGGGCAGTTCACCAGGCACTGGCCGCAGGAGACGCACTTGTCGTAGTTGATCTTGGCGCGGCCGTGCTCGTCAGACTCGATGGCGTCCACGCCGCAGGCCACGGCGCAGGGGCGCTCCAGCTTGCTGATGGCGCGGTAGGGACACTGGGCGGCGCACTTGCCGCACTTGATGCACTTCTCCTGGTCGATGTGGCAGTGCTTATACTTGTCCAGATAGATGGCGTCCTTGGGGCAGACGTTCATGCAGGGGTGGGAAATGCAGCCCTGGCAGTTATCGGAGATGCGGATCTCCTTGGGGGGGCAGGCATTGCAGGCGGAACGGATCACGTTGACCAGGGGAGTCTCAAAGTACTTCTGGTCGGTGACGGCCTCGTCGATGTGGGTGCTCAGGTGACCACCGCGGTCGATGTTCATACCCAGAGCCAGGCGGACGCGGGCCTTGATGATGGCACGCTCCAGATGCACGTCATAACGGTGCTGGGCAACCTCGCCGGGAACCATCTGATAGGGGATCAGGTCCACGCGGCTCATGTCGCCGCCCTCATAGGCCAGCTTGGCTACTTCTTTAAATACGCCGCGGCGGATATCGTCAACTGCGCTATGTACGCCTCTCATATTTGTTTCCTCCATATCTCTTCGGACAGAAGCAGGCTGTCCGGTTCATACTTTTTGCGCATTTATTATATAGAACCTATGCGGTTTTTTCAAGTCATTCTCCCTGGAAAAACCTTGAAAACCTGAATATTTACAGGTTTTTATCGTAAGCAAATCGTTTTTCCGATTTTTTCTGTGCTTTTTCAGACAGGTTTCAGGTGAATTGTTCATAATAAATGCTATCCTGGCCGACAGCGGTGTGCTATAATATCATAAAACACTGCAATAACAGGAGGAATACCCCCTTATGGATTTTGATTGGAAACAGGCACGCAGGAACCGGTTTCTCTCCGTGATTCTGCTGGTGCTGGTGGCGGCGGTCCTCGTCGTGGGCGCGTACCGCTGGCGGCAGCTGCGCCAGGTGGCCCAGCAGTCCGCACAGGAGGACGATGTCGTCGCCGAGGTCGTGACCCGGCACAAATACGATTCCCTGGTCTATAAATGCGAGGGCCGTACCCTGTCTTTCGCGGTGGACGAGCAGTCCGACCGCTGGATCTGGACGGACGACCCCAGCTTCCCGCTGGACGACGCCGTGGTGGAGGAGATCTGCACCGTGCTGGCCAACCTGAAGCCCCAGCAGACGCTGGTGCCGGACGAGAGCGTGGAGTCTTACGGCTTCACCGACCCGGCCGCCACCATCACCGCCGCCGACGGCGATGAGGCGCTGACGGTGGTCTTCGGCCGCGCCACCACCGACGGCACCAGCCGCTACGCCATGGTGGACGGCGACGAGACCACAGCCTATATCTTCGACGGCGCCATTCTGGAGCTGCTGGCCGTGCCCATCCACGACATGGCCACCCTGCCGAAGCTGCCCACCCTGACGGCGGCCACGCTGAACGCCCTGACCATAGAGGGTCCCGCCTACACCATTCTCTCCGCCCAGCGGAGCGAGGGAGAGGACGAGGCCACCTGGCGCTCCGGCGGCGCCAACGTGACGGACGTGCCGGGCGTCAAGGCCCTGCTGGCCGATCTGGAGCAGCTGGAAGTCACCAAGTGCGTCATTTTCCGCCCCTCCGAGGAGGCCGCCGAGATCTGCGGCTTCACGGAGCCGGCCGTCACCCTGCAGGCCGACTACCGCGGCGGCAGCGAGAACCTGAAGTTCCTGCTGACCGTGGGCGGCGTCACCCTGGACGGCGCCGGCCGTTACGTCCGGCTGAACGACGGGGAGGCCATCTACCAGATGGACGGCGGATCGCTGGACGCTCTGCTGGCCCTGGCCGAGACCGGCCTGGAGGGCTGAGTTTCCCCTGATTTTTGAACGGAAGGAGGCGCTTCTCATGCGGATACTGATCGTTGAGGATGAGGTGCGCCTGGCCGCCACGCTGCAGGATCTGCTGGAGCTGAACGGCTACACCGCCGATGTCTGCCACGACGGCGAAGCCGGTCTGGACAACGCCCTGACCGGGATCTACGATCTCATCATCCTGGACGTGATGCTGCCGAAGAAGGACGGCTTCACGGTGCTGGCCCAGCTGCGGCAGGCGGAAAATGCCACGCCGGTGCTGATGCTGACCGCCCGCAGCGAGGTTTCTGACCGGGTGGAGGGACTGGACCGGGGCGCGGACTACTATCTGACCAAGCCCTTCGAGCCCCGGGAGCTACTGGCCTGCATCCGGGCGCTGACCCGGCGGCAGCCGGAGCTGCACACCGCCGACACCCTGGAATTCGGCGACCTGACGCTGGACAAGAGCGCCTTTACCCTCTCCTGCGGCGGACGGAGCGTCCGGCTCAGCCGCAAGGAATTTGACATGTGCGAGCTGCTCATGCGCAACCGGCAGGTGGTGCTGACCAAGGAGACCCTGCTGCTGAAGCTGTGGGGCTACGAATCCGACGCGGAGGACAACAACGTGGAGGTTTACATTTCCTTCCTGCGCAAAAAGCTCACCCACCTGCGCTCCCAGGTCCGTATCAAGACCATCCGAATGGTCGGATACTGTCTGGAATATGAGTCAAGTTGACAGTTTCACGTATTTTTCACGAGTTTTTCCACGTTTTCAACAAAGTTTTCAACAGGGGGTACACCATGATCCGCAAGCTGCGCTTAAAATTCGTGGCCATCTGCATGCTGCTGGTGACCGCGGTGCTGGCCGCGGTACTGATGGTGAACTTCATGTCCCTGAAGCGGAACGTGGAGGGACTGAGCACCCAGGTACTCCACCGCGTCATGCAGGAGTCCGTTTCCCCCATCGGACCCAGCCGGCGGGAGCCGCCGGACATCGGCATCAACATCGGCGGCGAGCGGGTCATGCTGCCCTACTTCACCGTCAACATCTGGGGCGGCAGCACCGCCTACGTCACCGGCGGCACCTACGCCGATCTGGAGGACACGGACACGCTGAAATCCATCATCGGGGAGTGTCTGGCCCAGCCGGAGAACGAGGGCGTCATCTCCAGCTACCGGCTGCGCTATCTGCGGCAGGACAAGGGCCTGTATCAGAAGGTGGCCTTCGTGGACATGTCCATGGAGCTGGCCATGCTGCGGGACGCCATGAGCTCCGCGCTGCTGATCGCGGCGGGGGCGCTGCTCCTCCTGCTGCTGGTATCCATTCTGCTGTCCTTCTGGGCGACGCGGCCCGTGGAACGGGCGTGGCGGCAGCAGCGGCAGTTCCTCTCCGACGCCTCCCATGAGCTGAAAACGCCCCTGACTGTCATCCTCTCCAACGCGGAGCTGCTGGACGGCACAGACCTCTCCGACAAGCCCGCCCGCTGGACGGACAACATCCACTCCGAGGCGCTGCAGATGAAAACACTGGTGGAGGAGATGCTGACCCTGGCCCGGGCGGACAACGCCGTATCCTCCGCCGTGATGGCGGAGCTGTCCCTGTCCGACACCGTTCAGGACTGCGCGCTGGCCTTCGAGCCGGTGGCCTTCGAGTCCGGAAAGCTGCTGGAGTACCACATTCAGGAGGGCGTATCCGTCTCCGGCGACGGTGACAGGCTCCACCGCCTGACCTCCATTCTGCTGGACAACGCCATCAAATACGGTGCCGACGGCGGCACCGTCACCCTGACGCTGCAGAAAACAGACCGTCAGGCGAAACTGGTGGTCTCCAACCCCGGCGATCCCATTCCCCCGGAGCAGCTGAAGCGCCTGTTTGAGCGGTTCTACCGGCTGGACGCCTCCCGGGGCGAGAAGAGCGGCTTTGGTCTGGGCCTGCCCATTGCCCAAACCATTGCCCAGGAGCACAAGGGCGCTTTAAAGGCCGAGAGCGACGCCATCTCCACCCGCTTCATCTTCACCATGCCGCTGAAAAAATGAACGCACAGAGGCTGCCAGACACGGCAGCCTCTTTTTTTGCAAAGGAAAGCGCCCCGGCATAAGCCGGGGCGCTCTCCCTTGTGTGTAGTTTTCTTGGAATATCCTATCAGATGAACTTAGCCAGGAAGCTGGCGATGAACACGGACAGGATGGTAACAGAGGTGAAGCCGGAGATAACGTAAGCGGTCTGGATGCGGTCCAGAACGGCGTCGCGCTCCTCGGCGGTCTCAGCAGTAGCGTTGGCGATCTCGGTAGCGATCAGCTCGGTGCCGGGATAGCCGATCATCTGGCACATAGCGATACCGATGGACAGCTGCTTGCTGTTGACGATCTTCCAAGCGGGAGTGAACAGGAAGACGATGGCGGTGACGACCATAACGGCCACGAAGATCACGACGGTGTTCAGACCGATGACGGGCAGCATGGACAGGTCGACCTTAGCCAGGGAGGGGATGATGGTGCACAGGGACAGGAAGGAGAAGAAGCCGTTGGCCTTGGCGAAGTCGCGCAGGACGTTGGGAGGAACCAGGCCGACGTTGCGGACAACGATACCCAGGACCATGCACCAGATGGACATGTTGACCCAGCCCTGGCACAGGTTGCCCAGGATCTCAGAGATGCACATAACGGCAGCAGCGATGGCCAGGCAGATGAAGGTGGTGTAGTACTTTCTGTACTTCTCCCAGAACAGGGTCTTCTTCTCGCCGGCGGTGACAGCAGCCTGCTCGTTGTACCAGCTGTAGTTGGGATCGGCAGCGTGCTTGGCGCGCAGATCGGCGACCAGATCGTTAGCGACCTTCAGACCGCAGTTGGAAGCGGGCAGAGTGCCGACGAACTTCTGGATGGCGTAAACGAAGGTAGCCAGAGCGGCAGCCATGTCGGCGCCCTTGGCCTCGCAGGCCTCGACCATGGTGGTGGTGGCCACGATACCGCCGTTAACGACGGGAGCAGCAGCCAGAGCGGCTTCCATGCCGGTGATGGGGATCACGATGCAGCAGCCGACGATGGCGGCAGCCATGCCGACGATGGCGCAGACAACGGTACGCCACTCTCTCTTCAGAGAGTTGATGTCGACGGAAGTACCCATGTTGAACAGCAGGAAGAACTGGCCCAGCTTAGCCAGAGAAGCGAAGCCGGAGATGTTCATGATGTCGGCGGGATAGATGCCGGTCAGGAACAGTACCAGGAAGCCCATCATGATGACGAACATGGAGGAGATCTTAGCCTTGGTGATAGCACCAACCAGATCGCCCAGGAAGAAGATTGCCAGAACGGCAAATACAGCCTGATAAGTAGACATAAATGAATTAACCTCCTATAAATTTTCTACACACAGATTTTTTATTTAGACTCGCAGCGCTCTGCGTAAGTCTCGATGATTTTCTGAGCCAGCTCGCCGGACTTGTAATAGTCCTCCAGGATGAGCTGCTCGTTCTTGGTGTGGTTCTTGGAATAGCCGGTGGCCACACCCACGGTGAACATGCCCTTGGCGTTGTAGATGTTGGCGTCCATTCCGCCGCCGCCCACTTCGACCTTGCACTCGATGCCCACGGCCTCGCAGGCCTTCTTCACGACCACCATGACCTCGTCATCCTCAGGGATGAGGAAGGGCAGGAAGCCCTCGTACTTGGTGATCTTGATCTCAGCGCCGGCGGCCTCCGCCACCTTCTTGCAGTGATCCTCGAAATAGGCCACATAGTCCAGCAGCTTCTGACGGCTGCGGCTGCGGGTCTCGCCCTGGAACATCGCATAATCGCAAACCACGTTGCGGGCGGTGGAGCCGGTCTTCAGGATGGGGAAGTTGGCGGTGGACTCAAAATCCAGACGGCCCTGCTTCAGAGTGGAGATCATGTCGCACATGATCTTGGCGGCGTCGATGCCCTTCTCGGGCTCATTGCCGGCGTGAGCGGGCTTGCCGAAGATCTCCACGTCCAGGTCATAGCGGCCGGGAGCGCCGTTGATGACGCGGCCGGTGCGGCCGGGGGAGTCAAACATATAGCCGATGCGGCTCTTCAGCATGGAGACGTCCATGCCCTTGGCGCCCCACAGGTTCAGCTCCTCGCCCACGGAGAACACGATCTCGATGCGGGGCAGGGGCTTGCCGGTGGCCAGAGCGCCGCGGACGCCCTCCAGAATGGCGCAGACGCCGGAAATGTCGTCAGCGGCCAGGATGGTGGTGCCGTCGGAATACAGGACGCCGTCCTTCTCCACGGGCTTGATGCCCAGGCCCTCGGGGACGCGGTCCATATGGGAAGAGAGCAGAATGGCGCCGTCCAGCTCACCCTCGCGGATGCCGATGACGTTGCCGCACTCACCGCCGAACAGATCGCCGGCGTTGTCGCGGCTGACAGTGAAGCCCAGCTCTTCCAGCTTGGGGATCAGCTTTTCGGCCACGGCGGCTTCCTTACCGGAGGCGGAGTCCGTGGTGACGAGTTCCATAAACTCGCTGTACATGCGTTCCTTGTTCATTGGTTGGGCCCTCCTTATACTCTTAATCATATATTGGAAGTTGATTTGCTTACTTGTCGGAGCAGCGCTTGGCGTAGGCGTAGATCATCTGCGCCGCCAGCTCGCCGGACTTGTAGAAGTCCTCCAGCACCAGCTGCTCGGTGGTGGTGTGGTTGCCGGTATAGCCGGTGGCCACGCCGATGGTCTTCATGCCCTGGGCATTGAAGATGTTGGCGTCCATGCCGCCTCCGCCCACCTGGGCGAAGTAGGGGATGCCGGCGGCCTCGCAGGCCTCCTTGGCGATGACCATGACCTCTTCCTCCTCGCCCATGTAGAAGGGGAGGAAGTTGGCAAAGGCGTCAATGGAGATCTCCGCGCCGGCGGCCTCGGCCACACGGGTGCAGTGCTCCTTGAAATATACCATATAATCTTCCAGCTTCTGCAGGTTGCGGCTGCGGGCCTCGCCCCGGAAGGAGGCGAAATCGCACACCACATTGCGGGCGGTGGAGCCGGTGGACAGAATGGGGAAGTTGGCGGTGGACTCAAAATCGATGCGGCCCTGCTTCAGGGTGGACAGCATATCGCACATGATCTTGGCGGCGTCGATGCCCTTTTCCGGCTCGTTGCCGGCGTGGGCGGGACGGCCCTTGATCTCCACGGTAATATCATACAGGCCGGGAGCACCGTTATTCATGCGGCCGGTGGGGCCGGGGGAATCGAAGGCGTAGCCCAGCTTGGACTGGATGAGGGACATGTCCAGGAACTTGGAGCCGAACACGGTTTCCTCGGCGGTGGTGAACACCACTTCCAGGCGGGGCAGGGGCTTGCCGGAAGCAACCGCCTGACGCAGACCCTCCAGAATGGCGCAGACGCCGGAAATGTCGTCGGCCGCCAGAATGGTGGTGCCGTCGGAACGGAGGACGCCGTCGGTCTCCACAGGCTTGATGCCGAAGCCGTTGGGGACGCGGTCCATGTGGGAGCTGAAGAACAGCGCGCCGTCCAGCTCACCTTCGCGGATGCCGATGACGTTGCCGCAGTCGCCGCCGTAGTGTTCGCCGGCGTTGTCGCGGATAACGGTGAAGCCGATGTCGGCCAGCTTGGCAGCCAGCTTATCCGCCACGGCGGATTCCTGGCCGGAGATGGCGTCGGTGGTGACCAGCTCGACAAATTCATTGTACATACGCTCGTTTTTCACTGCTTTGCCCTCCTTGGATCCTCTTTGTAATATCAAGAGATTCTCTGCCACTTTACTCATTAAAATATCACTTGCTTCTCGTCCTTAATAGGTGTAAAATAATGTCCGAAATAGTTTTTTGTGTCTTTAATCGTCGAAAGGAAGATTTTTACTATGAAAATTGGTGTGATTGGCCCGGAAGTCACGGTAAATGTTGTCCGAAAAGTGGCCGAAAAGGACCTTCCGGACATCCAGTTTGTGTACCGCTGCTCCGAATTTTTTGAGCAGTCCGCCGATTCTGCCGCCCTTTTGCAGGAAGATACGGACGTGGACGCCATTTTGTTCACCGGCCCCACCAACTACGCCTACGCCCGAAAGCGTCTGGTGCCCACGGTGCCCTGGAGCCATCTGCCCCATAACCGCACCAGCGCCCTGCAGGCCTTCCTGGAGGCCACCAGCATCTACGGCAGCGATCTGAAGTCCATCAGCGTGGACCGCTACGACTCCCAGCTGATGCGCAACGTGCTGGAGAGCGGCGGCATCCACGATACGACCATCATCCGCGCCCCCTTCGATTTTGAGGAGCCGGGCTTTGAGAAAAAGCTGCAGGATTTCCACCGGGACTGCTATCTGCAGGGAAAGGTCTCCGTCTGCTTCACCAGTATGGAGCACATCTACGAGCCGCTGCGGGCGGAGGGCATCCCCTGCATCCGCATCTACCCCTCCGAGGAAGTGGTCCACGAGCAGGTGTATCATCTGCAGATCCTGGACATCTCCGCCAAGGAAAACCAGGGCAAGCACGCCATCATCGGTATCAAATTCGACTACATTTTCGACGATATTCAGGATCTTGCCATCCGCGAGTGGGAAAAAGTGCAGTATCAGAACGAGTTCAAGGAGCGGGTATACGCCGCCGCCCAGCGGATGGAGGCCGCCGTGTTCAACGAGGGCTTCGACCACTATTTCATCACCACCTCCCGCAGCATGCTGATGAACAGCTTCCTGAAAAACGGCGAGCACAGCCGCTTCCTGCAGCTGACCCGCCGCTCGCCCGCCTATAAGGTGTGGATGGGCATTGGCATCGGCACCACCATGCTGGAGGCCAAGAGCCGGGCCGCCATGGCGCTGAACCACTCCCGGGCGGACCAGACCGGCGGCTTCTATCTGGTGGAAAACGAGAGCCAGACCATCGAGGCGCTGCCGGTGGAGGAGGTGGTCCCCCTGGACCAGACCTTCGCCTTCTTCGCCAAAAAGGTGCAGATCAGCACCGACACGCTGGAGAAGATCCAGCGGGTGCTGCAGCAGTACGGTGACACCATCACCTCCGAGGAGCTGGCGGAGCATCTGGGCATCACGTCCCGCTCCGTCAACCGCATCATCTCCCGTCTGGAGGAGCAAGGATGCGTCACCATCGTGGGCAAGCGCTCCACAGGCAAGGGCCGTCCCGCCCGTGTCATGAAGATTACCCTGCCGGAGGCCCTCACCCCGGAGGTATAAGGCGCAAAAAAGCGGCGACCGAAGTCGCCGCTTTTTTGCAGTCGAAAGCATTTTATATCAACGCAACGCCTCCATGTATTCAGGGGGAGCTCGAGGGGGCAACGCCCGCCTCGAATTGGATCAAATGCCCCGAAATCCCTTGCGCAGCAAGGGTTGAGGTGAGCAAAGCGAAAACTTTTGCGCGAAACATCGCGCGAAAGTAACGGCATTGTTTCAGCTTGTCGAAAAAGGTCGCTCAGCCTTTTTCGATAAGCTGAAAGCGGCGACTTCGGTCGCCGCTTTTTCTTATGCCGTTTTGTCCCGGTTCAGCCGCCGGTGCAGCAGCATCAGCGCGAACGCCGCGCCGCAGGCCTCGCCCACGGGCAGTGCCGCCGCGAGACCGCCGGCGCCCAGCAAGCCATCCAGCAGGTACATGAAGGGGATATAGAATACCAGCTCCCGCACCACGGCGTGAAGAATGGTGCCCTTTCCGTCGCCCATGGCCTGCATGCAGTAGGAGGTGTGGTAATTCAAAAACTGCACGGGAGAGGCCAGAGAGCGGATCCGCAGGAACAGCACCGCGTAGCCCAGCGTCTGCAGCGCCGTGTCCGCGTTTTCCGAGGACGTGCTCAGGAAGAGGCCCGTCAGCGGAGAGGCCAGCAGCTGAAACAGGACGATGCTGACGCCGGCCACCGCCAGACCGTACCATCTGGCCGTGCGGATGGTCTCCCTCATCCGCTCCCGGTTTCCGGAGGAGTAGTTATAGGCCACGATGGGCAGCATTCCCTGGCAGACGCCCAGATTGATGGCGTTGGGCACCCGCTCCACCTTCATGACGATGCCCATGCCCGCCAGCACCAGATCGCTGTGGGCCGAGGCCAGCACATTCAGGAAAATATTCGCCACATCGAAGAGGCCCGTCAGAACGGCGGAGGGAACGCCCACCGCCAGCAGGCTCTTCAGGTTGCGCCGTCCGATGCGCCGGGCGTCCGAAAACCGCAGGCTCAGGGCGGAGGTCTTTGACGCGCCGCGGAAGGCGTGCAACAGATAGCAGCAGGCAAACACGTTGGACAGCAGCGTGGCCAGCGCCGCGCCGAACACCTCAAAGCCCGGCGGCAGCAGCACGAACATGAACAGTGGATCCAGGATCATGTTCAGCACGCCGCCGCTGCTCAGTCCCACGCTGGCCTGGCGGGCACAGCCCACGTTCCGCAGCAGATGGGCCATGGAGGCGGAGAGGATGCTGGGCAGGCCGCCGATGACGATCACCAGCAGGGCGTATTCCCGGGCATAGCCGATGGTGGCACTTGACGCGCCGAACAGATACAGCACCGGATCCAGAAACAGACCCAGAAACAGGGAGTACGTCAGCGCGATGGCCGCCGCGCCGTAAAAGCTGAAGGCGCTGACGCATCGGGCCTCGTCGTCCCTGCGGGCGCCCATCAGCCGGGCCACCAGACTGCCGCCGCCGATGCCGAACAGGTTGGAAAAGGCCACGCTCATCAGCACCAGCGTCAGCGTCAGTGTCGTCGCCGCCATCATATAGGAGTTGCCGGTGCGCCCGATGAAAAACGCGTCCACCATGTTGTAGACCAGATTGATCAGCTGGCTGATGATGGTGGGCACGGCCATGGACGCCAGCGCCCGGGGAACGGGAGTGTTCTCAAACAGCTCCCGCTTGTCATTTTGGTTGGTTGCCGCCATGCTTGTTCGCCACGCTTTCGCAGAAAAATCTCTCAGAATTATTTTATTGTACGCCTGCCGATTTTCCGTTGCAAGACGGTCCGGGCGAAAATTGCGCAAAAAAGAGGACCGCCAATACGGTCCTCTCAGCTTTATTTCTTCACTTTCGCGTCCATAACCGCCTTGTCCACACAGAAGAAGGTGAACTCGCCGGTGGCGATGAGCTTGCCGTCCTCGCTGGTGATGTCCACCGCCGTCAGCACCGTGGAGCGGCCCCGGTGACGGACGGTTCCCGTGGCGTACACCACGCCCTCCGCCTGATTGCGCAGGAAGTGCATGGCGCTGGTCTGAGTGACGTAGGTGCGGCCATCCGTGTGGGCGGCGGTGCCGGTGGCCTGGTCCGCCAGCGTATAGATGGCGCCGCCGTGGAGCATGCCGAAGGGGTTTTTGTTCTCCTCCCGGATCTCCACCCGGAACACGGCCCGGTCCGGCTCCATCTCCACCAGCTCGATCTGATTATATTTGGCAAAGCCATTGTAAATGGACTTTTTCAGCCCCTTGTCCTGCAGGTCCATGGTGATTCTCCTTACCCGGTATTTGCCCTAGTGTACCACGGTTTCCCCCGGTTTTCCACAGTCCGGCGAAAATATTTCAGCCGGGGGATTGACAAATACCGTCACCGCATTATAATGAACATATGAACAATCGTTCAAGTATTCATTTTTCAGGGAGGGATTCCATGGAGGACCGCTACAACGTGGAATGTTGCGACTATATCCATATCCACGAGGGCATCGTGGAGCGGGTGCGCCATCAGATGCCGGGGGAGGACACCCTGTACGATCTGGCGGAATTGTTCCGTATTTTCGGAGATTCCACCCGAATTCGCATCCTTTATGTGCTATTTGAGGAGGAGATGTGCGTGTGCGACATCGCCCAGCTGCTGGGCATGACCCAGTCCGCCATCTCCCACCAGCTGCGGGCGCTGAAAAACGTGCGGCTGGTGAAGGCCCGCCGGGAGGGCAAGACCATTTTCTACTCTCTGGCCGACGACCATGTGAAAACCATCCTCGGTCAGGGCATCGATCACGTCTGCGAGTAAGATTTCCACACCTATTAAAATTCAGGAGGAGTATCGTATGAAAAAGCGTTTTACCATCGAGGACCTGTGCTGCGCCCACTGCGCCGCCAAAATGGAGGACGGCATCCGTAAGATCCCCGGCGTACAGACCGCCGCGGTGAACTTTCTGACCCAGAAGCTGACGGTGGAGGCCCCGGACGAGCAGTTCGAGTCCATCATGGACGAGGTCGTGGCCCTGTGCAAAAAGATCGAGCCCGACTGCGTCATCAACCGCTGACCGCTCAGGAGGAACCGCTATGAGCAAGCTATCCCGCAAGGAGCGGAAGATGCTGCGGCGGATCCTGATCGCCGCGGCCATTCTCATCGCCGCAAGCGTCCTTCCGCTGCCGGACGGACTACCGGTCTGGCCGCTGTATCTCATCGCCTATTTCATCATCGGCTGGGACGTGCTGTACGACGCCCTGCGCAATATCCGCAACGGCCAGCTCTTCGACGAAAACTTCCTCATGGCCATCGCCACCGTGGGCGCCTTTGCCACGGCGGAATACGCCGAGGCGGTGTTCGTCATGCTGTTCTACCAGACCGGCGAGCTGTTCCAGTCCTACGCCGTGGGTAAATCCCGCCGCTCCATCGCCGCCCTGATGGACATCCGGCCGGACACCGCCAACGTGGAGCTGCTGGACGGCAGCACCGAGGAGGCGGACCCGGAGGACGTGGCCGTGGGCCAGACCATCGTGGTGAAGCCCGGCGAGCGGGTGCCGCTGGACGGCACCGTTCTCTCCGGCGCCTCCAGTCTGGACACCGCCGCCCTCACCGGCGAGGCCGCTCCCCGGGACGTGGTCCCCGGCGACGCCGTGATCAGCGGCTGCGTCAATCTCAGCGGCGTGCTGCGGGTGCGGGTGGACCGGCCCAGCCACGAGTCCACCGTGGCCAAAATTCTGGATCTGGTGGAAAACGCCAGCGAGAAAAAGGCCGTCAGCGAGCAGTTCATTACCCGCTTTGCCCGGTACTACACCCCCTGCGTCGTGTTCGCCGCCCTGGCTCTGGCCGTTGTGCCGCCGCTGCTCTTTGGCGGCGGCTGGGGCGACTGGTTCCACCGGGCCCTCATTTTCCTGGTGGTATCCTGCCCCTGCGCGCTGGTCATCTCCGTGCCCCTGAGCTTTTTCGGCGGCATCGGCGGAGCCAGCCGCTGCGGTATTCTGGTGAAGGGCAGCAACTATCTGGAAACGCTGGCCCGGGCGGAAACGGTGGTCTTTGACAAGACCGGCACCCTGACCCGGGGCGCCTTCACCGTCACCGAAGTCCGGCCCCAGCCGGGCTTTGAGCAGGACGCCCTGCTGGAGACCGCCGCGCTGGCGGAAGTGTGGAGCGACCACCCCATTTCCCTGTCCCTCCGCGCCGCCTGCGGCAAAACGCCGGACGCCGGCCGGGTCGCGCATGTGGAGGAGATCGCCGGCCACGGCGTCACCGCCGTGGTGGACGGCCGGGCTGTGGCCGTGGGCAACCGCCGCCTCATGGAGCGGCTGGGCGTCGCGGTGGAGGAAACCTCCCCCGCCGCCGGCACCGTTGTCCACGTGGCGGTGGAAACCACCTATGCCGGCTTCATCCTCATCTCCGACCTTTTGAAGGAGGACGCCGCCAGCGCCATCGCCGCCCTGAAGAACTGCGGCGTGAAGCGCACCGTCCTGCTCACCGGCGACAGCGAAGCCGCCGCCCAGGCCGTGGCCGCAGAGGTGGGCGTGGACGAATTCCACGCAGGTCTTCTACCGGCGGACAAGGTGGAGCAGATGGAGCGAATTTTGGCGGACAACCGCCGGGGCGCCGTAGCCTTTGTGGGCGACGGCATCAACGACGCTCCCGTGCTCAGCCGGGCGGACATCGGCATCGCCATGGGCGCCCTCGGCTCCGACGCCGCCATCGAGGCGGCGGACATCGTTCTCATGGACGACAAGCCCTCCCGCATCGCCGCCGCCATCGGCATCTCCCGCAAAACCGTCCGCATCGTGCGGCAGAACATCGCCTTTGCGCTGGGTGTGAAGTTCGCAGTGCTCCTGCTGGGCGCCCTGGGCCACGCCTCCATGTGGCTGGCGGTGTTCGCGGACGTGGGCGTGGCCTTCATCGCCATTCTCAACGCCATGCGGTGTCTGCAGACGAAAGAGTTTCAATAACACCGAGAGCAGGAGCGAAACCGCTCCTGCTCTTGTTTTATCCCGGAAAAGGGGATATACTATTGGTACGAAATCAGACTCAAAGGAGTTGACAGCCCATGCTTCCCGTCCACTCTCTGCAAACAGAATTTGACCGGCTGTATCGGGAAATGCAGGCGCTCTATCACGAGGCCGCCACTGCTGTGGGCCTGACCGACAGCGGGCTGATGGTCATGTATTCCATTTGTGAGCTGGGCGAAGGCTGCCGGCAGAAGGACATCTGTCAGCGGTGCAGCTCGCCGAAGCAGACCATCCATTCCGCCGTGCGCAAGCTGGTGGAGGCAGGTCTGGTGCGGACGGAGGCCGGCCGGGGCCATGAGATCCACCTGTATCTGACGCCGGAGGGCGCCGCGCTGGCGGACCGGATCGTGACGCTGCTGGTATGCGCCGTGAAATACAAAGTACCGGATATCGTGCCCAATGAGGAGCGGACGGAGGCCGTCCGGGAGATCCGGCACTATGTGTCCACCCTGCGAAAGACCCTGCGGGGGGAATGATCGGCATGAAACGGATCCAACTTTCCGACCATTTTACCTACGGTCGTCTGCTGCGCTTCGTTCTGCCCTCCATTGTCATGATGATCTTCACCTCCATCTACACGGTGGTGGACGGCTTCTTTGTCTCCAACTATGTGGGTAAGATCCCCTTTGCCGCCCTGAATCTCATCTGGCCGTATCTGATGCTCTTCGGCGTGGTGGGCTTCATGGTGGGCACCGGCGGCAGCGCGGTGGTGTCCCGCTCGTTGGGCGAGGGCAAGCCGGACCGTGCCCGGCAGGAGTTTTCCCTGCTGGTGTACTTCACCATCGCCGCCGGCGTCATTCTCACCATCCTCGGCATCCTGTTCATGGAGCCGGTGGCCCGTCTGCTGGGCGCGGAGGGCGAGATGGTAAGCCTGTGTGTCCTGTACGGCAACATCATCATGGCGGCCCAGACAACCTTCATGCTCCAGACCATGTTCCAGGCCTTCTTTGTCACGGCGGAAAAGCCCCAGCTGGGCCTTGCATTTACGCTGGCGGCGGGCTTGACCAACATGGTGCTGGACTGGCTGCTGGTGGCGGTGTTCCCGCTGGGACTGGTGGGCGCGGCACTGGCCACGGCCCTCAGCCAAGTGGTGGGCGGCATCGGCCCGCTCCTGTACTTCGCCCGGAAAAACGGCAGTCTCCTGTGGCTGACCAAGACGGCCTTCAACGGCCGGACGCTGCTGCAGACCTGCGCCAACGGCTCCTCGGAGCTGATGAGCAACCTGTCCACCTCCATCGTCAGCGCGCTGTATAACCTGCAGCTGCTGCGGCTGGCGGGGGAGGACGGCGTGGCGGCCTACGGCGTCATTATGTACGCAAATTTCGTCTTTATGGCGATTTTTCTGGGGTATTCCATCGGAATGGCGCCGGTCGTCGGATACCACTACGGCGCGGGCAACACGGACGAGCTGAAGAGTCTTCTGAAAAAGAGCCTTGTGCTCATGGCTGTGGGCGGCACGGTCATGCTGGTGCTCAGTCAGGTACTGGCAGAGCCACTGTCCCGGGCGTTCGTGGGATACGACCCCGGATTGCTGCTTTTGACCGTCCGCGGCCTGCGGCTGTTTGCTGTTTCGTTCCTGCTGCTGGGCTTCAACATCTTCGGCTCGGCCTTCTTCACCGCCCTCAGCAACGGCGCGGTGTCCGCCGCCATCTCCTTCCTGCGGACGCTGCTGTTCCAGGTGGCGGCCATCCTCATCCTGCCGGAAATCCTGCCCGGCGCCGACGGCGTGTGGCTGTCCGTGGTGGCAGCGGAGGCGCTGGCGCTGGTGGTGACGGTGTATTTTCTGGTGAAGATGAAGGGGAAGTATCAATATGCGTGAAAAAAGACCGCCTCGGTGAGGCGGTCTTACTTGTTCGGCGGATAAGGGCGGGGATCGTCTGTCAGGCCGGCAAGGTAATCCATGCTGGTTTCCAGCGCCATGGCGATCCGGCGGCACTGTTCAAACGTCATATTGCGCTTTCCGGTTTCGATTTTGGAATAATCGCTCTGGTCGATGCCAGTCAGCATCTGCATTTTAATTTGGGAATATCCCCGTTCTTTTCGGAGTATTTTCATTGGCGTCATACTATCACCCACAAAAATTATGCCCCATTGACCTATTGATAATAGGGTGATCTTGACCTATAATGGCAGAGAGGTGACGCTATGACGACCTACAAAGAGTTGTATTTTCATCTGTTCAATGCTTTGACCGATGCCATTTGTGAATTAGAGGAGGGGCGGGTGGTGACTGCCATTCTCCGTATGAAGCACGCGCAGCAGGCGGCTGAGGAACTGCATTTGGAAACGGATATTATCCCGGAGGATGGGATGGATTTTTAATACGTTTCTGCCATGGAGATGGCCTTTCCCTGAACCCCCCATTTTCTTTTTCTTGAAAAGAAAACGGGCCGTTCACGGTCCAAAAGAAAATCGCTTTTTGTCTTAGAAAGAGACTTTGGGCAGAGGATTTCAGTCGAAGCGTTGGGCGCGGGCATGGCTTTACCGTGTTTGATACCGTTCAGCCCGCGACGAACTGCCTGCTTGATTCAAGGTGCTTGACGATTCCCTCTGCTTCTCTTTCCGCTGCCGCTGCTCCGGCTATTATCAGACTGCATGAAAAAAGACCGCCTCGGTGAGGCGGTCTTTCTGATTTGATTATACCAGCGTCTCCAGCTCTGCCTGCCAGATCGTCCACTTGGCGTCGCTGGGCATCCGCCAGTCGCCGCGGGGGGACATGGCCACGGAGCCGATCTTGGGGCCGTCGGGCACACAGTTGCGCTTGAACTGCTGGGTGAAGAAGCGGCGGTAGAAGGTCTTCAGCCACTTCAGGATCACCTCGCGGCTGTAGCGGTCGCCCAGGGCGTACACCGCCAGGCGGTAGATCTTGGCAGGGGAGAAGCCCCAGCGGAGCATATAGTACAGGAAGAAGTCATGCAGCTCGTAGGGGCCAACCAGATCCTCCGTCTTCTGGCTGATCTGGCCCTGAACAGCGGGCAGCAGCTCGGGGGAGACGGGAGTATCCAGAATGTCCTCCAGCACGTCGTGGAGGGCCTCGTCCTTGCCCTCGTTATCCTTGGCCAGATAGCCCACCAGATGGCGCACCAGCGTCTTGGGGATGGAGCAGTTGACGGCATACATGCTCATGTGGTCGCCGTTGTAGGTGCACCAGCCCAGGGCCAGCTCACTGAGGTCGCCGGTACCGATGACCAGACCGCCGGTGGCATTGGCGATGTCCATGAGCACCTGGGTGCGCTCGCGGGCCTGACCATTCTCGAACGTGACAGAGTGATCGTCCATGGAGTGGCCGATGTCCTTAAAATGGCTGCGGACAGAGGCGGAAATGTCCACGGTGCGCAGCGTGGCGCCCATCTGCTCCGCCAGAATGACGGCGTTGTTCTTCGTGCGGTTGGTGGTGCCGAAGCAGGGCATGGTCACCGCCACGATGTCCGTCATGGGGCGGTTCAGCATCTTCATGGCAAGGCCGGTAATGAGGACCGCCAGCGTGGAGTCCAGACCGCCGGACAGGCCGATGACTGCCGTCCTGGCGCCGGTGTGCTCCATCCGCTGCTTGAGGCCCAGAGAGGCGATGAACAGGATCTCCTGGCAGCGGCGGTCCCGCTCGGCCTTGTCCTCCGGCACGAAGGGCATGGGCGGCACGTAGCGGGTCAGCTTCGTCTCCGTCAGGGTCTGGTCAAAGGGAATGGCCTCCGCCTCGCCGGATTCAGCGAAGCGCTGGGTGCGGCGGCGCTCGTAGGCCAGCTTGCCCACGTCGATCTCCGTCATCCGCAGACCGCCCTCGAAGCGGCTCTCCTGCAGCAGGTGGCCGTCCTCGGCCATGATCTGGTGGGCGCCGAACACGGAATCGGAGGTGGACTCGCCCTCGCCGGAGCTGGCGTACAGATAGCCACACAGGAGCTTGGCGGACTGCATGGTGACCAGATGGCGGCGGTACTTGTCCGCGCCGACGATATCGCTGGCGGCGGCCAGGTTGCCGATAATGGTGGCGCCGGCGGCAGCCAGATTCACAGAGGGGGAGACAGGGGCGTCCAGATCCTCGCAGATCTCAAAGCCCAGGGTCAGCTCCGGCAGCTGAGCGCAGCGGAACACCAGCGCCTTGCCGAAGGGCACAGACTTGCCCAGCAGGGTAACGGCGCCGTTCTCCGCGGGAGCGGGGGCGAACTGGCGGCGCTCGTAGGATTCGCCGTAATTGGGCAGATTCGTCTTGGGAACCACGCCCAGAATCTCGCCTTTTTGTATAATTACAGCGCAATTATACAGTTTGTTATTGACGCGCAGAGGCATGCCCACCGCCGTGACGATCTCCAGCGGACGGGTGGCAGCCAGGACGGTGGCCAGGGCCTCCTCGGCGGAGCGCAGCAGGGTGTCCTGATAGAACAGGTCGCCGCAGGTATAGCCGGTCAGGCCCAGCTCCGGCAGCACCAGCGCCTTGGCGCCGGCCTTTTCCGCCTGACGCATCATGGAAAACGTCTGCTCGGCGTTATAGTGGCAGTCCGCAAGGCGCAGCTTCGGCGCGCCGCAGGCAACGGAAATGAATCCATCTCTCATGGGAAAGCCTCCTGTCTTTGGCTAAAATTGATGATACTATATTTTACACCGTGTTTTGGCGATTTACAAGGCATACCACTTTGTCCAAAAAATTCCGGCAGTCCGCCGGATGGACGAAGCAGGACAAAACTGGTATAATGGGCGTACCCCCATTGGAAAGGAGCCCCCTTATGCCTCTGAAATTTCGCTCGTATTACCCGCCGGATTTTACCGCGTTGGGTTTGGACGGCGCCCCTGACGCCGTGTTTCTGCCCGCGCCCCGGGACGGCGTGGCGCCTGAGAAGTATCATGCCCTGAGTATTTTCCCCGAATACTTCAAAATCAACGGAACATGGACGCTGGCCGCCGAAAGCCGCATGGACTGCGTGGCCGTTTTGGAGAATGGTCAGATTTTTGTCCGGGAATTCCGCCTGCTGAAGGCCGGCGATCTCGTCGCCGTGGGCCGCACGGAGCAGGGCGAGGAGGGCATTTACGTTTATCCCGACGGCTTCCGGGAGGAGGAAGAGACCCGGGAGGCCTTCGCCTTCCGACAGAGCCGCTCCCGTGAGACAGCCTTCTCCCGGGACTACGACGAGCTGTATGAGCTGCTGCGCCACGAACGGGAGCACGGCAAGATCGTCTGGGTCATGGGCCCCGCCTTCGCCTTTGACCACGACGCCCGCAACGCCTTCTGCGCCCTGATCGAGGGCGGCTACGTGGGCGCGGTGCTGGCGGGCAACGCCCTGGCCACCCACGATCTGGAGGCCGCGTACTTAGGCACCGCTCTGGGCCAGAACATCTACACCCAGTACAGCGTGCCCGGCGGACACTATCACCATCTGGACACCATCAACCGGGTGAAGCTCCACGGCTCCATTCCCGCTTTTCTCGAGGCCGAGGGCATTGACAACGGCATCATCTACACCTGTGAGAAGTGCGGCGTGCCCTATGTGCTGGCCGGCTCCATCCGGGACGACGGTCCGCTGCCCTCCGTCATCGGCACCGCCTACGACGCCCAGGACGCCATGCGCAATGAGATCCGCGGCGCCACCACCGTCATCTGCATGGCCACCACCCTCCACACCATCGCCACCGGCAACATGACCCCGTCCTTCCGGGTGCTGCCGGACGGCACCGTGCGGCAGGTGTACTTCTATTGTGTGGACATTTCCGAGTTCACCGTCAACAAGCTCAGCGACCGGGGCAGCCTGTCCGCCCGGGGCATCGTCACCAACGCCCAGGATTTCATCGTGAATCTGAGCCGCGGTCTGGGCCTGATGTAACCGCATAGAGAAACAAAAAGGACCGCCGAATGGCGGTCCTTTCTGCTGTGTGTGTTTTAGGAGGGAGAAAAAGCATTGGGTTTGGGAGTACCCTTTGCTGATATTAAGATACCCCATAATTTTGTCCGAATTATGTTCCAGTTATGAACAGTTTGTAAATGATTTCCCGCGAAATCGTTTACCACAGATATTTCCTAAAAATTCTCCCCCAGTGTTTTGAACAACTTACTTGAACTTCTGACTCTCGGCCACAGCCAACTGGTCGCAGCGGTTGTTATATTCATTTTCCGCATGGCCTTTGACCCAGTGGTAGCGCAGGGAGTGGATGTCCGTCAGCCGCAGCAGCTCATCCCACAGGTCGGGATTCAGGGCGGGCTTTTTGTCGCTCTTCACCCAGCCCCGGGCCTTCCAGCCCCGGGCCCAGCCCTTTTCCAGTCCGTCGATGACGTATTTGGAGTCGGACCACAGGTCCACGATGCAGGGCTCCTTCAAAATGGACAGCGCCCGGATGACGGCGGTCAGCTCCATGCGGTTGTTGGTGGTGTTGGCCTCGCCGCCGGACAACTCCTTCTTGTGCTGGCCATACATCAGGATGGCCCCCCAGCCGCCGGGGCCGGGGTTACCGGAGCAGGCGCCGTCGGTGTAGATGGTTACTGTTTTCATAGGGTTACAGTTCCTTTTTTTCAGTCTTTTCCGAACGCACAGGAAAATCGTCTCCAATTCATCCCATGCTTTTTCATGCCACATCCAATTGCGTCCATGGCGAAACAACATCATACAATGGATGATACTGAAATACAACAGGTATATGGCAACCGGCAATATCAGTATGTGCTTCAACAGCTCCATAATACCACCTCACAGGTGGTATTATATCACATTCAATTCTTAAATACACACAACTAGTTTGTATTTACCATTTACCAGTTTGCTAACTTTCATATATCCGGCGGATAGAATATCTATAGAGGTGATTCCGTGGATATTCGTCACTACAAAGAATGGATCCAAATCGGACTGAACATTCTTCATTACCGGAAAGAACGGCGCTGGACGCAGGAACAGCTCGCAGATGCCTGCGGCGAAGACGGCATGAGCCGTAATTTTATCCAGCGCATTGAAACCGGCGTCAGCTCCTGCAGCATCGACACACTGATCGATATTGCAAAGGCGCTGGATATCCCTCTGTATAAATTATTCGAATTTAAAGATTGAGAGCGGCATCTGCCGCTCTCAATCTTTTTTTACAGGTCGCTTAAAATATCCTTCCGCTTGGCCTCATATTCCTCGTGGGTGATGAGGTCACGGTCGTACAGGCTCTGCAGCTCCAGGAGCCGGGCCTCCGTGGTGCCGGCAGGGGCGGGGGCATTTTCCCCAAATTCCTCCTCCGGAACGTCCTCCATCAGGCCAACGATGCTCCTGTCCAGGTCGTTTTCCACATCGTATCCAACTCTGTGGACAACGCCGTTTTTCCGCACCATCTGGAACACGGCAATGATGACGAAGCAGCCGGCCACAAAGGTCCAGACCACGCCGAACAGTCCCGCCGCGGGGATCACTTCCGTGATGCCGATGATGACGAAGAACAGACTGACCACCAGAAAGGGGAGCATGGCCAGACGCTGGAAGGCGCGGGTCTGTTTGGTGGGCTGCTCCTGTACGGTGATGCGGCCGCGTTTTCTGCTCATGGCAGCTCCTTTCCCGAAATGGGTTTATTCCTCAGCGGGGACAACCGTTTCAGCGGTTTCGTCCTTTTCCGCCAGCGCCATGGAGATGACCTGATCGCCCTCCTCCTTGAAGCGCATGACGATGACGCCCTGGGTGGAGCGGCCGGCGACGCGGATATTCTCCACGCCGGTGCGGATCAGGATGCCGCTGGCCGTGACCAGCAGCAGGTCCTCGCTGCCGTCCACCACCTTGATGCCGATGACCTTGCCGGTCTTTTCGGTGACAGCGTAGTTGCGGATGCCCATGCCGCCGCGGCCGGTGATGCGGTACTCCTCCACGGGGGTGCGCTTGCCGTAGCCCTTCTCGGTGATGGACAGGACGCAGCTGCCCTCACGGGCACGGGCGGCGCCCACCACGTAGTCGCCGTCCCGGAGCTTGATGCCCCGGACGCCCACGGCCGTACGGCCCATGGGACGGATGTCGTTTTCGTCGAAGCAGATGGCGGAGCCGTCGTGAGTGGCGATGAGCAGCTTGCGGGTGCCGTCGGTCTCCCGGACTGCCACCAGTGCGTCGCCCTCGTCCAGGGTCAGAGCGCGGATGCCGCTCTGGCGGATGTTCTTCAGCGCGGAGACCGGCAGGCGCTTGACGGTGCCGTTGCGGGTGACCATCACCAGATACAGCTCGTCCTCGCTGGTCTCCCGGAAGTGCAGCATGGCCTGGACACGCTCGCCCTGCTCCACCTGAATGATGTTGACGATGTTGGAGCCCCGGGCGGTCTTGCCGGACTCGGGGATCTGGTAGCCCTTCTTGCGGTACACCTTGCCGGTGTCGGTGAAGAAGAGGATATAGTCGTGGGTGGAGGCGGTAAACACATCCACCACGGTGTCCTCCTCCCGGGTGGTGATACCCTTGCGGCCCTGGCCGCCCTTGCCCTGTGCGGCATACTCGCTGACGGGGGTGCGCTTGATATAGCCGGCCTGGGTCAGAGTGAAAACGCACTGCTCCTCCTCGATCAGGTCCTCGATATCGATCTCGTCCTCCACGTCCTGGATCTCGGTCTTGCGGTCGTCGCCGAACTTCTCGGCGATGGCAGTCAGCTCCTCCTTCAGGATCTGGCGCACCAGACCCTCGTCGGAGAGGACGCGGTTGTAGTAAGCGATGCGCTCCTGCAGCTCGTTGAACTCGTTCTCCAGCTTCTCCCGGTCCAGACCCTGCAGTGCCTTCAGACGCATGTCCAGAATGGCCTGGGCCTGCACCTCGGAGAGGCCGAAGCGCTCCATCAGCTTTTCCTTGGCGTCGTCATAGGCGGAGCGGATGATCTTGATGACCTCGTCGATGTTGTCCTGGGCGATGAGCAGACCCTGCAGCAGGTGGGCGCGCTCCTGGGCCTTCTTCAGGTCATAGCGGGTGCGGCGGACGATGATCTCTTCCTGGAAGGCCAGATACTCGTCGATGATATGGCGCAGGGAGAGGATCTTGGGCTGGGACTGGTTATCCACCAGCGCCAGCATATTGATGGCGAAGGTGGTCTGCAGCTGGGTCTGGTTGAACAGACGGTTCAGCACCACCTGGGGATTGGCGTCGCGCTTGAGCTCGATGACCACCCGCATACCGTTGCGGTCGGACTCGTCGCGGATATCGGAGATACCCTCCAGACGCTTGTCCTCCACCTGCTCAGCCATGGACTTGATGAGCATGCGCTTGTTCACCTGATAGGGCAGCTCCGTGATGATGATGCGGGTACGGTCCTTGCCGAACTCCTCAAACTCGTGGCGGGCACGGATGACCAGACGGCCGCGGCCGGTGGCGTAGGCGGCACGGATGCCGCTGCGGCCCATGATGATGCCCTTCGTGGGGAAGTCGGGGCCGGTGACGTGCTGCATCAGGTCAGAAAGCGTTGCCTCGGGATCGTCCAACACGCAGATGCAGGCGTTGATGACCTCCCGCAGGTTGTGGGGCGGGATGTTTGTGGCCATGCCGACGGCGATACCGGAAGAACCGTTCACCAGCAGGTTGGGGAAACGGGAGGGCAGGACACGGGGCTCCTTGCGGCTCTCGTCGAAGTTGGGGTCCCAGTCCACGGTCTCCTTGTCGATGTCGCGGAGCATCTCATTGGAGATTTTGGACAGGCGGGCCTCGGTGTATCGGTAGGCGGCCGGGGGATCGCCATCCACGGAGCCGAAGTTGCCGTGGCCGTCCACCAGCATGTAGCGCATGGAGAAATCCTGCGCCAGACGCACCAGCGCGTCATAGACGGAGGCGTCGCCGTGGGGATGATACCGGCCCAGCACGTCGCCCACGCAGGTGGCGGACTTCTTGAAGGGACGGTCAGAAGTCAGGTTGTCCTCGTACATGGCGTACATAATGCGGCGGTGGACGGGCTTCAAGCCGTCGCGGACGTCCGGCAGAGCACGGCCCACGATAACGCTCATGGCATACTCGATGTACGATTTTTCCATTTCGGGGACCAGAGGAGATTCCACGATCTTTTGGTCGGGATAGCGGATCTCCTCGGGATCGTATTGGGGTTTCTTAGCCATATAATTCTTTTCCTCCTAAGTAAGAAGGTATCAATACCATTTTTTATTTGCCGGCCGGCTCCAATCCGGCCAGTGTCTGTATTTTCACACGGAACAGGCGGTTGAACAGGGCCACGGTGCGGCCGATGAAGATCATGGAGAACACCGTTCCCACACCCACCGTGGTGATCCGGCCGGAGCCGATCAGATCCACCGCCAAAGCGATGGCCACGCAGGTGCTGTCCAGAAGGTTTTTCACCAGACCCATGTCTTTTCCGTAAGCTTCGCTGACGGTATAGACCAGTCCGTCCGGCGGATTGGGGGGCATTTTCATGTTGACCATGAGACACACGCCCGTGCCGAGGATCACCGGAGAGACGGCCATCAGCAGAAGATTCTGCCACAGGGCCTCGAAGTGGAAGGTAAACAGCGTGCCGAACCACTCCAGAAACAGGCTGAAGGCCATATTCACCGGCAGCTGCAGCAGATCCGTCCAGGCTCTGTTTTTTCCCTTGATGAGAAACTGGGCCGTGATCATGACGCTGTACATGAGAAACACCAGAACGGACAGATTCCAGCCGGTGGCGGCGGACAGGGCGGCCGGCGCCGATGTGATGCAGGCCACGCCCAGACCCGTTCTTGTGCTGAGGGTGGTTCCAAAGGCCAGCAGGCCCAAACCGCACAGGTAAATGGCCAGCCGGCAGGGGAGCCGCCCGTGTTTGTTCCGTTCCATACGCTTAATAGTCCAGATTGACCGCGTACTTAGCGTTGCGCTCGATGAACTCCTTGCGGGGCTCCACCTTCTCGCCCATGAGGATGGTGAAGGTCTCGTCGGCCTTCACGGCGTCGTCCAGCGTGATGCGGCGCAGGGTACGCTTTTCGGGGTCCATGGTAGTCTCCCACAGCTCGTGGGGGTTCATCTCGCCCAGACCCTTGAAGCGGGAGATGTCGATCTTCTTATTGGGGTTGCCGCCGCGCATTTCGGCGGATACCTGATCGCGCTCCTCGTCGGAGAAGGCCACGCGGGTGGTCTTGCCGGAAGTCAGCTTGTACAGGGGAGGCACGGCGGAGTAGACGTAGCCCTGCTCGATGAGGGGCCGCATGAAGCGGAAGAAGAAGGTCAGCAGCAGGGTGCGGATATGAGAGCCGTCCACGTCGGCATCCGCCATGATGATGACCTTGTGATAGCGGAGCTTGGCGGGATCGAACTCCTCGCCGATGCCAGCGCCCAGCGCCACGATGACCGGCTGGAGCTTGTCGTTGCCGTACACCTTATCCGCCCGGGCCTTCTCCACGTTCAGCATCTTGCCCCACAGAGGCAGGATGGCCTGGAACCGGGAGTCACGGCCCTGGGTGGCGGAGCCGCCTGCGGAGTCACCCTCGACGATGTAGATCTCGGTCAGCTCGGGGTTGTTCTCGTTGCAGTCGCGGAGCTTGTCGGGCATGGCCGCGCCGCCCAGGGCGGTCTTGCGGCGGATGGACTCGCGGGCCTTGCGGGCGGCCTCGCGGGCGCGGTTGGCGGTCAGAGCCTTATCCAGGATCTGACGGCCCACCTGGGGATTCTCCTCCAGGAACTGCTCCAGCTTGTCGGAGACGATGTTGTTCACCAGCGTGCGGATCTCGCTGTTGCCCAGCTTGGCCTTGGTCTGGCCCTCGAACTGGGCCTCCGTCAGCTTGACGGAGATGACGCAGGTCAGACCCTCGCGGCAGTCCTCGCCGGAGACCTTCTCGTCGTCCTTCAGCATCTTAATCTTGCGGCCATACGCATTGAGTACGGTAGTCAGCGCGCGTTTAAAGCCCTCCTCGTGCATGCCGCCCTCGGGGGTGTGCACGTTGTTGGCGAAGGAGAGGATGGTCTCGTTGTAGCCGTCGTTGTACTGGAAGGCGATCTCCGCCATGGAGTCCTCCTTGGCGCCGGCCATATAGATGACGCCGTTGTGCAGGGCGTCCTTGCTCTTGTTCAGCCAGGTGACGAACTCCCGAATGCCGCCCTCGTAGCACATATTGTCTTCCTGCTCCTGTCCGGGGCGCAGATCCACGGTGCGGATGCGCAGGCCGGCGTTCAGGAAGGCCTCCTCCCGCATGCGGGTGTGGAGGGTGTCGTAATTGTACACCGTCTCATCGAACATCTCGGGGTCCGGCTTGAAGGTGACGGATGTGCCGGTGTGGTCGGTGACGCCGATGACGGTCATCTCCTGGGTCACGTGTCCCCGGGAGAACTTCATCTCGTGGATCTTACCGTCGCGGTGGACCTGAACGGTCAGCCACTCGCTCAGAGCGTTGACGACAGAGGCGCCCACGCCGTGCAGACCGCCGGAGACCTTGTAACCGCCGCCGCCGAACTTGCCGCCAGCGTGCAGAACGGTGAACACCACTTCCAGCGCGGCCTTGCCGGTCTGGGCCTGGATATCCACGGGGATACCGCGGCCGTTGTCGGTGACTGTGATGGTGCCGTCGGCATTGATCTGCACGAGGATATCGGTGCAGTAGCCGGCCAGCGCCTCGTCGATGGAGTTGTCCACGATCTCATAGACCAGATGGTGGAGACCCGAGGTGGAGGTGGAGCCGATATACATACCGGGACGCTTGCGGACGGCCTCCAGACCCTCCAGGACCTGGATCTCCGACGCGTCGTACTCATGCTCCGTCTGGGATGTTGTCAAAATTTCGTTTTCTGCCATGTAGTTTCGTTTCTCCTCTCACAGCAGGACAAGAAGAACCGGGTCGGAGCCGTCCGGCCCGTTTCTCCCTGCCCTGCGTCTACTAGGGGGTTATGAATGATGGACTTTCGTCCAAAATTTATAAAGTAAAATGCCGATCAATGTTCCGGTTAAAATGAAAAACTCACAGAACATGATGATAGCCGTCCAATCGGCAGCCTCCCGCTCACCCAGCAGCCACACAATGATCTGCAATACGATCAAAGCAAAAAGGCTTCCAAAGAAGGGGTGACCACTTATTTCAAAAGCCTTGTTTTTCTGCGGCTTGCATACTCGGTTCTTCTGCCTGTAATACCACAGCTGATAGCAGATACCGACAACAAAACTCGCTAATGCCAGCATCCGCAGAAAATTGGTAGACGCCTCCTTGGAGGTATCCATAAAGAAACCCCATAAAAGATAGTGCAGGTGCATCATAAGCTCACAGCTCCAGTTTCCGGCTCTCCGCGCGGTTTTTCAGCGTGGAGGTGTTCAGCTGGCTCAGATAGACGATCTGGGCGTGGTAGGGGTGGTCGCACACCACAAAGGACTTGGGAATGTCGCCGGAGATATCCAGCACCACGCCCTCCTGATCCGCCTGAGACAGGTAATCCCGGGTCTTTTTGCTGTAGCTGCACTTGTCCAGATCGAAGATGCCGATGACGCGGTGGTCCGGCACGATCTCGTTTTGTCCCAGATGCAGGTACATATCAGGCCTCGCAGTCGTCTTCCATCAGGTCCAGCTCCTCGTCGCTGAACTCGTGGTCGCCGCCGTCGGCGCCGCCCATGATCTCCATGGTGCGCATGCGGCGCTTGTCCTTGGCGTCCTCCACGGAGCGGTGGATCAGCTCCTTGATGTTGCGGGGATCCTTCACATTCACCAGATCCAGATGGGGCACGCTCTTGTCAGAAGACACCACGCAGACAGTGCCAACACCGAAGATCCGCTGCCCCAGCGTCATGGTCAGCTGCAGGTCGCGGACACGGTAGAGCAGCACCTCGTCCTGCTTGATGTTCAAAAAGCCCTTCTCGCAGAACAGGCGATCCTCGCTGAGGCGGTAACGGGTGAAGGTGATGGGCAGGCCCAGGATGCGCTTGCGATCTTTCCAGGTATACTGAATGGATTCCATGATCCTTCCTCCTTTATCATTTAACGAAAGAGCCATCCGCCCACACGGCGAATGATCCAGGACAAACCATATCCCAAAAGTGCGGCCGACAGATAAACGCCCCAATAAACCAGGGCAATCATGCTGTCCAGCATGAGATCAAATACGACACAGACCAGGCAGGCTGCGATTCCCAACAGCGCCGGCACTGCCGCAAGCCACTTTCTCCTGGTACAGAATACACCAAGCACACAAGTGACCCAGAACGAAGCCTGAACAAATATAAAAAGTGTCCAGACCACAGCTGTTCCAAAAACAGCCAAAGCGCCAAGCGCAGGGAGCGCAAGCATCACATGAAACATCAGCAAAACGCTCCTTTCAAAATAAAAAAGCGGGGTTTTATAATAAAAACATAGCGTTTTTAATCAGATAACAGCCATGAGGATGGCTGGCAGATGCGCCCCCCATTTTCTTTTTGTAAAAAGAAAATGCGCCGCGCCCGGTGGAAAAGAAAAACACTTTTTGTCTTAGAAAGAGACTTCCGGCAGAAGATTTCAGTCAAAGCGTTGGGCGCGGGCACAGTCTTGCTGTATCCGATGCCGCTCAGCACGCGACGAACTGCTGTGCATTTTCAATGGGTGCTTGACGACACCCTCTGCTTCTCTTTCCGCTGCCGCTGCTCTGGTGCTTAAACCAGCTTGCCTCCTCGCACCTGCAACACCTTGCCGCCCAGCATGGCGGGCAGACGGTCGTCCTCGCAGCAGGTGATGAACACCTGACCGCCGGTGATGCGGTTGAGGACAAATTCCTGCCGGCGGGGATCCAGCTCGCTGAGCACATCGTCCAGCAGCAGCACGGGATATTCGCCGGTGTCCTGCTGGAAAATCTCTCTCGCGGCCAGCTTCAGACTCAGGGCCGCCGTGCGGGTCTGTCCCTGCGAAGCAAAACTCTTGGCGCTCTGGCCGTCGATCTCCACCACCAGATCATCCTTATGGGGGCCGGACAGGCACTGCCGGCTGGCAATCTCCGCCGCCCGGTGGCTCTCCTGATGGGCCAGCAGCTGGGGGAAGATGTCTTTGGGCGACGCCTCGGGATCGGTGACAGTGGACACGGTCTCATAGCGCAGATTCAGTCGTTCCCGCCCGCCGGAGAAATCTCCGTGGATGGCGGGGGCCGCCTGACGCAGCCGCTTGATGAAGTGGGCACGGTAATGGATGAGTACGGCGCCGGCCTTGGCCATGGACAAGGAGAATTCATCCAGCGTATCCAGCAGGGAGGGCTTCTCCTCGCTGTCCCGCAGGATGCGGGTCTTGTGCTCGTGGAGCCGCTTGTACTCCGACAGCGCCTGGGCGTAGCGGGGCCGCAGCTGGCAGATGCAGTCGTCCAGATACTTTCGTCTGGCGGCGGCGCCCTCCCGGATCAGATACAGATCCTCCGGGCAGAACAGCACGGATTGGAACGTTCCGGCCATCTCCGCGAAGTTTTTCAGCTTCACGCCGTTGGAGCGCAGCACGCGGCGGGCGCCACGATGCAGCTCCGCTTCCAGAACGAAGTCCCTTTCCCGGGAAAAGACCTGACCCTTCAAAAAGGCATGGTCCACGCCGAACTGGATCAGCTCCCGGTCATATCTGGCCCGGTGGCTGAGGCCGGAGAGATAGGCCACCGCCTCCAGCAGATTGGTCTTGCCCTGGGCGTTGTCACCGTAAATGACGTTGACGCTGGGGTCAAAGACCGCGTCCAAATGGACGTAGTTCCGGAAAAAATCCAGCTCCAGACGGTCAATCCGCATAGGCTACCGTCAGCTCCTGGCCGTCAAAGACCACCACGTCGCCGGGACGGATCTTCTTGCCGCGCATGGTGCAGATCTCGCCGTTCACCATGACCTCGCCGCCCTGGACGCACTCCTTGGCCATGCCGCCGGACTCCACCAGATTGGCGAACTTCAACAGATCCTGCAACTTGATAAATTCGGTTGTGATAATGATAGTTTTCATTTTTTATTCCTTACTTTCCGCCGTTTACAGACAGAAAAAGTGATATTAATCAGAACTCTTCAAACGCACCGGCAGCACCATGTACAGGAAGTTCTCCTCGCCGTCCACGGGGACGATGATGGCGGGGGAGACGCCGGTGTTCAGCTCGATCTTCACGGTCTCGGCGGGGGCGTAGCGCAGAGCCTCCATGAGATAGCGGTTGTTGAAGCCAATCTCAAGGCCGGTGCCGTCGCCGGCGATGCGGCAGACGTCCTTAGCCTCGCCGTTTCCGGTCTTGGCGGACAGCATCACCTTATCATAATCGAAGGTGCAGCGGACGGGGCTCTTCAGCTTATCGGAGATCACGACAGAGACGCGGTCGATGCTCTGGATGAGCGCCTTGGTCTCCACGGTGACAGAGATGGGGTTCTTGCGGGGGATAGCGTTCTTATAATCCAGGAACTCGCCCTCCAGACGGCGGCAGATCAGCTCGGTGTCGCCCACCTCAAAGAGAATGTGGCGCTTGCCCAGGGTGACGGAGGCCAGATCCTCGGTGTCGGCGCAGATGCTCTGCACTTCCTTCAGCGCGGCGCCGGGGGCGACGAAGGAGAAGATGCCGCCCTCGATCTTTTCCAGAGGCTCCCGGCGAATGGCCAGGCGGAAGCCGTCCACGGCTACCATGGTGAGGCCCTTGTCGGTGATCTCAAACAGGGCGCCGGTATGGACGGGGCGGCTCTCGTTGGTGGACACGGCGAAGGCCGTCTCCTCGATCATGGAGCGCAGGGCCTTCTGCTGGATGGACACGCAGTACTCATCCTCCACGAAGGGCAGGTCGGGATAATCAGCGGCGGACAGGCCCATGATGTCGAAGTCCGCGTCGCCGCAGTGCAGGTGCACCACCTGCTTGGCGTCGGAGGTAAAGGTGACAACATCGTCGGGCATGCGGCGGATGATGTCGCCGAACAGGCGGGCGTTCAGCACGATATCGCCGCCCTCAGTCACGTTGGCGGAGACCTTGGTGCGGATGCCGGTCTGCATGTTATAGCCGGAAACGGTCAGCTCATGGTCGGCGTGGAGCAGCAGACCCTCCAGCGCGGGGATGGAGCTTTTCTGTGCCACGGCGCGGCTGGTAACGGCGATGGCGCTCTGCAGCAGGGCCTTTTCGCAGGAAAATTTCATGTGGGGCACTTCCTTTCCAAGTGGGTAAATGGGAGCGGCTCGCTCTTTAAAAGAAAAATAAATATAGATTGGTTAGTAAAAAGGAGCCGTAGGAAAAAAACTTGTGGAAAACCGGCGAAACCCCAGCAATTGCAAGGGTTTGCCCGTCAACAGGGGGTGTTGGTATGTTGTACGGGTTTTCCACCGGTCATTTTGAGCGGGGACTTTTCCACAGGTGACTTTTTCTTTTTCCACAGAAGAAGTGGAAAAATCACCGGCGGGAGTTGATGTTGGTTTTGATGGCTTTCACCGTCTCGGCAAAGGCGGCGTCCTTCTTCATCTTCTTCTCCACTTCCTTAATGGAGTAGAGGACGGTGGAGTGGTCGCGGTTGTCGAACTGGCGGCCGATATCCTCCAGAGACAGGTTCGTCATGCTGCGGATGAGGTACATGGCGATCTGGCGGGCCTGGACGGCGTCGCGGATACGCTGCTGGCCGCGGATGACGGATTCCTCCAGCGTATAGTATTTGCTGATGTACTCCAGAATGGCCTCCGGCGTGGGCACATACTCGTTGCTGCGCTTGAGCATATCCTGAATGGCCCGGGTGACGGTCTCCTCGTCGGCGTCGTTGCCCAACAGATCCTTGAAGGCCATGATCTTGTTGATGGTGCCCTCCAGCTGACGGACGTTGGCGGTGACGTTTTCGGCGATGAACACGGCCACCTTGTCCGGCAGATCCAGTCCCAGAATGGCGGACTTGTTCTTCACGATGGCCAGGCGGGTCTCAAAGTCGGGGGGAGCCACGTCCACCAGCAGACCCCATTCAAAACGGGTGCGCAGACGGTCCTCCAGCATGGTCATCTCAGAGGGGGGACGGTCGGAGGTCAAAACGATCTGGCGGCCGGACTCGTACAGGTTATTGAAGGTATGGAAGAACTCCTCCTGGGTCTGCTTCTTGCCGGCGATGAACTGGATATCGTCCACCAGCAGCAGATCCGCCTGGCGGTACTTCTCCCGCATCTCCGCCGTCTTGTTGGGGCCGGCCTGAATGGCAGCCACCAGCTCGTTGGTGAAGTCATCGCCCTTGACGTAGGCGATCCTGGCGTTTTCGTGGTTCTTCTTGATGACGTTGGCGATGGAATAGATCAGATGGGTCTTGCCCAGGCCGGAGTCACCATAGATCAGCAGGGGGTTGTAATTCTGGGCGGGATGCTGGGCCACGGCCACGGAAGCGGCGTAGGCCAGCTTGTTGGAGGGACCCACCACGAAGGTATCAAAGGTAAATTCATCGGAGGTAAAACGGTCGTTCTGCTTTCTGGAGGAGGTGCCCTTCAGAGCGGCCAGACCGTTGTCGTCCAGGATACGGACCTCAAAATCCATGGAGAAGAAGTCCTTCAGCGTATCCTTGATGCTCTTGGTGAAGAACATCTCGATGTTATTTTTCTTAAACTCGTTGGAGCAGTGGAGGAAGAATGTATTGCCCTGGATGTCGATGGCTTCCAGCTCGTCAAACCAGGTGTTGATGGTGGTTTCCGAAAGCTCGCCCTTCAGCCGGTCCAGGATCTTATCCCACACGTCAGCGATGGAATTCAAAGTTGAAACACCTCTCTCTAGTTAAAAATGGACAAAATAATCCGAAGTTATTATAGCAAAAAAACGAAGGGGTGGCAATACATATTCTAAATATAAAGAATGAATTTTTGTTCACAAAATGGCCCGATAGTTGGACTACATATAGACATTTTTTCGCGTGTAAAACACAAGATTTAGAAAACTACGGGAAAAGCATGAAAAAAGCAAGTTTTTTCTATATTTTTTCAAGTTTTTGTTGACACTTTGAGAAAAAATATGTATACTAATCGGTGCGCCGCGAAATGGCGCCTGAAAAACTCGTTTACTGCACTGTGCCGTATGACGGCCGGTGTCGAGTAAGTGTCGTCCACAGTGGCGACCGGAATTCTTACAGGAGGTGTCTCAACATGGCAACGAAACGTACCTATCAGCCCAAGAAGCTGCATCGCTCCAAGGTTCACGGCTTCCGCAAGAGAATGGCTACTGCCAACGGCCGCAAGGTCCTGGCCCGTCGCCGCGCCAAGGGCCGCGCTCGTCTGACCCACTAAGCGATACGGAACGCGCGGGAGACACTTGAACAGACGTCTTAGGGACGGTGGGAATGCAAGATTCCTCCGTCCCTATTAGAGTTTCTGTTCAAAAGAGCAAGGCAGGAGAACACAATGAAGCGTGCGGTCACACTGAAAGAGAATCACGAATTCCGCCGGCTGTACCAGAAGGGAGCCTCCGCTGTCAGCGGTCCCATGGTCATTTACTGCCGGAGGAATAAGCTGGGACATAACCGCCTGGGCATCACGGTCTCCGTGAAGCTGGGCGGCGCTGTGGTGCGCAATCGCGCCCGCCGCCGTCTGCGGGAGGTCTACCGGCTCAACAAGCCCTGCCTCAAGCAGGGCTATGACGTCATTCTCGTGGCCCGCAGCCGGACCCTCAGCGGCAGCTGGAAGGAGCTGAACGACGGCTTCCTGCGTGTCTGCCGGAAGGTGAATTTGTTGGAGGGACAGGCATGAAGCGCCTGATGCTCGCTGCCATCCGGTTTTACCGGAAGGCCATCTCTCCTTACAGAGCGCCCTGCTGCAACTATATCCCGACCTGCTCCCAGTACGCCATGGAGGCCATTGAAAAATATGGCGCCGTCAAGGGCGGCTGGTTGGCATTCAAGCGGATCCTGCGCTGCAACCCGTTTCACAAAGGTGGCTATGACCCCGTGCCCTGATGCAAAAACCTGAAAATCAAATAACCAATGACGGAGGAAATCCTATGGGATTGTTCGGAACCATCGGATACTACATTTGTATCCCCTTCGCGGCTCTGCTGCGCCTGTTCTATAATCTGACGGGCTCTTACGGCGTCGCAATCATTCTGTTCACGATCGTCATTAAGCTGATCATGCTGCCCTTCCAGATGAAGTCCAAGAAGAGCATGGTCCGCATGACCCGCATGAACGGCCGGATCCAGGAGATCCAGAAGAAGTACGCCAACAACCAGGCCAAGATGAACGAGGAGATCCAGAAGCTCTATACCGAAGAGGGCATCAACCCCATGAGCGGCTGCCTGTGGAGCTTCCTGCCTCTGCCCATCCTGATGGCCCTGTATTCCATCATCCGCCAGCCCATCACCCACTTCATGATGCTCTCTCAGGAGACGCTGCAGAAGCTGGTTGACGCTGTGACCGCCGCCGGCGCCGACATGAGCAACATCGTTCAGGTCATGAAGGACGGCAGCACCCAGCTGTCTGCCTATGGTCAGATCAACCTGGCCAAGGTGGCCGCTTCCATGCCCGAGCTGACCGAGGGCATTGAGGGCTGGATCAACGTGAACTACAACTTCCTGGGTATGGACCTGACCGTCAACCCCTGGGACGCTGTGAAGAACTTCGCTTCTACTCCCGCGGCCATCGGTCTGATCCTGGTTCCCATTCTGGCCGGCGGCAGCCAGCTGCTGTTCTCCATGATGAGCATGAAGCAGCAGAATAGCGACGCCAACAACGCCAGCATGAAGTCCATGATGTACATGATGCCCCTGATGTCTGTGTACATCGCCTTCATCATGCCCGCCGCACTGGGCGTGTACTGGATCGCACAGAGCGTGATCTCTCTGATCCAGGAGCCTCTGATGAACAAGTTCTACAACAGCAAGATCGAGGCCGAGGAAGAAGCCCGCTTTGCCGCCCGTGAGGCTGACCGCAAGAAGCGCATGGAGGAAGGCCGCAAGCAGCAGGAGCAGTATCGTACCCAGCAGGAGAAGAAGCTGACCCTGAAGGAAAAGCAGCAGCTGGCTCAGGAGGCCAAGCTGACCAAGAAGAAGATCACCACCTCCGAGGCCGGTCGTGTGGCTGATCGCCCCTACGCACGCGGTCGTTCCTATCAGGCCGACCGTTATGACAGTGAAAATTAAGGAGCCTGCTATATGAGAGAATTTATCGATGTAACGGGCAAGACGGAGGACGAGGCTATTGCCAAGGCCCTGGCCCAGCTGGGTCTGGACCGTGACGATGTGTCTGTTGAAATTCTGGAGCGCGCCAAGTCCGGCTTCCTGGGCATCGGCGCCAGCCCCGCAAAGGTCCGCGTGAAGTACGGCCCTGAGGAGGACGAAGTGATCATTCCCCCCGCCGCCCCTGTGGTGGAGGAAGTGAAGCCCGCCCCCAAGCAGGCCGAAAAGAAGGCGGAAAAGAAGCCCGAGAAGAAGTCTGAGAAGAAGAGCGAGAAGAAGGCTGAAAAGAAGCCCGCTCCCGCCAAGCAGGCTGCCCCCGCCGCTGAGCCCGCTCCCGCTGTGGATCTGGGTGAGGAAGTGAACGACGAGAAGGCCCAGGCCATCCGCACCTTCCTGACCGGTCTGCTGGAGCAGATGGAGTGCCCCGCCGACATCCATGTCTACCTGCCTGAGAAAGGCCGCTACAAGGTCATCCTGGAGGGCAAGAATCTGGGCGCCCTGATCGGCCGCCGCGGCGAGACCCTGGACGCCATCCAGCAGCTGACCAGCTATTCTGTGAACCGCAGCGGCGGCGGCCGTGTCCGCATCCAGCTGGACGCCGAGAACTACCGCGAGAAGCGCGAGCAGAGTCTGCAGCATCTGGCCCACAAGGTGGCCGGCAAGGTGGTCAAGTACCGCCGCAGCGTGACCCTGGAGCCCATGAACGCCTACGAGCGTCATGTGATCCACACCGCTCTGCAGGAGGTCCCCGGTGTGACGACTTACTCCACCGGTACCGAGCCCAACCGCCGCATCATCGTGGCCTACGACCGCGAGAAGCGCTGAATAAACAAAAAGAACCAGCCCGAAAAGGCTGGTTCTTTTTTATTAAATACTCATTTCTTTCTGGGATACGGGTCCCGCACATCGGTGAGACCAAGCAGGTAATCCACACTGGTTTTGTAAATGTCAGTCAATTTCACAAGAATGTCCAGCGGTATGGCATTGATTCCGTTTTCATAAGCGCCGTAAGTTCTGCGGTTGATATGCAGCATATCGGCAAGGTCCTGTTGGGACCAGTCAGCATCTTCCCGCAATGCACGAATTCGATCAATGTTCATGCCATCACCTCATGCCAATCATAGTATGGCATGAATTCTGCCATTGAATTTTGGCAGAATTTATGGCATATTATCGGTGGGGGTGAGGATGTGACGACCTATAAAGACCTGTACTATCGCTTGTTTAATACGTTGACTGATGCTATCGAGGAGCTGGAAGCCGGCCGTGTTGTCATTGCGATCGAAGAGATGAAGCAGGCACAGATTCGAGCAGAGGAAGAGGTTCTGAAAGTAGATATCATGCCCGATAATCCTTGACATTCCGGACTTTTTATACTAAAATGTGGCTACTGCGTTGACAGGGAAGAGTATCCCC
The DNA here is from genome assembly GCA_017482345.1 of Oscillibacter sp. GTDB lineage: Bacteria > Bacillota > Clostridia > Oscillospirales > Oscillospiraceae > Oscillibacter. The sequence continues at coordinate 178,694 of JAFUNB010000016.1, forward strand.
ATGCGTTCGGGTACAGAGAAAAGGCGGTCGGTGCGAGCCTTTGCCGGAGCGGGAGAGAAGGCCCCCTTGAGCAGCGAGGCGGAAATGCCTCGCCGGCCCCCCGCCGTTATCGGGTAAGAGTGCGCGGCAGCCAGTCGCGAATTCAGGTGGAACCGCGGGTAATGAATGATCAACTACTCGCCCTGAGCCGTTACAACCGGCTTGGGGCGTTTTTTTGCGCCTTGAGCCAAATCTATGAAAAAGGAGCAAGAAAACCATGATGAAGAACACCGAAAAGACGATGGAAAAAGTCGTCGCCCTGTGCAAAAACCGCGGCTTTATCTTCGCCGGCAGCGAGATCTACGGCGGCCTGGCCAACACCTGGGACTACGGCCCTCTGGGTGTTGAGCTGAAGAATAACGTCAAGAAGGCTTGGTGGAAGAAGTTCGTCCAGGAGAACCCCTACAACGTGGGCCAGGATTCCGCCATCCTCATGAACCCCCAGACCTGGGTGGCCTCCGGTCACCTGGGCGGCTTCTCCGATCCTCTGATGGACTGCAAGGAGTGCCACGAGCGCTTCCGTGCCGACAAGGTCATCGAGGACTGGTGCGCTGAGAACAGCTTCGAGCTGGAGAAGCCCATCGACGCCTTCTCCCAGCAGGAGATGGCCCAGTTCGTGGCCGACCACAACATCGGCTGCCCCACCTGCGGCAAGCACAACTGGACCGACATCCGTCAGTTCAACCTGATGTTCAAGACCTTCCAGGGTGTCACCGAGGACGCTAAGAACACCGTTTATCTGCGTCCCGAGACCGCTCAGGGCATTTTCGTCAACTTCCAGAATGTCCAGCGCACCACCCGCCGCAAGCTGCCCTTCGGCGTCTGCCAGATCGGCAAGTCCTTCCGTAACGAGATCACCCCGGGCAACTTCACCTTCCGTACCCGCGAGTTCGAGCAGATGGAGCTGGAGTTCTTCTGCAAGCCCGACACCGATCTGGAGTGGTTCGCCTACTGGCGCAGCTTCTGCCACAAGTGGCTGCTGGATCTGAACATCGCCGACGAGAACCTGCGTCTGCGTGACCACGATCCCGAGGAGCTGAGCTTCTACTCCAAGGCCACCACTGACTTTGAGTTCATGTTCCCCTTCGGCTGGGGCGAGCTGTGGGGCATTGCTGACCGCACCAACTATGACCTGACCCAGCATCAGACCCACTCCGGTCAGGATATGACCTACTTCGATCCCGAGACCAACGAGCGCTATGTGCCCTACGTTGTCGAGCCTTCTCTGGGTGCTGACCGTGTGGTTCTGGCCTTCCTGGTTGAGGCCTACGACGAAGAGGTTGTTGACCCCGCCAAGAACGACACCCGCGTCGTCATGCACTTCCATCCCGCTCTGGCTCCCTTTAAGTGCGCCGTTCTGCCCCTGAGCAAGAAGCTCTCCGGCAAGGCCCGCGAGATCCAGGCCGAGCTGAGCAAGTACTGGATGGTGGACTTCGACGAGACCGGCTCCATCGGCAAGCGCTATCGCCGTGAGGACGAGATCGGCACTCCCTACTGCATCACCGTCGACTTCGACACCGTGGGCGACGCCGAGAAGGAAGGCGACAACTGCGTCACCGTCCGTGACCGTGATACCATGGAGCAGGTGCGTATGCCCATCAGCGAGCTGAAGGCCTATCTGGAGGAGAAGCTGGCTTACTAATCGCCAGACCGATCCTGCTCCATGATTCGCCGATTTGCGGCGTGTAAGCATTTTTCCGGAGGAAAAATCTTACTGCCGGGCGAATTCATTTCGCCCGAGCAGGAATCAAATCCGGGGACCCCATCAAATACATTTGATGGAGAGGCAGGTGCGAATGCCTATCTCTGAGCTGAAGGCCTACCTGGAGGAGAAGCTGGCCTACTAATCGCTCTGGTCAAATTCATATCGCTGTGATATACTATCAGGGTTGTGGGATACCACAACCCTGATTTTTTCAACAATTCTTTACTTTTTGTGGAAAGAGGCGTCACTTTGGGCAAACGTGTCATGAAAAATCAAACGCCGCCCCGGGCGCTGCGGTGGATTTTATTTGCCGCCGGCAGCCTGTGCATGGGCCTTGCGGTGGCTGTGGCCTCCCAGTGGATCATCACCGGCTCCCTTGCCAACGGCGTTCTCCCCTGGTTTGTGGAAAACCCCGGCTATCTGCTGCTGACGGGACTGCTGTACGGTGTGATCGCGGCAGTCATCGGCGCGGCCACGGGAACGCTGGCCATTGGCAGCATCGTCACCGCCGTGCTGTCGCTGGGCCTTTCTCTGACGGACTATTTTAAGACCGCCATCAACGGCACGCCGCTGGAGCTGGTGGACTTCGGTCTTGCCACCCAGCTGGGCAACGTGGCCGGCGTGGCCGGTGAGCTAAAGCCTCACAAGGACTTCTGGATGGCCGCCGCGGCGCTGGTGCTGTGCATCATCATTTTGATCCTGCTGCGGAAATTTGTGAAGCTGCAGGGAAAGGAGCGGCTGGCGGGACTGGGCATTTCTGTTCTTTTGTGCCTGTGCCTGTTCACCGGCTTCGGAGCGGAGAAAGTTGGCCCGGTGTTCGGCGTGGATATGTATACCCGCACGGCAGCCTCCGTCAGCCACGACCGCTACGGTCTGACCGTCAGCCTGTGGCGGGACTGCTTCCTTGGCTCTATGGACGGCCCCGGCGGCTACAGCGAAGAATACATGCAGGACGTGCTGGCCCGCATCGACGAGCTGACGGCGGACTACAGGACGGAGGAGGACGTGGTCACCCCCAATGTTCTCTTCATCCTGTCGGAGTCCTTCTTTGATCTGACCCGCCTGCCGGATCTGACCTACGAGCGGGATCCGCTGGAGAATTTCCACGCTCTGCAATCGGAGAGCATCAGCGGTAATTTCCACTCTCACTATCTTGGCTACGGCACCGGCTATCTGGAAATGGCCATGCTGCAGGGCTTTACGGGCATGGACTTCAACCCCGGCACCAACATCTGCTTCCTGGAGGATGAGAGCTATTCGCTGCTGGACTCCGCCATCGCGCCGTTTTTGCAGCGGGGCTACAAGGCGGAGATGCTCCACGCCTTTGACAACAGCCTCTATAACCGCACCGTCACCTATCCCCTCATGGGCTTTTCCGACCTGTTCTTCTCCGCGGATGTGCAGGCGCTGGACTTCCCCTGGGAGGACACGAAATACGGCGGCTATTACCTGAACGACCGATATTTCTTCACCGGCATGCTGGAGCGGATGCGCACCATCAATGAAAGCGGAAAACCTGCCTTCCTCTACGGAATTTCCATGGAGAACCACCAGCCCTTTGACGCGGAGAAGTTCGGCTACGAGTGCCAGATCGGCGTGGAGAGCCAGACCCTCAGCGACGAGGACATGGCCATCGTCCGGGTCATGCTGGAGGGTGTCACCCGGGCCGATCAGGCGCTGGGCATGCTGGTGGAGGAGCTGCGCAGCACGGAGGAACCCACCATCGTGGTGTTCTTCGGCGACCACCGCCCCAACCTCTTTATGACCGACGGCGAGACGGTGTATACGAAGCTGGGCCTGTGCCCGGAAAACGACACCCTCAACTGGACGGCGGAGCAGATCAACGATCTCTACGCCACCGATTACCTGATCTGGGCCAACGACCCGGCACTGCTGAACGGTCTTGCCGGCACGGAGCAGGAGAGCAGCATCACCGGCCTTTGCCCCCAGCTGCTGGACGTGACGAACATGGGCTGGAACCGCTGGTGGGCCCTGCAGGACAAAATCCGGCAGGTGGCCCTGACGGATACGGATTTGTACTTCGTGGACGGGGAGGGCAACGGCTACTTCTCCGCCGCGGAGGCGCCCCTCACCGACGAGGCGAGGGAGCTGCTGGAGCTGAAAAAGGCCGTCACCTACGACGCCTTCTACGGCGAGCGGTATATCACGGAGCAGATGAACGAAATGATCCGATAAGAAAAGACCCGAACCACACTGGTTCGGGTCTTTTGTCATTCTTCGGCTTCCTGATACAGGGCGTCGATGCGTTCGATCTCCTCCATGTGTTCGGCGGGGATCTCTTTGGATTTCCATGTTTGCTTCACGTCGCAGGAGTAGATGAGCGTGTAGTGGGAAAACGCTCCCTCCTCTATGCGGGGAGAACACTGCATGGAAACAAAGCTGCCGGTTTCCACATCAGTGAGAAGATCACTGTCATCAGATGCATTCTCTACCAAAACATACCACACGCCGTCATGGTCGGTCTCACAGATCACGTAGTTCCGACCGGAGGCGCCGCAGACATACTGGCCTTTGACAAAGTAATTTCCCTCTTTCGCGCAGCCGGAGAGCAGCAGGAGGGCGGCAAGCAGACACACAAAACGGCATTTCATCAGCGTCCTCCTTTCAGATTCCACAGCCTGTTAATAAAACAGGCCCATAAACGTGTCGGGCATGTAGTGGGAGTGGTCCCACATATCCTCGAACTGCAGGCGGTTCAGGGGTGTCACCACGCCGTCCAGACCGGCCAGCTCCTCCACATCGGTGGGCTTGGTGTCATTCACCTCGATGGCCTCCTCCAGACCCATGCGGTAGCAGTCCACTTTGCGCTGGATGCGGCGCTGGTCGTCCAGCTCCAGAATGACGCGCCAGGGTTCGTCCGCCTCTTCGTGCTTATATTCGATCATGAAATACTGCATAACGATTCCTCACTTTTCAAAGAATGCGGCAATGGTAGCCCGGTCACAGCGGACGCTGCCCTGAGCAAAGCCGTTTCTGCCGCCGCCACGGCCGTTGAGGGCTTTATTCATCTCCTTGACGAAGGCGTTGATGTCAGCACCGTCGGCACGGACGAGAGCGTAGTTATAGCCTTCCCCGTCCGCGCCGGCAAATACGGCGGCAAGGCCGCTGCACTTGTGAGCCACGGCGTCGGACAGGCGGCGGACGCTGTCCGGCTTCAGGGATTCACGGATCAGCAGCACGTCCTCGTTTTCCACATAGTTCTCGGCGATCTGTGCAAAGACCTGCTCCTCCAGCTGGGCGGCGCGGAGCTTCAGCGCGGCCAGCTCGTCCTCCAGACGCTCCACGGCGGCGTAGGTGTCGTGGGGCTTGACGGACAGCCGCTGGGCGATGGCGCGGTCCTGATCGTACACGGTGGAGAGGTATTGGAAGGCCCGCTGGCCGCACAGAATCTCCAGACGAACGCCCTCACGGAATTTCTGGCAGGAGAGGACCTTCACCAGACCCACCTGACCGGAGCGCAGCACATGGGTGCCGCAGCAGGCGCAGCAGTCGGCGCCGGGGAAGGCCACGATGCGCACCTGACCGCTCAGCTCCTTTTTGCTGCGGTAATCCAGGGCGTCCAGCGCCGCCTTGTCGGGATAGGAGATATCCACGGGGATGTCCGCCCAGATAAACTCGTTGGCCTTGCGCTCGGCGTCCAGCACCTGCTCCCAGGTGATCTCCGTGTTGTAGTCGATGGTGACGGTGTCGGCGCCCATGTGGAAGCCCACGTTGTCGCAGTGGTAGTCCTCACACAGGATGCCGGAGATGATATGCTCGCCGGAGTGCTGCTGCATGTGGTCGAAGCGGACGGCCCAGTCGATCTTGCCGGTGACGACGGCGCCCACTTCCAGAGGAGCGTCGCAGGTGTGGGTGATGACGCCGGCCTTTTCGTGGACGTCGGTGACTTTCACGCCGCCCAAAACGCCGATGTCAGTGGGCTGGCCGCCGCCCTCGGGATAAAAGGCGGTCTGGTCCAGGATGACCTTCCAGCCGCCCTTGCCCTCCTCGCAGGAGAGAACGGTGGCGGAGAACTCGGTGAGGAAGGGGTCGTTGTAGAAGAGCTTTACGGTTTCCATAGGGGAGCATCCTTTCACATCAAGAAATTGAGACAACGAAACGCCAGACCGGCTCCATCAGCAGGTAGCCCAGAACGGCGGAACAGACATTGGCGAGGGCGGCATAGCCGGAGGCCTTGCCCTTTGTGCAGCCGGTGAGATGGCGGCGATAGGCTGCCAGCTCCACCAGCAAGATCACCAGCTCGGCGGGGATCAGCAGAAGGAGGTACAGGAAATTCACGCCGTTTTGGATGGCGCTGATGCTGAAGAACAGGGCCAGCGCTCCTTGCGTGATGAGATTCACCGCGAAAAAGACTTTCGCATTTTTACGGTTCCACAGGCCCAGCACAAACAGAAGCAGGCCCTCCACCAGCAGGGTAGGGAGGAGGGTGGACAGGAACTGCACCACATAACCCACCCAGGTGGGCGGGGCAGTCAGGGTCTTTGCGGCCCAGTCCACCGTGGCGGAGGACTGGAGGACGGTGCGCTCCTGTACGTCAGAGAGAAACACTTCGCCGGAGGCGGACACCATCAGGATCCGGTACGTCCACGGCACGCCGTGGTAGCTGAAATGGTGGGTGCCGTCCTCCCGGGCGGTGAGCTGGCCGAAGATGGGCGCGCCCTCGACGCCCTGAGACAGGCAGCCGTGCCAGCCGTCGGGAATGGCGGAAATCAGAGATTCCAGAAGGGCGGGATCCAGCTCTGCCAGAGCCTCCTGCTCATAGTTGTGCAGCTGGTTGGCCGGCTTGGTGCTCTCCGCCAGAATGTCCAGATAATACGGCTCGTCGGGGGCGTTTTCCACCCGGACGACCAGCTGGGATTTCGGCCCCATGTCCGCGAAGGCGGTGGTGGTCAGCAGGGCGATGGCCAGCGCCAGAAACAGCAGCGGTCGGAAGGTACGCTTCATAAAGGCCTCCTTTCCCGGGAAAACTGATTACATATGGTAGAATACGACAAAATTATACAATTTGTACTGCGATTCGCCTTACAGCAGGCCCAGTGCCTGCTTCCAGACCAGCACCCGCCGGCAGGCGGTGTTCAGGGCGGTTTCGGAGAGAACGCCGGATTTCACGGCCTCGATGACCAGCGGAATCTGGGTGCGGTAGTCGGTGGTGATGATGAGATCATTGCCGGCCTGCAGGGCCATGAGGGCCACGGCGCCGTCCCCGGCGTAGGCGGCGACTGCGTCCATGGCCAGGTCGTCGGTCATGACCACGCCGTCAAAGCCCAGCTCTGTCCGCAGCAGGTTATGGACGGCGGGGGACAGGGAGGCGGGCAGTTCCGCATCCACGCAGGTCATGATATTGTGGGACACCAGAACGGCGGTTTTGTCCTCGCCGGCCTCGATGCCGGAGGCGAAGGGCAGGAAGTCGGAAGTCCGGAATTTCTCCAGCGGGCGGTCATCCACGGCGATGCCGGTGTGGGTGTCCACGTTGTTTCCGTAGCCGGGGAAGTGTTTTAAGACGCTGCCCATGCCGTCGGCAAACATCTGGGCCGTGACGGCGGCGGTGTATTCCGCGGTGGCCTCCGCGTCCTGACCCAGCGTGCGGTCATAGATGAAATCGCCCGGGTCGGCGGACACATCCGCCACGGGAGCAAGATTCACATTGAAGCCCAGCGCCTGCAGAAGAAGATCTTTTTCCCGGGTGTCGGCAATGATCTGCTCCATGCCGCCCTGAGCGAAGAGCTTCTGGGGAGATGCGAACTTTTTGCTGCGCAGGTGGGGGTTGGAGCTGACCCGCACCACGGTGCCGCCCTCCTCGTCCACGCCGATGAGCAGGGGGATCTTGGCCGACCTCTGGTAGGCAGCGATGGTCTGGATCAGATCATTGGCGGTCTTATCCTTCGTGTCCCGGCCAAAGAGGATATAGCCGCCCAGATGGTAGGCGGACACGTCCTCCACGGCGCTCTCCGCCGGCACCCGGACGAAGAACAGCTGGCCCACTTTTTCCTCCACGGTCATGGAGTTCAATTTCAGATCAATGGGATCCTCCGGCTCCGGCAGGATCTCCGCCACCGGGGGCTGCTCCTGCGGGGCAGGCGCCTCCACCGGGGGAGGGGGTTCCTCCGTCGGCGGTTCGGTTTTTCCACAGCCGGTGAGGGAAAACAGGGTGAGTGCGGCCAGAAGCACCGCAAAGAATCGTTTCATAATGGCCTCCGTGAGGGTTGTTATCCTTTAGTGTACCATACTGCGGGAAAACAGACAAGCGGACATCAAAAACAGAAAATTGTCAGCGTTTTGTTACGATTTTTGCCTGCTGACCCGATACAATGGACGTGCAATAAGGAGGGGTGCACAGATGCGGTTATTGAGCATGATTTTGGCGCTGACATTGATGGGTGTTCCAACACTGCCTGCCGGGCAGTCGCAGGAGCTGACCGCAGAAACGGTTGTCACACAGATCCAGACCGGGGATCCGGCTTTGGCGTCAGAGGCCCTGCTGGACTGGGTGGAGCAGGGTGCTTCGGCTGAGGCAGAAGAAGTGCTGGAGATTTTGGAGGAAAACGGACTGGAACCGGAAGTGACAGCAGCGGCCTTTGCCCGGGTGCTGGACGCAGCGGATGAGCAGTTGGCAGAGCGGGAAATCGAGCGTAATACTTATGAACAGGCCATCAGGAGCCTATCCCCTCTGTTTACGCAGGTGCTGGAGACCTCCTCCACGCCCTATACCCCGGAACCGGCGAAGAATCCCTCGGATTTGGCTCAGCTTTACGGAATGTGGTACGACAGCGAGATGCAGGAGCTGCTGATCCTCACGGAGCAGCGTTGTCGGGTGGTGATCCCCTGGCTGGGATATTTGGGTGAGACCAATTGCGCCGTCCGCCTGCGGGACCGCAGCGCCCAGGGCCAGGCCCCGGCACTGGAGATCGATACCCATGAGAGCGGGGTGTTCTTGGGGCCGCTGACCTACTATGTCTCCGGCGCAGATGAGACACACTTCTGGAGTCTTTCACAGGCACAGCGGTTCGACAAGATCGGATAAGGAGAAAGACCGGCTCAACTGAGCCGGTCTTTTTTGCGGTGAAATTACTCCTCGATGTTGGCCAGAGCGATGTGCAGCTCGTCCAGCTGCTTGGTCTCCACCACGTCGGGGCAGGACATCATCAGGTCGGATGCGTTCTGCACCTTGGGGAAGGCGATGACGTCGCGGATGGAGGGTGCGCCTGCCATCAGCATGCAGAGGCGGTCCAGACCGTAGGCCAGACCACCGTGGGGAGGAGCGCCGAACTTGAAGGCGCCCACCAGGTGGCCGAAGCGCTCCTGGATGTCCTCGTCGGAGATGCCCAGAGCCTGGAAGGCCTTCTCCTGCATCTCGGGGGTGTTGATACGGATGGAGCCGCCGCCCAGCTCGCAGCCGTTCAGAACAATGTCATAGGCGCGGGCACGGCAGTTGGCCTTGTCGGTGAGGATCTTGTCCTCGTCCTCCACCATGGGAGCGGTGAAGGGATGGTGCATGGCCTGATAGCGGCCCTCTTCCTCGCTGTACTCGAACATGGGGAACTCGGTGACCCACAGGAACTTGAACTCCTTGGGATCGATGAGGCCCATCTGCTTGGCGATCTCGCAGCGCAGAGCGCCCAGAGCGGCCCAGACAGTGGTGTTCTTCTCGTCGCCCACGATCAGCACCAGGTCGCCGTCCTTGGCGCCGGCACGCTCCAGAATGGCGGCGTTCTCTTCCTCGGTCAGGAACTTGGCGTAGGAGGAGGTCTGATTGCCCTCATGCAGACGGGTCCAAGCCAGGCCCTTGGCGTGGTAGGTCTTGGCGAAGTCGCCCAGCTTGTCGATCTTCTTGCGGGGGAAGGCAGCGGCGCCGCCCTCGATGTTGATCAGGCGCACGGAGCCGCCGTTCTGCACGGGGCCGGAGAACACGCCGAAGCCGCAGTCCTTCACGATGTCGGAAATGTCCTTCAACTCAAAGCCGAAGCGCAGGTCGGGCTTATCGGAGCCGAAGCGGTCCATGGCCTCCTGCCAGGGCATACGCTGGAAGGGAGTCTGCACATCCACGTCCAGAACCTCCTTGAACACGCGCTTCAGGAAGCCCTCCTGCACGCCCATGATGTCGTCCTCGTTGACGAAGCTCATCTCCAGGTCGATCTGGGTGAACTCGGGCTGACGGTCGGCGCGCAGGTCCTCGTCACGGAAGCAGCGGGCGATCTGGAAGTAGCGGTCGAAGCCGGACAGCATCAGCAGCTGCTTGTACTGCTGGGGGGACTGGGGCAGAGCGTAGAACTTGCCGGGGTGGACACGGGAGGGAACCAGATAGTCACGGGCGCCCTCGGGGGTGGACTTGGTCAGGACGGGAGTCTCGATCTCCAGGAAGCCGTTCTCGTCGAAGTAGTCGCGGGCCACCTTGGTGACCTTGTGACGAGTGGCGATGGCGTGCTGCATCTCGGGACGGCGCAGGTCCAGATAGCGGTACTTCAGGCGCAGCATGTCGTTGGCGTTGGAATTCTCAACGATCTCGAAGGGAGGGGTCTCGGACTTGGCCAGCAGGCGCAGCTCGGTGACGTACACCTCGATGTCGCCGGTGGCGATTTTGTTGGTCTTGCTCTCGCGCTCGCGGACGAGACCGGTGACGGCCACGACATACTCGCTGCGCAGGGAGGCGGCCTTCTCGAAAATTTCCTTGTCGGTGGAATCGTCGAAGGACAGCTGGACGAGACCGGTGCGGTCACGCAGATCCACGAAGATCAGGCCGCCCAGGTCGCGCTGACGCTGGACCCAGCCGCACAGGCGAACGGTCTTGCCGGCGTCGCCGATGCGCAGGTCGCCGCAGTAGTTGCTGCGGGAGAAATTCTGCAGATTATCCATAGTTTTCAACTCCAATTAGTATTATTTTAGATTAATATTACGATTCGTAATTTAATTTTATATCTTACAGTCGTTTTTCGCTGCGCCCCATCAGGTAATCCACAGATACTCCGAAATGGTCAGCCAGCGCCCACAGGTTTTCAAAGCTGGGTAGATTTGCCCCGCTTTCAAACTTTTGATAATGCCGGTCGGAAATACTGAGCGCATTTGCCACCTGCACCTGTGTTTCTTTTTTTTCTTTCCGCAAGGACCGCAGTCTTTCCCGGAATATCAAATGAAAATCCATAGCGCCCCCTTGACACGGCATATTTTATGTGCTACCTTGATAAAAACACGCCAAATTTTATGTTTTTTGAAAGGTGGTTCATCGTATGTCAGACTTTATGCAATGGCTCTATCCCCGCTACATTAAACCATACCTGGAGGAGGCTCCGCAAGGAGATTACGCCTTTTGGATGGACCTGCTCCGCAGCGACCTGACCTGCCAGGGGGAGGAAGCGTTGGAGAAAGCACGGGAATTCACAGCCATTCATGCGTTTTTACTGGGCATGCGAACAGGACAGGGTCTTTCCCGTTAATGCTTAACCCAGGATGACGGAGCCCTTTTCCCGCTCGGCCAAGCCTGCCTTGATGCGGTAGATGGTGGCGGCGGCCTCCAGCTTGGTCTGCTCGCCGGTAACCATGTCCTTGCAGGCCACCACGCCGGCGTTGATCTCGTCCTCACCCAGGAAGATGACGTAGGGGATGGCGAGGTTGTTGGCGTAGTTCATCTTGGCCTTGAACTTCTTCTGCTCGGCGTGGATCTGGGTGCGGATGCCGTTTTCGCGGAGCTGGGTGGCCAGAGAGATGGCGGCGGACAGATCCTCGGTCATGGGCAGGATCAGCACGTCGGCGGGAGCGGTGGGCAGCTCGGGGTTCAGCATGCCCTGCTCGCCCAGCACGTAGAACAGGCGGGTGAGACCAATGGAGATGCCGACGCCGGGCAGCTGCTTGTCGGTGTAGTACTCGGCCAGGTTGTCATAGCGGCCGCCGGAGCAGACGGAGCCGATCTCGGGGTGATCCAGCAGGGTGGTCTCGTAGACGGTGCCGGTGTAGTAGTCGAGGCCCCGGGCGATGGTCAGATCCACGGCGAAGTTCTCGGCGGGCACGCCGAAGGCGGCCAGATACTTCACCACGGTGTTCAGCTCAGCAAGGCCGGTGTCGAACATCTCGTCGCGGCCCTTGTAGCCCTCCAGAGCGGCGAGGACCTCTTCGTTGCTGCCGGTGATGGAGATGAACTTCAGGATCTCATCGGACTGCTCCTCCGTCAGGCCGATCTCCTCGCTCATGAGGAGGACCTTCACCTTCCCGGCGCCGATCTTGTCCAGCTTGTCCACGGTGCGCATGATGTCGCCGGACTTTTCGGTCAGGCCCAGACAGGCATAAAAGCCGTTGAGGATCTTGCGGTTGTTGACACGGATCTGGAACCGCTTCAGGCCCAGAGTGGAGAAGGTCTTGTAGATGATGGAGGGGATCTCCGCCTCGTTGGTGATGTCCAGCTTGCCGTCACCGATGATGTCGATGTCGGCCTGATAGAACTCACGGAAGCGGCCGCGCTGGGCGCGCTCACCGCGGTAGACCTTGCCGATCTGGTAGCGGCGGAAGGGGAAGGAGAGGTCATTGTAGTGCAGGGCCACATACTTGGCCAGAGGCACCGTCAGGTCAAAGCGCAGGGAGAGGTCGGCGTCGCCCTTCTGGAAGCGGTAGATCTGCTTTTCGGTCTCGCCGCCGCCCTTGGCCAGCAGCACGTCGCTGGACTCGATGACAGGGGTGTCCAGGGGGGTGAAGCCGTACAGGGAATAGGTCTGGCGCAGCACTTCCATGATGCGCTCCATCTGCTGCTGGGGCGCGGGCAGCAGCTCCATAAAGCCGGACAGGGTCCGGGGGGTCATTTTTGCCATATTGGTACTCCTTTTGGGGTAGAATTTACGAAATCAGGGGTTTTATGCCGGATATTTATTAAAATCCGGGGGATTTGGCAGGTACGTGGGCAAAAAAAGATGCTCCCGTCCCTGTGCATTGGGACGAGAGCGAACATACGCTTCGTGGTGCCACCCAAATTCAGGACGCAATGCGTCCCCTCTGGCCTCCTTTGATACGGGGAGGGAGCCGTGGGCATTTCTGCCCCCGCTCATCCGCTGTCCTTCGTCCAGTCCGGCCGGGTCGCTCTCAGCGCCGCGTCCCTCTCTGTGGGCCGATGGTTGGAGTACTGCTGCGGAATCGTTGCGGTATTCGGTTGTCAGCGCCGGATCAGGCGATGGGACGGTTGGAGGCGGGATTGTACATATAGCGCCAATCCAGATCGCCGCGGGCCAGACCCATGACCAGAGCCTCGGCAGTGCCGATGTTGCTGGCGAAGGGGATGTTGTTCTTGTCGCACAGGCGGGAGATGTAGGAGACCTCGTCGGCCATCTTCTCGTTGTTGGGGTCATTGAAGAAGAGGACCAGATCGAACTCATTGTAGGCAATGCGTGCGCCGATCTGCTGGCTGCCGCCGTGTCCGTAGGACAGGAAGCAATGGACATTCAGACCGGTGGCGTCAGCGACCATATGGCCGGTGGCGTTGGTTGCATAGATGTTATGCTGGGAGAGAATGCCGGCATAGGCAGTGCAGAACTGGACCATGAGATCCTTCTTGTTGTCGTGAGACATGAGAGCGATGTTCATTGGCAAGAACTCCTTCCTTCTATCTGATACGCAGCAGGGGCACGCGATAGCCCTGGATGCGCTTGGAGATGTTGTAATAAGCTGTGGCGGCCATACGGCTGTCGGCCAGCAGCAGGGGGGTGCCTCGGTTCAGACTCAGAGGCAGAGCGTCGTCCTCCGGAACCACGCCCAGCAGCGGCGCGCCGGCCTTGTCGATGGCGTCATCGATGGTGGCGTGAAGCTGGCGCAGGAGCTTTTTCCGCACCCGGTTCACCACCAGATGCAGGGCGCCGGCGCCGAAGCGGTCCAGCTCCATGACGGTGTGCTGCGCGTCCCGCAGGGAGGAGGCGTCGGTGCAGGTGACCACCACGCAGCGGTCCGCCGCGCAGGTGGCCAGGGTAAAGCCGGTGCCCAGACCGGCGGGAGCGTCCAGAAGACAGTAGTCAAAGCGGACCCGGACTTCGTCCAGCAGGGCCGCCATCTGTTCCTGTGTGACGGGATTGGAGCGGATGCGGACGGGGGCCGTCAGCAGGCAGAGGCCGGGCACTCTGGGGTGTTCCACCACGGCGGAATCCAGACTGCAGCGGCCCTGGGCCACGTCGGAGAAATCCATCAGCGCCCGGTCGGTGAGACCCAGCGCCAGATCCAGATTTCTAAGGCCAATGTCGCAGTCCAGGCACAAAACCCGATAGCCGCTGAGCGCCAGCGCCGTGCCGACGCCGGCCACAAAGGAGGTCTTACCGGTACCGCCCTTGCCGGATACCACGGCGATGCATTGTCCTCGGGTTCCCATACGGCCTCCTAACCACACATTTGTCCTAATGTGCTCCCAATTTACTATTATAACGGATTCTTCTTGATTTTTGCAAATGCTCTGGGATATTTTTTTGGCGTTTCTTTGATTTTTTTGATGAAAACCAGCCGGTGGGTCACATCGGTACCGGGGATCTGGTAGTCCACGGTGCGCTCCACCTGGCCGCCGAGGATGGAAATGGCCTTTTCGGCGGCCTTCAGCTCCTCGTCGGAGTCCACGGATTTCATGGCGATGAAGGTGCCGCCTACTTTCACCAGGGGCAGGCACAGCTCGGTGAGCAGCTGGAAGTTGGCCACGGCACGGGAGGTGGCAAAATCAAAGCTCTCCCGGTGCTTGACTGCAAATTCCTCGGCCCGGCCGTGGACGCAGTCCACGTTGGCATAGCCCAGCTCGTCGCAGACCTCCTTCAAAAAGTCGATGCGCTTGTTGAGGGAGTCCAGCAGCGTCATGCGAACGGTGGGGCAGACGATGCGCAGGGGCATGCCGGGGAAGCCGGCGCCGGTGCCCACGTCCACCATGGTCTTACCGGCCAGGTCCACCTCGCCCAGCATGGCCACGCTGTCCAGGAAATGGAGAGTGGCCACGTCGGCAGGCTCGGTGATGGCGGTCAGGTTCATGACCTTGTTTTTCTCCACCAGCATTTCACCGAAGCGCTCCAGCGCGGGGATGCCGTCGGTGGGCAGACCCAGGGCGGACAGACCTGCGTGCAGCAGCTGCTCCATTACTTCTGCTCCTTCAGCAGGTCGCGGATCTCGGCCAGCAGCTCCTCGGTGGTGGGAGCGGGGGGAGCGGCGGGAGCCTCGGGCTCGGGAGCGGGCTCTTCCTTCTTCTTGTGCAGGTTGTTCAGAGCCTTGACCATGCAGAACACAGCAAAGGCGATGATGATGAAGTCCAGAATGATGGCGATGGTGTTGCCATAGTTGATGGCGACTTCGGTAGCGGGATCAATCACGCCCTCGGCGTTGGCCACGGCCTGCTTCAGAACGATCTTCCACTGGGAGAAATCCACGCCGCCGGTGATCATGGAGATGCAGGGCATGATGATGTCGTTGACAATGGAGGTGGTGATCTTGCCGAATGCGCCGCCGATGACAACACCGACAGCCATGTCGATCACGTTGCCGCGCATGGCGAAGGTTTTGAACTCCTCAAAGAACTTTTTCATGAGAAAGCCTCCTGTATGTGATTTTGGGAATCCTGAAACCCTTGCGGCGCAAGGGTTTCAGGCGTCAGACCCGAATGGAGCCGATAGAATCGGCGAAAATGAGGCAGAGGTCGTCTCAAGCGGCTTGTATCCGCTGGAAACGGCTGCCAAATTTTGGAAAATCCTCTGTTTGCTTCTTGGGAACCGCGTCGCCGCAAGCTTCATAGCACTCGTTTCGGCCTGCGGCCAAAACTCGTTTATTACGCTGCGGCTCCTTTTCCGTCTGCACCCGCTTCGCTGGGCTGCAGACGGAGAGAGGCGGAAGTAACGACTATTACTTCTTGGGAACCAGAATCTCCTGGCCGCCCATGTAGGGACGCAGGACCTCGGGGATGGTGACGGAGCCGTCGGCCTGCAGGTGGTTCTCCAGGAAGGCGATCAGCATGCGGGGAGGAGCCACGACGGTGTTGTTCAGGGTGTGGGGCAGATACAGCTTGCCGTCCTCGCCCTTGACGCGCATCTTCAGGCGGCGGGCCTGAGCCTCGCCCAGGTTGGAGCAGGAGCAGACCTCGAAGTACTTCTGCTGACGGGGAGACCAGGCCTCGATGTCGCAGGACTTGACCTTCAGGTCAGCCAGGTCGCCGGAGCAGCACTCCAGCTGACGGACGGGGATCTCCAGAGAGCGGAACAGCTCCACGGAGAAGCGCCACATCTTCTCATACCAATCCATAGAATCCTCGGGCTTGCAGACGACGACCATCTCCTGCTTCTCGAACTGGTGGATACGGTACACGCCGCGCTCCTCGATGCCGTGGGCGCCCTTCTCCTTGCGGAAGCAGGGGGAGTAGGAGGTCAGGGTCTGGGGCAGCTGAGCCTCGGGGATGATCTGGTCGATGAACTTACCGATCATGGAGTGCTCGGAGGTACCGATCAGGTACAGGTCCTCGCCCTCGATCTTGTACATCATGGCGTCCATCTCGGTCTGAGACATAACGCCCTCGACAACGTTGCCGTGGATCATGAAGGGAGGAATGCAGTAGATGAAGCCCTTGCCGATCATGAAGTCACGGGCGTAGGCCAGCACGGCGGAGTGCAGGCGGGCGATGTCGCCCATCAGATAGTAGAAGCCGTTGCCGGAGACGCGGCCGGCGGAGTCCATGTCAACGCCGTTGAAGCGCTCCATGATGGCGGTGTGGTAGGGAACCTCGTACTCGGGAACCACGGGCTCGCCGAAGCGCTCCACTTCCACGTTGAACTCGTCGCTCTCGCCGATGGGCACAGAGGGGTCGATGATGTTGGGGATGACCAGCATGATCTTGCGGACCTTCTCGTCCAGCTCGGTCTCCAGCTTTTCCAGCTCAGCCAGACGGTCGGCCTGCTCCTTGACCTGAGCCTTGACGGCCTCGGCCTCAGCCAGCTTGCTGGGGTCCTTCTTGGCCTGGCCCATCAGCATGCCGATCTGCTTGGACAGGGCGTTGCGGTTGGAGCGCAGTTGGTCGGCCTCCACGATGGCGGCACGGCGCTGAGCGTCCAGAGCGATGACCTCGTCAACCAGGGGCAGCTTCTGATCCTGGAACTTTTTCTTGATGTTTTCCTTGACGATTTCGGGATTTTCCCGGATAAACTTAATATCCAGCATGATGTTTGTCTCCTTGTATTTGAATGATATTTGATGATTATTTCAAGTTGCCGCGAAACTGGCTTTGCCCGTTCCGCGGCAATGTTTCACGTGAAACATTACCGGTTCAAAACGGCTTCTTTCAGCTGTTCATACCGCTGGGCCGGGGGAGTGACGGCGTCGTCCTCCTTGGGCAGCAGTGCCACAAGACCCTGGGTCTCCATGAACTGCATGGTCTCCATGCAGGCGTCGTAGTCGCCGGCGGAGAACTGCTGCTGCAGGGTATACAGCTCCAGCATGGCCTCCGTCTCCTTTTCGGCGGCGGCCAGATCGGACACATAGGTGGCCTGCTGTTTGGTGCCTTCGGCCTGTGCCTTTTCCAGTGCCTCCTCCTGATCGGCCAGGGAGTCCTCCAGCTGGGACATCTCCTCCTGCAGCTCAATGATCTTGTCCTGCAGCGCCTGCACCTCCTGCATAGCGGTGACGGAGTTCTGCAGCTTGCCCAGCGCCTCGGTGTTGCTGCGCTGGTGCATGAGGAAGGACAGGGCCATCAGCAGGAAGGCCGCGATGAACAGGATCATGATATACATGACGACGGGCTTTTTGCTGCGGGGCTCCTCCTTGGGAGCGGGAGCAGCGGATTCCTCGCCGTTTGTGCGCTTTTCCAGATTCATGCTAAGGATCCTTTCCTGAGTCGCTTATTTGGTTTTCTTCACCTGCAGCAGCGCCAGAGCGTCCAGCAGGTCGTTCAGATCGTCCAGACCGTAGTATTCCAGTTCAATTTTGCCCTTTTTCTTGCCGGAAACGATCTTCACGCCTCGTCCCAGACGGGAGCTAAGGTCTTTCTGGGCCTCGGCGGTGTAATCCACACCTTCGGGAGCCTTCTTTTCCGGCTTTTTCTCGGCGGACAGCCGCTTGGCCAGCGCCTCCGTCTGCCGGACGGACAGGCCGCCGGTGACAACAGCGTTGGCTGCGCTCTCCTGCAGGGAGGGGGAGAGGGGAACCAGAGCACGGGCATGGCCGGCGGAGAGCTTGCCCTCCTCCACCAACTTGCGCACGGCGGGGGTCAGACCCAGCAGACGCAGGGCGTTGGTGACGGCGCTGCGGGACTTGCCGACCCGCTGGGCGGCTTCCTCCTGGGTCATGTGGTAGGTTTCGATGAGGGACTGGAAGCCGGCGGCCTCCTCCATGGGGTTCAGGTCCTCACGCTGGAGGTTTTCGATCATGGCCAGTTCGGCGGCCTTGCGGTCGTCGGCCTCGATGACGATGACGGGGACTTCGCTCAGTCCCGCCAGCCGTGCGGCACGCCAGCGGCGCTCACCGGCGATGATCTGATAGTAACCGGAAGAGAGCTTTCGCACCGTCAAAGGCTGGATAATGCCGTGTTCGGAAATGGAAGCGGCCAATTCTGCCAGCGCGGCCTCGTCAAAATACTTGCGGGGCTGGGCTGAGCAGCTTTCCACCTGTGAGATGGGGAGAGACAGACTGCCGGTAGTCTCGGTTTTCAAGACGTCGTCGCCCAGCAGGGCGCCTAAGCCCCGTCCGAGACCGGAGGGCTTTTTAGATGCCATTTCATTCTCCTTTCCGGATGTCAGTGATTCTGTTTGCTCAAAAACTCCTTGGCCAGAGCCGTATATGCCTCGGCGCCCCGGGAGGAGCGGTCGTAGGAGGTGATGGGCTTGCCATGGCTGGGCGCCTCGGAAAGGCGCACATTGCGGGGAATGACGGTGGAATACACCTTGCCGGGGAAGTAGTGCTTCACTTCCTCCGCCACCTGCAGCGCCAGATTGGTGCGGCCGTCGAACATGGTCAGCAGCACGCCTTCCAGAGAAAGACGGGGATTCAGGGAGCGGCGCACGATGCGAACGGTGTTCATCAGGTCGGAAAGACCCTCCAGCGCGAAATATTCGCCCTGCACCGGCACCAGAATGGTGTCCGCGGCGCAGAGGGCGTTCAGCGTCAGCAGCTCCAGAGAGGGGGGACAGTCGATGAACACGAAGTCATAGTCGTCCTTCACCTGCCCGATGGCCTCCTTCAGCAGGAATTCCCGCCGCTCCATACCAATCAGCTCGATGCCGGCGCCGGCCAGCGCCTTGTTGGAGGGGAGAACGTCGCCGAACTTGGTATGTACCAGCGCGTCCCGGGTGGGGATGTCCTCGATGAGGACGTTGTAAACGCCCTTGGACACGGTTTTGTCCACGCCCATGCCGGAGGTGGAGTTGGCCTGGGGGTCGAAGTCCACCATCAGGACCTTTTTGCCCGCTTCTGTCAGGGCCGCTGCCAGATTCACGCAGGTGGTCGTCTTGCCCACGCCGCCCTTTTGATTCACGATTGCTACGGTTTTTGCCACGCAGGCACCTACTTTCCAATGAGGATATGTTGATTTACATACGGATACATTATAGCAAGGTGCCACAGGGCTTTCAAGGGTAAACGTGAAAAAGAGCGAAATTTACATATTAAAAAAAGAAATGGCAGGTATTTCGTCTGCGGGGGGATGGATGTTTCACGTGAAACATCTGCCGGCAGCGGGACAAAAAAGGACCGGGAATGTTTCACGTGAAACATTCCCGGTTTTCGTTGGTTTTATACCAGCAGTGCGCCGCTTCTGGCGCTGAGCCGGACGGCGATCTGGCCGTCCTTGGCGGTATAGGTGCGGCCAGACATCTCGTCGGTGGCCACGGCCCTTGTCCAGGGGACGGTGATGGTGGCGGCGCGGGAGCCGGCGTTCACCATGGTGACGGCTCTGCGGTCGCCCAGCGTGCGCTCATAGCACAGCAGCGCGCCGTCCGCCAGGTGATATTCGATGGAACCCTTCTGCAGCTCCTCACGGCTGGCACGGAGGCAGCCCAGCTGGGCGAACCAGCTCTTTATTTCCATGTCCTCATGGCCCCAGGGATAGCCGCCCCGGTTGAAGGGATCCTCGA
Source organism: Oscillibacter sp. (assembly GCA_017482345.1). Taxonomy (GTDB): domain Bacteria; phylum Bacillota; class Clostridia; order Oscillospirales; family Oscillospiraceae; genus Oscillibacter. The sequence goes on from JAFUNB010000016.1 coordinate 198,497, forward strand.
AGCCCTCCATGCCGGCCTCGTCGCCGTAGTACACGGTGGGGGAGCCGGGGAAGGTGAACAGCATCAGTGCCGCCAGCTTCACCAGCGCCGTGCCCTTGGCCCGCTCGGCGGGGGAGAGGCGGTAGTGGGCCCGGTCGTCCTTCTTCTGGGGACTGCGGCGGGCGCCCAGCACCGTCATGATGCGGGGGGTGTCGTGGGTGCCCAGGAAGTTCATGGCGGAGTAAAAGGCGGCGGGAGGATAGTTCTCCCGGATGGTCTCCATGGCCTCGTAGAAGTGGTAGGCGTTGCCACCGGCGAGATACTCCAGCGTGGCGGTGCGGAAGGGGTAGTTCATGACGCCGTGGAGTTCCTTGCCCTGGAAGTAGCGGCGGCGCTGGTTGTAGGCCACCTTGATGCTGGCGTCCTCCCAGACTTCGCCGATGAGGATGGCGTTGGGGTCCGTCTCCTCCACAGCGGTGCGGATCTTCTCAATAAACTCATCGGGCAGCTCGTCGGCCACGTCCAGACGCCAGCCGGAGGCGCCGGCCCGAAGCCAGCGGCGGATGATGGAGTCCTTATTTTCGACGATATAGTCCACATATTCGGGGCACTCCTCCCGGACGTTGGGCAGCGTGGTGATGCCCCACCAGGATTCGTACTTGCTGGGCCAGTGCTTCCACTGGAACCAGTCGTAATAGGGACTTTCCTTACTCTGGGCGGCGCCCAGGGTGGGATAGAAGCCGTCTTCGTTGAAATACAGGCTCTGAGAGCCGATGTGGTTGAACACGCCGTCCAGAATCACCCGCATATCCCGCTGCTTTGCCTCAGCGCAAAGGGTGCGGAAATCCTCCTCAGTGCCCAGCATGGGGTCAATTTTGGAGTAATCCGCCGTATTATAGCGGTGATTGGAGGCAGATTCAAAGATGGGGCACAGATACAGGGTGGACACACCCATGCGCTTCAGATCGTCCAGCTTGGAGGTGATGCCCGCCAGCTGGCCGCCGAAAAAGTTTCGGTTACGGATCTCGCCGTCGGGATCGGGCCGCCACTCCGGCACATCGTCCCAGTTTTCCTGCATCCAACGGTTGCCCACCAGGCCTGTGGGGTCGGAGGGGGTCAGGGCACAGAATCTATCTGGAAAAATTTGGTAAGTAACACCCTGGCCGAACCACTCCGGCGTATGGCTCTCCCCGTAAACAGTCAGCTGCCAGGGGTCGATCTTGCCGTCACTGCGGTATCCAGTCTTATCCAGATCGCAGCCGAAGCGATCCTCCCGCCAGAAGGAGAAGTGGTACCAGACCAGATCCGGCTCCTTGGCGGCGGGAACGGTGACGGTGAAGTGGGTACGGTCGTCCTCGGGGCCCAGGCAGGTCAGGCGGTGGACCTCGGTCTTACCGGAAAATTCATGGTGCAGGGTGATGGCGCAGCAGGTAAACCCCTCGCTGATCAGCGGGCGGCAGTGGAAGGCAATCTCCGTGCCGCACAGGACGGCGCCATAGGGGTCCTTGCAGAGGATACAGCGGGGGTCGTAGACAAAGGGTTCACTCATAACGAAAACGGCTCCTTATTGTGGTTACTGCATCAGTTCGTGCTCGCCGATGACGGCGGTGCCGATCTCATCGGCGGAGAAATAGGCGTTCAGGATCTCCACGGCGGTGGAGGCCAGGGCACTGCCGCTGCCGCCCTTTTCGATGACGATGGAGAGGGCGATCTCCGGGTCGTCGTAGGGGGCAAAGCAGATGAATACGCCGTTGTTTTTGGTGTTGCTGCTGACCTGGGCGGTACCGGTCTTGGCGCCGGCGTCCACTACGCAGTCCTGGAAGTAGTAGGAAAGACTGCCGGTGGTGGTCAGGTCGTGCATACCTTTTTTCACCGCTTCCAGAGCCTCGTCGCTCATTTCCACGGTGTTGAGGGGCTCGGAATTGCCGGTAGCCAGTACCTGCGTGTTGTCATAGGACTTCACGGCCTTGAGAAGATGGGCTTGGCAGTGCTTGCCGCCGGAGACCAGCGTGGCGGTATAGTTGGCCAGCTGGATGGGGGAGAACAGATAGGAGGATTGGCCGAAGGCCGCCCAGGGGGCCTGGTTCTCGCCGGCCTTGTTTTCGGCCATGTTGCCGGCGGCGTCGCCGATCTCAATGCCGGTCTTCTCGCCGAGGCCAAAGGCTCTGGCATATTCGTTCAACGTGTCCAAACCGAGAAAATAGCCCATTTCCGCGAAGAAATAGTTGCAGGAAACGGTGATGGCCTCGGATACGTTGATCTTTCCGTGGTTGCCCCGGGTGCTGTTATACAGCCAGCAGTTGGCATAGCTGTTGGCGTCGCCGGGGTAAACCCAGTGGCCGGTGGTTTTCAGCTTCTGAGTGGGGGTGATGAGGTTTTCCGTCAGAGCGGCGATGGCCGTCAGCGGCTTGAAGGTAGAGCCCGGGGGATAGGTTCCCGTGGTGGCCCGGTTGAAGAAGGGCATGCCGGGGTCCTTTTCCAGCTCGTTGTAATCCTGATAATAGGTGTTCAGGTCAAAATCCGGATAGGAGGCCAGAGCCAGCACCTCGCCGGTACCCACCTTGATGACGGTGGCGCCGGCGCCGCGGGTCTCATTGCCGTCCTCGGCGTTCATCTTTTCCACAGTGGCGGCCAGCGCGTTCTCCACCGCCTGCTGCAGCGGCAGGTCGATGGTCAGCTCCACGGTATTGCCGGGCTGGGGCTCCTTTTCGTAGTACTGTCCGGTGATCTTGCCGTCGGCATTGGTGGACACGACACGGCGGCCGTCCCTGCCCTTGAGATAGGACTCGAAGGCGGCCTCCACGCCGGTGCGGCCGATGCGGTCGTTGTAGCCGTAGCCCTGCTCCTTCAGCTCCAGATACTCCTCGCGCCAGATGGTGCCCACGGTGCCCAGGATGTGGGGGGCGGCGTCGGTCGTGTATTCGCGAACGGAGGAGTTGGTGATCTTGGCACCGGCGTAGCCGCCGTCGTTGAGCAGGGAGATGAAGGTGGTGTCGATGTCCTCCACCATGGTATAGGCGGTGGTGTTCACCAGCTTCCGGACAGACAGCTCATACTGCACGCCGATGACGGCGCGGGCCTCGTTGAGGGTAAAACTGTCGGGGATCTCGTACTTTTCCCGCAGCTTCTGCACCATGTTATGGGCGGACAGGCCGCGGTTTTCCAGCAGCAGGGCGGTGATCTGGTCGGCGGGGGTGCCGGGGGAGATGACCTCCAGATCCTCCTGCAGGAAGGCGACGAACCAGCTGCGCTGGGTGGCGTCCAGCTGGTCGATGGTATAGGAGAAGGGAGCGCTGGCAGAAATGGGCAGCGTGTCCTTGCAGGGCAGACCCTGCGCCTGACACAGCTCTACCAGACGGAGAATCGCCTGGTTTTCGTCGTCCTCCGCGGCCAGCAGGCTGGAGTCGAAGGTCAGGTTGTAGGAGGAGCGGCTGGTCACCAGCTCCCGCCCGCTGCGGTCAGTGATGATGCCCCGGGAGGCTTCTACCTTCTCCTCGCGGGTGATGGTGCGGATGGACTGGGCCAGATAGTAGTCGTGCTGGTTGACCTGGATGTTGTACAGCACGCCCAGATAGACCGTCAGTACCACGGCCAGAAACGCCGCCAGAATCAGCAGACGGTTGGAATTGTTGGGGGTTCTGTGGTCCATGGGCGCTCCTTAATCATCCAGATGGGTCCGCCGGAACACCCAGCGGAACAGGATCGTCACCGGGACGATCAGCACGGCGCTGACCGCCAGCTCCCGGAGACAGACGGAAATTCCCGTGGCCCAGGCGGCCTTCTCCCGGATCATCAGGAGCAAACACTGGGCGATTCCGGTCATGAGAAAGGCGATGGCGCTGGTGGCCAGGGAACAGAGATACCCGGCGGGCAGCCAGCTCTGGGAGATCAGGGCGGCGCACAGCCCGGCCAGGGGGAAAATCAGGGTATACAGGCAGGGAAAAACGCCCGGCAGCAGCACATCGCACACAACGCCCACGGCGATGGCGAACACGGTGCCGGAAAAAGGCCCCTCAAGCGTGGCCAGTACCGCCACGATCACAGGGTAGATAAAGGGGATGACGCCCCAGATGGTGACGCGCTGCAGCACGAAGCTCTGCAGCAGGAAGCACAGCGCTGTGGCGGCGGCATACAGTGTCCATTTGAAAATGATCTCGTTGCGCGCCAGCACAGTCAGCACCTCTTTTCCATTGAAAATATCTGAAAGGGGGTCCCCGCCGGAACCCAGCGACAGCGGATCCGGTGGGGAGGACGAGGAACAAGGGAACGGTGTGAGGAATCGGCACAGCCGGTTCCGAACCGAGTGGACGTTGTTCCGAGTCAAGTAACTATGTCAAAGGATTTGATGATAAACACCTCGGTCAAAGCGTTGAAATCCACAGCCGGGACCACCACCGCATAGGATTCGGAGCCGGTGTCGTCCCGCTTCACTTCCTCCACGGAGCCGATGACCAGCTCCTCGGGGAAGTAGCCGCCAAGGCCGGAGGTGACCACCAGATCGCCGCCGATCAGCTGACAGCCGGCGGGCAGATAGTCCAGCCGCAGCCGGTTTTCACCCATGAGGGAGAAATCGCCGGTGGCTAACCCTAAGTCCTTGGTGCGGAACACCTGGGCACCCAGAGAGGTGTCGGTGTCCACGATGGTCAGCACGGAGCACCAGTTGTACCCCACCTCGCTGACCACGCCCACCAGAGCGCCGGTCTCGTCGATGACGGAGTCGTTCACCTCCACGCCGTGGGCGGTGCCCTTGTTCAGCGTCAGGGAGGAGGTCCAGTTGGTGACGGTGTGTTCCGTGACGAAGGCGGCCTCAAAATCGCTGAGATCCCGCCGCTGCTCCCGCAGGTTCAAAAGCTCCCGCAGGCGCTTGTTCTCCTCGCTGTCCTTTTCCGCCTGACGGGCGGCGGCCTCCAGCTCCGCGTTGCGGCGGCGCAGGGCGGCGTTTTCCTCCTCCAGCGCATGGATATCCGTGTAATAGGCCTGCTTATCGTTGAACCAGGTGGCCACGGAGGTGTACGCATTGCGGAAGGGGGAAGAGATGATGCCGGCCACATTGGCCAGGGGGGAGGAGGTATTGGAGAAAAAGGACATGGCGGCAAGAGCCACGGCGATGACCGCCGCGGCAAACAGGACCCAGATGCCATGTTCTCTCAAAAACTTCTTCAAAAGAATGTCTCCTTAATGATTATGTGAAAAAGCGGATTCCAAACTGCTCCAGCATCCGGCTCAGACGCAGCACCGGCAGGCCCATGACGTTGAAATAGTCGCCGTGGATCTTCTCTACCAGCAAAGAGCCCTTGCCCTGAATGCCATAGGCGCCGGCCTTGTCCATGGGTTCGCCGGTGGCGATATAGCCCCGCAGCTCCGCCTCAGTGGCGGCGCGGAAATAGACCTCCGTGGTCTCCACCTCCGTGATGGAGCGGTCCCCCTGCCGGACGGTGACGCCGGTGCAGACGGTGTGGTGGCGGCCCTGCAGGTCCGTCAGCATCCGCAGAGCGTCCGCCTCGTCGGCGGGCTTGCCCAGTCGCTGGTCGTCCAGAAAGACCATGGTGTCGGCAGTGATGACGATCTCGTCGCTGGCGCACAGCTGCGCCGCGGCCTCCGCCTTCTTGCGGGAGATGCAGGCCACCACCTCCTGGGCGGTCAGACCCTGCGGATAGCTCTCGTCCGCTTCTGGGATGCGGATGTCAAAGTCCGTGATGCCGATGTTTTTCAACAGCTCCTGCCGCCGGGGGGAGGCAGAGGCCAGTACGATCCGTGCCATGGGCGCGCCTCACTTTCCGGTGGAGCCGAAGCCGCCCCGGTCGGCGCCCTCCAGCCGCTCCACCTTCACAAAGTGCAGCTGGGGCTGGTTGGCCATGATGCGGAACTGGCAGATGCGGGCGCCCTGCTCAATGGTCACGTCCCGGGTGGCATATACGGGCATGCGCCACATGTCGTTGTCGCCGCAGTAGCTGCAGTCGATGACACCCATGGAGTTGGTCTGCAGGATGCCGTAGTTCTTAAACGTGGAGCTGCGGGGCACCAGATGGGCCTCGTAGCCCTGGGGCAGCTCCATGGCCACGCCCAGAGGGATCAGGCGGAATTCGCCGGCCTTCAGGGTCACTTCCTCGGCTGCACGCAGGTCGATCCAGTCGGATTTGCCGTCCACATAGCACAGCTCCTCCATGCCCTCCACAAAATATTTTACCTTGATCTGTTCCATAGTAAACTCCAAAACCGAATACAAATTGTATAATTCGGTTTGTATTATACAATTAGTTTCTGAAAATGACCTATGAAGTCATTCTACTCCGCGTTCGTAAAGTCCGCGGGTGAATTCGCCGGGGGCGGCAGCGCCCCTGAGATAGGCGCGCATGACGGCTGCGCACTCCTCGGCGGTCTCCGTGGTGAAGCGCAGACGGGCGTAGCGCAGGCCCAGCCGCCGGTAGTCGTTCCGGTCAGCCAGCCACAGCACCTTGCCGTTCTGGATCTCCGTCCGATGGCCGAACACGCCCATCAGGGGGAACTCGGCGCCGGTGCGGTCGCGCAATACATGGCCCTGGCGGCAGGGGGCGGCAGCGGGAACGGCGGAGGACGCGCGATCCAGCTTGCAGCCAAAGCGGTTCTGCACCAGACAGTTCTCCGTGATCATCAGGGGCAGACGGCCGTAGACGATGGCCTCCGTGGGCAGTGTCTTGGGCAGATCCCGTATCTGGGCGAAGCGCAGCTCAAAGGACAGGCAGGCAGACGCGAGGCCCTTCTGCCGCAGGTAATCCACACTGCGGCCGTTGAACACATTCATGCCGTAGTCGCCGTACATGGTCATGCCGGCGGCGCGGGCCAGGGGCAGGTGGCCAATGTTGCCCACCAGAACGGAATGAACGCCCATGGCCTTCACGGTCTTCAGCCACTCCAGCAGCAGCGGCTCGTCACGATCCCGCCACACCCGGGGCAAAATGGCGCACCACTCGGTAGCGGCGCTGGGAAGCGTTCCCATGCGCACCAGCTCCTCCAGCGGCACATACACCCGGGCGGGGCCGCAGTCCAGCAGCTCCTGGGAGAGCTGGCCGGCGGTGGCCACGGAGACGGTCAGTAGGGGAGCGTCGGCGGAGCAGTCGATGTCCGCCATCTCGGGGATGGGCAGCTCCCGCCGGACGGGCGGGCGTACACGCTCCTCGGTGAGGGCGGCAAGGGCGTCCCGGCGCAGGGCGTTGACGGCGCTGGCAGGGAGGGACAACCCCTCGTCCACATCAGCGGCGGCAGATTCACAGCGGTAGGCGGTGCCGCCGGTCTTGGTCAGCCGCTGGCAGATCTCCTCCGCCGTGACGGCGCGGTTCCGGGCGGCCTCGGGCACGGAGCCGGTGACGGTGACGGCGTGGCCGTCCTCGTCCTCGGCGGTGAGGGAGGCGCTCTGGCCGGCCTTCACCGTGCAGGTAAAGCGCACGGGCACCGTGCGCAGGTTGTCTTTTTCATAGGCGGCTTTTGCTTCGTCGAACAGGGCCTTGGGATCCTGTGCGTTTTCGGGACGGACGCCGAACATGCCGGCGCCGTGGCGGCCCTGCCAGTACCAGTCGGTAAAACCGGAGCGGGAGAAGGCCTGCTCCAGTTCTGCCTGTTCCGCGGCGGTGGGCTTGCGGTCCTCCTCCAGCAGTCGGGCGTAAATGCGGGTGATAACGGCCACATATTCCGGCCGCTTCATCCGGCCCTCCAGCTTCAGACAGGCCACGCCCATGTCCTCCATGGCCTTCAGGTCGTCCGCCAGACAGTTGTCCTTCAAACTCAGGGGATAGTCCCGTTTGGCGGGCGCGTCCACGCCGTAGGGCAGGCGGCAGGGCTGGGCGCAGCGGCCCCGGTTGCCGGAGCGGCCGCCCACCACGGCGCTCATGCCGCACTGGCCGGAGTAGCACATGCACAGCGCGCCGTGGACGAAGGCCTCTACCTCCACCGGACAGTTCCGGCAGATCTCGGCGGTGTCCTCGGCGGAGCATTCCCGGGCGATGACCACCCGCTCGCAGCCGTCGGCGGCCATTTCGCAGGCTCCGCCGGAGGTGAACAAGCTCATCTGGGTGCTGGCGTGAAGGGGGAGGTCAGGGAAGGTCTTTCGGAGCAAGTCAAAGAGACCCCAATCCTGTACCAGGATGGAGTCTACGCCCAGCCGGCAGGCGGCCCGCGCCGTCTCCACGGCCTTGGGCAGCTCCCGGTCCGTCAAAAGGGTGTTCAGGGTCAGAAACACCCGCGCGCCCCGCTCGTGGCAGTAGCGCAGCGCCTCGGCAAACTCCTCATCGGAGAAATTCTTGGCGCTGCGGCGGGCGTTGAACTGGCCCCAGCCCAGGTAGACGGCGCCGGCGCCGTTCTGCACGGCGGCCCGGAGGGACTCCGGAGAACCGGCGGGGGAGAGAAGCTCGATGTTCATCAGCGGTTGCGGGTGGCGCTGTCCAGACGCTGCTGCAGGCGGAAGATCTCCCGCTTCAGCTCGCTGACCTCGCTCTGGGCGCGGCTGGCCTCGTCCAGATAACCCTTGATCTGGCTGCGCAGCTGTTCGGAGGCGGTCTGAGACTTGAACAGTTCGTCGGCGATGTTGGCGGCGGTCAGGATGGCGGCGTCGGTGCGGCCCACCTTGGCGGTGTTCAGCACTTCCTCCATCTTCTCGCTGACATAGGTGCCGACCTTCTGCATGTAGGTCGCGGATTCCTCGGCGATAAAGGTGTATTCCTCGCCGCAGATGTTGATAGTCACCCGGTTTGCCATAGTACAAGTCCTCCTCTTTTTTTCTATGGGGAACGGCAGGACATAGTCCGCCCATTTTCACAGCATATAGTATAGCATACGCGCAACATCTGTGCCAGAAGAAAAGCGTGGGATTTGAAAAAAGTTCAAATATTTGGCCGACGCGATTTTGTCCGGGACTTGTCTGGAACGTCAGTTTCGTGTAGAATAAAGGGTACTTTATCGGAGAGGAGGGACCCGCGTGGCAAACGTTCTGGTACATACCGGTGACGAGAGCGTCACCATCCCCGCACAGGCGGTAAAAAAACTGCTGAGCGCCGGAAACGGCGACGCGGCGCTGCTGTATATGGCCCTCCTGCGCCACCACGGCACGGTCATGCCCCGGGCACTGGCCGGCGAGCTGCGGTGGGACCGCCCCCGCATCGAGTCTGCGGAGCTGGCCCTGCGGGACATGGGGCTCATCACCCCTGCAGGCGGCGAACTGCCGCCGGAGCCGGCGGACGAAAAGCCGGCCTACACCCAGCGGGATCTGATGGACCGGCTGGAGAGCAGTACGGAGTTCCGCTTCCTCACTGCTGAGGTGGAAAAAAAGCTCAACAAGAAGCTGAACACGGCGGATATCGGCATTCTTCTGGGTCTGAACGACTACCTGGGCCTGCCGGCAGACGTCATCTTCCTGCTGGTCAGCCACTGCGTCCAGCGGGTACAGCGCCGCTACGGCGAGGGCCGCCGGCCCGGCATGCGGCAGATCGAGAAGGAGGGCTACGCCTGGGCCCGCATGGGCATCGACAATCAGGCCGCCGCCGCGGATTACTTAAAACGCTATGCCCAGCGTCAGGAGACAGTGCCCCAGTACATGCGGGCGCTGCAGATGGGCGACCGGCTGCCGGTGGCCTCGGAGGAGAAGTATCTGGCCGCCTGGCAGGAGTGGGGCTTCGCGCCGGAGGCGGTGGCTCTGGCCCACGACAAGACGGTGTTCAAGTGCGGCGCCTTCAAGTGGGGCTACTGCAACGGCATCCTGCGCCGCTGGCATGAGGCGGGCGCCCATACGCTGGCGGAGATCGAGGCGAGAGACCGTCCTGCCCCCAGAAAGCAGGGCGGCCAGCAGACCCAGCTGTCCGACACGGACGATATCTGGAAATACGTGTGATAGCGAGGAAGAGCTATGGCATACGACGGAAAGCTGCTGCGCCTGGCGCAGCTGGAATATGAAAAGGATAAGGACCGCAGGGAGCTGGAATTCCAGCAGCGGCGGGAGCGCGTCTACCAGCGCCAGCCCCGCCTGCGGGAGATCGAGAGCCGCCTGCGTTCCACTACCAGCCGTATCATCGCCGGCGCCCTCCGCCAGGGAACGGACCCCGGCGCGGCCATCGCCGCCCTGCGGGCGGAGAATCTGGAGCTGCAGGAGGAAAAGCGCTTCCTGCTGCAGCAGATGGGCCTGCCGCTGGACTGTCTGGACGAGGTGCCCGCCTGCGACCGCTGCGGTGACAGCGGCTACGACGGCGGCCAGGTGTGCCGCTGCCTGCGGGCGTACTACACCCGGGAGCAGCAGAAGGAGCTGAGCCGGATGCTGGACCTGGGCAGCCAGAGCTTTGATACCTTCAAATCCGACTGGTATCCCGACCAGTGCATGCCCGGCCGGGCCAAGACCTACCGCCAGCACATGGAGGACACCGTTTACGAGACCTGCGTGGCCTTCGCCCACCAGTTCGGCAGAAGACCTGCCAACCTGCTGTTGTTTGGCCCTCCGGGCCTGGGCAAGACCCACCTGTCCGCCGCCATCGCCCGTGAGGTCAGCGCCAAGGGCTACTCCGTGGTGTACGACACGGCGGGCCAGGTGTTCCAGCGGTTTGAGCAGCAGAAGTTCGGCCGGGAGGATGAGGAGGTCTCCGCGGACGTGGAGCGGATCCTGGCCTGCGACCTGCTGATCCTGGACGACCTGGGCACGGAGATGACCACCGCCTTCGTCCAGAGCGCCCTGTACCAGATCATCAACACCCGCCTCATGGAGCGCAAATCCACCATCATCAGCACCAACCTGCGGGTCAACGAGCTGGCCCAGCGCTATTCCGCCCAGATCGCCTCCCGCATCGAGGGCGAATACCAGCTGCTGCCCTTCGTGGGTGACGATATCCGCCGCCTGAAGCGCCAGCGGAATATGGACTGATCAACGACAAAAAACCAGCCAATCCTGATGGATTTGCACCTGGTAAGATAAAAGTAGACACTCACAAAAACCGTGAGTGTCTACTTTTTTCATATCTGGTAAAATAAAAAAAGGGGGGTGAATTAAGGATGGGATGCAAAAAAGGAATTCCTCATCGCAAATGGAGTAAAGATGA
>JAFUNB010000026.1 GCA_017482345.1 Oscillibacter sp.
TCCCGCTTCCCGCGCTGCTATGGCCAAGGCCGGCGTCACCATCGACGACATCGACCTGATCGAGGCCAACGAGGCTTTCGCCGCTCAGTCCATCGCTGTGGGCCGTGAGCTGGGCTTCGACATGGCTAAGGTCAACGTCAACGGCGGCGCCATCGCTCTGGGCCACCCCGTTGGTGCTTCCGGTGCCCGTATCATCGTTACTCTGGTCCACGAGCTGGCCAAGCGTGAGGATGCCAAGCGCGGTCTGGCTACCCTGTGCATCGGCGGCGGCCAGGGCACTGCTGTCATCGTTGAGAAGTGCTGATCTTCCTGACGCGACATATCCCCAAATGATAAAAAAGGTTCCCGACCATCCGGTCGGGAACCTTTTTTTGTTTCAGGGGAGATACCAGGCCTCCGGGATCTGTTCCGGGCCGACGCAGACATCGTGGTCTGCCCGGCGGTAAATGCGCAGGATGATCTCCCGGCAGGCGGCGGCGTCCACCACGCGGACCTCCGCCTGGCCCAGCCGGCCAAACCGCTGGGCCCCCAGAGCGGTCAGCGCCTCTTCAAAATTCACGTAGTTTTTGGATACGTCCGGGCAGCGGGAGCAGAGGTGCCAGGTCATGCGGCCGTAGAGCATCTCGCCGTCCCGGGTCAGCAGGGTGGTCTCATAGGGCTGCTGCGCCAGCCGGTCCGGCAGATCTGCCGCTTCGTCCAGGGAGTGAATGAAGGTGTTTTTGCTGTTGTTGACGCCGATGAGCACGATCTTCGCCCCCGCCTCAGCAAGCCTTGCCCAGCAGCCGCCGGGAGGCGCGGGGGTCTCGGCCAGCTCCTCGCCCCGGACATAGTCCGCGGCACTCCGGCCAAAGGCCCACAGGGAGTGGGTGGGGTGCAGGGAGCGGGTGCCGTCCTGCCGCGCCGCTGCCGCCCGTGGCACCGCGCCGATGCAGGGAACGCTCTGCCGCGCGTCATAGACCGGCTGATCGGCGTTCACATTTGCCCAAGTATGGGTGGGCACCAGGAACAATCCGTCCTGCAGATATTCGCAGAAGGCGTCGATCAGACCGTCCGCGCCGCCCTCCACCGGCCCAACGGAGCGCAGGGAGGTGTGGATGACCACCGTATCGGAGGGTGTTAGCCCCAATTCTGCCAGCTGAAGCTTCAGTTGTTCTTTCGTCATAAACAATCACCGAACTCATGATAACACAGGGAAAATCTGCGGACAAGCGAAAAGAAGGAGGCTGCCAACGGCAGCCTCCCTGTTGTTTATACAAATTTTCTGGGAAGACGGGCGGCCAGGTTGGTCATCACCTCGTCCACAATGGTACCGCGGAAGGCGGCCACCTCCTCGATGTTCATGGCGCCGTCCGGGCCGTCGATACCGTCGCCGTACACGGTGATTTCCTCGCCGATCCGGGCGTCTGGCAGGTCTGTCAGGTCGATCATGCAGTGATCCATGCAGATGTTGCCGATGACGGGGCAGCGGTGCCCACGGATGGTGACAAAGAACCGGTTGGAGAACCCGCGGGTAAAGCCATCGGAAAAGCCCAGGGGCAGCAAGCCCACCAGAGAATCCCGGGACAAGTGGTGCGTGAAGCCGTAACCGATGCCCTCACCGGCGAGAACGGGCATGATGTTGCCAAGCCGGGCTTTTAGCTTTATACAGGGCTGCAGGTGGATGCGGTTCCGGCTGACTTCGTCAGAGGTGTAGTAGCCGGTCAGCAGCAGGCCGGGACGCACCATATCCCGGTCCAGCTCCGGCAGATCGCAAATGGTAGGACTGGCAGCCACATGGACAGTTGGAAGGGCCACGTTCCGGGTACGCAGCATCTCCAAAAACGCGTCGAACCGGGACATCTGCATCCTTACGCCGGATTTGTCCGCCTCGTCGGCGGTGGCCAGATGGGTATAGATACCGGTGACATTCAGATGGGGCAGCGCCATACAGCGGGCTACGGTATCCGCGGATTCTTCAGTAGGCAGGAAACCGATTCGGTTCATACCGGAGTTCACCTTGATGTGGACCCGGGCAGACCGGCCCATGGCAGCTGCTTGCCGGTCCAGTGCCTCCAGGGCCTCGGCTCGGTACATGGTCAGGGTGATATCGTGCTCAATGGCGGTGGAAAATCCCTCAGGAGACACGTAGCCCAGCACCAAAATTTCCTTGTCCGGCGCCACGGCACGGATCTCCAGTGCCTCGCTGAGTACAGCTACGGCGAAGGCATCTGCGTCTTTCAGAACCGCAGCGGTCTGGGCGCCGCCCAGACCGTAGCACTGGGCTTTCAGCACGGCGCAGATTTTGGTGTCCCGGCCAACGGCGCGGCGTACTTCGTTGTAATTGTGCAGCAGGGCGGCGGTGTCAATCTCCACCCAGGCGTCACGCCAGGTATCGTAGGTGGTATTCATAGTGTGGCCTCTCTTTCAGTTTTCTGCGCGGGTGATGTTATTGATCCATCTGCGGCTGCGAAGCCGCAGAATGCCCAAGGGCATTTTGCATACATTTTCACAGTAGATGCCCACACAGATCAGCGGAATGGCCGCTTCCAGCTTCAGTGCCAGCAGAGCGGTAAGAGGAATGGAGATCAGCCACAGGGGGATGAGATCTACGGTGATGGCTGCCTGAATATCGCCGCCGGAGCGGAGAACGCCGGTGATCACAGCGTTATTGAAGGAACGGCAGGGCATCTGCAGCAGATAGGCCACGCACATACAGGTGACAGCAAATGTGGCATATTCATTCAGTTGGAACAGCGGGAAGAGGACGGGGCGGAAGACTGTGGGCAGCAGAAGGGCCAGTATGACAGAAATAACTGCGCCCAGCAGTGCTGCCACCACCAGCAGGCAGCAGCCCAGATGGTAGGTCTCATCCTGATCGGAATCACTGCCCATGTGCTTGCCCAGGATGATGGCGGTGGCGTCTGCCAGACCGTAACAGGCAACGGTGGACATTTTGTCGATATTGCTCATGACAGCGAAAGCGGCCAGCAGGTCCGCGCTGGTGGGCATATGGCCGAGGATGGTGGTAAACATGGTCTGACCCAGGGCCCACATGCACTCGTTGAACAGGATGAGAACGGAGTAGCGGAGGAAGTCCTTCAGCATCGGGAGGCCGGGACAAAGCAGTTCCCGCAGATACAGGGGAGCCTTGCGGCGGGTCACGATATAGGCGGCCACAATAACGATCTCGGCAAAGCGGGAGATGAGGGTAGCCGCGGCGGCTCCGGAGATACCCCGGGCGGGGAAGCCGAATTTGCCGAAAATCAGGCAATAGTTCAGCAGGGTGTTCAAACTGACGGGAACGGCAAAGACCGCCGTGCCCAGAGCGGGGTTTTCCATGCTGCGCTCCATGCTGACATATACGGAGGCCAGGGCGTTGCACACGTAACTGGCGCCGGCGATGCGCAGATAGGGAGCGCCCAGTTGAATAAGCAGGGCGTTGTCCGTCACCAGAGACATGGCCCCGGCGGGAAACAGGCCGAGAAGGAGGGAGACAGTGCCTGCCAGCCCCAGACTGGCATACAGCACCACGCCGACGGCGCGGCTGATAGACCGCAGATCGCCCTTACCCCAGTACTGGCTCACCAGAATGGAGAGGCCGCTGGTCAGACCGAAAATGGCGGTTTGCAGGAGAAACAGCAGGGAATTGGCCGCGGCAACGGCGGAGAGCTCGTTGCTGCCCATCAGACCTACCATAAAGGTGTCCACAAAGCCGAGAGAGGTGGAGATGAGATTCTGCAGCACGATGGGCAGGGACAGGGCGGCAAGGTGCCGGTAAAAGCCCGGCTGCTGGCGGAGAACTGACAGCATGGCGCGTCCTTTCGTGGTTCAGGTCAGTAGTCGGAGTGGATGCGGGTAAACAGCTCCAGCAGGAACAGATCCCGGCGCTGGCTGAGAGACATTCCGGTCAGGGATTCAATCTTTTTCAGCCGGTACAGCAGGGACTGGCGGTTCAGGTGCAGACTGCGGGCGGTCTGGCTGGAGTTGCCGTTGTTTCGGATAAATTCCATCAGCGTGCCCAGCAGATCCATGCTGGAGGTTTTATCATAGATGACCAGATGGTCCAGCGTCTCCCGGGCGGCGGCCTTGATATTCTCGCTGCAGGAAAGCTCGGAGACGATCTGGTGGAACTGTGTGTCCTTATATGTGAAAATACGCTTGGCGTCCCTGGCATTCATGCAGTAGCGCAGTGCCAACTGGGCGTTTTGGGAGAGTTTATGAAACTGCTCGCTGTTCTCGGGAGAAATGCCACTCATACCCCAATACAGCCGCAGGTCGGGATGGGCCTCCGTAAAAGCACAGTCCAACGAAGCTACAAATTCCTCGATGAAGTGGGTCGAGGTGCCGGCTGTCACCTCGGCAAAGACCAGGAAAAGGAGGCCCCGGTCGGCAAACATGATGTTCAGACGGCGGCGCTTTCGCTCGGCGATGATGAGGTCCTCCATGTCAGAAGTCAGCTCCGCGGAGCGGGCGGAATATTCATTGAGCTCTCCGTCCGGATCATGGGAGCAGATGCGGAATGCGATGCACATGTGAGAGGCCGCCAGGTCGAAGCCCAGCTTTGCGCCCTGCTGCGCCATCTCCAGGAAGGAGGTGTAATTTTTGTTTGCCAGGTTCCACACAAAGTCGTTTTTCATCTTCAGGACCATCATGTCCTCGATGCTCTCTTTGTTGAACCACAGAGTCAGCGGAAGGGAGATGTATTTTTCCAGAAGCTCCCGCTCTGCCAACAGAGAAGCGCACTTCTCCGGCTCGCAGATATAGAGGTAACCCCACAGGAACGTATTGATACGGATGTCCAGCAGAGCGCAGGTTTCGTTCGGCGTCTGGCCGGAGCTGCGGCCCTTGATCTCGGTGTTTTTGCCGGCGATGGCCACGGGAGAATCGAAAAAGCGGGCCAGGATACGGGCGGCGTCATCCAGCGTCTGTGAAGTGAAATAGGCGTTGAACAGCTGGTCCTGGGTGCGTTTGTAACCCTCAATGTTCTTCTCATGGATCCGCTGGGTGGTAAAGTGAATGACCTCGGCAAAGCGCACCTCCCAGGGAATGCTGAGAATGGGCAGCCCGATGTTCTGCGCACAATCCATCGCCCGCTGGCTGAGCCGGTAGGCAGGATCCTTAAAGCAGGTGATGAGCGCTGCCGCGCGGGACTGTTTAATGTCCCGGAGGAACTGGCAGAGCACATCGTCATCCTCCAGACAGCCGATCAGAGTAGACAAAATGACCTCGTGCTCCCGGACAAAGGCGTCCAGGGGCAGCTCCTGCACAGAGATGGAGTTGACATGAACCGTGGAAAAATCCGCAGGACGAGCCAGTATTTTCAGGTCTTCCACAGGAAGATCCGTCATAAAATCCTGAAGTGTATACATAGCAGTTCCCCCATTGTTAACACACGCAAATTGACCCATTGTGACAATAATATTATACAAAGTTTCCCACAACTTTCCTATCACCAATGTGTATGGAAAAAAGGCGACAAATATCTGACAAGCTGTAGGTTGATAGTAAATTTGTTGAAATGATAAACTTGTTACCATCGAAAGGCGCCTGCTTTTGTAAAAAATGCTGAGCAAAAAAGGAGATATGTACTATGAAAATCAATACCGACCTGCTGCATGCCCACCAGCTCCACGCCAAGCTGTGGGGTTCCTACGAGCCCGCCGCCATGGCCCACATCAGCCCCATCTATCAGACGACTACCTATATTCTGGAAGATTTCGATACCGCTGTCTATCTGAACCAGCATGCTGACGCCGGCTTCTCCTACACCCGTTTCGGCAGCCCCAACTGCGACGAGCTGGAGCGCAAGATCGCCCATCTGGAGCATGCGGAAGCCGCTCTGGCTGTGGCTTCCGGTCTGGGCGCCATTTCCACCGCTGTCATGAGCGTTGTGAAGGCTGGTGACCATGTGGTCTTCGGCGACGTTATCTATGGCTGCTCCTATGCGCTGTTTGCCAAGGTTCTGACCAATCTGGGCGTTACTTATACCCGTGTTGACACCACCAATGTTGAGGCAGTTGAGCAGGCCATCCAGCCCAACACTTCTCTGGTCTATGTGGAGACTCCCGCCAACCCCACCCTGAAGATCAGCGATATCGAGGCTATCTCCAAGGTCGTTCACGCCCATGAGGGCATCACCCTGATCGTGGACAGCACCTTCGCCTCTCCTTACCTGCAGAATCCTCTGGATCTGGGCGCCGATCTGGTGGTCCACTCCGCCACCAAGTACCTGTGCGGTCACGGCACGGTCACCGCCGGTGTCATCGCCGGCCCCAAGGCCCGCATCGACCGCTGCCGTATGCCCTATCTGCAGTGCTTCGGCGCTGTTTTGGATCCCTTCGCTGCCTGGCAGCTGATGCAGGGCATGAAGACCCTGGGTGTCCGCATGGAGCGTCATTGTGAGAACGCCATGAAGGTGGCACGCTTCCTGGAGAACCATCCCAAGGTGGACCGTGTGTACTATCCCGGTCTGGAGAGCCACCCCACCCACGAGATCGCCAAGAAGCAGATGCACGGCGGCTTCGGCGGCATGATGAGCGTGGACATCAAGGGCGGTATGGACGCTGTCCGCATCGTCATGAACAATGTGAAGGTGTTCTCTCTGGCCACCAGCCTGGGCAATGTGGACTCCCTGATCCAGCACTCTCCCTCCATGAGCCACTTCGATATGACTCCCGAGGAACGCTATGCCTCCGAGATCTTCGATGGCCAGGTCCGTCTGTCCATCGGTATCGAGGATGTGGATGATCTGATCGCCGACCTGGACCAGGCTCTGGCTCTGATCTGATCCGCTCCGGCGATGCCGGCAGAAAATGAAATCGGAGAGGGCACGGCCCTGAGACAGCCGTGCCCTTTTTTCAAAAAACATTGGGAGGGAAATTATGGATATTATCGTAGCGGTAAACGATGCTGTTAATAATTTTGTATGGGGCGTGCCTGCCATCGCAATGATCCTCATCACCGGCATCTTCATGACGATTAAGCTGGATTTCATCCAGTTCAAACATATCGGTTACCTGTTCAACCGTACCGTTGTCAAGGCCTTCACCAAAAAAGATGAGGGTGAGAAGGTCAAGGGTGAGGTCACATCCTTCCAGGCGGCCATGATGAGTATCAGTGCCATCGTCGGTTCCGGCAACATTGCCGGTGTGGCTACCGCCATCGTGGCTGGCGGCCCTGGCGCTGTGTTCTGGATGTGGATCGCTGCTCTGGTGGGTATGGCCACCAAGGGCGCTGAGATCGCACTGGGCATCAAGTACAACGAGCAGCGTCCTGACGGAACCGTGGACGGCGGCCCGATGTACTACATTACCAAGGGCCTCAAGTGCAAATGGCTGGGCGCGTTCATGTCTGTGTGTGTCATTTTCTATGCCATCGTTATCTCCGGCATTATTGACATCAACACCATGGCTGTTGTGCTGGACGAGCGCTTCAGCATCCCCGCTGTGGGCACCGGCATCTTCTTCGCTGTCCTGACCGGCATCTGCATCTTCGGCGGCGCCGGCCGCGTGGGACGTGTCTGCGAGTTCCTGGCTCCCTTCATGGGCGGAGCTTATATCCTGGGCGGTCTGGCCATCGTTCTGTTGAATATCGGCGATGTTCCCGGTGCGTTTGCCCTGATCATTAAGGCCGCTTTCACTCCCCAGGGTGTTACCGGCGGCGCTGTTGGCTCCATGTTTGTTGCTATGCGTTACGGTTTCGCCCGCGGCATCTTCTCCAATGAGGCCGGTGTGGGCTCTGCCGCGATGGTCCACTGCAACGCCGCGGTCAAGCACCCCATGGAACAGGCTGTCTGGGGTCCTGTTGAGGTTTTCCTGGATACCATCCTGGTCTGCTCTGTCTCTGGTATTGCTGTTGTTCTGTCTGGCCTGTGGACCGGTTCTGATCTGGACGGCGCCCGTCTGGTCATGGCTGCGTTCGATATGCTGCTGCCCGGCAACTGGGGCGGCTTGATTGTTACCGGCGCGGTGATCCTGTTCGGCTTCTCCTGCCTGATTACCTTCAATACCTATGTGGAGCGCGGCGCCACCTTCCTGTTCGGTGAGAAGTGCAGAACCATCGTCCGTGTGATCTGGGTCGCCTTCGTGTTCATCGGTGCTATCTCCGGCGAGTCCATCGTCTGGGACATTGCTGATACTGTCAACGGCATCATCATCTTCCCCAACCTGATCGCCCTGTGGGTCCTGTCCAAGGAGCTGGTCGCTCTGAAGAAGGAATACACCGAGCCCGATCTGGAGCTGTACAGAGCGCAGAAGCGCGCCAAGTAAGTTTGATCTCCTTTTCATCCCCTATATTTTTTGCACACAGCGAAAGAGAGGAGCCGTTCGGCTCCTCTCTTTCGTGTTGTTATGATGTTACAGATGCTCGTCCAGCACGGCGGTGTAGGCCTGGGCGGGCATGAGACCCACCTTGCGGCCGATCTCCTTGCCGTTCTTCAGGAACACCACGGTGGGGATGCTCATGATGCCGAACTGTGCGGCCAGAGCGGGCTCTTCGTCCACGTTCACCTTGGCGATGAGGGCCTTGCCCTCGTACTGCTGGCCGATGGCGTCGATGGCGGGGGCCAGCATCTTGCAGGGGCCGCACCACACGGCCCAGAAGTCCACCATTGCGATATCAGCCGCGGCGACGGCGGCCTGGAATTCCTCGGTTTTCAGATGTTTGACTGCCATATTTGACAACTCCTTTTTTAAACTGAATTGATTTTGTTACTTCTGCGCTGCCGCAAAGGCGGCTGCACTCTGGCCGGCGATAAGTCCCTCGCCCACGGCCTTGGATACCTGAAGGGGACCGCCCGTGCAGTCGCCGGCGGCGAACAGGCCAGGCAGATTGGTGGCCATGCGGCGGTCCACGGTGACGAAGCTGTTTTCCACAGCCAGTCCGGGGAACAGTTCCGTGGGCGCCACGGCGGGCCGCAGGATGAACACGCAGTCCACCTTCGCCGTCACACCGTCACAGGTGACGGCCTGTACCTGATTTTCTCCGGAAATGGCACAGGTCCTGGGGCGGTCGAAATAGGTGACGGCGCAGCCGATGCCGCTGAGGAAATCCGCCTCCTGCCGGGCGGAGTCCGCGTAGCCAAAAACGGCCACAGGGCGGTTCCGGTACAGCATACCGTCGCAGGTGGCGCAGTAGCTGACGCCGCGGCCCAGAAATTCCGTCTCGCCGGGATACTTTTTGCCCCGGGCCACGCCTGCGGCCAGTACCACGGCCCGGGCGTTGTACATCTCCGTACCCACACTGACGTACCACTGATCCATCATGTACATGGCGTTGAGGGCGCGGCCGGTAATAAATTCCGCGCCGGCGGCCTCCGCGTGGCGGCGCATGGCCGTCAGCATGTCCGGTCCGGACATGGCGGGCATGCCCAGATGGTTGTCCACGTTTTCACTTTTCCACAGCGGGTTCTCCTCGATGGGATTGGACACCACCAGCACGCTGCGGCCCCGGGAGCGCACATTCAGCGCTGCCGAAAGGCCGGCCGGTCCGCCGCCGATCACCAGTACATCATAGGACATAGTTTGCTGCCTCCTCGTTGAACAGCGCGGCTACCAGAGAGGCCGCGTCCCGGGACGACGCCCGGTAGTACACTTCGTTTCCGCTGCGCTGGGCCGAGACGACGCCGGCGGAGCGGAGCTTCTGCAGATGCTGCGAAATACAGGACTGGGACATGCCTGTGCCCTGCTCCATACAGGAGACGTTGCGGCAGCCGCTGCGCAGCAGCGCGTGGACGATCTGCAGCCGGACGGGATTGGACAGGGCTTTCAGCAAAGCCGCCTGCTCTGTATAGTCTATCCGGTTTTCCATGGTTTGTCACCGTCCTTTCCGTTTTTTCAATATTAGAATATCGAAATATTTGGAACAAGTAAGTGACATATGCAACAACAAGGAAATTTTCCGAATCCTGCCGGAGGGGCGGTTGCTTTTGGCGGCGGAGTTTGATACACTAAGGACATCTATGAGGGCCGGCAGGTTTTGCCCGCCGGCCCCCTATTCAAAAAGCGGCGGCGCCCGTCTTTGCGGGGGCGGACGCGGCGGGGCTGGACGCGAAAAGCGTGCGCCTGCCGCTGCGTCATCCTATGCGAAGATGGCCCGGACCGACACCGGGCCTGTCTTCCGCCGGAAGGGCAGATGCCGCTGGAACGCTAAAATGACAGAAAAGAGGGGCTTTTTATGATCAAGATCGCACCTTCCATCCTCTCCGCTGATTTCGCCAATCTGGAGCGGGACATCCGTCGTATCGCTGCCGCCGACTATGTCCATGTGGACGTGATGGACGGCGTGTTCGTGCCCAACATCTCCATCGGCATCCCTGTGGTGCAGTCCATCCGCAAGGTGACGGATATGTTCCTGGACGTCCATCTGATGATCACCCAGCCTATTCGCTATGTGGAGCAGTTCTGCGACGCCGGCGCCGATCTGGTGACCGTCCATCTGGAGTCTGACACGGAGGAGAACATCCACGCCGCGCTGGACAAGATTCACGCCAAGGGCAAGAAGGCCGGCATCGTCCTCAAGCCCGCCACCCCCGCCGAGGCCGTTCTGCCCTACATCAACAAGGTGGAGCTGATCCTGGTCATGACGGTGGAGCCCGGCTTCGGCGGCCAGAAGTTCATGGCCGACATGATGCCTAAGGTCACTGCCATCCGCGGCTACATCGATGAGATGAACCCCGCCTGCGAGCTGGAAGTGGACGGCGGCGTGGCCCCCGATACCTGCAAGACCTGCATCGACGCAGGCGCCAACGTGCTGGTGGCCGGCAGCGCTGTTTACAAGGCTGCGGACATCCCCGCCCGTATCGCTGAACTGAGAGGTTAATCCGCTATGGAGTATTTCCCCGCACCCCTTGAAAAACTGGTGGAGCAGTTTGCCCGCCTGCCGGGCATCGGCAATAAGTCTGCCCAGCGGCTGGCCTTCCATGTGCTGGGACTGCCTGTCGGGGAGGCTGAGGAATTTGCCCAGGCCATTCTGGACGCCAAGAAAAACGTCACCTGCTGTCCCGTGTGCCAGAATTTTACCGCCGGCGGTCTGTGCCCCATCTGCGCCTCTCCCAAGCGGGACGGTGCCATCATCTGCGTGGTGGCGGATCCCCGGGACGTGGCGGCCATCGAGCGCAGCCGGGAGTATAACGGCCACTACCATGTGCTCCACGGCGTCATCTCCCCCATGAACCATGTGGGGCCCGATGACCTGTCCATCAAATCCCTGGTGGAGCGGGTGGCCAAGGGCGAGGTGCAGGAGGTCATCATGGCCACCAACCCCGACACGGAGGGCGAGGCCACGGCCATGTATATTGCCCGGATCCTGCGGCCCTTCGAGGTGCGGGTGACCCGCCTGGCCTACGGCATCCCCGTGGGCGGCCATCTGGAATTCGCCGACGACGCCACGCTCATGCGGGCGCTGGAGGGACGGCGAGACATCTGAACGCAAAAAAGCTGTCTGACCTGTGGTCAGACAGCTTTTTTCATGCAAACAGCTTCGCCAGCAGCTCCATGGCCTCCGGCAGCTTTTCGGCGTCCAGTCCGGCGTAGTTAACCACCAGCGTGTGGGCAAAAGAGGCGTCCGGCAGAGCGGCGTATTCTGACAGGAAGCCCAGTCGGACGTCCAGTGACGCGGCCTTTTCACGGAGCACCTCGTCGGACAGCTCCGTGTCCAGCCGCAGCAGGAAGTGCAGTCCCGCGCCCTGCTCGGAAATGGAGATCCGGTGGGCAAAGGGACTGGAGCGGAAGGCCTCCAGCACCCGCTGGCGACGCAGGCGGTATTCCTTGCGCATGCGGGAGAGGTGCTGCTCGTAGTGTCCCCGACTCAGGAACCGGGCCAGCACATGCTGCTCCAGGGCGGGCACGGTACAGGCGTAAAAATCCAGCTCCCGGCGGTAGCGCTCCAGCAGCCGGGGCGGCAGCACCATGTAGCCCAGACGCATGGCGGGGGAGATGGTCTGGGAGTAGGTGTTCATGTAGACCACACGGCCGTCATGGTCGATGCTCTGCAGGGTGGGGATAGGGCGGCCGGAGAAGCGGAATTCGCTGTCGTAATCGTCCTCGATGATGTATCCGTCCCGGCGCTCCGCCCAGCGCAGCAGCTCCTGCCGCCGGCCGATTGAGGTGACCAGACCGGTGGGGTAGTGGTGCGAGGGGGAGATGTGGGCCACGGCGGCGCCGGAGGCCTCCAGCGCGGCGATGGACAGGCCTTGTCCGTCCAGGGGAATGGGGCGGCAGACGGTGCCGCAGGTCTCGTACACCAGCCGGATCTTGGAATAGCCGGGATCCTCCAGGGCGAACACGGCGTCCCGGCCCATCAGCTGGCTCAGCAGCAGATACAGGTATTCCGCGCCGGCGCCCACGATGATCTGTTCCGGGGAGACCGTCATACCCTTGTAGTCCCGCAGGTCGTCGGCAATGGCCTGCCGCAGGGCGGGCAGACCCTGATGGGGCACTGGCCGCAGCAGGGCTTCACTGCTTTCGCTGAGCACCTGCCGGGTCAGTCTGGCCCAGGTGGCGGCGGGAAAGCGGCTGGCGTCCACCTGATTGCTCTTCAGGTCCAGCGTCCACCGGCGGGGCGTTTCGGCGGCGGCCGGCATCATGGCGGCGGCCGGCGCCGCGGGGCGCCGCTGCTCCACATGGGAGACGAAAAAGCCCCGCTTGGGCAGGGTGTAGACGTAGCCCTCGGCCTCCAGCTGGGCATAGGCGCTCTCCACCGTGATGACGGACAGCTGCAGGTGCTCCGCCAGCGCCCGTTTGGAGGGCAGCTTTTCGCCGGGGGAGAGGGTGCCGTCCAGAATATCCGTCCGGATGCGGCGGTACAGGTATTCGTACAGGGGCAGACCGCCCCGCTCGTCCATGGAATAGGTCAGCATGACAGGTCTCCTTTCTGACCTTGTAAAAAAATGATAAATTGGATATTTCGATAATATCACATGTGCGCTATGATAGCAACAGAAACAGACACCTGTAGTGGAAACTGAACAGAAAGAAGCGAGGCATATGGGAAATATCGTACATACGGCGGAGCGGTCCAACGCCGACCATAAAGTAAGAGCGATCGTGATGGCCGCATTGCTGGCGGCGCTGAGCTGCGTGGCCACCATGGTGCTGGTGGTTCCTTCGCCCACAGGCGGATATATGAATCTGGGAGATACAGTGGTGCTGTTGGGCGCCTATCTGCTGGGACCGGTATACGGCGCCGCGGCCGGCGGAATCGGCTCCGCGCTGGCGGACCTGTTCGCAGGCTATGGCGTCTATGTGCCGGCCACGCTGGTCATCAAGGCGGCCATGGGCCTGACGGCCGCGCTGCTGTACCGGGCGCTGCGGCGTAGGCACTGGGCGCTGCCGGTGTGCGGCATTGCGGCGGAGGTGCTGATGGTGGGTGGCTACTGTGCCTATGACACCCTTCTTGCCGGCAGCCTGGCTGTGGGCCTCACCGGTATCCCTAGCAATCTGGTGCAGGCGGCCTTCGGTGTGGCGGCCTCCACGCTGCTGGCGGCGGCGCTGAAAAAGAGCGCCCGTGTGCGCCGGTCGTTCCCGGAGCTGTAAGAGACCGAAAAAGACCCCGGCAGGTTCTAAAGCCTGCCGGGGTCTTGTACGTTGTATGGAGGGGGTTACCAACCGCCCATGTTGTCGGGGCCGTCGGAGGTGCGGTTGTTCCGCAGGGGGGAATCGGCGCGGACACCGGAAGTCTGCTGGGCGATCTCGTAATAGCCGAGCTCTGTGCACTGGAAATGGGGCAGATAGAACAGGGACACAACCAGAGTCCACACATTGGCCACCAGGATCATGGCCAGGGGAGACAGATTTGCCACCATGTCGACCATGGCGGGAATGCTGCCGCCCAGCATCTGCTGCAGCGTCTGGAAATTGGTGCAGAAATTCATCACCAGCATGGGCAGGGTAGCCAGAACAGACCAGCCGAAATAGGACAGATCCAGCATCAGCAGCTGGCCCTTGTAGCCATAAGTCTGCTGTTTGCTCATGGCCAATGCCTCAAGAATACCCAGATCGGGATTCTCGTACAGGTTGTACAGGGCGAAACGGTAGCGGTAGCTGGCCACGATGCCGGGAATGACAAACAGCATGGACCACAGGCCCACAAAAATGCTGATGACGATGTTCAGGGCAATGATCTTTCCCACAAAGGAAAAACCGTCAAACAGCGTGAGGACCTCGGCCCGCTCGCTCCGGCGGATCGCCATGCAGTACAGGCAGAAGCCGGCTGAGAGGATCATGCCCACCAGTCCGGTGAGCACGGAGACAAACAGGCTGATCAGCGCGGCGTCGGTGGTGCCGGTCACCACGTCGGCCACATCCAGCGCCGTCATAATGCCCAGATACAGGGCTGTCATCATAAGAGGGGAAACCTGCGCGGTGCGCAGGAGATCTCTGGTTTCAGCTTTCAAAGCTTTTCGGTCGATGATCTGTGCCATCATAATGGGGAAAACCTCCGGATTTGGCGGGGCAAAACACACCCCGCGGGATTGTGGAGAAAAATATATCATTTTTCGGCGGGTTTGACAAGAGGCCGTTGCGGCGCCGGATGCGTGAATGGGATGGCGGAAGTTTCCGGCGGCTGGAAGCGGCGTGAAGAACGCGCATAGAAATGGCGAAAATTACAAAAAAAGAGAAGGAAAGGCGGCGGATTTCCACGAAAACAGCCGTGGTTGGACTGGACATTCCGAGGTTTTGGGTGTAAAATTAAACGCAGTATGTGGTAGTATCGCCAGAGCAATGCTGAACCGTTTCACGCGCCGGTGAAGCGGGGCAGAAATGACGCGCTCTGGAAAGCTATCAGGAGTAAAAATGAGGTGAAGACAATGGCACAAGCTTTCTTTGGCGGCGTTCATCCCCATGATATGAAGGCCGCGACCAATGAAAAGGCCATCGAACAGCTGGCACCCCCGGCAGAGGTGGTCATCCCCATGTCGATGCACTTTGGCGCACCCTGCACCCCCCTGGTAAAGGCGGGTGACCTGGTAAAGGTGGGTCAGAAGATCGGCGAGTTCCGTGGTCTGGGCGCACCTATCCATGCCAGTGTTTCCGGCAAGGTCAAGGCTGTTGAGCCCCGGCCCTATTCCATGGGCGGCAATATGATGTCCGTGGTCATCGAAAACGACTTCCAGAATGAAGTTTCTGAGGAAGTCAAGGCTCCCGCAGATCCCGACGCTCTGACTGTTGAAGAGATGATCGAGATCGTCAAGAACGCCGGTATCGTCGGTATGGGCGGCGCAACCTTCCCCACCCACGTCAAGATCTCCGGCGGCATCGGCAAGGTCGATCATGTCCTGATCAACGGCGCTGAGTGCGAACCCTACATCACCGGCGACCATCGCGCCATGCTGGAGCGCCCCGAGGAGATCATCGGCGGCTGCAAGTATCTGGCCAAGATGTTCGGCGTTGACAAGGTCATCATCGGCGTTGAGGACAACAAGCAGAACGGCATCGACATGATGAACAAGGTCATCGCCGAGCAGAACGCTCCCGTCGTGGTGGAGCCCCTGCACTGCCGTTACCCCCAGGGCGGTGAGAAGCAGCTCTGCCAGGCCATCACCGGCAAGCAGGTTCCTCCCGGTGGTCTGCCCAGCAACATCGGCTGCGCCGTGTTCAACATCAACACCACCATCTGCATCTACCGCGCCATCACCACCGGTATGCCCGTGGTGAACAAGGTCGTTACCGTCTCCGGTTCCGGCATCGTCGAGCCCAAGAACGTCGAGTGCCCCATCGGCACCCCCGTCTCCGCTCTGCTGGACGCCTGCGGCGGCGTGAAGGACGGCACCTACAAGCTGGTCGCCGGCGGCCCTATGATGGGTATGGCTCAGTACACTGCTGACGTTCCCGTTGCCAAGGGCACCGGTGCGATCCTGGCCTTCTGCGAGAAGGAAGAGCAGACTGTTGAGCATCCCCAGTGCATCCGCTGCGGCAAGTGCGTTGCCGCCTGCCCCGTGCACCTGGAGCCCCTGTTCATGTACCAGTATGCCGCAAAGGGCATGGTGGATGAGCTGAACGAGGCACACATCATGGACTGCATGGAGTGCGGCGCCTGCGCTTATGCCTGCCCCGCCCGCATGCACCTGACCCAGATGTTCAAGACCGGCAAGCAGCTGGTTAAGGATAAGATGGCTGCTGACAAGGCAGCTGCTGAGGCCAAGAAGGCCGCTGCAGAGAAGAAGGAGGCATGAACAAATGACTGATTACAAGAATCTGAAGCTCATTGCCACTTCCAACCCTCATATCCGCAGCAGTGAGACTACCCGTTCCATCATGCTGGACGTCATCATCGCCATGATCCCCGCCCTGATCTGGGCTGTGATCAGCTTTGGCATGAAGGCTCTGACCCTGACCGCAGCCTCTGTTCTGAGCTGCATGTTCTGGGAGTGGCTGTACCGCAAGCTCATGAAGAAGCCCCAGTCCGTGGGCGATCTGTCCGCTGTGGTCACCGGTATGCTGCTGGCTTTCGTCAGCCCCGTCACCACTCCTCACTGGACTGTTATCATTGGCGCATTCTTCGCCATTGTCGTCTGCAAGCAGATGTACGGCGGCATTGGTAAGAACTTCCTGAACCCCGCTCTGGTGGGCCGTGCCGCTCTGGTGGCCAGCTACGCCGGCATCATGACCACCTGGATCGCTCCCGGTGAGAAGGCTCCCCTCCTGGGCGGCTCCGCTGACGTTGTCACCGCTGCCACTCCTCTGGCCTACATGAAGTCCGGCGACATGGAGACTCTGACTGCTACCTACTCTGTGATGGACATGTTCCTGGGCAAGGTCGGCGGCTCTCTGGGTGAGGTCTCCGCTCTGCTGCTGCTGATCGGCGGCGTGTATCTGATCTGGCGCAAGGTCATCAACTGGCAGACCCCCGTGGCCTACATCGCCACCGTGGCTGTCCTGACCCTGCTGTTCCCCAAGGCCGGCAGCGGTGTTGAGTGGATGCTGTACAGCCTGTTCGGCGGCGGCCTGTTCCTGGGCGCCTTCTTCATGGCTACTGACTATGCCACTTCTCCCGTTGGTAAGAAGGGCCAGCTGATCTACGGCATCGGCTGCGGTCTGTTCACCGTGTTTATCCGCTACTTTGGCTCTTACAACGAGGGCGTCTGCTACTCCATCCTGGTGATGAACTGCTGCACCGCTCTGATCGACAAGTATGCCAAGCCCACTCGTTTTGGCGTCGTAAAATCCGATAAGAAGGAGGCGGCTGCGAAATGAGTAACGAAGTTATGACCAAGGAAAAGGTCAACATGGATCCCAAGTACATCATGGAACTGACCCTGAAGCTGTTCATCACCTGCGTCGTCGTCGCAGGTCTGCTGGGTCTGGTCAACAGTGTGACCGAGGGTCCCATCTCTGAGATCAACAAGGCCAAGACCGAAGAAGCCATGAAGGCCGTCGTGGCCGATCCCGATAACACTACCTTCTCTGACGCTCTGGAGCTGACTGCTGAGATGACCGACGCAGCTCTGGCTGGCGGCGGCACTCTGACTGAGGCCTATGAGGTTCTGGTGGGCGGCGCTCCTGCTGGTCACGCTCTGAAGATCGTCGCTTCCGGTTCTCAGGGCAACATCGAAATGATGGTTGGCCTGGATGCCGAAGGCGCTGTTACCGGCGTGTCCATCGTTGATAACGCTGAGACTGCCGGCATTGGTTCCAAGGTTATGGACAATGAGCCTGTTGCCTCCGGCATGGGCGTTCTGGACCAGTTCAAGGGCATGAGTGCTGCTGATGGCGAGCTGTCCGTTGGCAAGAACGTTGATGCCATCACCGGCGCTACCGTGTCCACCAAGGGTGTGACCGCCGGCGTTAACGCTGCGCTGACCGTGTCCGGTGTTCTGGGCTAAGAAGGGAGGAGCTGAACGTATGAATCTGAAAAAACAGTTTATGGAAGGCCTGCTGACCCAGAACCCCGTTCTGGTGCAGGTGCTGGGCATGTGCTCCACCATGGCCATCACGACTTCCTTCTTCAACGGCCTGGGTATGGGCGTCGCCGTTCTGGTGATCCTGACCCTGTCCAACATGATCATTGCCGCTATGCGCAAGATCATTCCTGATAAGATCCGTATCGCCATGTTCATCGTCGTCATCGCTGGCTTCGTTACCATGGTTGACCTGCTGATCCAGGCATTTATCCCCGCCCTGGCTTCTTCTCTGGGCGTGTTTATTCCCCTGATCGTCGTTAACTGCATCATCCTGGGCCGTGCGGAGTCCTTCTCCTACAAGAACGGCATTGTCGCTTCCTTCTGGGACGGCATCTTCCAGGGTATCGGCTACACCGTGGTTCTGATGATCATGTGTATCGTCCGTGAGTTCCTGGGCAAGGGTGCTTTCGGCGGCGGCATCCTGGGCATCGATGGTAAGGGCATCCAGATCTTCCCCGCAGAGTTTGGCGTGGGTATGCTGACCCTGCCCGTCGGCGGCTTCATGGTGCTGGCTTGCCTGATCGCTCTGATGCAGTGGGCTCTTGCAAGACCTAAGAAGGAGGAGAGCAAATAATGGATCAGATTTACGAACTGTTGGCAATCACCCTGGGAGCGATTCTGGCGAATAACTTCATCTTCTCCCAGTTCCTGGGTTGCTGCCCCTTCCTGGGCGTTTCCAAGAAGATCGATACCGCCGTTGGTATGGGTATCGCTGTTACCTTTGTTATGGGCCTGGCCTCTGCTGTTTGCTTCGCTGTGAACAACTTCGTGCTGGTTCCCCTGGATCTGGAGTACATGCAGACCGTGGCTTTCATCCTGGTCATCGCTGCTCTGGTTCAGTTCATTGAGATGTTCCTGCAGAAGGCTATGCCCACTCTGTACACTGCTCTGGGTGTGTATCTGCCCCTGATCACCACCAACTGCGCTGTTCTGGGTGTCGTTCTGCTGAACGTTCAGAACAACTACAACTTCATTTCTTCCGTGGTGTACGGCATCACCGGCGGCCTGGGCTTCCTGGTTGCCATCGTGCTGTTCGCCAGTATCCGTGAGCGTCTGGTGTTCGCTGAGTATCCCAAGTGCTGGGACGGTTTCCCCATCGCTCTGCTCACTGCTGGTCTGATGGCCCTGGCATTCATGGGCTTCTCCGGCCTGAAGGTTTGGTAAGGAGGCAAAACGATTATGGATACTATGAATATTGTGTTTGCCGTGGTCGTTCTGGGTGCCCTGGGCGCCGTGTTCGGCCTGATCCTGGCTGTTGCTTCCAAGATCTTCGAGGTGCAGAAGGACCCCCGTGAGGAGGCCATTCTGAGCCACCTGGCCGGCGCCAACTGCGGCGGCTGCGGCTATCCCGGCTGCGGCGGCTGCGCTGCTGCCATCCTGGCCGGTGAGGCTCCTGTTACCGCTTGTGCTCCCGCTGGCGCTGAGAATGCTGCCGCTATCGCAGAGATCATGGGCATGGCTGCTCCCACCGGCGAGCGTCAGGTTGCCTTCGTCCGTTGTACCGGCGGCGTCAACGCCAAGAAGCGCTATGAGTATGTGGGCGTGCAGGACTGCATCTCCGCTACCAAGGTGGCCGGCGGCCCCCTGGAGTGCCAGTTCGGCTGCCTGGGCTTCGGCTCCTGCGTGACCGCCTGCCAGTTCGGCGCCATCTCCATCGGTGAGAACGGCTCTGCCGTCGTCGATCCCGAGAAGTGCACCAACTGCGGAGCCTGCATGAAGGCCTGCCCCCGCAAGCTGATCGTCTCTGTCCCCGCCAACCCCAAGAAGGTCCACGTGACCTGCGCCAACCTGGAGAAGGGCAAGGCCGCTATGAGCGTCTGCTCCGCTTCCTGCATCGGCTGCGGTCTGTGCGAGAAGGAGTGCCGCAAGGACGCCATCCACGTCGTCAACGGTGTGGCTGTTGTGGACTATGACAAGTGCATCGGCTGCAAGCTGTGCACCAAGGTCTGCCCCCGCGACTCCATCATCCCCGTGGCTACCGCTGAGGAGAAGGCCAAGTACAAGGAGATCAAGAAGGCCCAGGCCGAGAAGGCCAAGGCCGCTGCTGAGGCTGCCAAGGCTGAGTAATCCTACTTATAAAAAAGTGCTCCGGATCTTTGATCCGGGGCACTTTTTCTATTGCCTTTTAATAAGTAAGGGGTTATGATAACACCATCAAGGCAGAGTAGGAACACATGTGTAAGGCCGCTATCTTGCGGCCCAGTGCCGGAAAAACGGGGAGTTGTTTTCCGGACGAAACGACCTTGGGTCTGCAGTATGTGTTCCGCATCCCGCTGCCGCATCAGGGAATTGTGTTCATTGGCCTTCCTCTGTGCGGCGATCCGGATTCCGGAACTGCCGAATTTTACAGAAGGAGGGCATTTTTATGTCACTGTATCCGCACCCGTTTTCGGCCTCCTATTGGAGCGACGCCGCCGGCGAACTGAAGGATCTGAAAAAACTCACCTTCGCCGCCCTGATGACAGCGCTATGCATCATGCTGGGCTACATTCCTTCCGTGCCGCTGTTTGGCGGCGCCAAGATCACCTGGGGCTTTCTGGGCCGCAGCGTCTGTTCCATGGTGTGCGGCCCGGTGTTGGCCGCCTGCTTCGCCGTGGCGGAGGATCTGCTCAGCTTCTTCCTGACCGGCGGAGGCGGCGCTCCCTTCTTCCCCGGTTATACCCTGACTACCGTGCTGGGCTGCGTAATCTACTCCCTGTTTCTCTATCGGGCAAAGGTCACGGTTCGCCGGGTGTTTCTGGCCAAGCTAGTGACCAATATCCAGAACGTGCTGCTGGGCGCGCTGTGGTCCTCCATCCTGTACGGCAAGGCCTACCTGGTGCTGGCCTCCTCCAGTGCGGTAAAGAACATCATCATGCTGCCCTTCCAGACGCTGCTGCTGGTGATCCTGTTCGCGGCCCTGCTGCCGGTGCTGAAGGCCATGGGACTGGTGCCCTGGAAGCCGGAGGGCGGCAAACTTCCCTGGTGATATTTAATAAAGTAAGCAGGCGGGATTTTCCCGCCTGTTTTTCTGTTTTTCGCCGGAACATAAAATGTTCAAAATTGGGTAGTTGTTTATTTACAATTTGTTTATATCCATCCGTTGACAAGATAGGGCCGCAGTGGTAAACTCACTTTAGCACTCGGGGAAAACGAGTGCTAACCCTATGAATGACACCGGACAGGAGCTGGATATGGAACTGACAGACCGGAAAAAGAAAATATTGAAGGTCGTCATTGAGGACTATATCCGCACTGCCGAACCCGTTGGCTCCAAGGCCATCGCCGCACAGCTGGGTAAGGTCAGCTCCGCCACCATCCGCAACGAGCTGGCTGACCTGGTGGAGATGGGCCTGCTGGAGCAGCCCCACACCTCCGCCGGCCGCATCCCCTCTCCCAAGGGCTACCGGCTGTACGTCAACGAGTTGATGGAGCGCCAGCGCCTGTCTCTGGATGAGACGGAGCGCATCAACCAGTCCCTCCAGCTGAAAATGGAGGAGCTGGACCGGGTGATCTCCCAGGCGGGCCGGGCGGTGTCGTCCTTCATCAACTATCCCACATACATGAGTATCAGCGGCAAAAAGACGCTCTCCGCACGCCGCTTCGATCTGCTGCCGGTGGATGAACGCAGCTGCATCGTGGTCATGATGATGAGCGATAACCGGGTCAAGAGCCAGCTGCTGCGGCTGCAGCTGCGGGTGGACCTGGATCAGCTGCCCACGCTGGTGACGCTGCTGAATACCCATTTCGTCAACATCTCTCCGGACGAAATGAACCTGCGGCTGATGGATGTGGCGGAACAGATCCCGCCCCAGCTGTTTTTGCTGCTGTCCCAGACGGTGTCCTACGCCAGCGACGCACTGGCTGAGTCCAGCCAGCGGGAGATCGTTACCGCCGGCGCCAAGGAGCTTTTGAAGCTGCCGGAGTACCGGGACGCCGACAAGGCCCACCAGCTGATGAGCTTCCTGACGGACAGCAAGGAAAACCTGCCGGTGCCGGACGAGGGTCCCATGAAGATCCTCATTGGCCCGGAAAACGTCAGCGACGCGCTGAAGAACACCAGTGTGGTGGTCGCCAGCTATGATATTGGAGACGATATGCGGGGTCTGATCGGCGTGGTCGGTCCCACCCGCATGGATTACGCAACTGTTGCCGCGCGGCTCAGCGGATTTGCTGAGGGCATGACGCGGCTGTTCGGAAAACAAGAATTACCCCCGAAGGAGGAAGCAGAGAAATGAGCGAAGAGACCAAGCAGCCCATGGAGGAGGAAACCCAGGAAGCTCCCCAGCAGGAGGCTGCTCAGGCAGAGGAACCTGCCGCCGAGCCCAAGGAGAAAAAAGGCAAAAAGAAAAAGGAAAAGACCTACACCCTGACCCAGCAGCAGATGGAGGCTATGGAACTGGCCGCCAAGCAGCTGGACTCCGTGAAGGATCAGTTCGTCCGGCTTACCGCCGAATATGACAATTACCGCAAGCGCACCACCAAGGAAAAGGATAACATCTACCAGGACGCCAAGGCCGATACCATTCGCGCTTTCCTGGCTGTGTATGATAATCTGGAGCGCGCCGCCGCCACCGAGGGCGACGAGGACTCTCCCCACAAGAAGGGTCTGGAGATGATCTTCCATCAGTTCCAGGACATTCTGGCAAAGCAGGGTGTCACGGAGATCCCCGCCAAGGGCTGCGAGTTCAATCCGGAGACCATGAACGCCGTCATGCACATCGACGACGAGAGCCTCGGCGAGAATGTGGTGGCTCAGGTGTTCCAGGGCGGCTTCATGATGGGCGACAAGGTCGTCCGCCACGCCATTGTCCAAGTGGCAAATTAATGTGCGCACAAATCGCACCAACGATCATAAGTAATTATTAAAAACGTTTCGATATATTAGGAGGAAATCAATTATGTCTAAGGTTATCGGTATCGATCTGGGTACTACCAACTCCTGCGTCGCCGTTATGGAAGGCGGCGAGGCTGTTGTCATCGCCAACGCTGAGGGCAACCGCACCACGCCCTCTGTCGTGGCATTCTCCAAGACCGGCGAGCGTATGGTGGGCCAGGTCGCCAAGCGTCAGGCCATCACCAACCCCGACCGCACCATCGCTTCCATCAAGCGTGAGATGGGCACCGACCACAAGGTCGCCATCGACGGCAAGAACTACACTCCTCAGGAGATCAGCGCCATGGTCCTGCAGAA
>JAFUNB010000027.1 GCA_017482345.1 Oscillibacter sp.
ATCGCCTATGAGCCTATCTGGGCTATCGGTACCGGCAAGACCGCGACCGCTGAGCAGGCCGCAGAGGACTGCACTGCCATCCGCGCCATCATCCGCGGCCTGTATGGCGCCCGCGTGGCCCGCTCTGTCACCATCCAGTACGGCGGTTCCATGAACCCCAAGAACGCTGAGGAGCTGCTGGTCCAGCCCGACGTGGACGGTGGCCTGATCGGCGGCGCTTCCCTGAAGCCCGACCAGTTCGTGGAGATCATCAACGCTGCCAACCAGGAGTGATCCCTGGAATCCCCACGTATATCAAAACAGCTGAAAAGTGTTTTTTGGAGAAATGAGGATACTATGAACAAGACCCCCACTACATTGATCATTATGGACGGTTTTGGTCTGCGCGGCGAAACCATGGGTAACGCCGTCGAATTCGCCAAGACCCCCGTTCTGGATAAGCTTTTTGCTGAATGCAATCACACCACCCTGTCCGCCTCCGGTCTGGACGTCGGTCTGCCCGACGGTCAGATGGGCAACAGCGAGGTGGGCCACACCAACATCGGCGGCGGCCGCGTGGTGTATCAGGACCTGCCCCGCATCACCCGCTCCATCGAGGACGGCAGCTTCTTTGAGAACGAGGCCTACTGCGCCGCTATGGACGCTGCCCTGAAAAACGGCAGCAGCCTGCACCTGTACGGTCTGCTCTCCAACGGCGGTGTGCACTCCCACAACACCCACCTGTGGGCTCTGCTGAAGATGGCCAAGATCCGCGGCCTGAGCAAGGTCTACATCCACGCCTTCCTGGACGGCCGTGACGTGTCCCCCACCAGTGGTAAGGACTTCGTGGCTGAGACCGTCGCCAAGTGCAAGGAGATCGGTGTTGGTAAGATCGCCACCGTCATGGGCCGCTACTACGCCATGGACCGCGATAAGCGCTGGGACCGCGTTGAGCTGGCCTACGACGCCATGGTCTATGGCCGCGGCGAGCAGAATCCCGATCCCGTTGCCGCCGTTGCCAAGAGCTACGCCAACAACATCACCGACGAGTTCGTGGAGCCCGTCGTCTGTGACGCTGAGGGCGTGATCTCCGATAACGACAGCATCATCTTCTTCAACTACCGTCCTGACCGCGCCCGTGAGATCACCCGCGTCTTCGTGGATCCCGATTTCGACGGTTTCCAGCGCGAGATCTTCCCCCTGACCTATGTCTGCACCACCGAGTACGACGCTACCATGCCCAACGTCCAGGTGGCATTCCCCCGTCTGCGTGTTGCCAACGGCCTGGGTGAGTACCTGAGCAAGATGAACATGAAGCAGCTGCGCATCGCTGAGACCGAGAAGTACGCCCATGTCACCTTCTTCTTCAATGGCGGCGTGGAGCAGACCTTCCCCGGTGAGGACCGCTGCCTGATCGCCTCTCCCAAGGTCGCCACCTACGACCTGCAGCCTGAGATGTCTGCTTACGAGGTGGCCGAGGAGGCCGTTAAGCGCATCGAGAGCGGTGCTTATGACGTGATCATCCTGAACTTTGCCAACTGCGACATGGTGGGCCATACCGGTGTGTACGAGGCTGCCTGTAAGGCGGTCGCCACCGTGGACGAGTGTGTGGGCAAGGTCGTGGAAGCTACCTCCAAGATGGGCGGCGTGTCTCTGATTACAGCTGACCACGGCAATGCCGAGCGCATGATCGATGTGGACGGTGAGGCCTTTACCGCCCATACCACCAACCCTGTGCCCTTCTATATCGTGGGCGCCAGCGTGAAGCTGCGTGATGGCCGCCTGGCCGATATCGCACCCACCATGCTGGACCTGATGGGCCTGGAAAAGCCTGCGGAGATGGACGGCGAGACGCTGATCCTGAATTAAATTTGTGTCCCTTTTCGCCGGAAGGCGAATGTATCAAATACAGTCCGGCTCTGCCGGACATGGAGACCGCGCCCGCATCGCGGCCGGTTCTGAATTTGAAAGGAGATTGATTCCCATGAAGCAGATGTTTGAAATCGTTGACGTTCTGGGCCGTGAGGTTATGGACTCCCGCGGCAACCCCACCGTCGAGGTCGAGGTTTATCTGGAAGACGGCAGCATGGGCCGTGCCGCTGTTCCCTCCGGCGCTTCCACCGGTATTTTCGAGGCTTGCGAGCTGCGTGACGGCGACAAGGGCCGTTACATGGGCAAGGGTGTTCTGACTGCTGTCAAGAACGTGAACGAGGAGATCGCTGAGGCCATGATCGGCATGAACGCTCTGGATCAGGTCGCCATCGACAAGATGCTCATCGAGCTGGACGGCACCCCCAACAAGAGCCGTCTGGGCGCCAACGCCATCCTGGGTGCTTCTCTGGCTTGCGCCAAGGCCGCTGCTGAGAGCCTGGGTATGCCCCTGTACAGCTACATTGGCGGCACCAACGCCAAGCAGCTGCCCGTTCCCATGATGAACATCCTCAACGGCGGCGCTCACGCTACCAACAACGTTGAGATCCAGGAGTTCATGATCATGCCTGTCTCCGCTCCCTCCTTCCGCGAGGGTCTGCGCCGCTGCGCCGAGGTCTTCCACACCCTGAAGACCGTTCTGAAGGAGAACGGCACTCCCGCCGCCGGCGTGGGTGACGAGGGCGGCTACGCTCCCAACCTGAAGAAGGACGAGGACGCTCTGAAGGTCATCGTCGCTGCCATCGAGAAGGCCGGCTACAAGCCCGGCGAGGACTTCAAGATCGCCATCGACGCCGCTTCCTCCGAGTGGTGGGACGAGGA
>JAFUNB010000028.1 GCA_017482345.1 Oscillibacter sp.
CCGGAACGGTCCACCTTGGTGAGGTCCTTACCGGAGAAGGCGCCGCCACCGTGGGGAGCGCTGCCGCCGTATGTATCGACGATGATCTTGCGGCCGGTCAGACCGGAGTCGGCAGCGGGACCGCCCTTAACGAAGCGGCCGGTGGGGTTGACGAAATACTTGGTGTTCTCATCCAGCAGCTCGGCGGGGATGACCACGCGGATGACCTGCTCGATCATGTCGTGGCGGATCTGCTCCAGAGTCACGTCGGGGTTGTGCTGGGTGGAGATGACGACGGTATCCACGCGGACGGGGCGGTTGTTCTCGTCGTACTCCACGGTGACCTGGCTCTTGCCGTCGGGACGCATGTAGTTCAGCAGGCCGGTCTTGCGGACCTCAGCCATGCGCTTGCACAGCTTCTGGGACAGGGACAGGGGCAGAGGCATCAGCTCGGGGGTCTCGTCGCAGGCATAGCCGAACATCATGCCCTGGTCGCCGGCGCCGTGGTCCAGCTCGGCGTCCTCGCGGCTCTTGGCCTCCAGAGACTTGTCAACGCCCAGAGCGATGTCGGGGGACTGCTCGGTGATGGAGGTGATGACGCCGCAGGTATCGCAGTCGAAGCCGTACTTGCCGCGGTCATAGCCAATCTCGCGGACGACCTCGCGGGCGATGGTGGCGTAGTCCACCACGCAGCTGGTGGTGATTTCGCCCATGATGTGGATCAGGCCGGTGCAGGCAGTGGTCTCGCAGGCCACGCGGCCGTAAGGATCGGAGGCCATGATGGCGTCCAGCACTGCATCAGAGATCTGATCGCAGACCTTATCGGGATGACCTTCAGTCACGGACTCGGAAGTAAACAGATAGTGTCTTGCCATGGTGATTCTCCTTTGTGTTTTTTCCCTCTCAAGAGGCGAAAAAGAAGCGCGTTTCGACGACGAAACGCGCAGTAACTTCTCTTGCTCGCTCCTCATCTCTCGGTTTCCGCCGGATTTGGCACCTTACAATGCAGGTTGCCGTGGCTTCATAGGGCCGTTCCCTCCGCCACTCTTGATAAGGGATATAAAATTTTCATACAATATAGTATCAGGTTTTATGGGATTGTCAAGGGATATTCCCCACCTTTTGAGGAAAATTCCCACCTTTTTTCCAACGTTTAAAAATTATACATGACTTTTCCCCTGTGAGCGGGTATAATGCAATTTAACTATGACATTCCGGGAGGTTTTACCTTGAAAAAACTGAACGATGCCGTGGATCGCTTTGCGTACAACCACCCCAATTTCGGCATCCCCAATTTGATGAAATTCATCGTGGCGGGAAACGTGATCGTGTTTCTGCTGCTGCGTCTGACCAATTATGGTCTCTTCTCCTATCTGGGCTTCAACTGGGGCCGCGTGCTGGATCTGCAGCTCTGGCGTCTGCTGAGCTTTGTCTTTGTACCGGACACCAGCAGCGTGTTCTCCCTCATGCTCTCCCTGTACTTCACCTACTTCATCGGCAATCTGCTGGAGCGGGAATGGGGCACGCCAAAGTTTAATCTGTACTATCTCTCCGGCGTGGTGCTGACCATCATCGTGGGCATCATCGGCTATTACGCCTTTGGCCCCGGCACCACCATTTATGGCACCTATTATGTCAGCATGTCCATGTTCCTGGCCTTTGCCGCCCTGTATCCCAACGCGCAGGTGCTGCTGTTCTTCATCATTCCCCTGAAGGTCAAGTGGCTGGCCATTTTGGATGTGGTGCTGTTCGCCGTGGATATTCTGGCCGCCCTGCTGCGCTTTGACATCGTCAGCGCCCTCCTCCCCATCATCGCCCTGCTGAACTTCCTGGTGTTCTTCTGGAGCGATATGACGGAGGCCTTCGGCTACCAGCGCCAGCGTGCCCGCCATCAGAACTCCCACAAGACCATCCAGTTCAAAACCGCCGCCAGACAGCAGCAGAAAAAGGAGGCCCAGCAGGGTTACCGCCACAAGTGTGCTGTCTGCGGCCGCACGGACACAGAGTATCCCGATCTGGAATTCCGGTACTGCTCCCGCTGCGCCGGCTACCACTGCTTCTGCCAGGACCATATCTTCAGCCACGAGCATTTTACCCAGTGACATCTGTCTCTCAGCAGCCGCCTTCGGGCGGCTGCTTTAATTTTCCAGAACTGCAAATAATATGTTAACATTTTCATTTTTTATAGCTGTGGTGGAATTTATTTGATATACTTAATTGTTATTAAATGAACCAACCATCATGTATCACGTAAGGAGAAGTCATTATGCGCAAACGTTTTATTTCCGCGGCGCTGGCGCTGACGCTGTGCGGTTCGCTGATGACCGCACCGGCTCTGGCCGCGTCGGACAGCAGCTCCTCCGCAGGCAAGGCTGCCGCCGACGCCATCAGCGCCGTCACCGGCACCGAGGATCAGCTGATCACGGAAAAGGAGCTGTTTCCCGACGATCCGGAGGGCACCGTCTCCTTTGAAAATCTGGAGAAGCGGGTCCGGGAACACAACGCCAACATCCTGACACTGGAGGAGACCATTGCCACGCTGGAGGCCATCGACTATGACGAGATGTCCGATGAGCTGCGGGACGGCATGAACGCCATCATGGACACCATCTGGGCCAAGGATGATCTGCCGCCGGAATTCTCCTCCGCGCTGGGACTGGACCGGGTGTCCTACGATTCCCTGCTGTCCTCCCACGCCAACCTGAAAAAGACGTTTGACGACATCAAGGAGGGCACCCTCCAGCAGGACAACGCCGACACCGTCCGCCAGCTGCGCTCCGCCCAAAACCAGGTGGTCATCGGCGCCGAGGCGCTGTATATCGCCCTGGTGGATCTGGAGATCCAGGAGACCGCTCTGCTGCGGCAGCTGGCGGCTCTGGACCGCACCGTGCAGGAGATGGAGCTGCGCCACAAGCTGGGCCAGATCTCCGCTCTGACGCTGCAGCAGGTGAAGACCGGCCGCACCACGCTGGCCAGCGGCATCTCCACCCTGCAGATGAACATCACCGTGCTGAAAATGCAGCTGGAGCAGATGCTGGGCGTGGAACTGACCGGTACTATCAAGCTGGGCCCCCTCCCCAGCGTGCAGCCCTCCCAGGTGGAGGAGCTGGCTCCCGAAACGGACCTGGCCGCCGCCATGGAAAAAAGCTATACCATTTACACGGCCCAAAAAACGCGGGACGACGCCGAGGATGAATACATCGACGCCATGCGGGAATACGCCAACGACAAGAAGAACTACCACTACATCATGGCCCTGCACACCTGGAACGCCGCCCAGCACACCTACGATTCCAACATCCATGGCTTTGAGCTGAGCTTCCGCAGCGCCTATCTGAAGGTCACTGATTTCCAGCAGGCCCTCGCCGCCTCTGAGGAATCGCTGACGCTGGAGCAGGCCAACTACAAGGTGGCCGAGCTGAAGCACCGGCAGGGCACCATTTCCAAAAACGCGCTGCTGGACGCGCAGGACAAACTGACCACGGCCGAGGAGGCTGTTCAGTCCGCTTCCATCGACCTGTTCACCGCCTATCACACCTATCTCTGGGCGGTGGAATACGGCATCATCAACTGACGGAGGGCTACATACCATGAATCTGAAAAAAATCACATCCCTTCTGACGGCAGCTCTGCTCCTTCTGGGACTGACTGCCTGCGGCGGCAAGGAAGAGTCCGCACCTGCCGCTCCCTCCGGCGTGGCCGTTGAGGTGACCGAGGTGTCCATGGACGCCATCTCCACCGAGCACCGGGTCTCCGGCCAGGTGGCCGCCGAGAACTCCTCCACCATCATGCTCACCTCCGCCGCCAAGTGCAGCGCCGTCTATTTCCACGCCGGCGACGCGGTGAAGGAGGGCGACATCATCTGCACGC
Organism: Oscillibacter sp.; assembly: GCA_017482345.1. Taxonomy (GTDB): domain Bacteria; phylum Bacillota; class Clostridia; order Oscillospirales; family Oscillospiraceae; genus Oscillibacter. Next base: position 3,850 of record JAFUNB010000028.1, read on the forward strand.
TGGAGCTGGAAGGTACGCTGGCCACCTACAACGCGGCCTCCATCGGCTATGAGTCCGCCTCTCAGAGCTACTATGACCAGGCTGCTGTGTTCGATCAGCAGATCGCCCTGCAGCAGCAGAATCTCAACAATCTGAAGGAGCTGTTTGCCATCGGCGCCGCCTCCCAGCTGGAGATCGATCAGGCGCAGCTGCAGCTGCAGTCCGCCATCGCCACCCGCAACGCCACCCTGGCCCAGCTGGAAGCCGGTATGGAAAACGCCAAGTCCGGTCTGGAGCAGCTGGATCTGGCGCTGGAAAACGTGGATGAAAACGGCAACGTCATCGCTCCCATGGACGGTGTGCTGGCCAGCATGACCGCCGTGGAGGGCGGCATCGTCTCCAACGCCATGCCCGTGGCCGTCATCAACGACAACTCCCGCATGAAAATCTCCGTCATGGTGTCTGAATCTCTGGTGTCCCAGCTGACCATCGGCGACAAGGCCGACGTGTCCGTGGCCGCCGCCGGCATTGCTCTGAAGGGCACCATCCGCTCTGTGGACCAAACCGCCAACATGCAGACCAATCTGTATTCTGTCACGCTGGCTCTGCCGGAGGATGCCGAAGGCCTCCTGCCCGGCATGTTCGCCGACGTGACCTTCCACACCGACGTCAATGACAACGCCGTGGTCATCCCCACCCAGTCCATCCTCACCAGCAACAATGTGCAGTACGTCTTCGTGGTGGAGGACGGCACCGCAGTCTACAGAGAAGTCACTACCGGCCTCACCGGCAGCGGCGTCACGGAGATCCGCTCCGGTCTCAGCGCCGGCGAGCAGCTGGTAACCGTCGGCCAGACCTATCTGCAGGACGGCGACGCGGTCCGCGTGGTTTCCGGGGAGGCTTAAATGAATACGGCAAAATTTTGCATCAAACACCGCGTGACAACGCTGCTGGCGGTCATCATGATCTCCATTTTCGGCGTGGTCTTCACCACCCAGCTGCAGATGGCTCTGCTGCCTGACGTGGAGGCCCCCATGGCTGTGGTGATGTGCTACTACAACGGCGCCACCCCCAGCGACATGGAGGAGCTGGTCACCCGCCCGCTGGAGACGGCTATCATGTCCGTGCCCGGCGTGGATGGCGTGTCTTCTACCTCCTCTGACGGCGTCTCTCAGCTCCAGATCACCTATGTGGAGGACACCGATCTGGATATCGCCGCCAGCAAGCTCCGCGAAAAATTCGACCTGCTGACTCTGCCGGACGGCGCCATCGATCCCATCATCGTCAACATGAACCTCAGCGACCTGCTGCCCACCGCCATGATCGCCCTGATGGGCGATGACCTCAGCGAGACACAGGCACTGGCCGAGGACGTCGTGGTGCCCGCACTGGAGCGTATCGACGGCGTGGCCTCCGTCTCTGTCAGCGGCGGCGTCACTCAGCAGATCGCCGTGGAGATCGACTCCGCCAAGGCTGCCGGTTACGGCATCTCCACCAGCTACATCTCCCAGTTCCTGATGGCAGAGAACCTGCTGTATCCCGGCGGCGATCTGAAAAACGGCGACAAGACCCTGACCGTCAGTACCGACGCCAAATTCCAGAGTGTGGACGACGTGGCCAACATGATCCTCATGCTCCCCACCGGCGGCACCGTCCGTCTGGGCGAGGTGGCCAACGTCGCGCTGGAATCCAAGGAGCAGGACACCGTCGCCATGATGGACGGCAAGGGCTGCGTCATCCTGCAGGTATCCAAGCAGTCCGGCGCCAACGAAATGGCCACCTCCGGCGCTGTGGCACAGCGCATGGAGGAGCTCTCCGCGGAAAACCGCTCCGTCCACTACTCCATTCCCTATCTGGCCTCCGATTTCATCCATCTGGCCTCTGACGCCGCCATCAGCAACATCATCACCGGCGTCATTCTGGCGGCCATCGTAGTGTTCCTGTTCCTGCGCCGCTGGGGCGCCACTTTGGCCATCGCCATCTCCATGCCCGTCTGTATCCTGACGGTGTTCGTGCTGATGAACGTGTGGGACCTGACCCTGAACATGATGAGTATGGGTGGTATCGCCATGGGCGTCGGCATGATCGTGGATAACTCCATCGTCGTGCTGGAAAACATCTACCGCTTTGCTTCCGAGGGCCACGACCGCATGAGCGCCTGCGTGGAGGGAACGCAGGAGGTCACCACCTCCGTTATGGCCTCCACCCTGACCACCGTGGCCGTGTTCCTGCCTCTGGGTCTGACCGGCGGCATGGCTGGCATGCTGTTTGACGACTTCTGCCTGACCATCTCCTTCCTGATCTTGGGCTCCATGGTCATCGCACTGACTCTGGTCCCCCTGCTGTGCTACCTGCTTCTGGATACGGAAAAGGTTCGTCAGGACGAGCTGAAGCGGGCCGAAAAGAAGCCCAACGCCATCGTGGCAAAGGTGGGCGGCTGGATCAACAAGCTGTACGACCGCTACATCCGTCTGCTGGACTATTTCGTCCATCACCTCAAGGCCGGCATGCTGACCTCCGTGGCGCTGGTGGTGGTCTTTACGGCCATCTGCTTCACCACCAACATGACGCTCCTGCCGCCCATGGATATGGGCCAGATGTCCATCACCATCTCCATGCCCCTGGGCTCTCAGGTTAATGAGACCACCGCCATCGCGGACCGCGTGGCGGCCATCGCCATGGAGCAGATCCCCGAAATGGAGAGCATTTATTACGCCACGCAGGCTGAGACCGCCAGTGTCTCTGTCACCCTTGTGGAAAAGAGCCAGCGTCAGCGCAGCACCGATGAGGTGGCTGACGATCTGCGTCCCCTGCTGCAGGATATCGCCGGCTGCGAGATCAGCGTGGTATCCAGCGACATGACCGCCATGATGGGCGGCAGCGAGATCAGCGTGGATATCACCGGCGCGGACTATGGCACGCTGAGCATGATCGCCGGCGACCTGTCCGCCCAGATCGCCGCCCTGCCTGACGCTGTGGAGGTCAGCTCCACCGTGGCCGATCAGGTGCCGCAGGTGGAAATCACCATGAACCGCGAAGCCGCTTCCATGTATGGCCTGACCGCCGCCACCATCGGCTCCGCCGTCCGCTCTGAACTGACCGGCGCCACCGCCACCACCGTGACCATTGACAACAAAGAACTGGATGTGGTGGTCCGCGGCAGCGGCGCCGCCGCCGAAAGCCTGGACGCCCTGCGTTCCATGCCTGTATCCAGCCCCCGCGGCGGCTATGTGCCTCTGAGCGCTGTTGCACAGGTCAACGTGGTGCAGGCTCCCCAGACCATCAACCGCGTCAACCAGTCCCGTCAGGTCAGCATCACCGGCAGCACCCTCAGCGGCGACCTGACCGCCATGAACAAAAGCATCCGCACCATTCTGGATTCCTACCAGCTGCCCGAGGGCTACACCGCCGAGATTTCCGGCTCCTATACGGAGATGATGGAGAGCTTCCAGGATCTGCTGCTGGCGCTGGTCGTGGCACTGGGTCTGGTGTACTTCGTGCTGGCCGCCCAGTTTGAGTCCTTCCTCATGCCCGTCATCATCATGATGATCCTGCCGGTGGCCTTCTCCGGCGCTCTGTTCATCCTGCCCATCACCGGCCGTGACCTCACCATGATCGCACTGGTGGCCCTCATCTTCCTGGCGGGCACGGTGGTCAACAACTCCATCATTCTGGTGGACTACATCAAGATCCGCCGCGACATGGGTGAGGCCAGGGATGTTGCCATCCTCAACGCCTGTCCCCTCCGTGTGCGTCCCGTCATGATGACCACCATCACCACCGTCATCGCCATGATCCCCATGGCTCTGGCCATGGGCAACACGCTGGAAATGATGAGTGATATGGCGCTTACCATGATGAGCGGCATGACCATCTCCACTCTCATCACGCTGGTGTTTACCCCCGTGTACTACTCCGTCATCGACAATATGACCATCCGCTTCACTGAAAAGCGCAAAAAGAAGCAGCAGGAAGCTGCCGCATAACGCACGCAAGCAAAACAGCGCACAGGATCATCTCCTGTGCGCTGTTGTTTTATGTATGCCAATACCGCCAGTGCGGCTCAATCGTGGCGACAGCGTTTCCGTCTTTATCATAGCCGGTCAGCTGAAAGCCCCGGGTAAAATAGGACTGCTCCCGCAGCTCTATTTCCGTCAGCAGATAGCTTGTTCCGCTCCGCTCAAAGATGGGCACGTCCTTCAGCGTCACCGGCAGCGTCACCTCGTCATCCGGATGGAGCCCGCTCTCCGGCGCCAGAACGGCCTGCACGGTTTCCGTCAACTCTACCGTGACGATTTCCGGATCGTCGATGCGGCCGAACAGATACCCCACTGCTTTGTCGTCCTGCCCGTGCTGGTAGACGCCGGCATAAAGGCCGCTGCCGTCCCAGGCCTCCGCCTCGGAAAATGCGCGGTAATACCAGCCGCCGGCCAGCGGGTTGAAGCTCACTGCCGTCAGCATCATGGACCGCTCGCCGTCCACCAAAGCATGGAGGGAAAAGCGGGTGATGGGCAGCGTGCCGTCATAGAACCAGTCCACCACCTCCGGGTTTTCCACATCACAGACGTCCGCTGCCTCCGCGATGGCCATACCCGGCAAGGGCGTATACAGCCGCGTCACAGACAGGAACAGCAGAATCGCCGCCAGCAGGGCGCAGCGGCGCAGGGCCTTGCGCCGGCGGTCAGGACACTTGTTTCGTTTATTCATAAGCATCCTCCCATTCCAGCGGCACCTGAAGCTCCACACGTTCTCCGTATCGCTCCCAGACTGCTGTCACATACGGATCTCCCGCCTGTACCACCAGTTCCCGCCGGGAATAGGCCGCGGCGGAGGTGCTGTGGCCGCCTCCGCCGCCGATGGCCTCCTCCCCCCGGCAGTCCAGCCAGCCAATGTTTCTGTCTGATACCAGCCCGAAGGGACTCTGGTCATACTGGCAGTACACCACCACGGCAACGGCTTCGTCCTCCTCGATCTTCGTGCCGCTGCCCAGGATCCGCAGAATGTCCGAGCCGACGGGCTGGCGGATGTCCAACTGCTGATTCACAGCCTCTTCCCACTCCTGCTGAATATCCGACCAGGGGGCCACGCGGGCACGGATGCTGTTGAACAGATAGTATGTATTGAATGTACCGGTAAGCGCCAGCGCTGCCAGCAGCGCCAGACATACCGTAGCCGCCCGGCTCACCACCAGCCAGAAGGTGGAATACTGCCGGTCCAGCTCCCGGCCTACCTCCGCCGGATCGCCCATGTGCTGCAGCATCCGCTCCTCGGCCAGTTCTTCCTCGTAGCCCAGGTCCATCAGCGCCAGCATATGGTCCTCCATATGGGCCTCCAGTTCCGCCTGCACAGCGCTGCGCTCAGCTTCTGTCAGCCGCCGCAGACAGGAGAGCACCTGCTGGGTATAGGTCTGTCTGGTCATGCTCTCCTCCTCTCATTCCCATCTGGGTTCCGATCCCATCAGCTGCAATCGTTTGGTCATGGTGCCATCTGCATAGCATCCCACTACGCTGCAGGCCCGGCTATGGTTCCCCACCTCCGGCTCCAGCGCACAGAGGAAGAAACGGTCACCGGAATCGTTGCGGATCCAGTTCGCCTCCGTCAGCCGCACTGTCTGATCAAAGCCGCCCTCAATAGCGTCAAAAAAGATAACAAGTTCCATCACGCCGGGATCCTCCACGGCGCCGAATACGTAATGGTAATCCACATTCTTCTCCCAATCCCGGTCGTATCTGCCCCACCCCTGATAGTGGGCCGCGGAAAAAGGTTGGTCCGCCCGGCGCTCCGTGTAGTCAGTGGACCCAGCCTCCCAGCCACCGCTCCAGGAAAACTGATACAGGCACAGGATCGCGACATGGTCTCCGCCGGAGAGGCGCAGACTGCCTTTATCCCAGCCCTCCGGGGCGTCATCCCGCCACAGGAATTCCGTCTCACCGGTATGTCGGACCTGCTCCAGCTTCCGCAGTACCCGCTCCGGCGTCAGGCAGTAGGCGCCCAGCTGGTGGCAGGCCAGCACCAACACCATCAGCGCCGCCATCCACCGCAACGCCCGGCGGCACCGGGTGGGAAGTTGTTTTCGTTTTTTCATGGTGTCTCCTCCCAGGGCAGTTCCACTGTCAGGTCAAAAGTCTGACCGAAGGCATCGTAGGTCAGCTGAACGCTGTCGCCATATTCCACCGGAAGCTCATAGCGGAACGCCCAGAGCCAGCCGCTGCCGCCGTCCGGATTGCGGCCGGAGGAGGTACGCACCCACAGAGGCGCCGGCGTCATCCAGAAATAGGAGTTCGCGATCTCCGGCTGCTCAGCAAAGGGATTCCGATTCCAGCAGCTGAGGGCCACATAGGCCCGACAGGCCGCATCCGCATCCTCCAGTGCCACCTGATAGACCCGTACCATTACATCATCCAGCTGCACCCGGATATCCGTATCCTGCACCACTTCCGGCACTTCCTTCAGATGGTGAACATCCATCAGCTTTTCCGGGTAAAACCGTGCCCAAAAGCTATCACCGGCATTATTTAAAATCTGCGCCACATCCGTGAAGGTTAAGAGGATAAAAATCACGGTCAGCACAATGGTGATCCGCTTCAGAACAAGCCAGTGGGGCGGATACTGTTGGTCCAGCTCCCGGCCTATCTCCGCCGGATCGCCCATGTGCTGCAGCATCCGCTCCTCGGCCAGTTCTTCCTCGTAGCCCAGGTCCATCAGCGCCAGCATGTGGTCCTCCATATGGGCCTCCAGTTCCGCGCGGATGGCCGCACGCTCCCCGCCGGTCACACGGCGCAGATTCGCCATGACCTCCGCACAATAATCCCGCCTGTTCATATCAGGCCAGGGTCAGGCCGCCGATGCTGCTGCGCAGCACGGCGTTGACAGCGCCAGAATAGCTCCGCCAGCTCTCTTCCTCTGTTTTCAGCAGCTCTGTGCCTTTCCGGGTGATGTGGTAATATTTCCGCATCCGGCCGGTGGGTGCCTCCTGCTGGTAGGCCTCCACAGCACCGGCACGCTCCAGTCCGTGGAGCACCGGATACAGCGTGCCCTCCTTCATCTCAAAGGTATGGTCGCTGCGGCGGGCCAGCTCCACAATGATCTGGTAGCCATACATATCCTCCCCTGCCAACAGGGACAGCACCAGCAGCTGTGCATGGTCGATGGATTGCTTCTTCATTGAGATCCTCCTCTCACTTTGCCTAGACTATCTATGTATAGTTTACCTAGACATTCTAGGTATGTCAAGAGCAAAAAAACACACGGACTGCCGTCCGTGTGTTTTAGGCTTATTCAGCGGCTTTCTCCAGCTGCAGTACCTCGATGCCATGGTCGCTGAGAGCCGGCTGCAGCAGGTCGTATTCCAGCGTGAAGATCTGGGCACCCGCTGCGTAAGCAGCCATCTCGTAGGGGGAATAGCCCACCGTCATACCGGTTTCATCAAAGGAAACCGCATAGCTGCCCCAGCTGGCGGCGATCTCCTCATAGTTCTCCCAGAAGCACTCCTCCGGCAGCAGCTGCTGCTCCGCCGCCCGCTCACGGGCCTGCCGGATGATCTCCTGTGTCACCAGATCGGAGAATTCCTGGCTGTCCGCCGCCAGAGCCTCCGGCGCGAAGTATGCGCCGGTAGTCAGATCGAAATTCCAGCTCAGCAGCACATAGTTGGGGTGCGCGCCGCCGGTATAGGTGCTGTACAGACCGGAAATGCTGATCAGCTGTTCCGTCTGATAGACCTGACAGCGCAATCCATCCGTATAGGCCGAGGTATCGTCCCAAGGGATACCAGCCTCCTCCCGGAATTTCCGGTCCTCCTCGGCAAAGCCGATGATGCCCTGAATGTATTCCGAGCCGTTCCAGTCTGCAAACTCCGCATTGAACGTATCTGTGACCGTCAGGGCCTCCACCTCGGCAGGGGTCTGAGGCTCCTCGATCCGGCTGCCGTCGGCACGCACGGCCCACAGCACCGGCACCTGATATGCATACTCCACCAGCAGCACGCCGTCCTCACTGCGGACCGCGTCACCGTTTTCCCGCAGCTCCACCTCATAGGCAATGACCTCTTCAACAGTCACCTGAGGGGGCTCCTCTACGACAGGCGGTGAGTTTTTTACATCGGTCACGCTTCCTCCCGCACAGGCGGTCAGCGTGCACAGCACCAGAAGCAGTGCGATCAGAGTAGCCATATTCATGCTCCTTTTCTCGGCTATTGGGAAATAACAGGACCCTCCCGCCATTCCGCGCCGCCGTCTGCGGCAGTCAGATCAGGATATGCCAGCGTGTAAAGATCCGTGGCCCGGACCTCCAGTTCAAACAGGCGCTGAGCCGTATCCGACAGGCGCCGGACGTCCGCGCTCTTTGTCAGCACCGGAAGGTCTGCGGTCTTTTTCATGCGGGAGAGCGCTTCCCTGCCCCGTCCGTTGGCCGCCAGCACCCGCAGGTACGGCAGCTCCACCGGGAATTCCGCCGGCCGCAATCCCAGCCAGGCCCACAGCACCATGCGCCGCAGACGGGTATAGGCGTAGCGTTTCGTTTTGGCCGTCTCCAGCACCTCCTCCACGGAGGTGGCCCGGCGGCTGGCCTCGTACAATCTGCGGTACAATCCCTCGTTTCCCTCGTCCAGCGCGGCGAATTCCGCCTCGCTCATGGCCCGCAGGCGGGCCAGTATGGCACGCTCACAGTTCTCCCGGAACACCGGTGCCCGGCCGCAGCGCTCCTCCGCCTCGTAGGCGGCGCGCATGGCCAGAGGCATCCGCTCCAGTGCCTCGTCCCGCCGCCCCTGCGTCAACAGGGCACGAATGGAGGTGGCGGAAGGCAGTTCCTCCCGTTTCGTGTGGACATCATGGTATCCTGCGCCCGAGCGGCGGATCGTCACCGGCCGGATAGCACTGCCGCGGCGCAGCAGCGCCTTGCAGTACTCCACACCCAGAATGTTGTTGGGACTTTCCAGAATGGCGGCATATTCGCTGCCCAGCAGCTCCTCCACCGCCGCCTGACGGCTGGCGGCATAGGATACGCCGTCGCCCAGCCGGGCGCGCAGAGCGTTCTCGTAGTCCGGGGAGAGCAGGCAGGCCGCCACATGCTCCAGCGCGTCCGCGTCGCCGCACTCGCTGCCGAAAGCCATGTGGGTGACAACACCGGTGGCCTCCAGGGCCTGAACGCCGCCGTCGGCAAAGCGCTCCGCCGAGCCGACTGCCCAGGGCAGCGGCAGCTCCAGTACCAGATCCACACCGCTTTCCACGGCGGCTTTGGCCCGGGCGTGCTTGCGCACCAGAGCGAAGTCGCCCCGCTGGACGAAGTTGCCGCTCATCACGCCGATGACGGCCGTCTCCTCACCCAGCTGCTCCCGGATCTGCCGGACCAGATATAAATGCCCATGATGCAGGGGATTGTACTCTATTATCATACCTGCAGTCTGCATAGAATTCACTCCTGATTTGGTGACAAAAAAGTGACATTTTGGTAAAAACGAAAAAATGGTAGTTGTAACCTTGGAAAACTCTGTTATAATTAACTCGTAGTATTTTGTCCGCAGGGCGGACAGGTCTGTTCCATTTTATATTAATTAAGGGTGGGCTGCAAGGCCTTCCTGAAAAGAAGAGGAGACGATTCCAATGAACATTCTTGTTATCAACGCTGGCAGCTCTTCCCTGAAGTATCAGCTGCTGAACCCCGAAACTGGCGTGCTGCTGGCCAAGGGCCTGTGCGAGCGCATCGGCATCGACGGCAAGTTCACCTATAAGCCCCAGGTCGAGGGCAAGGAAGCTCTGGACGCTGTTGACGTTGCTATGCCCACCCATTCCGAGGCCATCCAGGCTGTTCTGGACGCCCTGGTCGACGCCAAGAACGGTGTCATCGGTTCCATGGAAGAGATCGATGCTGTTGGCCACCGCGTGGTCCATGGCGGCGAGGCCTTTGCCGGTTCCGTCCTGATCACTGACGCTGTTATGCAGGCTCTGGAGGATTGCATCCCCCTGGCTCCTCTGCACAACCCCGCCAACATCACCGGCATCAAGGCCTGCGAGGCCTGCATGCCCGGCGTTCCCATGGTCGGCGTGTTCGATACCGCTTTCCATCAGACCATGCCCGCCAAGGCCTATATGTACGCTCTGCCCTACGAGTACTACGAGAACGATAAGGTCCGTCGCTACGGCTTCCACGGCACTTCTCACAAGTATGTTGCCGGCCGTGCCGCTGCTATGCTGGGCAAGGATCCTTCTGAGCTGAAGCTGATCTCCTGCCACCTGGGCAATGGCTCCTCCGTCACCGCTGTTGACGGCGGCAAGTCTGTCGACACCTCCATGGGCTTCACCCCCCTGGCCGGTGTTCCCATGGGCACCCGCGCCGGCGATCTGGATGCCGGTATCCTGCAGTATCTGATGAACAAGCACGGCATGGACATCGACGCTATGCTGAACATCCTGAACAAGAACTCCGGCGTTCAGGGCGTTTCCGGCGTCAGCTCCGACTTCCGCGATCTGGAGAACGCTTTCAAGGGCGGCAACGAGCGCGCCGGTCTGGCCGTTGATATGTTCAACTATGGTGTTAAGAAGCTGATCGGTGCTTACGTTGCCGCTATGGGCGGTGTTGATGCCATCATCTTCACCGCCGGTGTCGGTGAGAACTCCGCTTCTCAGCGCATGGCCATCGCCTCCGGTCTGGAGTTCATGGGCGTCAAGATGGACGCCGAGGCCAACAATGTCCGCGGCAAGGAAGTGGAGATCTCCGCTGCCGATTCCAAGGTCAAGGTCCTGCTGATCCCCACCAACGAGGAGCTCATGATCGCCATGGATACCGCCGCTATCGTGTCCGGCAAGTAATTCACCCATCGAAAAAAGAGGGCGGACTGATGTCCGCCCCCTTTTTCTGTCAGGAGGTTCATCCATGAAGATCGGCATGCTCTTTGCCATGAGATCCGAATTTTCTGCCATGCCCGGCGCCGGGGACTTTCCCCTGCTGGAGACCGTGGCGGACATTCCCGTATATGAAGTCGGGCCGGACATTCTTGCCTGCATCGGCGGTGTCAGCAAGGTGAACGCCGCCATGGCCACCCAGATCCTGTGCATGAAATACGGCGTGGATCTGGTGCTGAACGCCGGCGTGGCCGGCTGCCTCACGGACCTGCCCTTAAACGCGCTGGTGATCGCCAGCGACCTGGTACAGCACGATGTGGACACCTCCGCTGCCGGAGATCCCCCGGGACTGGTCTCCACCGTGAACCGCATCTCCTTCCCCGTCTGGGAGCCGGAGCTGTGTGTGGAACTGCTGGCCCGGGAGGGCTTCGCCGCCACCCTTGGCCGCGTCGCCACCAGCGACAGCTTCCTCGCCCAGGGCGAGCGCATCGACTATATCTGGAACACCTTCCACCCCGTTCTGGCGGAGATGGAGGGCTGCGCCGCGGCGCAGGTGTGTCTCCGCAACGGCGTGAAGTTCGTGGCTCTGAAGTCTGTCTCCGACCATATGTCCGCGGAGGAATATGCGAATTTCGGCGCTGCGCTGGACGCCGTGGGCCGGGCCGCACTGGCTCTGGCCAAAGCACTGCAGGCATATCCCGCATAAAAAATGACCGCCGCTGTCGGAATATCCGGCAGCGGCGATTCTTTATCCACGTCTTTTCCGGCGTCTGACCTGATAGTCCAGCCGCAGCACCGACTCCAGCACCACATAGCAGCTGTACACCACGCCCACCAACATAAAAAACACATCCAGATGTTCCATATTTGATCTCCTTTCACGGCTGATTCTGTTTCCTGTTGTACCGATCGTACCAAAGCATCTGTCCCAAAAAACGGTCTGTATCACAGATTCTTTTTCCTTTACAGCCGTTTTTCAGGAGGGTATGATAGAACCATAAACCATCAATTGATCAGGAGGTACCCTATGGAACGCGTATGTGAATTTCTGAAGGCCGTCGGCGTCTACTATCTGGCCACGGTGGAGGGCGACCAGCCCCGTGTCCGCCCCTTCGGCACCGCCCACATCTTCGAGGGCAAGCTCTACATCCAAACCGGCAAGAGCAAGCCCGTCTCCAAGCAGCTCGCCGCCAATCCCAAGGCCGAGCTCTGCGCCTTCAAGGACGGTGTCTGGCTCCGCGTGGCCTGTGAGCTGGTGGAGGATGACCGCATCGAGGCCAAAAAGTCCATGCTGGACGAGTACAGCAATCTCCGCGCCATGTACGACGAGAACGACAGCAACACCCAAGTACTATATCTGAAGAACGCCGTGGCAACCTTCAGTTCCTTCACTGCCGCGCCGGAGACCTACCAATTCTGAGTGATGGCATTTGATTTCAAAAAAGCCTATAAGGCGCTGTATCAACCGAAAAACGAGCCAGGTATCATCACCGTCCCTCCAGCCAATTACATCGCGGTGCGGGGCGAAGGCGACCCCAATCTCGAGGGCGGCGCCTATCAGCAGGCCATCAGCGTGCTGTACGCCATCGCATATACCCTGAAAATGAGCTACAAGACCGACCGCCGCATCGACGGCTTTTTCGAGTACGTCGTACCGCCGCTGGAGGGCTTCTGGTGGCAGGACGGCACCGACGGGATCGACTACAGCAACAAATCCTCCTTTCACTGGATCTCTGTCATCCGCCTGCCGGACTTTGTGACCCGCCAGGATTTTGCGTGGGCTGTGGAGAACGCCGCCAAAAAGAAAAAGCTGGACTGCTCCGCCGCGGAGTTTCTGACCATCGAGGAGGGCCTGTGCGTACAGATGCTGCACCTGGGGACCTTTGACACGGAGCCGGAGACTGTGGCGCAGATGGAGCGGTATCTGGAAGAGCACGGCTATGTGACAGATATCAGCCACGACCGTCTGCACCATGAGATCTACCTTTCCGACCCAAGAAAGACGGCCCCTGAGAGGTGGAAAACCGTCATCCGCCACCCGATCCGAAGCAAAACCTGATCAGACGCAAAAACGGGAGCTGCTCCGCAGCTCCCGTTCTCTTATTCCAGACTCAGCATGGCCGCCCGCTCCGCGTGGATGAGGGTGGTGTCGTACAGCTTCACCGCCGTGTCGCTCTGCCGCACCAGCAGGCCGATCTCCGTGCAGCCAAGGATCACCGCCTGGGCGCCCCGCTCCGCCATATCGTCGATGGCCGCCAGAAACGCCTGACGGGACTCGTCGCGGATCTCGCCCATGCACAGCTCGTGGAAGATGACGTCGTTGATGACCTCCACCGCCTCCTTGCCGGGGATCACCACTTCAATGCCGTTTTCCACCAGTTTCGCCTTATAAAATTCCTGTTCCATGGTGTATTTCGTGCCCAGTAGTCCCACTTTTTCCACATCGTCCGCCTTGAGAGCGTCTGCCGTCATCTGGGCGATGTGGAGCAACGGCACGCTGACGCAGCTCTGCACCTGGTCAAAGACCTTGTGCATGGTGTTGGTGCAGATGAGGATGTAGTCCGCGCCGGCGGCCTCCAGACCGCGGGCCGCCTGACCCAGAATTTCTCCGGACTTCTCCCACTCGCCGGTGGACTGGAGACGCTCGATCTCGTCGAATTCCACGCTGTGGAGGATACACTTGGCGCTGTGCAGGCCGCCCAGTTCCCGGCGGATCACCTCGTTGACGATCTGATAATATGTGACGGTGCTCTCCCAGCTCATGCCGCCGATCATGCCGATGGTTTTCATTTGTTTCAGCACCCTTTCCCTTGATTCATCTTGCATTTTTCCAGTGATTTGCTTAAGATATAACCGATTTAATAAATCCATTTTAGCATACTCAGGGAGTTTTTCAACATGTTCCACGCACTTCTGGCCATCATCTATCTGTCCTTCATCAGTCTCGGTCTGCCGGACGCTCTGCTGGGCGCCGCATGGCCGGTCATGTATACGCCCTTCGGTGTTCCGGTGTCCTATGCCGGCGTCATCTCCATGATCATCGCCGCCGGCACCGTGGTATCCAGTCTGCAGAGTGACCGGCTGACCCGCCGACTTGGAACCGGCAAGGTGACCGCCATCAGCGTGGCCATCAGCGCCGCCGCACTGCTGGGGTTCTCCTGCAGCAATTCTTTTCCCGCCCTCTGCCTGTGGGCCATTCCCTACGGCCTCGCCGCCGGCAGCGTGGACGCCTCCATCAACAACTATGTGGCCCTTCACTACTCCAGCCGCCACATGAGCTGGCTCCACTGTATGTGGGGCATTGGCGCATCCACTGGGCCGTACATCATGAGCTTCGCCCTGACGAACGGCCATTTCTGGCACAGCGGCTACCGCTGGGTAGGCCTGTTCCAGATCTGTCTGACGGCCATTCTGTTTTTGAGCCTTCCGCTGTGGAAAACTCAGAAAAATTCCGATTTTTCAGTCTCTGACAAGGCACTTTCCTTGTCAGAAATTGTCGCCATTCCCGGCGCAAAAGAGATCATGGTGGCCTTCCTCTGCTACTGCGCCCTGGAGAGCACGGCCGGTCTTTGGGCCAGCAGCTATCTGACGCTGCACCGGGGCGTGGATCCCGAGACTGCCGCCGGCTTTGGAAGCCTTTTTTATCTGGGCATTACAGCGGGCCGCGCCGTCAGCGGCGTCATCGCCGGGTTCTTCAACGATACTCAAATGATCCGTCTGGGACAGGCACTGGTGATTCTCGGCGCGCTGGCCATGCTCCTGCCGCTGGGAACAGGCGTCGCTCTGGCGGGACTGATCGTCATGGGCTTTGGCTGCGCACCCATCTATCCCTGCATCATCCACTCCACGCCGGAGCACTTCGGCGCGGACCGCTCTCAGGCCATCGTTGGCGTCCAGATGGCCAGCGCCTATACCGGCACCTGCCTCATGCCGCCCCTGTTCGGTTTCCTTGCAAACCACGTCTCCATCGCCCCGCTGCCCCTCTTTTTGCTGGCTCTGACGGCACTGATGACGGTCATGTATCAGCGGTTGTGCCGGCTCTGCGGATAAAGTTCGCTCCCTGAAACACACCCCCTCGTTCCGCTATGTTTTCCTGCTAAAAGCCGCAATTTTTCTCACTTTTCTTTCGAAAAATCATTGACAAACCCAGGATTGATTGATATACTTGATGAGCCGCTTTGAATGGGTCAGAAAGTGTCCCGAAGGGGACCACCCCCGACAGCGAGCCCGTAAATGAAGGAGTTGAAAAGTAAAATGAACGCAATCATCGTGACCGGCGGTAAGCAGTACAAGGTCGCTGAGGGCGACGTCCTGTACATCGAGAAGCTGGACGTCGAAGCCGGCGAGACCGTCAAGTTCGAGCAGGTCCTGGCCATCCTGGACGGCGAGAACGCCACCTTCGGTACCCCCGTTGTTGAGGGTGCTTCTGTTGAGGCTACCATCGTGAAGAACGGCAAGGGCAAGAAGGTCCGCATCTTCAAGTACAACCCCAAGAAGGGTTATCGTAAGCGTCAGGGTCATCGTCAGCCTTACACCAAGGTTGAGATCACCAAGATCTCTGTCTGAGCATGACGACCATCACATTCCGCAGCGAGGGCAACCGGATCATCGGTTTTGACTCTCAGGGCCACAGCGGCTACGCCGAAGAGGGCGAAGACATTGTCTGCGCCGCAATCACCAGCGCCATCCGCCTGGTTGAGAGCACCATCAACGACGTGCTGGGTCTGGCTGCAGCTGTGAAGGTTCGGGAAGAAGACGCATTCATCTCCCTCCGGCTCCCCGGCAGCCTCGGCCAGACGGCTGAGAGCACCTGCCAGGCGCTGCTGACGGGTATGATGGTCTATTTCACCGAGCTCCACGACGAGTTCCCCGATAACATCGAAGTTCTGGAGGAAGAATAATTCCTCTCCATCTAAAATCATTCAGAAAGGATGGTCCGTATCATGATTCGTATTGGTCTTCAGTTCTTCGCCCACAAGAAGGGCGGCGGCTCTACCAAGAACGGCCGTGACTCCGAGTCCAAGCGCCTGGGTCCCAAGCGCGCTGATGGTCAGTTTGTCAAGGCCGGCAACATCCTGGTTCGCCAGCGTGGCACCCACATCCATCCCGGTGTGAACGTTGGTATCGGCACTGACGATACCCTGTTCGCTCTGGTGGACGGCGTGCTCCGTTTCGAGCGCCTGGGTAAGGATCGTAAGCAGGCTTCTGTTTACGCTGCTGAGTAATCAGTCAATGGAGAGCCCCGAACAGCATTGTTCGGGGCTCTTTTTCAAGAACACCAGGCGTATGCATCCGAGGGTACGAATTTCGCACCTTGGGATGCACGCGCCTCAAACCACTCATACTATTATCGGAGGTGTGTTTCCATGGCAACTTCTTTCATCGACAAGGCCCGGATCACCGTGCGCGCCGGCAACGGCGGCAACGGCGTTGTGGCCTTCCACCGCGAAAAATACGTGGCCAACGGCGGTCCCGACGGCGGCGACGGCGGCCACGGCGGCTCCATCGTCCTGAAGGTGGACGACAATATGTCCACCCTGATGGACTTCCGCTACAAGCGCAAGTATACGGCCGAGCACGGCCAGGACGGCCAGGGCGCCCGCAAGAGCGGCCGCAACGGTCAGGATCTGGTGATCCGCGTGCCCCGCGGCACGCTGGTGCGCGACGCCGAGACCGGCGAGATCATCAAGGACATGAGCGACAGCGAGCCTTACGTCCTGTGCAAGGGCGGCCGCGGCGGCTGGGGCAACCAGCACTTCGCCACGCCCACCCGTCAGGTCCCCCGCTTCGCCAAGGCCGGTCTGCCTGGCGAGAGCCACGACGTGTTCCTTGAGCTGAAGCTGCTGGCTGACGTGGGCCTCATCGGCTTCCCCAACGTGGGCAAGTCCACCCTGCTGAGCGTGGTGTCCAAGGCTCAGCCCAAGATCGCCAACTATCACTTCACCACCCTGTATCCCAACCTGGGCGTTGTGTGGGTGGAGGAGGGCGTCTCCTTCGTCATGGCCGACATTCCCGGCATCATCGAGGGCGCCAGCGAGGGCGCCGGCCTGGGCCACGACTTCCTGCGCCACATCGACCGCTGCCGCCTGCTGGTCCATGTTGTGGACGTCTCCGGCAGCGAGGGCCGCGACCCTGTGGCCGACTTCGACGCCATTAACGAGGAGCTGCTGCAGTACAGCCCCGAGCTGGCCACCCGTCCCCAGATCGTGTGCGCCAACAAGATGGACATCATGGAGGATCCCGAAAATCTGGAGCGCCTGCGCCAGCATGTCGAGGCCAAGGGCTACACCCTGTTCGAGCTGTCCGCCGCTGCCCACCAGGGCACCCGTCAGCTGGTACAGAAGGTGGCCGAGCGTCTGTCCACCCTGCCCCCCGTCACTGTGTACGAGCCGGAGTATGTGCCCCGTCCCGTGGCAGTGGATTCCTCCGCTCCCCTGGATATCGAGCGGGCCGACGACGGCACCTGGCTGGTGGAGGGCCCCTGGCTGCAGCGCCTGATGGGCAACATCAACTTTGCCGACTACGAGAGCCGTATGTACTTCGACAAGTGCCTGCGTGATTCCGGCCTGTTCCAGCAGCTGGAGGACATGGGCATCGCCGACGGCGACATCGTCTCCATGTACGACTTCGAATTCGAATATCAGCGCTAAAACGCAAAGCGGCAAGCTCAAGCTTGCCGCTTTTTTTGTGAACCTCTCCAAAAATGTTTTTCTCTTATTGACAAATCGCTCCATCAGGCGTACACTCACACCAAGTTCAAAACACAAACCGATGACGCAGACGAGTACGCAGGATGAGTTTCTCCCAGAGAGCCGCCGATGGTGTGATGGCGGCAGGAACGACCTTGCTGAATGGACTGCCGAGGGCGGGCTGAACGGGGTTTCCTCAGTAAGTTCCGACGGGTTTTTCCCCCGTTACCATGGAAAGGCGTGTGATGGCACGTCGCCGAGCGGACGAGTGATCGTCAATTTGGGTGGCACCGCAGAAGTTTTCAGACTTTTGTCCCAAAGGAACCATTGAAATGGGTCCTGGAGGGATGAAGGTCTTTTTTGTTTCTCCGACCCGCAGATTTGAAAGGAGCAAATACTATGACAACCGAAAAGAACATTCCTTACAAGATCTATCTGTCTGAAAATGAACTGCCTCACGCCTGGTACAATATGCGGGCCGATATGAAGAATAAGCCCGCTCCCCTGCTGAATCCCGCCACCGGTGAGCCCATGGGCTACGAGGATCTCCGCCCCGTATTCTGCGACGAGCTGATCCGCCAGGAGCTGGACAATGATACCGCTTATATCCCCATTCCCCAGGAGATTCGGGATTTCTACAAGATGTACCGTCCCGCGCCTCTGACCCGGGCCTACTGTCTGGAGGAGAAGCTACAGACTCCCGCCAAGATCTATTACAAATTTGAGGGCAACAACACCTCCGGCTCCCACAAGCTGAACTCCGCCATCGCCCAGGCCTACTACGCCAAGCAGCAGGGCCTCAAGGGCGTGACCACCGAGACCGGCGCCGGCCAGTGGGGCACGGCTCTGTCCATGGCCTGCGCCTATCTGGGTCTGGACTGCAAGGTCTATATGGTGAAATGTTCCTATGAGCAGAAGCCCTTCCGCCGCGAGGTCATGCGCACCTACGGTGCCTCCGTCACCCCCTCCCCCTCCATGGATACCGCCATCGGCCGGAAGATCCTGGAGGAGCATCCCGGCACCACCGGCAGTCTCGGCTGCGCCATCTCCGAGGCCGTGGAAGTGGCCGGTCAGAATCCCGGCTACCGCTATGTGCTGGGCAGCGTTCTGAATCAGGTGATGCTGCACCAGTCCATCATCGGTCTGGAAGCCAAGGCCGCCATGGACAAGTACGGCATCGTGCCGGACATCATCATCGGCTGCGCCGGCGGCGGCAGCAACCTGGGCGGCCTTATCGCTCCGTTCATGGGCGAGAAGCTGCGGGGCGAGCGGGACTATCAGTTCATCGCTGTGGAGCCCGCCTCCTGCCCCAGCCTGACCCGCGGCGTGTTCGCCTATGACTACTGCGACACCGGTGCCGTCTGCCCCCTGGCCAAGATGTATACCCTGGGCAGCAGCTTCATCCCCTCCGCCAACCACGCCGGCGGTCTGCGCTACCACGGCATGAGCCCCACCCTCAGCCAGCTCTATGCGGACGGTCTCATGGAGGCCCGCAGCGTGGAGCAGACGAAGGTCTTTGAGGCCGCCGAGCTGTTTGCCCGAGTGGAGGGCACCCTGCCCGCTCCCGAGTCCAGCCACGCCATCCGTGTGGCCATCGACGAGGCGCTCAAGTGCAAGGAGTCCGGCGAGGAGAAGACCATCCTCTTCGGCCTGACCGGCACCGGCTACTTCGATATGTACGCCTACGAGAAGTTCCACAACGGCGAAATGAGCGATTATATCCCCACGGACGAGGAGCTGGCAGCCAGCTTCGCAAAGCTCCCTCAGCTGTAAATCACAAATCCCCTGCTGCGGCGCAGCAGGGGATTTTTTTACGCGTGTTTTCGTTTGTTCCAGAGATACCAGCCCATGCACAGGAAAATCTGCACCAGCGAGGACGCCGGTGTGGACAAGCCCAGCTGGAACAGAGAGCCGCCCAAGCTGCTGACCAGCAGCGCCACCGGCAGGCGGACGCAGAACGCGCCGATAAAGCCCTGTACCATGACGAATACCGTCTGGCCGCGGCCGTTGAAGTAGCCGACAAAGCAGAACAGGAAGCTGGTAAACAGGCAGTCGATGGCGTAGGACTTCAAATACTCCCAGCCGGCCAGCACCACCGCGGGATCCTCCGCGAAGAAGCCGGCCAGCACATCTCCGCGGAAAAATCCGGCCCATGCCATGACCACACCGGCCACCAGTGAGGACAGGATGCCCGTCCACAGGGCCTTCTGTGCCCGGTCCTCCCTGCCAGCGCCGATGTTCTGGGCCACAAAGGCAGACATGGACTGCATATAGGCCGAGGGTACCAGCATCACAAAGCCGCACAGCTTCTCCGCCACGCCGACGCCGGCAGAGGCTACCACGCCCATGCCATTGGCGATAGCAGTGATCACCAGGAAGGAAACGCTCACCAGCAGATCCTGCAGGGCAATGGGCGTGCCCAGCCGCAGGATCCGGCGCATGACGCTCCGGTCAGGCCGCAGCTCCGTCCGGGTCAGAGTGAAGGGCAGCTCCCGACGCCGGATGATGAGCAGAGACAGCAGCACGCTGACCGCCTGGGCAAATACCGTGGCAATGGCCGCGCCGGCCACGCCCATGCCCACACCGGCCACCAGCAGCAGATCGCCGATGATATTCAGGACGCAGGCGATCAGCACCGTCAGAAGCGGCATCTTGGAATCGCCCAGTCCCCGGAAAATACTGCCCAGCAGATTATAGGCGATGATGAACACGGAGCCTGCGCCGCAGATGCGCACATAGCTGACCGTGCCTGCAAAGGCATCCGCCGGGGCATGCATAACCTCCGCCATTTTGGGGGCCGCAAGAAGTACCGCCGCCGTCATGACCAGCGTCACCACACTGAACAGGCAAATGCCGCTGCCGACCACTCCGCCGGCCTCCCGGGGCTTTCCCTCGCCGATCTTCTGGCCCAGCAGGACAGTAATGCCCATGGACAGTCCCGTGACGATGATCGTCAGGGAATGCATGATCTGGCTGCCGGTAGCGACTGCGGAGATATCCGCCGCCGTTCCGAATTTGCCCACTACCTGCAGATCCACTGCGCCGTACATGGCCTGCAGCAGCAGGGCCAGCAACACCGGCAGCGCAAACTTCAGCAGAGCCGGCAGAATGGGTCCCTGCGTAAAATTCTGATTTTGTTTCATGGCTCCCTCCCTCTTTTCGGGCATATAAAAAAGCCGGATAAGACTCCGGGCGCACCCGGCATCTTATCCAGCTTTGCGATTGCGATCACAAGCCCTCCGATGAACACAGACAATCTAACATGATTGGGGAAAAATGTCAAGATTAGCCATTACAGCGTGGCGTTGGGCATGATGCGCACCCTGCCGTCATGGAGGCCGGTCTGGAACCACCGGACGATGGGCTCCAGCTGCGCCTCGTCAAAGCAGTCGCCGCCGTGGAGGAACAGGTTCATCATCTCCAGCTCGCTCTCCGTGGCCTTGGGTCCCTTATCCCGGATCTCCTGCACCACAGAATTGGCCATGGGCTTCATCAGCAGCCTGTGCAGACCCTTCAGCTTGTCCGGCGCATAGCCGCCCCGGAGGTAGAATACCGGTGCGCCGCCATCAGAATAGCCGCCGTTTTTGCAGGCCACGTCCCACAATCCACCGTTGCCGCCGGGAGACATGCCCACGATTGCCACACCGCGGACGGTATATTTCTCCACAACGGTGTCCAGACCGCTGGTACGGCCAGCCATCAGCCAGCCCATATAAAAGATGTCGTCGTTCTTACGCAGGTACTTTCCCGCCTGCTTCAGGGGATAGGCCGGCACACCGGTCTTTTCCGACAGCAGCTTGGCATATCGCTCCGTAAATCCCGTCTGGGACTTGTAAACAATGGCTTTCATGAATTTGTCTCCTCTTTCTTTGTCCGGTTCAGCTTTTTCGGCAGCTTTTCCATCTCCTGCTGCAGCTCCTCCCGCAGCACCTTGGCGTTGCTGCGGATCAGCACCTTCAATGCATACAGGACCGCGTCCCGTGTATCCTTTTCCATGTCCTTCATAGCGCGGATCATGGCGCCCGCCGCCTTGAGGCTTTCCTCCTTCAGATCCGTCAGCGTCACAGCGCCGGAGGCGGAGAGCACCTCAAACAGGCCCTCCACAAACTTCTCCCGCTGGTCCAGCGGCATACTCCGGACCCATTCCTTCAGCGCCCGGTCATTCATCCGGCTCTGGCGGGTCACATCGTCCAAACGAATGAAATGATCGCCTAGCACCGACCAGGAAAAGCCGTCGTGCTGCAGAAGGCCCTGCTCCACACTGTCCACCACGATATAATCCTCGTCGTGTTCCAGCAGCATGCCCACCACGGAGGACTTGGGCACAATGGACACCACACGCTCCGCGATCCGGGCGTACTCCGCAGAATCCAGAATCCTGCGGTGGAAGCCGGGACCGTCATTGGACCAGACGGACTGGATGCGGCGCTGGGTGACAGGCGGCACAAGCGCCGCGGAATACACCGCCAGATTGCCGCCTTTGGAGTGTCCGCCAAGGCGCAGACGCCGTCTGGGATACTGCCGTGCCACCGCCCGGGTATACTCCACGGCCATGCGCTGGGCGGGCACCTCCTCCATGCAGGCCATGTGGAAGTCCTCCTTCCAGCCGGCCAGCGTATCGTCCGTGCCCCGGAAGGCAATGTAATACAGACCGTCGCCGGTCTCGATGGTCAGAGCGGAAAACTGTACCGCCTGCTCCGTGTCCAGCCAGTCCACATAGCAGCTCAGCCGCATATCCCGGAACCGCCGGGACGCTGCCGTCTTTTTCAGCAAAAGCGGAATCGTATCCGGCACCAGAACACCCATGTCAATGGCCGCACCGGCAGGAACGCGGGCAAACACCTGCTCCGCCGCCTCCCGCAGGGAAACGGCTCCACTGGCGCCCGGTTCAGGCACGATGCCCCGGAAATCCACAAAGGACAGCTCGGCCAATATCAAATTGTCCACCTCGTTGAACGGTGCCTGCGCCAGAGTCAGATCACCGCGCCAGTCCAGATAGTCAAACAGATTTGCCATAGCGTCCTCCTTTTGATCCTTTTTATTATATGCTACATTTTCTCCCAACACAAGAGGTCTATCCCGCCGGAACGGTTCATACAGTGTCTCATCACGATCATTTACAGTTTATGAGGTAGCCGATGATGACAACACCGTTCCAAAACGAAGTCCTGCTTGAGGGCCGGGCCCTCCAGAGCCCTGTTCTGTCCCACGAAAACCACGGCTTGCGGTTTTACCGCTTCCCGCTGGAGATCCCCCGCCTGTCCGGACAGGCGGACATCCTGCCGGTCCTGGTGACCGACGCGCAGCTTTCCTGCATCACAACCGACAGCCCTCTGCGGATCCGCGGCCAGCTGCGATCCTTCAACAACCGCAGCGGCACCGGGAACCGTCTGGTGCTGACCGTGTACGCCCAGTCTGTAGAGCCCGGCACCGGTGAGCCGGAAAACCGCATCGTCCTCTCCGGCGCCCTGTGCAAGCCACCCATCTTCCGCCGGACGCCGCTGGGCCGCAGTATCTGCGACCTGATGCTGGCGGTGCCCCGCCGCTACGGCCGGGCGGACTATCTGCCGGTCATCGCCTGGGGCCAGCTGGCCGTCCGGGGCAGCGAACTGCAGGTGGGCGACGAAATCGCCCTGGAAGGCCGGGTGCAGAGCCGGGTCTACCATAAAGTGACGGAGGAGGGCACCTTTGAGCGGGTGGCCTACGAGGTGTCTATGATGCACCTGCTGGATCCGGAGACAGAGTAAATTTTTGTACCCTTTACATTCAACCGAAAACCCGGTATGATGGCTGTAATTCCATTGTCAAAGGAGCTTTCATGGGTTTTACTGTTGAGACCGGCGTTTCCGCCGTTACCGTATTTCTGCAGGGCACACTGAGCTTTTTCTCCCCCTGTGTCCTGCCGCTGATCCCACTGTACATCAGCTATCTGGCCGGCGGCGCCGCCGAAGTGGATGAAAACGGCGTCCGCCGCTATCCCCGGGGACGGGTATTCTGCAACACGTTCTTTTTCGTTCTGGGCATCAGCTTTGCCTTTTTCCTGTTGGGTTTCGGTCTGACTGCGCTGGGCAGCTTTTTCCGTGCCTATCAGGTGTGGTTCGCCCGCGTCAGCGGCGTCATCATCATTCTGTTCGGCCTGTATCAGCTGGGCGTGGGACGCCGCTCCATGCTGCTGGAACAGGAGCACCGCCTCCCCTTCCGGCTGGATCAGGTGGCCATGAATCCCGCCACGGCGCTGGTTCTGGGCTTTACCTTCAGCTTCGCCTGGACCCCCTGCGTAGGACCGGCCCTGAGCAGCGTGCTGCTGATGGCCTCCTCCGCCGTCTCCGCTGTCACCGGCTATGTGCTCATCGGCGTGTACACCCTTGGTTTCGTGCTGCCCTTCCTGGCGGTGGGCCTGTTCACCGGACAGGTGCTGGATTTCTTCAAGAGCCATCAGAGCGTGGTGAAGTGGACGGTGAAGCTGGGTGGTATTCTGCTGATCGTCATGGGCGTTCTGACGCTGCTGGGCTTCACCGGTCAGGCATCCGAGGTCCTTGCACAGGACGAAAACTCCGCCGCCCAGGAGGAGACCGTCGATCAGGAGCCTTCCGCCGAGGAGGTCATGACTCCCATGGCGCCGGACTTCACGCTGGTCGACCAGTATGGCGAGACTCACACCCTGTCCGACTATCAGGGCAAGACGGTGTTCCTGAACTTCTGGGCCACCTGGTGTCCCCCCTGCCGTGCGGAGATGCCGGACATTCAGGCCATGTATGAGGAGCACGGCCTCAACGCAGAGGATCTGGTGGTTCTGGGCGCAGCTCAGCCCAACGTGGGACAGGAGGGCAGTGCCGAGGACATTGCAGCCTTCCTGGAGGAGAACGGCTACACCTACCCGGTCGTCATGGACGAGAGCGGCATGACCTTTGCCCAGTACGGCATCCGGGCCTTCCCCACCACCTTTATGATCTCACCGGACGGCACCGTGTTTGGCTACATCTCCGGCGGCATCAGCCGGGAGGTCATGGAGGACATCGTGGAGCAGACCATGACCGGCAACAGACGATAACCGCATAAAAAGACAGCGTTGGGACAATCCCAACGCTGTTTTTTCATTTCGTCACAAAGCCAAAAGTATCCTGCATATCGAAGAGAAACTCCAGAAAGCTTTTGGGATAGGTGATAAATTCATCTTTTTCCAGAAGCTCCAGCGCCTCCGCCCGGGTGACCCAGCGGACCTCCGCCACTTCCTCCATCTGCAGGCGCAGCTGCGTGATGTCCAAATCCCGCTTCACGATATAATAGTCATCGAAGCCGCCGCCGAAATTCACCGTCACAGATGGGCGGATACCGGTCAGATCCAGGGGGTAGCCAAGCTCCTCCTGAAATTCCCGCTCCGCGCCCTGACGGCTGGTCTCGCCGGCGTCCACACCGCCGCCGATGGACACGTCCCAACGGCCCGGCCAGATATGCTTGCTCTCCGTCCGCCGCTGGATCAGCAGGCGGCCATCGGTGCCGAACAAGCACACATGCACCACCATGCGATACTCGCCACACTTCTTTTTTCCGTAGCGCTCCGCAGTCTTGCCCAGCGGCACGCGGTTTTCATCGTAGAGATCCACCAGTTCCATCTGCCACCTCACTGCCGCCGCGCGGTGCGGTATTCATCGCCCCGGCGATAGAAGGGACAGGCGTTGTTGGCACTGCGCAGGAAACGCTCCATCTCATCTTCGTCCAGATCCATGGTACAGTAATAGACGTCTACCTCATCGTCATAATCGTAGTGGACGCACTCTTCACAATTGACTGCCATACAAATCACCTCTTAAATCAGTATAGCATAGATCCCGTCTACATCCAAGTGCTGTTCCATCACCAATTCCTCCACCACCGTCCGGGCCTCCTTCGGCGCCGCCCAGCACATGCCGCAGCCTGCGGTGATGGTGCGGGGCACCGGAATGAGCCGCCCCGGCACACCCTGCGCCTTGCAGGCGCGCTCCATGGCCATGGCGCCGGTGGTGGTGCGGAAGGTCACGATGCACTTTTCCTCTCTCTGCCGCATGCGCTCACTCCTCTGCCAGGATTCGGACGGCCTCCGCCGCCGCATCCGTCTCCTCCGCCGTGTTGGCCCAGGACCAGGAGAAGCGCACTGCCCCCTGTTCCTGCGTCCCCAGCGCCCGGTGGAACCGGGGCGCGCAGTGGGCGCCGGGGCGGGTGGCGATGCCGAACCGCTCCGCCAGCTCGTCGGACACCTGGGCCGAATCCCAGTCGCCGATGTTCAGCGCCACCACCGGAGCACGGTTCTCTGTGGAAAAATCGCCGTACACCGTCACGCCGGGAATGGTGCGGACCTGTTCATAAAACCGGCGGGCCAGCGCCTGCTCATGGGTGCGGATAACATCCACGCCCGTCTTTTCCAGAAAGTCCAGCGCGGCGCCGAGGCCCGCCAGGCCGTGACTGTTGAGGGTGCCCGCCTCCAGCCGGGTGGGATATTCCTCCGGCTGGGTTTCCAAAAAGCTCTGCACGCCGGTGCCGCCCACGGCAAAAGGCCGAATCTCCACACCCTCGCCTACACACAGTCCGCCGGTGCCCTGAGGCCCCAGCAGACTCTTATGGCCGGTGAAGCACAGCACGTCGATGCACTGGAGCTCCATGTTGATGGGGAACACGCCTGCCGTCTGGGAGGCGTCCAGAATAAACAGCAGCCCGTGTTTCCGGGCAAAGTCCCCCACAAATTCAATGTTCATCAGATCGCCGGTCAGGTTAGAGGCATGGGTGCAGACCACCGCCTTTGTCTCCGGCCGCAGCAGCCTCTCAAAGGCCGTATCATCCAGTCTCCCCTGCCGGTCTGCGGTCACAAAATCCACGCTGCCGCCCATCTGAGACAGGCGGTGCAGGGGCCGCAGGACAGAGTTGTGCTCCCAATCTGTGGAGATCACATGGTCGCCCGGCCCCAGCAGACCGCCGATGGCCATATTCAGCGCCATGGTGGAATTGGACGTGAAGACCACGCGCTCCGCGCCTGGAGCGTGGAACAGCGCAGCAAGCCGCTCCCGCACCGAAAATACGCCGCGGGAGGCTGTCAGGGCATCCTCATGGGCACCCCGGCCGCTGTTTCCGTATGTCTCCATAGCTGCCAGCACCGCCTCCGCCACACCGGGCGGCTTGGGTCGGCTGGTGGCCGCATTGTCCAGATAGATCACGGCTTGATCACCTTTCCGGCGCCGGCCAGTTTTTCCACAATGGTATACATGTTGCTGACACCGCCCACGGCCAGCTTGTCCGTCAGGCCGTAGTAGTTCAGGCAGGTGCCGCAGGTCAGGATCTCCACACCCTGAGCCTCCATGTTTTTCAGATCCTCCAGAGCGTCAGAACCCTCCACCGTCAGCTTCGCGCCGCCGTTATAGAAGAGCATGGTCTTCGGCAGCTGGGGCAGCTGGCTCACCGCGAACAGGAAGCCCTTCATCAGCGTACGGCCCAGCTCCTCGCTGCCGCGGCCCATGACGTCGGTATCCACCGCCACCAGCACACTGCCCCGCTGATCCGGCACACAGACCAGTTCCTCTTCCTCCGCAGGGGTCTCGCCCATCGGTTCCATCACCGTCATGACCACGGAAAAATCCCGCTCGGCGAGCTTCTCCGACCGGACGGCCAGCTTGTGTCCCGCGGCCATGCGGGTCAGATTCTGAACCGCGATCTCGTTATCCACACGAATCTCCAGCTCGCCGGCCTCCGTCATGCTCCGCAGAGCACGGGTGGCCTTCACCACCGGAATGGGGCACTGATCCCCCAGCGCATTTACCACAATACGTCCCATAATCGGTTCCTCCTTCAATATGAACCTTATCTTCCAATTTTATTGTATGTCAGCACTTCCACAAAAACAAGGGTTATTTTTTCAAAAGAATACCGCCGTCAATTATGGTCTCTCCAGTTTTTGCCTTGACAGCAGCGCATTGGGCCCGTAGAATGAAATCTATCCATTTAACGCGATATTTCGCAGGATTTGAGGTTTTATTATGAAGACACCCTTTGTCACCAAGGAGCAGTTGGAGGCCATTGCCACCCAGTATCCCACACCCTTCCACATCTATGATGAGGCCGGCATCCGCTCCAACGCCCGCCGCCTGAAGGAGGCTTTCGCCTGGAATCCCGGATTTCGGGAGTATTTTGCTGTAAAAGCCACGCCCACGCCTGCGATTTTGAAAATTCTGAAAGAAGAAGGCTGCGGCTGCGACTGCTCGTCCATGGCGGAGCTGGTCATGGCTGAGCGCATCGGCGCCGCGGGGCAGGAGATCATGTTCTCCTCCAACAACACCCCGGCCGAAGACTTCCGGAAGGCCGCTCAGCTGGGCGCCATCATCAATCTGGACGATCTGACGTTGGTGGATGCGTTGGAAGAAGCCGTCGGCTCCGTTCCCGCCACCGTCTGCTGCCGCTACAATCCCGGCGGCGTATTCACCCTGGGTGAGACCCGGGAGGGCTTCCAGGTCATGGACAACCCCGGCGACGCCAAATACGGCATGACTCGCGCCCAGATGGCCGAGGCCTTCCGCCGTCTGGCCGCCAAGGGTGCAGTGAACTTCGGCATCCATTCCTTCCTGGCCTCCAACACCCTCTCCAACGAGTACTATCCCACGCTGGCCCGGCTCCTGTTCCAGCTGGCCGTGGAGCTGAAGGAGGAAACCGGCGTTCACATCGCCTTCATCAACCTCTCCGGCGGCGTAGGCATCCCCTATCGCCCCGAACAGCCTGCCAACGACATCGCCGTCATCGGTGAGGGCGTCCGGAAGGCCTATGAGGAAATTCTGGTGCCTGCCGGTATGGGCAACGTAGCTCTGTATACGGAGCTGGGCCGTTTCATGCTGGCGCCTTACGGCCATCTGGTGACCTGTGCTACCCACGAAAAGCACATTTACAAGGAATACATCGGCGTGGACGCCTGCGCCTGCGACCTCATGCGCCCCGCCATGTACAACGCGTATCACCATATCACCGTCATGGGCAAGGAAAACGCCCCTTGCGACCACAAGTATGATGTGACCGGCGGTCTGTGCGAAAACAACGACAAATTCGCCGTGGATCGCATGCTGCCCCGCATTGACCGGGGCGACCTGTTAGTCATCCACGACGCCGGCGCCCACGGCCACGCCATGGGCTACAACTACAATGGCAAGCTCCGCTCCGCCGAGCTGCTGTTGAAGGAAGATGGCAGCGTGGAACTGATCCGCCGGGCCGAAACGCTGGAGGACTACTTCCGCACGGTCATTTGGTAACTGCACAGACGCAAAAAATCCCGGGTCATCAGACCCGGGATTCTCTATTACGCAAGGATGCCCAAATGCTCCAGCAGGATCTTCACGCCCAGCACCACCAGAATGATGCCGCCGGTCAGCTCCGCACGTTTTTTGTACTTCGCACCGAAGTAGTTGCCTACTACAACGCCCACCAGAGACAGCACAAAGGTGGTGCAGCCGATGATGGAGATGGCAGGGACGATCTCAACACTCAAAAACGCGAACGTCACACCCACAGCCAGCGCGTCAATACTAGTGGCAATGGCCATCAGCAGCAGCTGCTTATAATCCATCCGATCCGTCATGGAGCAGGCCACTTCTTCCTCCTCGGGAGAGAGTGCCTCTCGGATCATGTTGCCACCGATAAAGCCCAGCAGCACAAAGGCCACCCAGTGATCAATGCTCTGGATGGAAGCCGCAAACTGAGAACCGAGGAACCAGCCGGTCAGCGGCATCAGCGCCTGGAATCCACCGAAAAACAGTGCGATCACAGCACCATTCTTCAGATTCAGCTTCGGCATGCACAAGCCTTGGCAGATCGCCACAGCAAAGGCGTCCATGGAAAGGCCCACGCCAATGAGAAATAGTTCCCACAAACCCACGAAAGTATCTCTCCCTTACAGGATCACCGGCACAGACCGATGGATCCGCAGACTATCCGGCGTCACCGCGCAGCTGTATGCACAGACATGAACACCGCTTTGCGCCGCCTCCCGCAGAGCCTGACCAAAGGCCGGATGCGTGGTATCATTGGGCGCTACAGAATTGACGTTTTGAAATTGTACCACGAAGAACAGTGTCGCGTCAAGGCCGGCTTCCACTGCCTTCTGCAGCTCCCGGATATGCCTGACGCCCCGCTCTGTTGGTGCGTCCGGAAAGCGGGCAGCTCCCTGATCCTCCAGAGTCACACCCTTGACCTCCACCAGATGCAAGCCACGCGCTGTCTCCGCGCAGAAATCCAAACGGGATTCGCCGTAGCGGTACTCCGGCCGTAAAGCTTTGAGATCCGGCAGCCAGCCACCTGCCTCAGCCCATTCCGCAAACACCTTGTTGGGCGCCTGTGCATCCATATTGATCAGCAACGGACCCTTTTCCACGGCGATCAGATCATAGGCAGTTTTCCGGTTGGAACTCGTTCCCCGTTCCAGATAAACCGTCGCCCCCGGGACCAGCAGTTCCCGGCACCGACCGGTATTTTTCACATGAACGACCTCAACTCCTGCCTCCGTCTCAACATGCGCGATGAAACGGTTAGGCCGGGCCAGAAAACGGCCTGGGATCACAGTTCCATACTGCATGGCGGCAGCCTCCTTTTTATTGAACTATATCAGTGTAACACATCTGTCTGTAAAGCACAAGTCATGTACAGTCCTTGTACTAACACATTTTAAACTAAACAAAAGCGACAGTCTATAAAGACTGTCGCTTTGTGTTGGCGTTACCTATCTTCCCGGGCCGTCGCCAGCCAAGTATTGTCGGCAGAAACGAGCTTAACTACCGTGTTCGGAATGGGAACGGGTGGACCCTCGTCCTAA
>JAFUNB010000029.1 GCA_017482345.1 Oscillibacter sp.
CACCTTCGACATCGACGCCAACGGCATCGTCAACGTGTCCGCAAAGGATCTGGGCCCCGGCAAGGAGCAGCACATCACCATCACCTCCTCCTCCAACATGAGCAAGGAGGACATCGAGAAGGCCGTTAAGGAAGCCGAGCAGTATGCCGCTCAGGACAAGAAGCTGAAGGAAGAGGTCGAGACCCGCAACCAGGCCGATCAGATGGTCTACCAGAGCGAGAAGACCCTGTCCGAGATGGGCGACAAGATCCCCGCTGACGACAAGGCCAAGGTCCAGGCCGGTATCGACAAGCTGAAGGAGACCCTGAAGGGCCAGGATACCGATGCCATCAAGGCTGCCACCGAGGAGCTGACCCAGGCCTTCTACGCCGTGTCCGAGAAGCTGTATCAGCAGGCCAATCCTCAGGACGCTGCCGGCGCCCAGCCCGGCGCTGACGCAGGCGCTCAGGGCGGCCAGTACTACGACGCTGACTACAAGGTCGTGGATGAGGACGAGAACAAGTAATCAAACCTCTCATACAAACCATAAGGGACAGGGCTGCCTGTCCCTTATGTGGCGTTTTCGAGATTAGGAGTTTTTTCATATGGCAGAAAACAAGAGAGACTATTATGAGGTCCTGGGCGTCTCCAAGGGCGCCAGCGAGGACGACATCAAAAAAGCATATAAAAAGATGGCCCGGAAGTACCATCCGGACCTGAACCCCGACAACAAAGAGGCGGAGGAGAAGTTCAAGGAGGTCAACGAGGCCTACGAGGTGCTGTCCGACCCCAACAAGAAGTCCCGCTATGACCAGTTCGGCCACGCAGGCGTGGACCCCAATTTCGGCGCCGGCGGCTACGGCGGCGGTTTCGACGGCGGCTTCGATTTCGGCGATCTGGGCGATATCTTCGGCAGCTTCTTCGGCGGTGGATTCGGCGGCGGACGCCGCACCAACCCCAACGCGCCCCAGCGGGGCGAGAGCATCCGCCTGTCCCTGGCCATCACCTTTGAGGAGGCGGCCTTCGGCTGTGAGAAGTCCGTCACCGTGGAGCGCATGGAGCAGTGCGACACCTGCCATGGCAACGGCTGCGCCCCCGGCACCACGCCGGAGGTCTGCCCCGAGTGCGGCGGCAGCGGCCAGGTGCAGGTGCGCCGGCAGACCCCCATGGGTGTCTTTGCCAGCACGGCGCCCTGCTCCCGCTGCGGCGGCAAGGGCCGCATCATCCACCAGCCCTGCCCGGACTGCCGCGGCAGCGGCTCCGCCCGCAAGCGCAAGACCATCCAGGCCTCCATTCCGGCGGGCATCGACAACGGCCAGACCATTTCCATCCGCGGCCAGGGCCACGCCGGCAAGAACGGCGGTCCCGCGGGCGATCTGCTGATCACCATCACCGTGAAGCCCCACGAGCTGTTCCGCCGTGAGGGCACCTCCGTCCTGTGCGAGGCCCCCATCACCTTCACCCAGGCGGTTCTGGGTGCGGAGCTGGAGATCCCCACCATCGACGGCAAGGTGAAATACACCCTGCCCGAGGGAACCCAGTCCGGCACCACCTTCCGCCTGAAGGGCAAGGGCATTCCCTCCATCAACGGCCGCGGCCGTGGTGACCAGTACGTCACCGTCTATATCGAGACGCCCCGCAACCTGAACAAGGAGCAGCGGGAGGCGCTGAAGAAGTTCGCCGAGACGCTGGGCGAGAACAATTACGAGGAGCGCAAAAAGTTCTTCAAAAAGTTCAAAAAGTGAGGGATTTGCCATGTATCTGGCTGATTACCACACCCATTCCCGAATTTCACAGGATGCCCGCTATCCC
This sequence comes from Oscillibacter sp., assembly GCA_017482345.1. Classification (GTDB taxonomy): domain Bacteria; phylum Bacillota; class Clostridia; order Oscillospirales; family Oscillospiraceae; genus Oscillibacter. The sequence continues at coordinate 1,792 of JAFUNB010000029.1, forward strand.
ATGACCGACATGGCGGAGGCCGCTGTGGCCGCCGGGCTTGACGAGCTGTGCTTCACCGACCACATCGAACCCATCATCTGGTACAGTACCGAACTGCGGCAGGAGCCCATTGACTGGGCGGCCATGACGGCGGAGTTTGCCGCTGCCGAGGCGGCCGTGGGCGACCGGATCCGGCTGCGCCTGGGCATCGAACTGGGCGACGCCATGTGGAGCTTTGCCCACACGGAAAAGCTGCTCTCCGACGCGCCGGAGCTGGACTTTGTCATCGGCTCCGTCCACACTCTGTCGGAGACCTATGGTGGCATCGACCTGTATCTGTTCGAGCCCAAAAGCGAGCAGGAGGCCCGGGCCGGTATGCGGGACTATCTGGAGCAGGTATACAAAATGGCAAAGTGGGGAAAATTCTCCGTGCTGGGCCACCTGACCCTGCCTCTGCGGTATCTCAACGAGTACCGCGGCTTCTCTCTGACCTACGACGGCTTTGAATCGGAGATCGAGGATATCTTCCGTGTCCTGCTGGAACGGGGCTGCGGCATCGAGGTGAATACCAACCGGGGCAATGCGCCTCTGCCCGGTGAAAAGTGGCTGAAGATGTACCGCCGGCTGGGCGGTGAGGTCATCACCCTGGGTACGGACGCCCACACGCCGGAGTTTGTGGGCTGTGCCATCCGGGAGCGCCAGCAGCTGCTGCGGGACTGTGGCTTTAAGCGCTTCTGCACCTTTGAAAAGATGCGGCCCATCTTCCATGAGCTGTGATTGATTTTTGTAAAAACCGGGCATATAATAACCTTATCTATCATATATAACAGGAGGACTTCCATATGAAAATTGCACTGGGCAGTGACCACGGCGGCTACGAGCTGAAGGAGTACATCAAGACCGTCATTGAGAAGATGGGCCACGAGTATGTGGACTTCGGCTGCCACAATCTGGACAGCTGTGACTATCCCGACTTCGGCGCCGCCGCTGCAAAGGCTGTGGCCGCCGGCGAGTGCGAGAAGGGCATCGTCGTCTGCACTTCCGGCATCGGCATCTCCATTACCGCAAACAAGGTCAAGGGCATCCGCTGCGCCCACTGCGCTGACTGCCTGCAGGCCGAGATGACTCGCCGCCACAATGACGCCAACATCATGGCCATCGGCGCCGGCTTCACCGGCAAGAACATGGCCGAGCGCATGGTGGAAGTGTTCCTGACCACCGAGTTCGAGGGCGGCCGTCACCAGCGCCGCGTGGACAAGATGATGGCTCTGGAGGGCTGATCTCTTTTCCCCAAAAAAACAACAGACTGTGAGGTGATGTGATGTCGGGATACCGGGGCTACAACAACTACCGCGGACGTACGTCCAAAGGCAAGACGCTGCTGGCGGTGGTGCTGGTTCTCATCATCCTGGCATCCATCGGCTTCATGATCCTGCAGAAGTATGTGGTCTACGATGGCGCCGGCACGCCCCAGCTGATGCTGCCGGGCCGGGAGACGGAGAAGGCGGTACTGCCGGAGGAGGATGAGGAGGAGCTGAACCTCACCATTCAGGAGGCAAAAAAAGAAGCACCTCTGAAAGGAGTTCTCCTGCCTGTACCCACAGACCGGGAGATCTGGTCCCTCAGCAACCGGCAGGCAGAAGAAGTTCTTGGAGAAGACCATACGCCCATGGCCATTACCATGAAAGACAGCAAGGGCACAGTCCATTTTGACAGTGCGGTGGCGGTAGAGGGTTCGGTGCGGTTTTTTATGGATGATTCCAATGTCGTGTTGGATGCGGCGTTGACCCACCCGGTTTACAGCATCGCTCGACTCAGCTGTTTTCGTGACAGTAAGGCCGCCAATCAGGATGTGGAGGGCATGGGCCTGAAGAACACAGGTGGCTTTATCTTCTACGACGGCAACAACACCCAGTGGCTGGATCCTGCCAAGGAGGGTGCCCGGAAGTATCTGTGCGATATGGCTGTGGAGCTGGCGGAGCTGGGCTTCGACGAGATCTTGCTGACAGATGTGTCTTACCCCACGGAGGGCAAGCTGGACAAGATCGACTACGGCGACACGGTAAAGGCCCGCAATCTCCAGACCTTCCTGGAGGAGATGCGCGCCGCGCTGGCCCCCTATGAGGTGGGCCTGTCTCTGGAACTGAGCGAAGCGACCCTGGTGGAGGGCAGCGACAACGCCGCCGGCATTATCACCGCGGATCTGGTGCCGCTGGTGGATCGGCTCTATGTGGCCACCGCTGCGGAGAGCGCGGAGGAGCTGCGGACCGTAGTGATGCGGCTGGACGAGGATGTGGAATTTGTGCCCATCCTGCCCTGGGACAGTGAACTGCCGGAGGAAGGCGGCTTTCTGCTGCAGCGTTAAAGTCAAAACCTCCGGCTAAGCCGGAGGCTTGAGTAAGCCCTATAAGGGCTTTATACGGACAATGCCCCTTAAGGGGCCCGAAAAGATTTGCCGACCGCATTACTTTCTCGGGCTACCCCTTAAGGGGTTTTCGTTATGC
>JAFUNB010000030.1 GCA_017482345.1 Oscillibacter sp.
CCCTGAACAGTCAGCTGCGTCTGGCCGAGGCCTATAAGAAGGGCATCACCGGCGACGAGATCATCCCCATCAAGTTCGCTGCCACCCGCAAGAGTCCTGAAATTATTGTGGACAAGGACGAGTTCCCCCGTCCCGGCACCACGCTGGAGGGCCTGGGCAAGCTGAGAGCCGTTCTCGGCCCCGATGGCTTCACCACCGCAGGCAACGCCTCCGGCATGAACGACGGTGCGGCCTTCGTGCTGATGATGACCGCCGAGAAGGCCAAGGAGCTGGGCTATGAGCCCATCGCCCGCTGGGTCACCGGCAGCGATGTTGGCGTGCAGCCCAGCGTCATGGGCATTGGCCCCGCCTACTCCAACCTGAAGGCTCTGAAGCAGGCCGGATTGACCATTGACGACCTGGACGTGTTCGAGTGCAACGAGGCTTTCGCTGCCCAGAACCTGTCCGTCATTAAGGAGATGGAGAGCCTGTCCGGCAAGACCATTGACATGGCTAAGTGGAACCCCAACGGCGGCGCCATCGCCATCGGCCATCCCAACGGCGCCTCCGGCGCCCGGGTGGGCATGTTCGCTATGCGCCAGCTGGAGCTGACCGGTGGTAAGTATGGCCTGTTCTCCTCCTGCTGCGGCGGTGGCCACGGCACCACCACGGTCATCGAGAACCTGCGCCGTTAAGCGTCTGACGACAGTCAAGAGGCTCCGGGATTCCGGAGCCTCTTTTTGCACGCGGGCAGGCACTTGACAAACCGCGAAAAAGGGAATAAACTTTAAAATTGACAAAGGGGAGTCCGAATTGACGGGCTGAGATACGGATGTTTTCCGTGACCCATGAAACCTGATCTGGGTCATGCCAGCGTAGGGAGCATACCGTTTGCGTTGTCGTTTTTTTGACGCGTACAGCAGAATGCCTTTGCCGGGATGACCGGCGAAGGCATTTTTTATTTCAGAAGGAGGAAACTTATGAAAGCAAGTGTTGCCATCCAGGTGTTGCCGGATGTTCCGAATGATGATGAACTGATCCGCGTGGTCGATGAAGTCATCGCCTACATCAAAAGTACCGGTCTGAACTGCTACGTCGGTCCCTTTGAAACCGCCATTGAGGGTGAGGACTACGACCAGTTGATGGACATCGTGAAGGAGTGCCAGCACATCGCCATCCGTGCCGGCGCGCCCAAGGTATCTGCGTACATCAAAGTTGTATATGAGCCGGAAGGAGAGATCCTGACCATTGACAAGAAAGTTACGAAACACCACCAGGCGTAAGGGGCCCGCCGTGGCGGCTGTGGCGGCACTGCTGCTCATCTGGCAGGGCGTGTCCGCCGCCGGTGTGGTACCGGGCTATATGCTGCCGTCCCCGGTGGACGTGGTGCAGGCCTTCTGGACGGAGCGGGCGCTGCTGTGGGAAAACGCCGTCGTCACGTTGCAGGAGGCCTTCATCGGCCTTGCGCTGGGCGTGGCGCTGGGGTTCCTGTTTGCGGTCCTCATGGACGCTTTCGACGTGCTGTACCGGGCCTTTTATCCCATTCTGGTCATCACCCAGACGGTGCCCACCGTGGCCATCGCGCCGCTGCTGGTGCTGTGGTTCGGCTATGAGATGACCCCCAAGATCATCCTCATCGTCATCTCCACCTTCTTTCCGGTGACGGTGGGACTGCTGGACGGCTTCCGCAGCGCCGACCGGGACGCCATGGGCATGCTGCGCTCCATGGGCGCTACCCGCTGGCAGATCTTCCGCTATATCAAGTGCCCCTCCGCGCTGCCCCAGTTCTTTTCCGGACTGCGGATCGCTGCGGCCTACTCCGTTGTGGGCGCCGTCATCAGCGAGTGGCTGGGCGGCTTCGGGGGCCTTGGCGTCTATATGACCCGGGTGAAAAAGGCCTTTGCCTTCGACAAAATGTTTGCAGTTATTTTCCTGATCTCCGCCATCTCCCTGGCCCTGATGGCTCTGGTGGACGCGGTGGAGAAGGTCAGCATGCCCTACCGGCAGCTGAACAACGATGAATGAAAGGGAGGAACGACCATGAAACGGTTTCTGACAGTGCTGCTGACGCTGGCGCTGGTGCTGAGTCTCGCCGCCTGCGGCGCCGACCAGACCAGCCAGACCACGGTGGTCAGCGGTGACGATGTGAAAGACATCACCTTTGTGCTGGACTGGACTCCCAATACCAACCACACCGGACTGTACGTGGCACTGGCCAACGGCTACTTTGCCGAGGCCGGACTGAACGTGGAGGTGGTGCAGCCTCCCGAGGGCGGCGCCGAGGTGCTGGTTGGCTCCGGCAAGGCCCAGTTCGGCGTGTCCTTCCAGGACTATATCGCCCCCGGTTTGGTGGGCGACGATCCGCTGCCCATCACCTCTGTGGCAGCCATCATTCAGCACAATACCTCCGGCATCGTCTCCCGCAAGGGAGAGGGGATGGACCGCCCCGCAGGTCTGGCCGGACACAAGTACGCCACCTGGGACCTGCCGGTGGAAAAGGCCACCATTGCGCAGGTCATGGCCGCGGACGGCGGCGACTTCTCTCAGGTGGAGCTGATCCCCTCCACGGTGACCGACGAGGTCTCCGCTCTGAAGAGCAACTCCGTGGACGCCATCTGGATTTTCTACGCCTGGGCGGGCATCGCCTGTGAGGTGGCCGGTCTGGAGACGGATTACTTCGCCTTTGCCGACATTGATCCGGTGTTCGATTTCTACTCTCCCGTAGTCATCGCCAACAAGGACTATCTGGCCTCTGAGCCGGAGACCGCGAAGGCCTTTTTGGCCGCCCTGTCCCGCGGCTATGAATACGCCATTGAAAATCCCAAAGAGGCCGCCGACATCCTGATGGATGCCGCCCCCGAGCTGCAGAGCAACGCGGAGCTGGTGTATGCCAGTCAGGAATATCTGGCGGAGCAGTATACCGCCGACGCGGCTCGCTGGGGTGAGATGGATGCCGATCGCTGGAGCGCCTTCTACAGCTGGCTCAACGAAAACCACCTGCTGGACGGGGAGATCGACCCCATGGCCGGCTTTACCAACGACTATCTGCCCGAGGCCTGATATGGAAAAACTGGAAGTCAAACACGTAAGCAAAACCTTTGAAGACGGCCCCGTGCTGGATGACATCTCCATCACCCTGCGCAAGGGCGAGCTGGTGTGCCTGCTGGGCGTCAGCGGCGGCGGCAAGTCCACGCTGTTCAACATCATCTCCGGCCTGCTGGAGCCTGATTGCGGTCAGGTGCTGCTGGACGGGGAGGACGTGACGAATAAGCCCGGCCGCATCAGCTATATGCTGCAGAAAGATCTGCTGCTGCCCTACCGCACGGTGCAGGACAATGTGGCTCTGCCCCTGCTGCTGCGGGGCGTGGACAAGACCGAGGCAAGACGGCAGGCCTCTGCATTGTTCGGGGAGTTCGGTCTGGAGGGCACGCAGACAAAGTACCCGGCTCAGCTCTCCGGCGGTATGCGCCAGCGGGCGGCGCTGCTGCGGACGTACCTGTTCTCCCAGGACATCGCTCTGCTGGACGAGCCGTTCTCCGCGCTGGATACGCTGACCAAAAGCGCCATCCACGACTGGTATCTGGATGTGATGGAGAAGATCAAGCTTTCTACCCTGTTCATCACCCACGATATCGACGAGGCCATTCTGCTGTCTGACCGCATTTATCTCCTGACCGGCCAGCCTGGCCGCATCACCGACGAGATCGTCATTAAGGAGCCGAAGCCCCGGGCAAAGGACTTCAACCTGACGCCGGAGTTTCTGGCCTACAAAAAGTATATTCTGGAGCGCCTGTAAGAGAAAAGCGGCTGTGGATTTCCACAGCCGCTTACTTTTTTATGCGTGTTCTTTTTCGTATTTCCGCAGGAAGTTCACCAGAGCCTCCACGCCCTCCCGGGGCATGGCGTTGTAGATGGAGGCCCGCAGACCGCCCACGCTCTTGTGTCCTTTCAGGTTGTCGAAGCCGGCGGCCTTGCTGGCGGCCACCACCTCGGCATCCTGGGCGGGGGAGGGGGAGACGAAGGGGACGTTCATGAGGGAGCGGTCCTCCTTGCGGACGGCGCCGGTGAAGAATTCGCTCTTGTCCAGGAAGTCGTACAGGAGCTTTGCCTTCTCCTCGTTGCGCTTGGCCTGCGCTTCCAGACCGCCGTTGCGCAGCAGGTACTTGAACACCTTGCCGCAGCAGTAGATGGCCCAGCAGTTGGGGGTGTTGTACAGGGAGTCGTTGTCCGCGTGAACTTTATAGTTCATGTAGGTGGGCACGAAGGCGGGCAGATCATCACGCAGCAGATCCTCCCGGATGATGACCACGGCCATGCCGGCAGGGCCCACGTTCTTCTGCACGCCGGCCCAGATGAGGCCGTAACGGCTCACGTCGCAGGGGCGGGAGAGGAACATGGAGGACTGGTCGGACACCAGCAGCTTGCCCTTGGTGTCCGGCAGCTGGAAGAAAGTGGTGCCGTTGATGGTCTCGTTCTCGCAGATGTAGACGTAGTCGGCATCGGCGGGAATGTCCAGAGCGGAACAGTCGGGGATATAGGAGAAGTTCTTGTCGGCGGAGGAGGCGGAGATCACCACCTCGCCGTATTTTTTCGCCTCGGCGATGGCCTTCTTGCTCCAGGCGCCGGTTTCGATATAGCAGGCCTTGCCGTTTTTCATCAGGTTCATGGGCACCATGGCGAACTGGACGGTGCCGCCGCCCTGCACGAACAGGACCTTGTAATTGTCGGGAATGTTCATCAGCGTCCGCAGATCGGCCTCGGCCTCGTCGCGGATCTGCTGGTAGACCTTGGAGCGGTGGCTCATCTCCATGACGGACATGCCGCTGCCGTGATAGTTCATCACCTCGGCGGCGATCTCCTCCAGAACCTCCTCCGGCATCATGGCGGGGCCGGCGGAGAAATTATAGGTGCGGCCGTACTTCAGCATGGGGCGCATCCTCCTTGTTTACGGTACTTTTGGTTCAGTATACGACAGGGAATCGGAAGAATCAACCGAAAAAACGACCACATTGTGCGGGGAAACCGCCGGGAGGACGATGCAATGTGCCACAATGAGGAAAAAACTGGTTAAAAATATTGAAATTTCGGTGAGGTTTTTATATACTTTATATATCTATGTGTATGGAACGGAATTTTAGGAGAGAGAGGAACAACTATGCGAGCAGATGGAAAGCGGGTCAAAGGCCTCAGCGCCATTGTGCAGGCCCTGCCTCATATCATGCCCCGGCGCTATGACGCCCAGAACTGGTCCAATGACTATATCGACGAGGAGATCGTCCGCGGCTACATCCGCCAGAAGCGCCGCGAAGGTAACAGCGTCACCCACATGAGCGTTGTGGCGGCCGCCTATTACAAGGCAGTGCTGGAAAATCCCAAGCTGAACTACTTCATCATGAACCGTAAGATCTATGAGCGGAACCACTTCTGCTTCAGCTTTGTGATCCTGAAGACCCGCGCCGACGGTACGCCGGACGAGACGGTCATCAAGGTGTTCCTGGATCCGGAGGACACGGTGTTCACCATCACTGACAAAATCAAGGAACAGATCGACCGCAATCTGGTCGCCGCCCACAACAACAACACGGATAAGTTTGTCAACGTAGCCTTCTCCATTCCCGGCCTGGCCCGCTTTGTGTTCTGGCTGGCCTACCGTCTGGATCAGTGGGGTCTGCTGCCCAGAAAGATCATCGACCTCAGCCCCTTCCACACCAGCCTGTTTATCACGAACCTGGCCTCTATCAACACCAATTACATCTATCATCACTGCTATGAGTTCGGCACTACCAGCGTGTTTGTCTGCATGGGCAAGCCGGTGCAGGATCCCCTGCATCCCGATGATAAGCGCAAGAAGCTGATGCCTCTGGGCGTGGTGATGGATGAGCGTATCGCCACCGGCATCGAGTATTCCCGCTTCTTCGCGGCCTTCCTGCGTTATCTCAAGACCCCTGAGGTGCTGGAGAAGCGTCTGGACGGAAAGGACGACGAAGCGCCTCTGGCTGCGGAGGCATAAAAACTGCATGAAAAAGACGAGGACAGTTTCGTCCTCGTCTTTTTTTGTGTCGTTTTATTCGGAAATGCCCAGCAGCTCCCGGGCGACTGCCACGTTGCGCTGCTCCATCTCCTGCAGCCGGCTTACTGCGGCGGCCTGGGCCTCCGGGTTCCGGTTCTGGTCCACAGCGCTGTCGATCATGGCTTTCAGCCGCTCCTCCGTCAGGGCGGACAGGTCCACGAACAGGTCCTGGCCGATGTACTTCAGGAAGGAGGAGACCTTGGGATCGTACACCACGCCTGCCAGTGGGATGCCCTGACCGGCGGCGAAAATGAGGGCGTGGAGCCGCATGGAGACCACCACCTCCATCCGGGACAGGGCGCCGATGATGGTGCCGGCCCGGCCGGAATCGTCCAGGAAGTAGTGGGGGACGGCCAGATCCTTTGCGGCCAGCCGGTGGGCCGCCAGATCCTGTCCCTTTTCCACAGAGACAAACACCGGCGTCAAACCGTACGTCTCATACGCGTATTTTGCGGCTGCGCCAAACAGGGGAGCCTTTTCCTCAAAGCCCTTCCACTGGCGCAGGGCGAAGCAGATATACCGGCCCTGAGGCGGGATGCCGGCGCGGAGCATGACGCTGTCCGTCTCGTCCGCGGTGGCCTTTTCCAGTGTCAGCGCCGGGTCGGCGGTCAGCAGGATGCGGGGGGTGTCCACGCCCATGGCCCGCAGCTCCTCCCGGGAGTCCGGCTCCCGGAGGGTGATGACGTCCACATTGGCGTTCAATACCCGTGCGGCCAGCGCGCGGTGGCTCTTGCGGGTGACGGGACCGATGCCGCAGCCGTACATCTGCACCTGGCAGCCGGCGCGCTTGGCGGCGCGGATGTTGTGCAGGTAGAACCACAGGGAGCGGCGGGAGGTGACGTCCTGAATGAGACTGCCGCCGCCGTTGATATACAGCACGGAGCGGCGCATGGCGCGGCTCCAGGCGGGAACATTGAAACGGGCCACAGACCGGACCCGGTAGGCCAGCCGTGTGCTGGCCGGATCCTTGGACAGCACCACCACCGGCATGTCCCGGTCGATGGCGCGCATCTCCTGCAGGATGGCCTCCAGAATGGCGTCGTCGCCGGCGTTGCCCCGGCCGTATGCGCCGCAGATGACCACGCCGTCCCGGCTCCGCTTGGGCCGGTTGTGGCGGCGGATGATCTCCTGATAGATATGCAGCTGGGTGTCCACCGTGTGCTGGATGGAGAACTGGGTGGAGGCCTTCTGGTACATTTTCTCGCCCATCTGGCGGCGCAGGGCGTCGTCATTGCCCAGAGTGGCCAGATGCTCGCCCAAAGTCTCCCAGTCGCCGGGCTGGAACAGGTAGCCGTTGACGCCGGAGTCAATGAGGTAGGGGATGCCGCCTACAGCGGTGGCCACGGTGGCCAGATGGAACCGGGCGCCCTCCGTCAGCGCGTAGGGGAAGGTCTCGGACAGGGAGGTGAGGGCGTTGATGTCCAGCGCGTTGTAGAACCGGTCCATGCCGCCGCTGATCCAGCCGGCGAAGGTGACCTGCTGCTCCACGCCCAGCTCCTCGGCAAGATTGCCCAGCTTCTCCCGCTCCTCGCCGTCACCGGCGATGACCAGCCGCAGCCGGGGGCAGTTGGCGTAGGCCGCGGCAAAGCCGCGGATGAGGGTGGACATATCCTTGACGGGGTTCAGCCGGGCGGCGATGCCCACCACCACGCTGTCCTCATCCACGTCGGCGCCTAAATCGCGCAGATAGGCGATGCGGTCGCCCTGATCCGGCGCGGGGGTGAAGTCGATGCCGTTGTAGATGGCGTAGAACCGGTCGGGGGCGAAGCCCCGGGAGATCAGCAGATCTACCATGGCGTCCGACACGCCGATGTAGTAGTCCAGCATCCGCAGCGCCGCGGCGTTGATGGTGCCGAAGGTCAGGCGGCTGAAGGGCCGGCCCATATAGTCCAGTTTGTTGTCACTGTGGACGGTGGTCACCACGGGGATGCCGGTGGAGCTGCGCAGCATGGCGCCGATCATGTTGGCGCGGGAGCCGTGGCAGTGGATGACCTGATAACCGCCCTGGCGGATGTAGTCCGTCAGCTGGCGGCGGATACGCAGCACGTTGTTGCCGCCGCAGATCATGGTGGGGATGCCCAGGGCGCGGGCCTCGTCGGCAAAGGGGCCGTCCCGGAAGCAGACCAGCTGGGCGGTGATGGATTTGTTCAGATTCTGCAGCAGACTCAGCACGTGGGTCTTTGCGCCGCCGGAGTCGCCGCCGCTGATGAGATGGATGACTTTCATGAAAAAGCCTCTCTTTATCAAAATAGTCTTGAGAAATTACGCAAAATATTATACAATGCTTTCCGAACATTGTCCACAGAGAATCAACCGGGAGGCTCTCCTTCCGTTACCGTATGGAGGAAACTATGGAACAGAAAGCAAAGCGCATTGGTAAGTTTAATGTAATCGATATCATCGCCGTGGTGCTCATCGTGGCTGTGCTGGGCTATGCCGGCATGAAGTTGATGAACCGGGGCGGCGGTGAGGCGGCTCCCGCTGCCATGACCAAGGTCACCTATGTGGTGAAGGTGGAGGGCGTTCCCGCCGAGCTGTATGAAAACTGCCAGGCGCACCTGCCCTCTCCGCTGATGGCCTCCGGCGCCCTGGTGGGCGGCCAGATCGAGTCCGTGGAAAAGGAGCCTTTTATGGTGATGAGCGGCACCGGCTACTGGGTGGAGGACCCGGACCATGTGACGCTGCTGTTTACCGCCACTACCCAGACGCCCACCGGCGACGTCATGACCACCAAGGTGGGCGATCAGGAGGTCCGCATCGGCAAGACGGACTACATCCTCAAGAGCGAGTATATCGAGTTCCAGGGCGGCACCATCGTGGACGTCCGGTGGGGCGAATAAGAATAACAAAAGGCACCCGTCAGGGTGCCTTTGTTTTTTGTTCGTGGGTGAGCGTCTGGTTCTCCAGCTGCTGGAACCACTGGATGGCAAACGCCCGGAACGCGTTGATATGGGGCGGCAGATAGGCGCCGTAGCTCCAGTGGAGATAGAGGTGGCGGCCATAGGCGAAGTCCGTCAGGGGGACGAGGGTGATGCCGTCGCTGGCCAGAGGCAGGCCGGTACGGGAGGGCAGGAAATAAGCGCCCAGACCGCAGCGGACAAATTCGCACAGCGTGATGGGGTTGTCACATTCCGCCACGATGTTGGGCGTGAAGCTCACCTCGCTGCAGGCCTTCAGCATGATACGGGCCCAGGGGCGGTCCCGTTGGAGGAAGACGAAGGGGAGGTCCTCGATCTCTTTGAGCGAGAGGGTGGTTTTCTGTGCCAGCGGATGGCCGGAGGGAAGCGCCAGCACCACCTCCTCCTGCATCAGCACGCAGGAATTGATGGGGAGGACCTCGCCGCCGCCGATGGAGTCGATGAGCATGTCGTAGTCCGTCTGCTCCGTGTCCTGAAAGATCCGCTGGACGATCTCAAAGTGGATATCCGGCCGGAGCGCGCGGAAGTCCGCCAGCAGCTGGGGCAGCAGCGCCGTGGCGGAGTGAACGCACAGGCGGATACTGGTCTCAGTCTGGGTGGTGCGGGCGGCGATTTCGTTTTTGGCGTCCTGAATGGAGGAGAGGATCTGCCGGGTGTGGCGCAGCAGGATGCGGCCGTTTTCGTTGAGCTGCATCCGGCGGCCGCTGCGGTCAAACAGGGTAGTGCCCAATTCCTTTTCCAGATTCTGGACGGTGCGGCTCAATGCCGGCTGGGCCAGATTCAGTTTTTCGGCGGCGCGGGTCATATGCTCCAGTTCGGCGACGGCTTGAAACTGGATCAGCTGAAAAATTTCCATAGGAAAAACACTCCTGTCCCTGCGTGGAATACGTTGCCCTGAGAATACCACAGATTTTTCCAAAAGTAAACATAATAGCTATTGAAATCATAAATTTCAGTTATTAGTTTATTGCTATAAAGTGTTAGACTGGTGAGAAAAATTCTGCTATCATCTATTATTGGAAAAAGTTATGGGTTTTTATCGAATTTTGAGATCACATCTGTGGGTCTCTTGAAAAAATATTACTTGGAAAAGGAGTTTAATTATGCCGAAATTTGATCCTCTGAAGTATGCCTATGCTTCCCGCAGAAACGTCGTCTATGCCAAGAATGGTATGTGCGCATCCACTGACCCCATCACCTCTCAGGTTGGTCTGGATATTCTGAAGGCCGGCGGCAACGCCATGGACGCCGCTGTTGCCATGGCTTCTACCCTGACTCTGGTGGAGTGCACCTCCAACGGTATGGGTTCTGACGCTTTCGCTCTGGTTTGGAGCGCCAAGGATCAGAAGCTGTATGGCCTGGATGCCTCCGGCTATTCTCCCAAGGCTATGTCCGCCCAGGCGATCACTGACTATAAAAACAAGGCCTCCGGCGCTGTCGCTGCTACCGCAGGTACCGCCAGCATGGCCGGCGGCAGCCTGATGGCTACCGATATCCCCAAGGACGGCTGGTGCCCCACCATGGTTCCCGGCGCTCCCAGCGCATGGGCCCAGATGCGCCGCCGCTTCGGCACCAAGGAGATGCCCGAGCTGCTGGCTCCCGTCATCGAGCTGGCTCGTGAAGGCTTCCCCGTGGCCGTGAACATTGCCCGTCAGTGGCCCCCCGCTGTCAAGCGTTTCGCTGCAGCTCTGGCCAAGGAGCCCGAGGTGATCCAGCCCTGGTTCGACCTGTTCACCAAGGACGGCAAGCCCTATGAGGCCGGCGAGATCTTCAAGTCTGAGGACTTTGCCAAGACCATGGAGGTCCTGGCTGAGACCGACTGCGAGAGCTTCTATCGCGGCGAGATCATGGAGAAGATCGTGGAGTTCTCCGATAAGACCGGCGGCTTCTTCTGCAAGGAAGACTTCGAGACCTACAATGCTCAGTGGGTCGAGCCCATCTCTGTTGATTACAAGGGCTACACCGTCTGTGAGATTCCTCCCAACGGCCACGGTATCACCGCTCTGATGGCTCTGAACATGCTCAAGGGCCTGGAGCTGCCCGATGACCGCGACAGCGCCGACAGCTTCCACAAGCAGATCGAGACCATCAAGCTGGCCTTCGTTGACACCAAGAAGTTCGTCGCCGATCCTCGCTACATGAAGACCAAGGTCGAGGACATGCTGTCTGAGCGTTACGCCGATATCCGCCGCGCCCTGATCACCGACCAGGCCATCTTCCCCGAGGCCGGCGATCCTTCCTGCGGCGGCACCGTGTACTTCGCCACCGCCGACGCTGAGGGCAACATGGTCTCCTTCATCCAGTCCAACTACATGGGCTTCGGCTCCGGCGTTGTCATCCCCGGCACCGGCATCAGCCTGCAGAACCGCGGCGCCAACTTCTCCATGGATCCCAACCATGACAACTATCTGATGGGCGGCAAGAAGGCCTATCACACCATCATCCCCGGCTTCCTGTGCAAGGACGGCAAGGCTGTTGGTCCCTTCGGCGTCATGGGCGGCTTCATGCAGCCTCAGGGCCACCTGCAGGTGGTCGTCAACACCGTTGACTATCACATGAACCCCCAGGAGTGCCTGGACGCTCCTCGTTTCCAGTGGGTCGGCGACCTGAAGCTCCAGCTGGAGCGTGAGGTTCCCGCTCATGTGGCACAGGACCTGGCTGCCCGCGGCCATCAGGTGGAGATCGTCAACTCCAACATCGGCATGGGCCGTGGCCAGATCATCTGGCGCCTGGAGAACGGCACTCTGGTGGGCGGCACCGAGCCTCGCGCCGACGGCACCATCGCTGCCTGGTAACAAACCCGTTTCATCGCGGAGGCAGCCGTCCGTTTCCGGGCGGCTGCCTTTTCTTCCTGTGAGGATCTGAAGCAGGAAAATGAGAGAAAAGAGAGAAATTTACGGAGGAAACAACATGGAGAGCAAAAAGATCGCTCTGACGGAACGGCCGCTGTATGTGGGCAGCCTGACGTTTCTGGGCGGCTTCTGCAACGCCTATACCTTTGTAACCCGTGACGGCGCCATGAGCAATATGCACACCGGCAATATGAGCCGCCTGGGCATCAGCCTGGCCAACGGCGAGTGGGCGGCAGCCGGCAAGTATTTTCTGCCGATCCTGGCCTGCGTTCTGGGTGCTGCCGCCGGCGAGGCTTTGAAGGCCAAGCACTCCAAGGAGAAGAACTGGCGGGTGACCGCGCTGGTGGTTCTGGCTGTGATGCTGGCAGTGGCGGGCCTGCTGCCCGCGTCTGTGCCCAATATCATCGTGACCAATACCATGAGCTTTGTCACCGGCTATCTGTTCACCCTGTTCCGCACCACCCAGTGGGGCGCGTTCAGCGCCACGGTCTGCACAGGCAACCTGCGTTCTGTGGGACAGTATCTGTTCGGCGCCCTGAATGAGCGCACTTCCGCCGCATGGACCCGTCTGACGGTGTTCAGCGCGGTGACGTTCGCATTCGTGGCGGGCGTCATTGTGGGCGTGCATGTCAGCAACGCGCTGGCAACGTTCGCCATCATTGTGGCGGCGGCGATCCCTGTGGCTCTGGCTGTGGCCGTCATCAAGGACAGCCGCAGAGCTCAGAAGGTGTGATCCAAACTGAAAAAACGCCGTCCGGACGGACGGCGTTTTTTGTTGCCGAATAGTAACTTTCTTTTTGCCGGAAGATGTGATATAATTCAGCATGATCAAGATATTTTACCTTTTAAGGAGGGTTTTCCATATGAGAGGTTTGCTGGAGGCGGTGGATCTGTACCTGAAGGACTGCGGCTGGAAGGATCTCGCTCTGTTCAAATTCTGCGTCTGCGCAGTGGGCGTTCTGGTGGGTCTGGCCATGCCCTGGAGACGAAAGTGGACGGTGGCCTGGATCGCATCCCTGGTATTTGTGACGACGTATGTGCCGCTGATGGGCAAGTTCCTGCCCTATGTGCTGGGCGATAAGATCGCCATCGAGGACATTTATAACTAAAACCGGAAAACGGTTGTAAAATTTCCCGGAATCGTGTATCATAACAACATAACGAATCCCGAATAAGGAGGATCTCTGAATATGGGTAAAACTGCAAGCATGGTCATGAAAATTATCGGCGCCAGCCTGGCTTTCGCGGCTGTGGTGTGTCTGATCATCGGCGGCTGGCACGATATCACCGTGGGCGTCAGCGGCCTGAAAAACCGCATGGGAAAGAAGGGCGCTGTCAGCGAGTATGAGGACTACGCCGACGAGGAACTGTACGAATAAACAACATGTAAAAGCCCCATCCGGCCGGATGGGGCTTTTTTTTGTGCGAAAATACAGCAGGATATGAAAAAATCCCCTTGACAGGGGATGAAAAGACATGGTAAAATAAATCGCTTATATGGTGGAATGGAATGACCATCCCGTCCCACTTTCTGAAAGTAGAATAGCACAATTCCCATGTAATTGCAATAGCGAAACGAAAAGTTTTTAACAACGAAACCGGGTGTATCATTTTTCGCTTCGCTGGTTCCAAAAAAATATGCGCGCTCCGCCGGACAGGGCGGAGGACGCAAAGAAAGGTGAATGAGAAGATGGCCAAAGACAAGTACTACGGAAAAACCCTTCGTAAGAACTTTGCCCGGCACGAGGAAGTTATGCCCATGCCGAACCTTCTGGCGATCCAGAAAAAGTCTTATAAGGAGTTTTTGGACTCCGGCCTGCGTGAAGTGTTTACTGACGTGGGCGCAATCACGGACTATCAGGGCAACCTGGAGCTGAGCTTCATCGACTATAAGATGGACGAGGCTCCCAAGTATGACGTCGAGGAGTGCAAGGCCCGCGACGCCACCTATGCCGCCCCCCTGAAGGTGAAGGTCCGCCTGCGCAACAAGGAGACCGAGGAGATCAAGGAGCAGGAGATCTTCATGGGTGACTTCCCCCTGATGACCCAGTCCGGCACCTTTGTCATCAACGGCGCTGAGCGTGTCGTTGTCTCCCAGATCGTCCGTTCTCCCGGCGTTTACTACAGCAAGGAGATCGACATCAAGACCGACCTGCCCATCCTGACCTCCACTGTCATCCCTTACCGCGGTGCATGGCTGGAGTATGAGACCGACGCCAACGAGGTGTTCTGGGTCCGTATCGACAAGAACCGCAAGCTGCCGATCACCTGCCTGATCCGCGCCCTGGGTCTGAAGACCGACGCTGAGATCCTGGAGCTGTTCGGCGACGATCCCCGCATCGCCGTCACCCTGGAGAAGGATCCCTGCAAGACCTACGAGGACGCCATGCTGGAGATCTACCGCAAGCTGCGTCCCGGCGAGCCCCCCACCGTGGAGGCTGCTGAGACCCTGATCCACAACCTGTTCTTCGATGCACGGCGTTACGATCTGTCCATCGTGGGCCGCTATAAGTTCAATAAGAAGCTGTCCCTGTGGCACCGTGCCGCCGGCTACAATCTGCTGCAGCCCGTTGCCGATCCCGCCACCGGCGAGATCCTGTTCGAGGATGGCTATGTCCTGAGCAAGGAGGACGCCCGTCTGCTGGATACCGTGGGCGTGGCCGAGGTCACCATCGAGGTGGACGGCGTACCCCTGCGCGTCATGTCCAACAAGATGTGCGATCTGAAGCACTATGTGGACTTCGATCCTCTGGCTGAGTGCGGCATCAAGGAGCGCGTCCGCTTCGACGTGCTGCAGGAGCTGCTGAGCCAGTACTCCGGCGAGGAGCTGAAGGACCAGCTGATCCTGCACAAGGACGATCTGGTGCCCAAGCACATCATCATCGACGACATCCTGACCTCCATCAACTATATGAACGGTCTGGCCCGCGGTATCTCCGTCAAGGACGATATCGACCACCTGGGCAACCGCCGCCTGCGCTGTGTGGGCGAGCTGCTGCAGAACCAGTTCCGCATCGGCTTCTCCCGTATGGAGCGTGTCATCCGCGAGCGTATGACCATCCAGGATCTGGACGTTGTGACGCCTCAGAGCCTCATCAACATCCGTCCCGTCACCGCCGCCATCAAGGAGTTCTTCGGCTCCAGCCCCCTGAGCCAGTTCATGGATCAGACCAACCCCCTGGCTGAGCTGACCCACAAGCGCCGTCTGTCCGCTCTGGGCCCCGGCGGCCTCTCCCGTGAGCGCGCCAACATGGAGGTCCGAGACGTTCACTACAGCCACTACGGCCGCATGTGCCCCATCGAGACTCCCGAAGGTCCCAACATCGGCCTGATCTCCTATCTGGCCACCTATGCCCGTATCAACGAGTACGGCTTCATCGAGGCTCCCTACCGTGCGATCCTGGACAAGGAGACCGGCAAGCTGTCCGATGAGATCACCTATATGACCGCCGATGAGGAGGACAACTACGTTGTCGGCCAGGCTACCGAGCCTGTGGACGAGAACGGCTGCCTCATCAACGCCCGTGTCACCTGCCGTCACCGCGACGAGATCGTGGAAGTCGACCGCGAGAAGGTTGACTATCTGGACGTCTCTCCCCGCATGATGGTCTCCATCGCAACCGCCATGATCCCCTTCCTGCCCAACGATGACGCAAACCGCGCACTGATGGGCGCTAACATGCAGCGTCAGGCAGTGCCTCTGCTGCGTCCCCACGCTCCCATTGTCGGCACCGGCATGGAGCACAAGATCTGCATCGATTCCGAGATCGTGGTTCTGGCTGAGGGCGACGGCGTGGTCACCTCTGTGGACGCCCGTCACGTCACGGTCAAGTACGACAACGGCGAGACCAAGGACTACAAGCTGACCAAGTACCTGCGTTCCAACCACACCACCTGCATCAACCAGCGTCCCATCGTCGAGGTGGGCGAGCGCGTCCACGGCGGCGATGATCCCACCGTCCTGGCCGACGGCCCCGCCACCGAGCAGGGCGAGATCGCTCTGGGCCAGAACATTCTGGTCGGCTTCATGACCTGGGAAGGCTACAACTACGAGGACGCCGTCCTGCTGAACGAGCGCCTGGTCCGCGAGGACCTGTACACCTCTATTCATATTGAGGAGTACGAGATCGATGCCCGCGACACCAAGCTGGGCCCCGAGGAGATCACCCGTGACATCCCCAACGTGGGCGAGGACGCCCTGAAGGATCTGGATGAGAACGGCATCATCCGCGTGGGTGCCGAGGTCAAGTCCGGCGACATCCTGGTCGGTAAGGTCACCCCCGAGGGCGAGACCGATCTGACCGCTGAGGAGCGTCTGCTGCGCGCCATCTTCGGCGAGAAGGCCCGCGAGGTCCGCGATACCTCCCTGAAGGTTCCCCACGGCGAGTCCGGTATCGTTCTGGATACCAAGGTCTTCACCCGTGAGAACGGCGACGAGCTGGGCCCCGGCGTGAACATGGTCGTCCGTGTTTACATCGCCCAGCGTCGTAAGATCCAGGTGGGCGATAAGATGGCAGGCCGCCACGGCAACAAGGGCGTTGTCTCCCGCGTTCTGCCTCAGGAGGATATGCCCTTCCTGCCCGACGGCACTCCTCTGGACATCGTTCTGAACCCCCTGGGCGTTCCCTCCCGAATGAACATCGGTCAGGTGCTGGAGGTCCATCTGGGCTACGCTGCCCAGAAGCTGGGCTGCAAGGTCGCCACCCCCATTTTCGACGGCGCCACTTACAGCGACATTCAGGAGATGTTGGTGGAAGCCGGCCTGGACAAGGAAGGTAAGAGCGTCCTGTACGATGGCCGTACCGGCGAGCCCTTCGACAACAAGGTCACCGTTGGTTATGTGTACTTCCTGAAGCTGCACCACCTGGTTGACGATAAGATCCACGCCCGTTCCACCGGCCCCTACTCCCTGGTCACCCAGCAGCCTCTGGGCGGCAAGGCCCAGTTCGGCGGCCAGCGCTTCGGCGAGATGGAAGTTTGGGCCCTGGAGGCTTACGGTGCTGCTTATATCCTGCAGGAGATCCTGACCGTCAAGTCCGACGATGTCACCGGCCGTGTCCGCACTTACGAGGCCATCGTCAAGGGCCACAACGTGCCTCAGCCCGGCGTGCCCGAGTCCTTCAAGGTTCTGGTGAAGGAGCTGCAGTCCCTGTGCCTGGATATCCAGGTCCTGGATGCTGACGGCAACGTCATCGAGCTGAAGGAAGACGAGGACGCCATGGACACCTTCAACCTGGCCCGTATGGACGCCGACGACGACCGCCGCCGTTCCTACGCCGAGGATGCTGAGTTCCAGGATTCCGGCTTTGAGATCGAAGATGCCCCTGAAGATGCCGGCGCTGACATTGACGCCGACTTCGACGACGAATGATTCAGAATCACGTTCGTCAACACAACACATTCTGAACATTCTGAATCATTGAAGGAGGATATCGCAATATGATTGATAACACTACCGGCAACAACATTGCCTTTGACGCAATCAAGATCGGCATGGCCTCTCCGGAGCAGATCAAGGCCTGGTCCTATGGCGAGGTCAAGAAGCCCGAGACCATCAACTACCGCACCCTGAAGCCCGAGCGGGACGGCCTGTTCTGCGAGAAGATCTTTGGACCCACCAAGGACTGGGAGTGCCACTGCGGTAAGTATAAGAAGATCCGTTACAAGGGCCAGGTGTGCGACCGCTGCGGCGTCGAGGTCACCCGTGCCAAGGTGCGCCGTGAGCGCATGGGCCACATCGAGCTGGCCACCCCCGTTTCCCACATCTGGTATTTCAAGGGTATTCCCTCCCGTATGGGCCTGCTGCTGGACATCAGCCCCCGTATTCTGGAGAAGGTCCTGTACTTCGCCAACTATATCGTCACCGACGCCGGTGAGACTCCCCTGGTGAAGGGCCAGATCCTGTCCGAGAAGGAGTACCGCGATTACCGCGAGAAGTATGAGGATGATTTCCAGGCCGGCATGGGCGCCGAGGCTGTCAAGCAGATGCTGGCAGACGTGGATCTGGAGGAGCTGAGCGCTCAGCTGCACGCCGAGCTGAAGGACGCCTCCGGTCAGAAGAAGGCCCGTATCGTCAAGCGTCTGGAAGTGGTGGACGCCTTCCGTCTCTCCGGCAACAAGCCCGAGTGGATGGTTATCGACGTTCTGCCCGTCATCCCCCCCGAGCTGCGCCCCATGGTGCAGCTGGACGGCGGCCGTTTCGCCACCTCCGACCTGAACGACCTGTATCGCCGTGTCATCAACCGCAACAACCGTCTGAAGAGACTGATCCAGCTGAACGCTCCCGACATCATCGTCCGCAACGAGAAGCGTATGCTGCAGGAGGCTGTGGACGCCCTGATCGACAACGGCCGCCGCGGCCGTGCCGTCACCGGCGCCAACAACCGTGCGCTGAAGTCCCTGTCCGACCTGCTGAAGGGTAAGCAGGGCCGCTTCCGCCAGAACCTGCTGGGTAAGCGTGTCGACTACTCTGGCCGCAGCGTTATCGTCGTTGGCCCCGAGCTGAAGATTTATCAGTGCGGCGTGCCCAAGGAGATGGCTGTGGAGCTGTTCCGCCCCTTCATCATGAAGAAGCTGGTTGAGGACGGCACCGCCAACAACATCAAGTCCGCCAAGAAGATGGTGGATAAGGGCGTGACCGAGGTCTGGGATGCTCTGGACGTCATCATCAAGGACCACCCCGTCATGCTGAACCGTGCACCTACCCTGCACCGTCTGGGTATCCAGGCCTTCGAGCCCGTGCTGGTTGACGGCCGCGCTCTGAAGCTGCATCCCCTGACCTGTACCGCATTCAACGCCGACTTCGACGGTGACCAGATGGCAATTCACGTGCCTCTGTCCGCCGAGGCTCAGGCTGAGGCCCGTATCCTGATGCTCTCCGCCAACAACCTGCTGCGTCCTCAGGACGGCGGCCCCGTCACCGTTCCCACGCAGGATATGGTTCTGGGCTCCTACTACCTGACCATGGAGCGCATGGGCAAGGACGAGAAGGGTGCCGAGACCATCTGGTGCGAGGATGCCGGCGAGACCGATCTGCCCGCACAGTCCATCGTGGACGCCGACGAGTTCCTGGCTGCCAACGCCAAGGCCAAGGCTGAGGGCAAGAAGCTGGCCACCTACAAGCCTCTGCACTACTATGGCAGCGAGGATGAGGCCATCATGGCTTACAATGAGCGCGTGATCGGTCCCCACTGCCCCATCGGTGTCCGCGTGACGAAGGTCATCGACGGTGTGGAGCGTTCCAAGGTGGTGGAGATCACCCCGGGCCGCATCATCTTCAACCACAATGTGCCTCAGGATCTGGGCTTCGTGGATCGCAACGATCCCGAGAAGGCCTTCGATTATGAGATCACCTTCACCTGCGGCAAGAAGCAGCTGGGCCAGATCGTTGACCGCACCATCAAGAAGCACGGCTTCACCATGGCTGCCGAGGTGCTGGACGCCATCAAGGCCACCGGCTACCACAACTCTACCATCGCTGCCATCACCGTCTCCATTGCGGATATGACCATTCCTCCCAAGAAGTACGAGATGGTCGCCGCTTCCGAGCAGGCAGTTCTGAACATTGAAAACCAGTACAAGATGGGCTTCATGACCGACCACGAGCGCTACAAGCAGGTGGTTCAGGTCTGGGAGAAGACCACCGAGGACGTTTCCAAGGCTCTGCAGGATAACCTGGACCGCTACAACCCCATCTTCATGATGGCAGACTCCGGCGCCCGTGGTTCTATGAAGCAGATCCGTCAGCTGGCCGGTATGCGTGGTCTGATCGCAAACACCGCCGGTAAGACC
>JAFUNB010000031.1 GCA_017482345.1 Oscillibacter sp.
CTGGCCGAGGCCTATAAGAAGGGCATCACCGGCGACGAGATCATCCCCATCAAGTTCGCCGCCACCCGCAAGACCCCGGAGATCGTGGTGGACAAGGACGAGTTCCCCCGTCCCGGCACCACGCTGGAGGGCCTGGGCAAGCTGCGTGCCGTTCTCGGCCCCGATGGCTTCACCACCGCCGGAAACGCCTCCGGTATGAACGACGGCGCGGCCTTCGTGCTGATGATGACTGCTGAGAAGGCCAAGGAACTGGGCTATGAGCCCATCGCCCGCTGGGTCACCGGCAGCGATGTTGGCGTGCAGCCCAGCGTCATGGGCATCGGTCCCGCTTATTCCAACCTGAAGGCCCTGAAGCAGGCCGGCCTGACCATCGACGATCTGGATGTGTTCGAGTGCAACGAGGCCTTCGCCGCCCAGAACCTGTCCGTCATTAAGGAGATGGAGAGCCTGTCCGGCAAGACCATTGATATGGCCAAGTGGAACCCCAACGGCGGCGCCATTGCCATCGGCCATCCCAACGGTGCCTCCGGCGCCCGCGTGGGCATGTTCGCTATGAAACAGCTGGAACTGACCGGCGGTAAGTACGGCCTGTTCTCCTCCTGCTGCGGCGGCGGCCACGGCACCACCACGGTCATCGAAAATCTGCGCAGATAATCTGAATTAAACAGCGCGCACGATGGAATGAAACCTCCATGGTGCGCGCTATATTTTGCAAACATGATTGAAAAATCTGCCGGGAGTAGGTGTCAAAGGGCGGAACATACTACGATGGGTGATGTGTATGCCGAAGTCTGTATGGTCGGAAATTTCGCTTCCGGCCTTTCCCGAACTGGAACACGATATGAAAACGGATGTGCTGATCATCGGCGGCGGAATGGCGGGACTGCTGACCGCCCATTTGCTCCGAAGGAGCGGCGTGGACTGCCTGCTGGTGGAGGCGGAGCGGATCTGCGGCGGCGTCACGGGAAACACCACCGCCAAGGTGACCAGCCAGCACGGCCTGTGCTATGATAAGCTGTGCCGCCGGTTTGATGACGATACCGCCCGGCTGTACTGGCAGGCCAATGAGGCGGCGCTGGAGCAGTTTCGCCGGGAGACGGAGGGGATGGACTGCGACTGGCAGGAGCGGGACCACTTCGTCTACAGCTGCTCCGCGCCGGAAAAGCTGGAGGCGGAGCTGGCTGCCCTGCAGCGGATCGGAGTCAAAGCGGACTTTGCGGCGCGTCTCCCGCTGCCTTTTGCCACGGTTGGCGCCGTCCGGTTTTCCCACCAGGCCCAGTTCCATCCGCTGAAATTCATCTCCGGTATCGTGGACGGTCTGCGGATCTTTGAGCAGACGCCGGTGCGCGCCTTTGAGGGCACCACCGCCGTGACGGACAGTGGCCGGATCCGGGCGTCGAAGATCATCGTGACCACCCATTTTCCCCTCCTCAACAAGCACGGCGGCTACTTTCTGAAGCTGTATCAGCAAAGGGCCTATGTGCTGGCGGTGGAGGGCGCCGGGAATGTGGGCGGCATGTATCTGGGGGCAGACCCCGGCGGACTGTCCTTCCGCAATCATCAAGGGCTGCTGTTCATCGGCGGCGGCAGCCACCGGACGGGAAAACAGGGAAACGGCTGGATGGAGCTGGAGCGCTTTGCACAGGCGCACTATCCCGCATCACCGGTGCGTTACCGCTGGGCGGCGCAGGACTGCATGACGCTGGACGGTTTGCCCTATATCGGCCAATACAGCAAAAATACGCCGGAACTGTACGTGGCTACCGGCTTCAACAAGTGGGGCATGACCGGCTCCATGGCGGCGGCCATGCTGCTGCGGGATCTGATGGCTGACAAGGAAAATGCCTATACAGCATTATTCGACCCGGCCAGATCCATCCTGCGGCCCCAGCTGCTGGCCAACGGTCTCGGAGCCATGGTGAATCTGGCCACGCCAACCCGGCCCCGCTGCCCCCACATGGGCTGCGCATTAAAATGGAACCCCCACGAGCGCTCCTGGGACTGTCCCTGCCACGGCTCCCGCTTTTCGGAACGCGGCGAATTGCTGAACGATCCGGCTACTGGAGACCTGAAAAACGCCCCTCTAAAGCGGTAATACGCAAAAATGCCCCCTGCCAAAAGCGGCAGGGGGCGTCAGTTTTTCATGATTCAGCGGGCCAGAATGGTGTCCAGATACCGGCTGATGCGGAAACAGTCCTCCTCAGTCAGCTCCTCGGTGAATTCCTCCTCCGGCGCATAGCCCCATTCGTCCTCCCGGGGCTCTTTTTCGGATGTAAAGCTAAAAACCTTGCCATACTTCACGCAGACTTCCGTGTGGATGGTGGCGTTTTCCGTGTCGAAGGAGAAGCCGTACACGGTGATCTTGCCGAATTTTCCCATGTGGGTAAAGCGCTCCTCGATGATCTCGATGTCAACGGGGCGGTCCGTATAGGCCTGTGTCAGTGCGTCCAGTGTCATGGGCGGTCTCCTCCTGTGTGGTGATAGGTTTATGGTATCTTGCTCAGCGGAAAATGTCAAGCGGCGGCCGCGCCGTCAAATTCAGCTCGACTTCGGCGGGCGGTTGTGGTAGCATGGAGGAGATGATTCTCCCACAGGGAGTATGGAGGAACCGGACATGTACGATGAACTGACGGAAGTTGATATCAAGAAAATGCAGGAGGAGATCGACCATCGGGTGCGGGTGCTGCGGCCCCAGCTGATCGAGGAGGTCAAGGTCACCCGGGCATTTGGCGATCTCAGCGAAAATTACGAATACAAGTGCGCCAAGCAGGCGAAAAACCGCAACGAGAGCCGCATCCGCTATCTGGAGCGGATGATCCGCACCGCCAAGGTCATTCAGGTGAAGGGCGGGGAGGACACCGTGGGCCTGTTTGACAAGGTGACCATCTTCAACGAGATGGTGAAGCAGGAGATGACCATTCAGATCGTCACCACCCTGCGGCAGGATGCCCTGAAAGGCCTCATCAGCAAGGAGTCTCCCGTGGGCAAGGCGCTGCTGGGCCACAAGGTGGGCGACCGCGTGGAGGTGGAGGTGAACCCTACCCTGAAATACACGGTGGAGATCCGCGGCCTGGAAAAGGGCGAGGACGACGAGAGTCTGGACATCAGTGCCTACTGAACATTCCGCTCCGGCAGCTGCCGGAGCGGTTTTTTGCATCTTTTCAAGTGGTGGCGGGTTTGCTATACTGAAAGGGCGGAAGGAGGGGAGCGCTTATGCATGAGATCGAAGCAAAGACCATCCTGTCCGCCAAAAACGGGATCAACGTCTACCGCGGCTGTACCCACGGCTGCATTTACTGCGATTCCCGCAGCACCTGCTACCAGATGGACCACATGTTTGAGGACGTGGCGGTGAAGAAAAACGCGCCGGAGCTGCTGGAGGATGCATTGCGCCGCCGGCGCAAGCCCTGCATGATCGGCACCGGCTCCATGTGCGACCCCTATCTGCCGCTGGAGCGGGAGGCGCAGGTGACCCGCCGCTGTCTGGAGGTCATTCGCCGCCACGGCTGCGGCGTGTCCGTCCTGACGAAATCCGACCTGATCCTGCGGGATCTGGAGCTGCTGAAGGAGATCAACCAACAGGCGAGAGCGGTGGTCTGCACCACCTTCACCACCTTTGATGAAGAGCTGTGCCGGATTCTGGAGCCCAATGCTCCCACCACCCGCCAGCGGTTCGAGATGCTGCGCACCATGCGGGAAAATGGCATCTCCACCGGCGTTTGGCTATGTCCCATTCTGCCCTACCTCAACGATACAGAGGAGAATCTGTGGGGCCTGCTGGACTACTGCTGGCGCGCCGGGGTGGAGGCCATTGTCTGCTTCGGCATGGGCGTCACCCTGCGGGACGGCAGCCGGGAGTATTTCTACCGTCAGCTGGACCGCCATTTCCCAGGGCTCCGGGAGCGCTATACCCGCGCCTTCGGTCAGAGCTACGTGTGTCCCAGTCCCAATGAAAAACCCTTACAGCGCCTGTTTGAGGCGGAATGCCGCGATCACGGCGTCATCTGCCGACCGGAGGAGGCCTTCGCCTGGATGTCCGCCTTTGAGGATGGAACCACCCGTGCCCAGCAGAGCCTGTTTACATGAAGGAGGAACCCCATATGGTATTTGTATGCTATCCCAAATGCACCACCTGCCAGAAGGCCAAGGCATGGCTGGCGGAGCAGGGCGTTGCCGCCGATGTGCGGGACATTAAGCTGGACAACCCCACGGCAGAGGAGCTGCGCCTTTGGTGGCAGCAAAGCGGCCTGCCCCTGAAGAAGTTTTTCAACACCAGCGGCCTGCAGTATAAGGCGCTGGGCCTGAAGGACAAGCTGCCCACCATGACCGAGGAGGAGCAGATCGCCCTCCTTGCCACGGACGGCATGCTGGTGAAGCGCCCCATTCTGGTGGGCGGGGATTTTGTGCTGGTCGGTTTCCGGCAGAAGGAATGGGAAGAGAAGCTGGTATGATCGAACGAATTGATTTGGCGCCGCTGGACGGCATCACCAAGGTGGTGTTCCGTCAGGTGTGGGCGCGGCATTTTGGCGGCGCGGACCGCTATTTTATGCCCTTTTTCTCCCCCACGGACCACCACACCATCACCCCCCGGGACTTCCGGGAGATCGACCCGGCGGTGAACGCCAACCTGCCCTCCGTGCCCCAGATCATGAGCTGCAAGGCGCCGGATTTCCTTTGGGCCACAGAGCGGTTAAAGGAGATGGGCTATACAGAGGTGAACCTGAATCTGGGCTGCCCCTCCGGCACCGTCACCGCCAAGGGGAAGGGCTCCGGCTTTCTGGCAAAGCCGGAGGAGCTGGACCGCTTCTTTGACGAGGTGTTTTCCAAAACCGTGCTGCCGGTGTCCGTCAAGACCCGCATGGGCATCCAGAGCACGGAGGAGTTCCCCCGGATCCTGGAGATCTACAATAAATATCCCATCGAGTGTCTGACCATCCACGCCCGGGTGCAGAAGGAGAAGTACCGGGGCGAGGTGCATCTGGACGAGTTCGCCCAGGCGCTGGCGGAGAGCAAAAACCCCGTGTGCTACAACGGCGACCTGCGCACCGTCGGCGAGGTGCAGGCCTTCACGGAGCGGTTTCCCACGGTGAACGCCGTCATGATCGGCCGCGGCGCTGTGGCCGACCCGGCCCTGGTCCGGAAGCTGAAGGGCGGCAGCGCCGCCACCCGGGAGGAGCTGCAGGACTTCATGCAGGCCCTGTACCACTCCTATCAGGACTGGTACGGACAGGTGGGCACCGCCGCCCAGCGGATGCGGGAGATCTGGTTCTACCTGATCCACCTGTTCGACGACGCGGAAAAGCTGAACAAGAAGCTGCGCCGGTTCAAAAACCCCGGCGAATACGAGACCATTGAGGCCGCCATCTTCGCGGAGCTGCCCCTGCGGCAGGACTCCCAGGGCGATCTGATCTGAAGACGAAAACGGACACGCCAACCGGCGTGTCCGTTTTCTATGTCGTCGAAAAGAAGAAAAGAGGAGAGAGATCAGGGAAGCTTCAGATCGCCGTCCTTCACCCAGCCGGCCTTGCGGCACAGATGGTTGATGGCGGGGGCCAGAATGGCGGGCAGAACGAAGGAGATGAGAATGAGGCCCGCCCAGTCGAAGGCGGTGGGGACGATGGCGGCGGCGCCGTTGGCCACGGCCACCTCGCTGGGAGATAGCCAGCCTGTCCAAACGCCCAGCTGACCGCACAGGCCGCAGGTGCCCATGCCGGAGTTGATGGCGGCGCCGTTCATCTCCAGCTTGAAAATGCAGGTGGCGATGGGGCCGGTGATGGCGGAGGCCACCGTGGGCGCGATCCAAATGCGGGGGTTTTTCACGATGTTGGGCATCTGCAGCATGGAGGTGCCGATGCCCTGACTGACGAGGCCGCCCCAGCCGTTTTCACGGAAAGACATAACGGCGAAGCCCACCATCTGAGCGCAGCAGCCGGCCACGGCCGCGCCGCCGGCAAGGCCGGTCAGACCCAGCACGGAGCAGATGGCGGCGGAGGAGATGGGCAGCGTCAGTGCCACGCCCACCAGAACGGACACCAGGATACCCATCAGGAAGGGCTGCAGCTCCGTGGCCTTCATGATGAGCTGGCCGAAGGCGGAGGCGGCGGAGCCGATGGGGGGAGCGATGACCCATGCCGCGCCGATACCCACCAGTGTGGTGACGATGGGGGTCACCAGAATGTCCACCTTCGTCTCCTTGGACACGGCCTTGCCGCACTCGGCGGCGATGATGGCCACGAACAAAACCGCCAGCGGGCCGCCGGCCTTGCCCAGGGCGTTGCAGGCGTAGCCTACCGTGGCCAGCGAGAACAGCACCAGCGGGGGAGCCTGCAGGGCGTAGCCGATGGCGACGGCCATGGCGGGACCGCTCATAAAGGAGCACATGCCGCCGATGGTGTAACCCACTTTATTGATCTCGATGATTTGGGCCGTCAGAAAACCGATATGGAACTGAGAGCCGAGGGTGTTCAGAATCGTGCCGATGAGCAGGGAGCAGAACAGGCCCTGGGCCATGGCGCCCAGCGCGTCAATACCGTAGCGCTTGGCGGAGATGACGATGTTTTTACGTTTCAGAAAAGCTTTCATGTCATTCACCTGGTTAAAAAAGATGTGGTAGACAGGTGTCTTGACACCTGTCTACCACATAATACACACTGTAGAGGAGATTGTCAATGTAAGTTTCGCCAAATATCGCTCTATACTGCCGGCAGCCTTTGACTCAATCGTGATAAAGAACGCCGATTTCCTCCAGAGCGGCACAGACTCGCTCAAAAGCCGCCTCGCTGGGGCAGGAGAGGGTGTGGAGATGGATGCCTTCCGTCAGCGTGGAGAGGAGCTTGGGATCGCTGGCGATGAACTGCACCACATCGTAGCGGCTGGACAGCTGCAGCGGGCCGGTCAGCTGGCCGTAGATGGGATGCTCCACGATCACATCCACCACGGTGCAGCCCTGATCCACCATGGCGTTCAGCTCGGCCTCCATGCCGGCAAAGTCGTGTTGACAGGCCACCTGCCGAACGAAACCGGCTGTCTCCTGTAGAATGACGTATCCCCGGGGCGTGGCGGAAATATCGGCGCCTGCGGCCCGCAACAGGGCGATATCGCCCACGATGACCTGCCGGCTGACCGAAAACTGGCTTGCCAGCGCAGTGGCGCTGACGGGCTGGTCAGAGCGCTGTAAAATTTCACGAATGGCCTGACGGCGTTCTTCCGCACGCATAGGAATGTCCCCCTTTGTTCATGTCATGACAGCAGTATATCACACTGCCGGACATTTGCAAAGAAAAAAGGAGAGTACCGGGTACTCTCCTTTTGAATATCGCGATGCAGTTTTTTCGCGTCAAAACCCGGCGCAGCGGATCAGCCGCCTAAGTAAGCCTTCTTGATGGCGGGGCTCTCCAGCAGCTCGTGGCCGGTGCCGGAAGTGACGATGCGGCCGGTCTCCAGAACGTAGCCGCGGTCAGCCACGGACAGGGCGGCCTGGGCGTTCTGCTCCACCAGCAAAATGGTGGTGCCGGCCTTGTGCAGCTCCTGAATGATCTCAAAGATCTGCTCCACCAGAATGGGGGCCAGACCCATAGAGGGCTCGTCCAGCATCAGCAGCTTGGGATGGCTCATCAGCGCGCGGCCCATGGCCAGCATCTGCTGCTCGCCGCCGGAGAGGGTGCCGGCCACCTGTCTGCGGCGCTCCTCCAGACGGGGGAACAGGCTGAACACGTGATCCAGGTCGGCGTCGATGCCGGCCTTGCCCTGGGTGAAGGCGCCCATCTCCAGGTTTTCCTGCACAGTCATCTGCAGGAAAATACGGCGGCCCTCCGGAACCATGGCCAGACCCTTGGACACGATCTTGTGGCAGGGGAAGCGGCTCAGGTGCTCGTCCATGAAGGTGATGGAGCCGGTCTTGCTGTGCAGCAGGCCGGAGATGGTGTTCAGTGTGGTGGACTTGCCGGCGCCGTTGGCGCCGATCAGGGTGACGATCTCGCCCTCGTTGACCTCGAAGGAGACACCCTTGACGGCATGAATGCTGCCGTAGTAGACGTTGATGTCTTCAACTTTCAAAATGGGAGCCATGCGTTACGCCTCCTTCTTTTTGCCGAGATACGCCTCGATAACGGCCGGGTTGGCCTGAATGTCATCGGGAGTGCCCTTGGCGATGATGCGGCCGAAGTTCAGCACGGCGATGCCCTCGCAGATGTTCATGACCAGATTCATGTCATGCTCGATCAACAGAATGGCGATCTGGAAGGTATCGCGGATCTTGCGGATGTTCTCCATCAGCTCCGCGGTCTCGGAGGGGTTCATGCCGGCGGCAGGCTCGTCCAGAAGCAGCAGGGAGGGGTTGGTAGCCAGTGCGCGGACGATCTCCAGACGGCGCTGGGCGCCGTAGGGCAGGCTGCCTGCCTGGGCGTTGGCCAGATCCTCCATGTGGAAGATGGACAGCAGCTCCAGCGCCCGCTCGTGGGCGATCTTTTCCTCTTTCCAGTAGCCGGGCATGCGGAAGATGCCGCTCCACATATTGTACTTCATGTGGGCGTCCATAGCGACCTTCACGTTTTCCTCAACAGTCAGGTTCTGGAACAGGCGGATGTTCTGGAAGGTACGGGCAATGCCGTTGCGGTTCACCTGTGCG
Organism: Oscillibacter sp.; assembly: GCA_017482345.1. Classification (GTDB taxonomy): domain Bacteria; phylum Bacillota; class Clostridia; order Oscillospirales; family Oscillospiraceae; genus Oscillibacter. The sequence goes on from JAFUNB010000031.1 coordinate 8,627, forward strand.
GTGGTCATATCATGGGTGTCCATGCCGTCCAGCAGGACGGTGCCCATGGTAGGCTGGTACACCTTGGTCAGCAGGTTAAACACGGTGGTCTTGCCGGCGCCGTTGGGGCCGATGAGGCCGGCGATCTCCGTGCGGCCGATGGTCAGGTCAAAGCCCTCAACGGCCTTCAGACCGCCGAAGGAAATACCCAGGTTGATGCACTCCAGAATGGGACGCTTGTCAACGTCGCGCTCGGGAACGAGGCTCTTGGAGGGAATGGGAACCAGTTTGGTCTTCTGTCTAGTAGCCATAGGTCAAGCAGCCTCCTTTTCACGGTTTTTCAGGGAGAAGCGGGAGAACCAGGAACGCAGGGTGGCGTTGTTGGTGGTCAGCATCACCAGGATCAGCACGATGGCGTACACCAGCATGCGGTAGTCAGCGAAGGTACGCAGCATCTCGGGCAGCACCGTCAGAGCGGCGGCGGCCACGATGGAGCCCAGCATGTTGCCCTGACCGCCCAGAACCACGAACACCAGCACCAGGATGGAGGTATTGAAGTCGAACTTGTTGGCCATGATGGTGGAATAGTTCATGGCGAACAGGGTGCCTGCGGCGCCGGCCAGAGCGGCGGAGGTGACGAAGGCCATCATCTTGTAGTGGGTGACGTGGAGGCCGATGCTCTCCGCGGCGATGTGGTTGTCGCGGATGGCCATGATGGCACGGCCGGCGCGGCTGTTTACCAGATTGAACACGATGATCAGGGTGATCATCACCAGAATGAAGCCGGCGGTGAAGGTGGAGATCTTCTGGATGCCGCCGATGCCCATGGGGCCCTCGATGATGAGCTTGCCGCCCTCGGCCAGATTGGTCTTGTCGCTGAGGAGGCTGAACTGCATGCCGTTCTTGTCGATGCCCACATACAGGTTGTTGAAAATGCTCTTGATGATCTCGCCGAAGGCCAGCGTCACGATGGCCAGATAGTCGCCGTTGAGACGCAGGACGGGAATGCCGATCAGGAAGCCGGCAATACCGGCGAAGGCAGCGCCTACAGCCAGACCCACAGCCAGACGCAGGGGAGCGGCGGGGATCACGTTCTGCAGGGCGATGGCGGCGGTGACGCCGGTGAAGGCGCCCACACTCATGAAGCCGGCGTGGCCCAAACTCAGCTCGCCCAGGATGCCGACGGTCAGGTTCAGGGAGATGGCCATGACCACGTAAGCGCAGATAGGCACCAGCATGCCCTTCAGAGAGGAGCTGAGGGAGCCTTTCATCACCTGCAGCAGCACGTAGGCCAGAATGACCACGCCATAGGTCGCAAAGTTCTTGCGGGTGGTTTTGTTGAGTTTCAATTTCATAGCAGCCACCTCACACTTTCTCATGGATCTGCTTGCCAAGCAGGCCGGCAGGCTTCACCAGCAGCACCACGATCAGCACGGCGAACACCACGGCGTCGCTGAGCTGGGTGGAGATGTAGGCCTTGGCAAAGATCTCGATAACGCCCAGCAGCAGACCGCCCAGCAGAGCGCCGGGGATGGAGCCGATGCCGCCGAAGACCGCGGCGGTAAAGGCCTTGATGCCGGGCATGGAGCCGGTGGTGGGCACCAGGGTGGGATACGCGGAGCACAGCAGCACGCCGGCGATGGCAGCCAGACCGGAGCCGATGGCAAAGGTCATGGAGATGGTGGCGTTGACGTTGATGCCCATCAGCTGGGCGGCGCCCTTATCCTCGGAGCAGGCGCGCATGGCCTTGCCCATTCTGGTGTTGCCGGTGAACCAGGTCAGCGCCAGCATGATGATCACGCAGGCGGCGATGGTGACGATGGTGACGTGGGAGATGGTCAGCTGGCCGCCGAACATCTCGATCTTGCCATTGCCCACCACGGAGGGGAACACCTTGGGGTTGGAGGACCACAGCAGCAGAGCGGTGTTCTGCAGGAAGTAGCTGACGCCGATGGCGGTGATCAGAACGGCCAGGGAGGGAGCGGCGCGCAGAGGCTTATAGGCCAGCCGCTCCACCAGCATACCCAGAACGGTGCAGACGAGCATGGCCAGCACCACGCCTGCCAGCGGGGGCAGGGAGAAGCGGGACACAGCGTAGAAGCAGATGTACGCGCCCACCATGATGACGTCGCCGTGGGCGAAGTTCAGCATTTTGGCGATACCATAGACCATGGTGTAGCCAAGGGCGATGATGGCGTAGATGCTGCCCAAACTGATTCCGCTGATGAGGAAATTCAGAAAGGTCATAAGATACACCTCTTGTTTCGTAGTTGATACGGCAGTGCGTATCTGAAAACCGCCGGGCAAACGGAGATTTTCAGATACGCGCTGTATAAGGAAAGGGCCGGGGAGGCCGGAGCGGCGAAATGCCGCTCCGGACCCGTGCCGGCTGAAATGACAGATTAGTCGAGGCCGACGTAAGCGCCGTTCTCGATGACCATGCCCTTGGGGCTCTTGGAAACGGCACCGGAGGCGTCCCAAGTCATGCCGTCGCCGGTCAGACCGTTGAAGGTCATGGAGGTGAACTGCTCGATCATCAGACCGCACAGCTCCTCGGCGCTCATGTCGGGAGTGGCGCCGGCAGCTTCCAGAGCCTGCTTGTAAGCGTAGACGCAGTCATAGCCGTCAGCGGCGAACTGGTTGGGGATCTCGTTGAAGCGCTTCTGATACTCAGCGACGAAAGCCTTGGTGGCCTCGTCATCAGAGTCAGCGTTGAAGGGAGTCAGCAGCATAACGCCCTCAGCCAGAGCGGCGTCAAAGCCTTCCATGGTCAGGATGCCGTCCATGCCGTCCACGCCGAACCACTTGGGAGCATAGCCCATGTTGGAGGCCTGAGCGAAGATCAGGGAAGCGGGCTGATAGTACATGGGCAGGAACACCAGATCGGCGCCGGCCTTCTGAGCGTCAGACAGCTGGACGGAGAAGTCGGTGTCGTTGCCGTCGGCGAAGGTGGTGTCGGAGACGATCTCCAGACCCAGCTCAGCGGCCTTGGCGGTGAAGGTGTCGTGGATGCCCTTGGAATACACGTCGTCGTTCTTCCAGATGATGGCGATCTTGGTGCCCAGAGTCTTGTCAGCGATGTACTGAGCGGAAGCGGAGCCCTGGTTGGGGTCCATGAAGCACATCTGGAACATGTTGTCCTTGCCCTCGGTGGTGGCGGTGGAGGAGGCGGAGGGAGTCAGGGCGAAGATGCGGTCAGCATAGGTCTCGGCAGCGGTAGCCTCGCAGGGCTTGGAGGTGACGGAACCCAGGGAGATCTGCATGCCCCAGTCCTTCAGGGCATTGTAGGCGTTGACGGCCTTCTCGGGGTCGTGGGTGTCGTCCTCGTACTTCAGCTCGAACTGGATGCCGCCCATGGCGTTGATCTCGTCAACAGCGATCTGGGCGCCGTTCTTGGCTGCGTTGCCGTAAATGGCTGCGCCGCCGGTCAGGGGGCCGGTACCGCCCAGCATAAAGGCGGCAGCGCCGGACTCAGAGCCGGAGGAGGGGGCTTCTTCCTTACCGCCGCAGGCGGCCAGAGACAGGACCATGATCATAGCCATGGCAAGGCAAGCAAACTTCTTTTTCATCGTGATTTCTCCTTTTCTTGCAGGATGAATTATTATACAAAAAAGCGGCTCCGCCCATCAGCGGAACCGCTTTGCTGTATCGAAACAGTTAAACGCGTGTTCGCATTATGGGCATATGCGTGTCAGACCGGACGGATACGGCTACCAGTACGATAACTACGGATACGGCCAGGGATACGCGTACGATCGCCAGGCATACTACCGCGCAAATAATAATGGACGCCACAATAATGGCGTCCACGATACGGGCGATGGCATTGCTGGTATAAGCGCAGGCGAAAGAAGCCTCTGCCTGATAAGCAGATGCGGAATGAGACATCTTCTGACAATAAGAAGTGTACATCATAACGGCGGCTCCTTTCTGAAGTAATACCTTGGATTGTCTAATATTGTACTTATTTAGCCCGGTAAAGTCAATCGGTGTTTTGACGGAAAATTTACGGAAAAGCGCTGGTTATTTACCTGCCTTTGTGGAAAAGCAATAAACGAGGGGCGGACAAACGTTTTTTGAGGACGGACGCGGAAAGAGCATTGACTTGGGCGGGAGATGTGATATATAGTTTTTATATCGGTAGTTTACGTGAACGCAAACGTTTGCGTTTTTTGGAGGGAGGGGGAGAAATGCATACCGTTCTGGGATATTTGCGACCGTACCGGTTTCGGGTGGCCGTGGGTGTGACCATCAAGTTTTCCGCGGCGGTCTTTGAGCTGGCGCTGCCCCTGCTCCTGGCCCATGTGCTGGACGATCTGGTGCCGCTGGGCGATGTGTCCGCCATCTGGCGGACGGGCGTCATCATGCTGCTGCTGGCCTTCGGCGCGGCGGCAGCCAACATCACCGCCAACCGCATGGCGGCCTGGGTGTCCATGCGGATGACCGAGACGCTGCGCAACGACCTCTACCGGCAGGTGGAGCGGCTCTCCTGTGCCCAGCTGGACCGGTTCACCATCTCCTCGCTGGTGTCCCGCCTGACCAACGACACCTACCACGTCCACCAGATGTTCGACAAGGTGCAGCGGGGCGGCATCCGGGCGCCCATGCTGGTGCTGGGCGGATTGGTGCTGACCTTCTTTCAGGATCCGGTGCTGGCACTGGTGCAGCTGCTGGTCTGTTCGGCCACGTTCGTCACCATCTGGCTGGTGACGAAAAAGAGCATCCCTTTCTATGCGAAGGCTCAGACGGCGGTGGACACCGTGGTGCGCATCATCCGGGAAAATGCCTCCGGCGTCCGCTGCATCAAGGCGTTGGCCTGTCAGGGCCAAGAGCGGGAGCGCTTCGCCTCCGCCAATGAGACGGCCCGGGACGCGGAGATCACCGCCGGCGTGTCCATGGCGGCGGCCAACCCCATGACGAACTTCCTGCTGAATCTGGGACTGGTGTGCGTGGTGCTGGTGGGTGCTGTCCGGGTGGATCAGGGTGCCATGAAGTCCGGCAGCATCGTGGCCTTCCTGTCCTATTTCACCCTCATTCAGACCGCCACCCTCGGTATGGCCAAGATCTTTGTGAAGATCAGCAAGGGCGCCGCCTCCGCCCGCCGCATTGAAGAGGTGCTGCTGGCACCGCAGGAACAGCAGATCCGCGAAAACGGCCGGGAATTTTCCACAGACCTCGGCATGGAGCAGGCGTCCTTCTCCTATCTGGGCGTGGAAAACGACCTGCGGGACGCCTCCTTCTCTCTGGAGCGGGGCCAGACCCTGGGCATTCTCGGCCCCACCGGCAGCGGCAAGACCACGCTGGTCAGCCTGCTGCTGCGGCTGTATGACGCCGATGACGGCGTGATTTGGGTCAGCGGACGGGACGCGGCCGCACAGCCCATGCAGGAGCTGCGCAACCGGTTTGGCGTGGTGTTCCAGAGCGATATGCTGCTGACGGAGAGCATCTATGAAAATATCTCCTTCCTGCGGGATCTACCGGAGGAGGATGTGATCGCCGCCGCCAAAACGGCGCAGGTGTGGGACTTCATCACCTCACTGCCTCAGGGTCTGCAGACCCGGGTGGACATCCGGGGTGCCAACCTCTCCGGCGGCCAGCGGCAGCGGCTGCTCATCGCCCGGGCGCTGGCGGCGAAGCCGGACATTCTGGTGCTGGACAGCGCGGACAGCGCGCTGGACTACCGGACGGCGGCCCAGCTGTACGCCGCCATCCGGCGGGACTGCCCCGGCACGACCCTTGTTATCATCTCCGAGCGTGTGGCCTCCCTGCGGGAGGCAGACCGCATCCTGGTGCTGGAGGACGGCCGCATCACCCATCAGGGCTGCCACGACCAGCTGGTGGAGCACTGCGGCCGCTACCGGCGGATGGCGCAGCTGCAGATGGGAGGTGGGCAGGCATGAAACAGTCTGTTCTGCGGCGGCTGAGCCGCTTCCTGCGGCCCTATCAGACGAAGCTCCTGCTCCTGATGGCGCTGCTGATCTCCTCCAACCTGCTGGCGCTGATCGCGCCCATGTTGTCCGGCTGGGCAGTGGGCGCCATCGAAGCCGGCCCGGGCCGCATCGATTTTTCCACAGTGCTGTGGAACTGCCTGGGCATGCTGGCCTGCTACGCCGGCGCGTCGATCCTGAACTACCGCATCTCGGCGGGCCTCATCTCCATCGGTCAGCGAGTTTCCCATGACCTGCGAAAGGCGGCCTTTGACCGCATGAGCGAGCTGCCAGTGGAGTATTTTGACACCCACCCCGCCGGCGACCTCATCAGCCGCATCTGCTACGATGTGGATACAGTGAACGCCACCATCTCCACGGATATCCTCCAGATCGCCACCAGCTGCCTGACGGTGGTGGGCTCCTTTGTCATGCTGCTGATCCTCTCGCCGAGGCTGACGGGCGTCTTCCTCGTGACCGTACCCCTGTCCGCAGTGCTGACCCGCTTCCAGATGAAGCGGATCCACCCACTGTACCGCCGCCGGTCCCGTGAGCTGGGCGCGCTGAACGGCTTTGCGGAGGAGCGGATCGGCCGCCAGCAGGCCATCCGGGTCTACGGCGTGGAGCAGGCGGATCAGGCCCGGTTCGAGGCCAATAACGCCGCGGCCTCCGAGGCCTATTACCACGCGGACACCGCCAGCGCGGCCCTGGGCCCCTCCGTGAACTTTATCAACAATCTGTCCCTGGCCTTTATCAGCGTGTTCGGCTCCCTCATGTACTTAAACGGCACACTGCTGCTCAGCAGTCTCACGTCCTTCGTGCTGTACTCCCGCAAGTTCTCCGGCCCCATCCGGGAGGCCGCCAACCTGCTCAGCGAGCTGCAGGCCTCGGCCGCGGCGGCGGAGCGGGTGCTGGATCTGCTGGATGAGCCGATGGAGGCGGGGGACTGCCGGGATGCCGTGGAGGCGGACGACCTGCGGGGCGACATCCGCTTTGACGGCGTGGACTTCGCCTACGAGCCGGACCAGCCGGTGCTGCGGAATTTCACCGCCCACATTCCCGCCGGCAGCCTTGCGGCCGTGGTGGGCCCCACCGGCGCCGGCAAGACCACGCTGGTCAGCCTGCTGCTGCGGTACTACGCGCCCCAGAGCGGCTCCATCACCGTGGACGGTGTGCCCATCAGCCGCTACAGCCGGGACGGTCTGCGCCGCCGGCTGGCGCTGGTGCTGCAGGACACCTGGCTCTTCGGCGGCACCATCGCGGAGAACATCGCCTATGGTACGCCGAACGCCACCCGGGAGCAGATCGTGCAGGCGGCGAAGGACGCACATATCCACCGCTTCATCACCTCGCTGCCGGAGGGCTACGACACCGTGCTCACCGACGAGGGCGCCGGAATCTCCAAGGGCCAACGGCAGCTGCTGGCCATCGCCCGATGCTTCCTGACAGACGCGGACATCGTCATTCTGGACGAGGCTACCTCCAACGTGGACACGGAGACGGAGGGCGCCATCAGCCGGGCCATGGACGCCCTGCGGCAGGGGCGCACCTGCTTCGTCATCGCCCACCGGCTGGCCACCATCCGGGGCGCCGACTGCATCCTGGTGCTGGACGGCGGCCGCGTGGCCGAGCAGGGCACCCACGAGGAGCTGCTGGAACAAGGCGGCATCTACGCGGGATTGTACGCCGCCCAGTGGGGGCAAGTGCTGTAAATACGCAAAAAAAGATGACCGGCAATGCCGGTCATCTTTTTTTGCATAGGTTGATGGATTAGTAGCAGGCGCGATAGATGCCCTCGATATCCTCCAGCTCGAAGGGATAGTAGGCATTGGTCATCAGACGCTGCTGGTTGGCCTCAACGGACAGGGGGAAGGCCTTGAAGTCTTCCTCGGTGAAGCCGCAGTCACGCAGGGGACGCAGAGGCAGGATACGCTGCAGCAGAGCGTTCATCTCGGGGATGGCGTTCTCAACAGAGCAGCCCAGGATGCGGGCGACCATTTCCTTGAACTTCAGGATCTCGCCGGTGGGGTTCTTGGCATCATAGTAGCTCATGATGGCGCCGAACAGCATGTAGTTGGACTCGCCGTGAGGAACGTGATAGGTGCCGCCGAGGGGGAAGCTCATGCCGTGGACAGGGCCGCAGCCGGCCTTCAGGAAGGCGATGCCGGCGTACATGGAAGCAGTCAGGAACTCATCCATATACTCGAAGCGGGCGTCCTGGCCCTTCTCGTCGATCAGCTTGAAGCCCTTCAGGATCATGTCCATGGCCTTCTCGGAGAACAGCTCGGAAGTGATGGTCTTACGGGCGGGGCTCAGGAAGGACTCGGTAGCGTGAACCAGAGCGTCGATAGCGGAGCAGGCGAAGGGCTTGTAGGGCAGGGTCTTCAGCAGGTCGGGAACCAGGCAGACCTTGGTGGGGATGATGTCGTCAGAAACCAGGCCCAGCTTGGTCTCACGGCCGGTCAGAACGCCGTCCTTCTCGTCCTTGACGATGGCGACGGAGATGTTGGTGACCTCGGAACCGGTGCCGCAGGTGGTGGGGATGGCGATGACTTCCTTCTCGGGAACCACGGGGAAACGCTTGAAGTACAGGTTGTGCACGGTGTCGGGACGCTTGATGCCCAGCAGCTTGCACAGGTCCATGATGGCGCCGCCGCCGACAGCGATGACACGGTCATAGCTCTCATAGGGGATCGCGTCGAACATGGTCTGGATCATTTCCTCGGAGGGCTCGCCAGCGCCGAACTTCTCCTGGAACACGAACTGGCACTTCAGGCCCAGTTCCTTCATGAAGGGGATATAGATGAACTCGTTGGTCAGAACGACGTCACGCTCACCCAGCTTGAACTCCTCAGCCATAGCGCCGAAATCGGCAAACTTATAAACAGTGGGAGCGAAGATGATCTCGCGCTTATCAGCCATCAGAGATGCAGAGAAAGCGTCCATTTTCTTAGCCATTGGAATCGACTCTCCTTTAACAAATTATTTTTTTAATTATTTGACACTGTCCCGGCCTGTCGCCGGGACAGATATCAACCAAAAATTACTTGCGGGCGATAGCCTTCTTGACGGCCTCGACGATGTTGGCGGCGCGCAGGCCGTACTCGTCCATCAGGAAGCTCTGGGGGCCGACCTGGCCGAACAGATCCTGAACGCCGACGAACTCCTGAACGGTGGGGCAGTTCTTGGCCAGGCAGTTGGCCACGACAGAGCCCAGACCGCAGCAGGTGTTGTGGTTCTCAGCGGTCACGATGGCGCCGGTCTCCTTGGCAGCCTTGATCACCAGCTCCTCGTCCAGAGGCTTCCAGGTGAACATATCGATGACGCGGACAGAGATGCCCTCAGCCTGCAGAGCCTCATAGGCCTTCAGAGCCTCGTCCAGCATGATGCCGGAGGAGATGATGGTGGCAACGTCGTTCTCGCTCTCGTGCAGGACAACGCCCTTGCCGATCTCGAAGGTGCTCTCGTCGTCATAGACCTGGATGATGTCCTTGCGGACGAAGCGGGTGAAGGTGACGCCCTTCTTGACGCCGGGCAGCTGATACATGATGGAGGACAGCTGAGCGTAGTCGCAGGGATCGAACACGGTGGCCTCGGGGATGCTCAGATACATGGCGGCATCTTCCAGAGGCATATGGGTACCACCGTTGAAGGCGGCGGACACGCCGGCGTCAGAAGCCAGAACGTGAACAGTCAGATCGGCATATGCGGCAGACATATAGATCTGGTCATAGATGCGGCGGGATGCGAAAGTGCCGAAGGTGTGCATGAACACAGTCTTGCCGGTGGCGGCCAGACCGGCGCAGACGCCAGCGGCGTTGGCCTCGGCGATACCGGCCTGCAGGGCGCGCTCGGGATATGCGGCAACCAGCTGCTTGGTGTTGATGCAGCCCATCAGGTCGCAGTCCACATAAACGATGGACTCGTCCTTGCCCATCATGTCCTTCAGGGGCAGAGCAACTGCGTCACGGCTGGCGCGCTTGTCCTTTTCGTGCTTACCAATCAGATTAATCATTATGCTCAACCTCCCTTATGCGTTCTTGATTTCTTCCAGAGCCTTCTCAGCGGCGGCAATGGCTTCCTGCCACTGCTCCTCGTTGGGCTGAGAGGAGTGGTCGTGCTTGGGCTCGGCGAAGGTGGCGCCCTTACCCTTGCAGGTGTTCAGAACGATGCAGGAAGGCACGCCCTTCTTGGCATAGGCGTTCTGAATGGCGTCGTAGATGGCGACGACGTCGTGACCGTCGATCTCCTGGGTGTACAGACCGAAGCCCTCGGCCTTCTTGGCCAGGCTGCCGTGGTCCAGAATGTCGCAGGTCTTGCCGTCCAGCTGATAGCCGTTGTTATCGAAGATATAGATGATGTTGTCCAGCTTGTGGGCGTAAGCGAAGTGCAGAGCCTCCCAGACCTGGCCCTCGTCGGCCTCACCGTCACCGATGACGCAGAAGACGTGGTTGTCACGGCCGTCGATCTTGTTGCCCAGAGCAGCGCCGGTAGCGGTAGAGGTGCCCTGGCCCAGAGAACCGGTGGTCAGGTCAACACCGGGGGTCAGCTTGCGGTCGGTGTGGCTGGGGAACTTGGTGTGGGGATGGTTCAGGGTGTAGGCGTCCTCCATGGGATAGAAGCCCATCAGGCCGTAAGTGGCATAAGCCACGGGGCCGGCGTGACCCTTGGACAGGACCAGCCAGTCACGGTCTTCCCAACGGGGATTCTTGGGATCATATTTCATGACCTCGCCATACAGAACGGCCATCAGATCAGCCAGGTCCATGGAGCCGCCGACATGGCCGAAACCACGGGAGTGGATGACCTTCAGGGTCTCCAGACGAATCTGAGCTGCCAGAACCTTGCAGTTTTTCTCATTCATCGGATATATCTTCCTTTCTTTTTTTAATTAAGCGCTGCGTCGGGGGCAGTGCGCAGACGCTAGATTAACAGTGTGAAACGGGGAACTCGTCCATCCGGACGGGGCGTCCCTCCTGAGCGGAGCGGGTGCAGGCCATGGCCAGCAGCGTGGCCTGGAGCGCGTCCTCGCCGCCCACGGGAACCGGGTAATCGTTTTCCACGGCTTCAACAAATTGCCGCACTTCCTCCTGGAAAGCGGGCAGATAGCGCTCCAGGAAGAACCACAGGGGTTTTTCGCCGGTAATGCCGTCCACTGTCGAGAGGATTGCGGTAGAGGGAGTGTCGTTGCCGATGGAGATGCAGCCCTTGGAGCCGAACACTTCTGCCCGCTGGTCATAGCCGTAAACAGCCTGGCGGGAGTTGTCGATCAGCGCCAGAGCGCCGCTGCGGAGTTTTAAGACCATGGCGGCCGTATCCACGTCGCCGGCCTCGCCGATGGCGGGGTCGATGAGGACGCTGCCTGCGGCATAGACCTCCTCCACCTCACTGCCGGAGAGGAAGCGGACCATGTCCAGATCGTGGACCGTCATGTCCAGGAACAGACCGCCGGAAGAACGCACGAATTTCGCCGTGGGGGGCTCCGAGTCCCGGGAACAGATCTTCACGACCTGTACGGAACCGATTTTTCCCGCGGCGATGGCTTTATGAAGCGCCTGGAAATTGTGGTCAAAGCGGCGATTGAATCCTACTTGGTATTTTACTCCCGAAACCCTTGCCGCGTCAATGACCGTTTGTATTTTAACAAGGGAAAGATCAACAGGTTTTTCGCAGAAAACGTGCTTGCCGGCCTCCATGGCCTCGATGGAGATGGCCGCGTGGGTGTCTGTGGGGGAGCAGATGAGGACGGCGTCGATCTCCGGATCCCGCAGGATGTCCCGGTAATCCTCCGTCAGGGTCTTTGCGCCGGCGGCACGGGCCAGGGACTGGATCTCCTCCGTCAGATGCGGGGCGGCGATGGCGCGGATGCGGGCGCCGGGAACGCCGGTGAGGATACCCTGAATGTGGACGCGGCCGATGCGGCCGGCGCCGATGATACCAACTTGCAGCATAGTGGTTCTCCTTTCCGAAATCTGGAAACGGCAGGGGCCGGTTTTCCGGCCCCTGCCGGGGTGTCTCAGGAATACTGGATGCCTGCGCCGTCCACCATGGCGTCGTAGGCCCGCTTGACTTTGTCGTAGTTCTTGTCCCGGTCCAGCACCACGCCCCGGCCCACGCCGTCCACGATGCGGCCCAGGCCGATGGTCTCCAGCTTTTCCTCCAGCTCTGCCAGCAGAGCGGGAGCGGAGCCGGGTTCCGTGGAGCGGCCGTCGAAGATGATGTGGAAATACACCTGCTCCAGTCCGGCGGCCTTGGCCATCTCGCAGATGGAGAGAGGATAGTCGATGCAGCCGTGGGAGGATTTGTAGGTCAGATAGGCCAGCAGGTGCAGGGCGGAGCCCCGCTCTCTGGCGTGCTGAATGGCGCTGAGGAACACGGGATTTTCCTTAAAGCTGCCGTCGGCCACCGCCGCGTCCAGGCGGACGTCGTCCTGCATGACGCAGCGGCCCGCGCCCAGATTGGTGTGGCCGGCCTCGGAGTTGCCGGCCTTGCCGGCGCCCAGGCCCACAGCGCTGCCGGAGGCCTGCAGGGTGCACCAGCAGCGCTCCGCCAGCAGGCAATCCCAGTAGGGGGTGTCCGCCATGTGGATGGCGTCCCCCTCGTCGCCGGAGCCGATGCCCCAGCCGTCGCAGATGATGAGCAGAGCCTTCCGGCTCTCGCCCCAGTCATGGCCAACGGCCAGAGAGGTGCCGCCCATCTCCGCAGGCTGGGGAATGTTCATGATGTCCAGCACCGTGGGAGCCACATCGCCCAGCGTGCCGCCCTGGCGCAGGGAAATGGGGGCGCCTGCCTTGGGGTCGATGAGGATAAAGGGCACGGGATTGGTGGTGTGGGCGCCGTCGGGCTTGCCCTCTTTGGTATACAGCTTTTCGATGTTGCCGTGGTCGGCGGTGATGGCCACCACATACTCCTTCTCCAGCGCCGCGGACACCACCTGCTCCAGATGGCGGCTCACATGGCCGCAGGCGGCCAGCTTGGCCTCCGTGTTCCGGGTGTGGCCGATGACGTCGCCGTTGGCGAAGTTGGTGACGATGAAATCGTACTTGCCCAGCGCGTCCACCACCGTGTCCGCCACCTCCGGCAGACTCAGCTCCGGCTTCCGGTCGAAGTCGATGCCCTTGGGGGAGGGGATGCAGATGTCGTCCTCACCGGGGAAGGGGCGGTTCTCGCCGCCGTTGAAAAAGAAGGTCACATGGGCGAACTTCTCAGACTCGGCGCAGTGGAGCTGTCGTTTGCCCGCCTCGCTGAGCAGCTGGGCCAGGGGCTTTTCCACCTGGGAGGGGGCGAAGGCGATGGGCAGGTGCTTGAACTTGTCGTGGTACATGGTCATGATGACGAAGTACAGATCGTCCAGCTTCCGCCGCTCCACCTTGTCAAAGCCATCTTCCGTGAACAGTTCCGTCAGCTCGATCTCCCGCTCGCCCCGGCGGCAGCAGAACACCACCGCGTCGTGGTCCGCGATCTTGCCCACGGGCGCTCCGTCCTCCACCAGCAGCATGGGCTCCATGTGGTAGTCGTCCAGACCCCGTTCATACGCGGCCTTCACGGCCCCGGCCAGCTGACGGCCGCCGCGTTTCATTTCAGACATAGGCCCTCCTTAATCATGCAGCGGGGGCAGATAGTCCAGCACTTCCCGGAAATCCACCACCACGGCGTCGGGGCGGGTCTCCTCGGTGAACTTCACCGGATGCTTCTTCTCCGGAGAGTCGAAAATGATGTTGCAGCCGATGCCGGCGCCCTTGGCACCGGGGATGTCCCGCTTGATGTTGTCAGCCACGGATACGCACTCCTCCGGCTCTACGCCTAAGGAGCGGCAGGCGATGCGGTAGATCTCGGCGTCCGGCTTTCTCACGCCGCACACGGAGGAGAGGATGACGGAGTCGAAATATTTGTCCAGGCCATCCTCCTCCAGCCAGTCGGGCACCTCGTTCTCGCCGATGAGGTTGGAGATGATGCCCAGCTTGTAGCCCCGCTCGTGGAGGGTGCGAAGGACCTCCTTGCCGCCGTCCACCACCACGCGGCGGCCCTTGGCCTGCCGGTACTGGAAGGACAGCTCATGGCACACCTGGCGGATCCGCTTGGGGTCGTAGTCCGGCAGCAGCCACTTGCACCACAACTCCTCATCGTTGGACTCCTTGTTCTCGCCCACGGCCCACTTGCGGTAGGGCTCATAGCGGTCCTCCACGATCTGGAAAAACTCCTCGTAGGGGATCTCCGCGCCGGCGATCTCCGCCATTTTGCGGCGGGCGTGCTTCATATACGGCTCGTCCATCAGGGCGATGCGCAGGGTGCCGCCCAGATCAAAAAAGACGGCTTTATAGCGCTTTGCGTTCTCCATATGTCAGACTCCTTTTTTGCGAAAATGAGTTGTAAACGTTTGCGATTCCTGGTTGGTTTTATTCTAAAATAAGCCGGAATCCCTTGTCAATATCCCAAATGCCGAAGTGTTTGCACCATTTTCGTGTATCTGCCCAAAGCCTTGGATATCAATAGATTGCGGTTGACAACAGGCGGGAAATCCGCTACTATTTTTTATGATGACAGATTGGGGCGGAAGGCTCTGTCTGTCGCTTCTAAAAAAGCGGAAACGTTTACGGATTTCAACGGTACAAAGGACAGACGTATGAAAAATGTGACCTTAAAAGACGTGGCAAAAGCGGCTGGCGTCTCTTATGCCACAGTTTCCCGCGCCCTTTCCGGCAGTCCCCAGATCGGACGGGAGACCCGGGAGCGGATCGTGAAGCTCTGCGACGAAATGGGCTACACCACCAACTATGTGGCCCGCTCCATGGTGAAGAAAAAGACCGACCTCATCGGCCTTGTGGTCCCCTCCATCGACAATTCCTTCGACGCGGAGCTGGCCTACTACGCTGAGATGAGCGCCCGCGCCCACGGCTACAACATCATGCTGTGCAACTCCGGTCCGGATCTGCAGCAGGAGAAGACCGTGGTCAAGCTGCTGCTGGGCCGCCAGGTGGACGGCATCCTCATCGTGCCCCAGGGCCCCCAGACCTACGAAAATATCCGCGCCTACGCGGATCAGGTGCCCATCGTGTTCCTGTCCGAAAACCTGCGGGACCAGCCCCAGAGCTATGTGGCCACGGACAACAGCCACGGCACCTATATCGGCACCCGCTACCTCTATGAGCTGGGCCACCGGGATATTCTGTATTTCGGCCGCCGCCAGTCTACCACCCACCAGCTGCGGGCGGAGGGCTATATCCGCGCCTGCCGGGAGCTGGGACTGGAGCAGCGTTTTTTCAACAGTGACTTCTCCAGCTCCTCCATTGCCAACGGCTACCAGCTGGCCCGGGAGCTGTTTGAGCGGGAGATGGACTACACCGCCATCTTCGCCTCCACGGACTCCAATGCCCTGGGCATCATGAAGGCGGCGGACGAGCGGGGCATCGACATCCCCGGACAGCTGAGTCTCATCGGCTTCGACAATATCCAGATGACCAGCCTCCCCCGCATCGAGCTGACCACCATCGAGCAGCCCAAGCGGGATATGGCGGTGCAGGCGGTGGACATGCTGCGGGACAAGATCGAAAACGGAAGACAGGGCTATATCCACCAGATCCTGCTGCCTTCGCTGGTGAAGCGGAGCACCTGCAGGGCGCTGGACTGATCCAATACATTACTTCAGAAGGGAAGCGTAAATATGAACGGTTATCTGTATGATCCCCATACTCATACCAAGGAAACCAGCAAGTGCGGCAAAGTGTCTGCCGCGGAAACCGTGAACCGCTATCATAAAAATGGCTTTACCGGTCTGGTGGTCACCGACCACCTGCATCCGGAATACCTGTCCCGTGTTGACACGGAGCATGACTGGCAGAAAGTCATGGATCATTTCCTCTCCGGCTACCAGGCCTCCAAGCAGCGGGGCGACGAGCTGGGCTTCGATGTGATCCTGGGCGTGGAGCTGCGGTTCCCCGAAAATGACAACGACTATCTGGTCTACGGCATCGACGAGGAGTGGCTGCGTTCCAACCCCTATATGTGCTGCATGAGCGCCCAGGAGTTCTATGACAAGTTCCACGATCAGGTGCTCATCATCCACGCCCATCCCTTCCGCAACGGCAGCGCCCCCGTGCAGGAGACTGCCATCCACGGCGCCGAGATCGCCAACGGCAACCCCCGCCACGACAACCACAACGATCAGGCCTGGGAGCTGTGCTGCCGCCATCCGGAGTATATCCGCACCGCCGGCTCCGACGCCCACCGGGACGGTGACGAGACCCGTGCCGGCATCATCCTGCCGGAGCGCGTGAAGGACTCCTTCCAGTTCAAGCATATGCTGGAGACGAAGCAGTTCCACCTGTGGAGCCCCGAATTCCAGTCCTTTGTGGATCTGGACGAAGAAAAAAGAAAGGAAGAGGAAGCATGAGCAAGTTTGATTCTCTGATCATCGGCGAGGTTGCCCAGGATACCAACGTGGACTATGACGGCACGGTTGTGAAGGCCGTGGGCGGCGCGGTGTACTATTCCGGCTTTGCCGCCGCAAACATGGGCCACAAGATCGCCGTCCTGCCCAAGGCCAATACCCGTGATGTAGATATGGTGGCCGCCTTTGCACCCGCCGAAAACATCACCGTCTATCCCATCCACAGCGAGACCTCCTTCGTCACGAAGAACGTCTATTTCACCCCCGACCGGGAGCGCCGCAACTCCACCGTGGACAGCGTCATCGAGCCCTACCGCACCGAGGAGGTACCCGCCGAGATCGACGCCGCCATCTGGCATCTGGCAGGCCTCGTGGCCGGTGACATCACCGACGAAATGATCCCCTTCGCTGCCCAGCACGCCATGGTGGCCATCGACGTGCAGACCATGATGCGCCATGTGGTGGACGGCGGCATGGTGCTGAAGGACTGGGAGACCAAGAAGGAAATGCTGCCCTACGTCCGCTTCCTGAAGACCGATGCCGCCGAGGCGGAGGTCCTCACCGGCCTGACTGACCGCGTGGAGGCCGCCAAGCTGCTGTACAGCTGGGGCGCCAAGGAAGTCCTCATCACCCACAATTCCGAGGTTCTGGTCTATGACGGCAAGGACATCTACACCTGCCCCATCAAGGCCCGCAACCTCTCCGGCCGCACCGGCCGCGGCGACACCACCTTCGCCACCTACATCAACGAGCGCCTGACCTGCGATATCCCCACCGCCCTGAAGACCGCCACCGCCCTGGTCTCCCTGAAGATGGAGACCCCCGGCCCCTTCGTGGGCACCCGTGAGGAAGCCGACGCCTACAAGGCCGAGTTCTTCGCATAAGCCAAACGCACCGCCTGACAAACAGGCGGTGCGTTTTTTCTTGACATTTTTGCTGGAATAAAGTATGATTAATCATACTAATCATACGAATGGAGGATGCAGCCATGGTCGTGCAGAACGGAAAGTATGCCTGGATGGTCAAAATCGGTGAAAAGGGTCAGTTTGTGATCCCGAAAGAGGCGAGAGAGCTGTTTGATCTTCAGCCCGGAAACGAGATTTTGGTTCTCGGTGATGAACAAAAAGGCATTGCGATTCTGCCCAAGGAGCTGCAGCAGGAATACATCAAACGGATCTTCTCCGAGTTTGAGGAATGAGAGCGGGCGGCCTATGAGCAAAATTGTTTTCTTCTGCATCCCCGCCCATGGCCATACAAACCCGACGCTGGGCGTTGTGCGGGAACTGGTCGCCCGGGGGCATCGGGTCTGGTACTATTCCTACGAAATGATGCGCGAAAAGATCGAGTCCGCCGGGGCAATCTTTGTGCCCTGCGACGATTACGACATGGAGCGGAAGCTCCAGCCAAAGGACACGGCCCGTGTGGGAAAGGATCTGGCGTTCTCTGTTGAGATCCTGACGGATACCACACTGGCGCTGGATACAAAAGTCTGCGCCGATATGGAGCGGCTGAAGCCGGACTGCATCGTGGCGGATTCCATGGCGGTGTGGGGTAAGGCGGTGGCCATGAAGCTGAGCATCCCCTTTGTTTCCTCCACCACCACCTTTGCCTTCAACCAGCACTCGGCGAAGATCATGAAGCAGAGTCCGGCGGAGTTGCTTCGGATGCTGTTCTCCATGCCGAAGATCAACCGGCAGATCAAGCGGCTGCAAAACCACGGCTATCCCGTGAACAGTGTTCTGGATATCCTTCAAAATGACGAACATACCCATACCGTTGTGTATACCTCTCCGGAGTTTCAGCCCTGTTCAGAGACGTTTTCGGATAAATACGCCTTTGTCGGGCCGTCCATCCGGCCTGCAGTCGATCAGATCGAAAAGAAGCGGGACAAGCTGGTCTATATCTCCATGGGGACGGTCAACAACGATCTGATGCCGCTGTATCAGCGGTGCCTGTCCGCTTTGGCAGATACGGACTATCAGGTGATGATGTCGGTTGGCAATCTGGTGCCCATCGGAGAATTTGGGCCGCTGCCGGAACAGATATCGG
This sequence comes from Oscillibacter sp., assembly GCA_017482345.1. GTDB lineage: Bacteria > Bacillota > Clostridia > Oscillospirales > Oscillospiraceae > Oscillibacter. The sequence continues at coordinate 26,969 of JAFUNB010000031.1, forward strand.
TATTTCCGCAGGTCGATCAGATCGCCGTCCTCCAACGGGCAGATGTCTTTGTATCCCACTGCGGCATGAACAGTGTCAATGAGAGCTTGTATTTCGGCGTCCCGCTGGTGATGCTCCCTCAAACCTCAGAGCAACGCGGTGTTGCTGAGCGGGTTTCCCAGCTGGGGGCCGGCATGAAACTCCGGCGGACAGACGCGACATCTATTTTGGGCGCCATCGACGCGGTCCTGGCGGATCCCGCGTATCGACACCATGCCGCCGAAATTGCCGAGGGTTTTCACCGCTGTCCCGGCGCAAGCGGCGCCGCGGACAAAATCCTGCAGGTCTGCGAAAACGCCGGATAACAGAGGTGGGTTTTGCTTGACAGCATAGTCGCCGTCCTGCACAATGAAAGGGAAAGGGGGCGTGCAAATGAAGCGAAAAAGCAATTGGGTCGTATTCATTCTTCTCTGTGCCATTGCGGCGCACTTTGTTTTGCCCCAGCGGGCTGTCAAGGGAGAATTCCGGCTTTATGCGGTGGAGGAAAACGGTAGCGACCTGACGGAACGTCTGGACGAGGCGGATGTGGAATCTATTGAAAGCGTGGTGGAAAATGCCCTCTGCGCCCGTTGGAGAAACCCCATGGGGCCTTATCCCGCAAAAGGGACCGTTGTGCTGATTGGCGCGGATGATAATGGGTCGTGCGTGGTCATCCTGGCAGGCAGTGTCGGCCGTTATGTGGTAGACGATTATAATCTCCGGAACGGCGAGGCGGTTTGGAGCGAAGTCGTGGCGCTGCTGGGAGAAAGCGGGGGAATGACGTGAAGAACAAGCTGATCATGATCGTTGCTGCGCTGCTCCTGACGGCGGGCACCGTGTGGTGGTTCCTGCCCCGGCCTGCTGTGGACGCGGATTTTAAAGTGCATCTGGTTCGGGCAGGCGTGGAGCTGGAAAACGTGACGGAGCAGGTGGACACCGACGCGCTGGCCGAGCTGCTGCAGGGTCAGACCCGTGGCCGCTTCCGGCGGCGGTTTGCGCCCACGCAGCTGATGGAGTCCACCGTGGACATCACCGGCATGGACAGCCGGGGCCACTGGCACTTCTCACTGGACGGGGAGACGCAGGTGGTCTACGAGAGCGCCGAAAAAGGCGGCTGGCCCATCAAAAACGGCGAAGAACTGCTGGACTCCGTATGGAAGATTCTGAATCAATAAAGTGAAAGCGCCCGGCTGAGCCGGGCGCTTGTTGTTACGCGGATTCTCTGTCGAGCTCCCGCAGAAATTTTACCTGAATGGGGATGCAGCACAGGAACGTCAGCAGGTCGGAGGCGGCCTGGGTCATCTGCACGCCGAGGAAGCCAAAGGCGGCGGAGAAGATCCACACCAGCGGGATGAAGAAGATGCCCTGTCGCGCCATGGCCAGGAAGGTGGCGGGCACTGTCTTGCCGGTGGTCTGCAGCATCATGTTGCTCATGACGATCCAGCTGTGGGTCACGAAGGTGACGCACTGGAACCGCAGGGCGGTGGCGCCCAGGGAGATGACCTCCGGGCTGTCCCGGAAGATGGCGATGAGGCTGGGGGCGAAGAGGAAGCCCAATGTGGCCAGCGCCGCCAGGAAAATGGCGGCCCACTTGACGCAGAACCAGAAGCCCTGCTTCACCCGCTCATACAGCCGGGCGCCGTAGTTAAAGCCGCAGAAGGGCTGGAAGCCCTGGCCGAAGCCGATCATGGCGGATGCGCCGAACATGGTGATCCGCTGCACCACGCTCATGGCGGCGATGGCGGCGTCGCCATAGGGCCCGGCGGCCTGATTGAGGCAGATGGTGGCGATGCTGGCCAGACCCTGACGGCCCAGAGAGGGCAGGCCGCCCTTGATGATCATGCTGTAATAGAACCACCGGAACCGGAAGTTGGAGAACCGGATGCGCAGGTTGCCGCCCTTGGTGGAGCAGATCAGCAGCACGCAGAAGCTGACAAACTGGCTAAAGGAGGTGGCCCATGCCGCGCCGGCCACGCCCATGCCGAAGGTGAAGATGAACAGGGGGTCCAGAATGATGTTCAGCACAGCGCCGCTGGTGATGCCGATCATGCCGTAGAAGGCGCTGCCCTGGAAGCGCAGCTGGTTGTTCAGCACCAGAGAGGCGGAGATGAAGGGGGCGCCGTACAGGATGCCCTGCAGATAGGCCTTGGCGTAGGGGAGAATCGTGGGCGTGGAACCCAGAAGCACCGCCAGCGGCTCCAGGAAGATCTGGCCCAGCACGCAGATGATCACGCCCATGCCGAAGGCGGAGAAGAAGCCGGTGGCCGCCATGTTGGAGGCCTCCTCATAGTGCTGCTTGCCCAGCTCGCGGGAAATATAGTTTCCGCTGCCCTGACCGAAGAAAAAGCTGAAGGCCTGGATGATGTTCATCATGGAGAACACCACGCCCACGGCGCCGGTGGCGGAGTCGCTGTGCAGAAGACCTACGAAAAAGGTGTCCGCCATGTTGTAAAAGGCGGTGACCAGCATGCTGATGATGCAGGGAACGGCCAGCTCCAGAATGAGCCTGCCAACAGGCTCCTGCGTCATTTTTTGGAATTTTTGTTCCTGTTTCTCGTCCATAATGATGCCTTTCCAGTATTTTCCTGTCGTATTTCTTTTTTGAATTAAATTATAGCACTCTTTTTGGAAAAGGGAAGAGATACAGACAGAAAAAATAACCGCGTGCCGGTCGGCGGAACACGTCGGTTTTCGTTGAAAAACGGGAAATACGGCGGTATACTGGTAAAAAAACAGATGCTAATATCCCGAAAGGGGGGGTATGTTTATGCTCAATATTCAGGAGACGGCCCAAACCGTCATGCTGGTGTTCGTCATCGCCGCGCTGGGTTATCTGGTAGGCGCGGTGAAGATCCGGGACGTGTCGCTGGGCTCGTCCGCCATCTTCCTGGTGGCACTGGTGTTCGGCCATTTTGGCGTCACCCTGTCGCCGGCCCTGCAGACCACGGGCCTGGTACTGTTCATCGCCTCCGTGGGCCTGAGCGCCGGCAGTACCTTTGTGGAAAATCTCCGCCGCCACGGCCTGTCCTACCTGCTGCTGTGCCTGTTCACTGCCGGTTTCGGCTCGCTGCTGTGCGCGGCGGTCATCCGGCTGGCCGGCGTGGAGACGCCGGTGGCCATGGGCCTCATGTGCGGCGCCTATACCACGTCTCCTGGCTTCGCCTCCGCCAAGGACGCCTTTGCCGGAAACGGGTCGGCGGTGGCCATGGTGGCGGCGGGCTACGGCGTCATGTACCCGGTGGGCACGCTGGGCAAAGTGCTGTTCGTCCAGCTGCTGCCCAAGCTGCTCCACGCGGACATGGACCGGGAGCGGGAACTGATCCGCGTGCCGGAGCCTGCCGCGGCGCAGACGGGGGAGGGGAAGCAGCTGTTCCGAATAGACGCCATGGGCTTTTTCCCGCTGGCGGTGGCCATCGGTCTTGGCGTTTTGGTGGGCGGCGTCACGGTGCCGCTGCCCCTCATCGGCGGCTTCTCTCTGGGCAACGCCGGGGGTCCGCTGCTGGTGGGCCTCCTGCTGGGCCACTTCGGCCATATCGGCCCCATCGATATGCGCATTGACAAGCGGATCGTGGATCCGGTGAAGGAGCTGGGCCTGATCCTGTTCTTCACCGCGGCCGGCGCCGAGGGCGGTCGCCAGCTGGTGGAGATCCTGATGGAATACGGCTTCTCCCTGTTGCTGTACGGCTTTTTGATGCTGATGATCCCCATGCTTCTGTCGGTGGCAGTGGCACGGCTGTGGTTCCGGCTGCCGCTTTTGAACAGTCTGGCTTCCATGACCGGCAGCATGACCTGCTCCGCGTCCCTGGCCTCCCTGATCCAGACGGCGGGTACCAACGACGTGGTATCCACCTACGCCGCCACATACCCCATCGCCCTGGTGAATATGGTGCTGGTGATGCAGCTTCTGGCAAAGCTTTAAAAACGATTGCAAGTTTCCGTCAACATGGTATACTGTATCAAACTGCGAAATTTGAGAGGATGAGGTCTTTATGACAGCCTATAAGAATATGACCGCGGCGGAGCGTGCCGCGGAATACGCCAAGGTCTCCGCTCACTATGAAGAGCTGAAAAGCCTTGGCCTGAAGCTGAACATGGCCCGGGGCAAGCCCGGCACCGCCCAGCTGGATCTGGTCAGCGACATCTTCGACCTGATGCACGACCCCGCCGACTATGTGTCTGACGGTATCGACGTGCGCAACTACGGCGAGATGAGCGGTCTGCCCGCCGCCAAGCGCCTGTTCGCGGAGATCCTCGGCTGTAAGCCGGAGCAGGTCTTTGTGGGCGGCAACGCCAGCCTGCAGCTGATGTACGATACCATCGCCAAGGCCTATACCCACGGCTTGCTGCGCTCTCCCAAGCCCTGGTGCAAGGAGGAGACCGTCAAGTGGCTGTGTCCCGCCCCCGGCTACGACCGCCACTTCCTGATCACGGAGCATTTCGGCTTTGAATTGATCACCATCCCCATGACCCCCGCCGGCCCCGATATGGACGCTGTGGAGGAGGCCGTGCAGGACCCCGCCGTCAAGGGCATGTGGTGCGTGCCCAAGTACTCCAACCCCGAGGGCATTATCTATTCCGAAGATACTATCCGCCGTATCGCCTCCCTGCAGGCGGCCGCCCCCGACTTCCTCGTCATGTGGGACAATGCCTACTGCATCCACGAGTTCGAGGGCGAGTATGTGCCCTTCCCGGACATTCTAGCGATCTGCGAGGAGAACGGCAACCCCGACCGGGTATTTGAATTTGCCTCCACCTCCAAGGTGACCCTGCCCGGCGCCGGCATCTCCTGCTTCGCCTGCTCCGAGGCCAATATGAAGCACATGGAAAAGCTGCTGACCGTCCAGACCATCAGCTTTGACAAGGTGAACCAGCAGCGCCACGTGCTGTATCTGCAGAACAAGGCTCACGCCCTGGAGCTGATGGGCCGCCACGCCGCCATCATGGGTCCCAAGTTCCGCGCGGTGCTGGAGGCGCTGGACCGGGAGATCGCCCCGCTGGACATCGCCAGCTGGTGCCGTCCCAAGGGCGGCTACTTTGTCTCCCTCAACGCCATGCCCGGCACGGCGAAGCGCACCTGGCAGTTGTGTAAGGAGGCCGGTGTGGTCATGACTGGCGCCGGCGCCACTTATCCCTACGGCAAGGACCCCCAGGACAGCAACCTGCGCATCGCCCCCTCTCTGCCCCCCGTGGCGGAGCTGGAGCAGGCCATGGAGGTCCTGTGTACCTGCCTGAAACTGTCTGCTCTGGAGGTGCTGGGCGTATGAGATACTACGGAAGCGTATACCGTCCCCCCTCTGAGGCCTATAGCCTCATCGTGCAGGTGACCTACGGCTGCAGCCACAACACCTGCGCTTTCTGCGAGATGTATAAGGAAAAGCGGTTCGCTCTGCGTCCCCTGAACGAGGTCATCGAGGATTTCCACATGGCCCGTGCCCGCTACCGCCATGTGGACAAGATCTTCCTGGCGGACGGCGATGCGCTGGTGCGTAAGGCCGCCGACCTGTATGTGATCCTGGACACCATCCGGGAGCTGTTCCCGGAGTGCCAGCGGGTCACCAGCTACGCCTCTCCCGCCTCCATCCGCATCCGCACGGACGAGGAGCTGCAGACCTTGCGGGCCAAGGGATTGACCATGGTGTATCTGGGCCTGGAGTCCGGCTGTGACGAGGTGCTGACCTTCATGCGCAAGGGCCACACCGCCGCAGACATCGTGGCCATGGGCCAGAAGGTCCGCCGCAACGGCATTGCCTTGTCCGTCACGGCCATCACCGGCCTGGGCGGCCCCGAGCTGCTGGAGGAGCACGCCATCAAGACGGCGGAGGCCTTCAACGCCATGAACCCCGAGTATATCGGCATGCTGACGCTGATGGTGCCCAAGGGCGTGCCCCTGTACGACTGGGTGCAGGAGGGTAAATTCCAGCTTTTGAATCAGGCACAGGTGCTGGAGGAGACCCGCATCCTCATGGAGCACTTTGACACCCCGGGCAGCGTGTTCCGCATGAACCACGCCAGTAACTATCTGGTGCTGAAGGGCACGCTGAATCAGGACAAGGACGCCATGCTGGCGGAGATCGCCCGTGCCGAGCGGGACTTCAGCCGCCTGCGTCCCGAGCACTGGCGGGGCCTGTAAACAATAAAAACGCTGTACGCAGCTTGTGCAGGCTGCGTACAGCGTTTTTTTAATGAGAAGCCCGTTGAAAGTTGCCCATGGTTTCGCTGATGGTGGACACATAGGCGAACGCACCGGGGAACTCTGCCAGAATCTCCTGAAAGCGCACGATCTGATGGCGGTTTACCACGCAGATGAGCAGGGAGCGGGGGGTGGCAGAGTACATGCCCTGCGCCGGAAGAACTGTGACGCCGTGGTGCAGCTCCTGCAGAAGACGGGCGGACAACGCCGCAGCATCCTGCGTGATGACCTCAAACTTCAGTGCGGTCTTGCCGCCCTGCAGGATCATGTTGCTGATGCGGGAGGTGAGGTAGCAGTAGATCAGGCACAGAATGACAGGCTCGAACTGATAGCCGTAGACAAAAAAGGACACGGCGGCCACGAAGGCGTTCAGCGCGAAGATACCACCCACCAGGCTGATTTCCGGACGGAGCTTATGTACCCACGCGGCCAAGATGTCCGTTCCGCCGGTAGAGCCGTTCTGGCGGATCACACAGCCGTAAACGGCGCCGCTGACCACGCCGGCAGCCACGGGACCGAGAATGGCGGAATGACCGCTCTGATAGGCGACGGCGCTGAAGTCCACCTGCTTGAACAGCAGGGAGGCAACGGAAAAGACCAGCACGAACAGCAGGCTTTTGCGGGCGAAATCAGACGTCAGGGTTTTCCACGCCACAAGGATCAGCGGAATGTTGACGATCAAAGACATGTAGCCGATGTTAAAGCCGAACAGGTGCTGCACCATGGTGGCGAGACCGTTGATGCCCGCGGGGGCGAAGGAATTGGGGAAGATAAAGATTTGATAGTTCAGGCTCATCAGACAGGCGAGAGCCGTGATGATCGCATAGCTGCGAATTGTTTTCTGTCGGGATTGCTTCATGTGATAAGGCTCCTTTGGTTGTATTCCGCAGGCAAGTATAGGCGAATCATCATCGAAAAGCAACAAAAATTGCAAAATTTTTTGAAAATGCAGGAAAACTTTCTTTTCTTGCGCGGAGTGCAGAAAAATGGGAGATTGGCGGGAAAATTCCCCAAAATGATGCATCATTTCAAAAACTTTCATCACTTCCCGGACAAAAAAATCCGCCAGCCGACAACGCGGCAGGCGGAAAATCGGTTTATTCAGATTTTGCCAGCAGGAAGATGGTGGCAGTGATGCAGAGGAAGCCGATGATGTCGGTGAGAGAGAACGTGGTTCCCAGCCAGAGGGCAGAGAAGACCGTGGCGGAGACCGGTTCGGTGGATGCCATCATGGAGGACTTCACCGGTCCGATGTCGCGAATGCCCTGCAGAAACAGGGAGAAAGCCGCGACGGTGCCCAGCAGAATAATGGCGGCGATGGCCAGCCAGCCCTGGACAGGGAGCTTCACCGGTGAATTCCAACTGCGGGCGATCAGATTCAGCGTGATGCCGCCGACCAGCATCCCCCATCCGGTGACAACGGTCCGATCCCACTTTTCCAGGAGCCGGCGGGGAAGCAGGGTGTACAGGGTGACGGCTGCGGCGGTGATCAGACCCCACAGCAGTCCCTGGCGGGAGAGCACCATGTGGCGGGGGTCGCCGCCGGTGGCCAGCAGAAATGTGCCGAACAGAGCCAGCAGGAGGGAGAATGTCTCCACCCGGTTGGGCCAGCGGTGCACGGTGACACAGGTGATGAGCATAATGAAAACGAGATTCAGCGTCTGCAGCACCGTCGTCGTGGCGGCGTTGGAATAGGAGATGGCGGTCATGTAGGAGTACTGGCACATCATCAACCCCATAATGCCGAAAGCGACCAGCAGCGCGGCGTCCTTGGGGGCTGTCCAGACGGCGAAAAACTGGTCGCGCCTGCGGCAAAAAGCCATGGCCAGCATGATGAGGCCGGCGATGGTGAGGCGGATACAGGTCAGCTGCAGAGACGTGATCTCAAAATTCGAAAAGAGGTACTGGCCGCATGTGCCGGAAAAGCCCCAGAAGACACCGCCGATGATCGTACACAGGGCGCCCCGCAGCTTGGGGGAAATGGTTGTTTTCATATGGTATTCCGTTTTCCTTGTAAAACAGACTCCATCAGTCGATGGAGTCTGTTTGGGTTGATTCAGCGCTTTTCCGTGTCGCAGTAGGCGCAGCGGTAGGTGTGCTTGCCCTCGTCGTTCAGCAGGAAGATGGCGTCCAGCTGAGGCTCCGCCACGGTGATGCAGCGGGGGTTCTTGCAGCGGATGACATTCACCAGCTTGCGGGGCAGTTCCAGATGCTTCTTGTCCACCAGCTTGCCGTTGCGGATGGTGTTGACGGTGATGTTGGAGTCGATATAACCCAGCACATCCAGATCCAGGTCCATGGGGGAGTCGATCTTCAGGATGTCCTTTTTGCCCATACGATTGGAGCGCACGTTTTTGATGATGGCCACGGAGCAGTCCAGCTCGCCCAGACGCAGGAGGTTATAGATCTCCATGCTCTTGCCGGCCTGAATGTGGTCCAGGACCACACCGTTCTGAATGCTGTCAATATTCATAGTCGATTACCCTCCTCAGACCTCAATGCCCAGCAGCTTCATGATCAGGGCCATGCGGATGAACTTGCCGTTCTTCACCTGCTTCCAGTAGCAGGCGCGGGGATCCTTGTCCACAGCCACGGTGATCTCGTTGACGCGGGGCAGGGGATGCAGGATGCACAGGTCGCTCTTGGCGGGCACCAGCTTGGCGGGATCCAGCACATAGGTGTCCTTCAGGCGGATGTAGTCCGCCTCGTTGAAGAAGCGCTCCTTCTGTACGCGGGTCATATACAGGATGTCCAGCTTGGGCATGGCGTCTTCCAGGCTGGAGGTCTCCTCATAGGGCAGACCCAGCTTGTCCAGCACGTTCTCCTTGATGTAGTCGGGCATCTTCAGCTCATCAGGGGAAATGAACACGAAGTGGATGCCGCTCTGACGGCTCAGGGCGTTCACCAGAGAGTGGACGGTGCGGCCGAATTTCAGGTCGCCGCAGAAGCCGATGGTGAAGTCGTTGAGACGGCCCTTCTCCCGGTGGATGGTCAGCAGGTCGGTCAGGGTCTGGGTGGGGTGGTTGTGGCCGCCATCGCCGGCATTGATGATGGGTACCTCGCTGAACTGCGCGGCGGCGTAGGGAGCGCCCTCCTTGGGATGGCGCATGGCGATAATATCAGCGTAGCAGCTGACGGTGTGGATGGTGTCACCCACGCTCTCACCCTTGGAGGTGGAGCTGGAGCTGGCCTCGGAGAAGCCCAGCACTTCGCCGCCCAGACCCAGCATGGCGGACTCGAAGCTCAGACGGGTGCGGGTAGAGGGCTCGAAAAACAGGGTTGCCAGCTGCTTGTGGGCACAGGCGTCCTGATACTTGACGGGGTTTTCAAGGATATCCTCGGCAGTGGCGATCAGAGCGTCGATCTCCTCAACAGAAAAATCGGTGATGTCGATCAGGTTTCTAGGCATGGAATGCTCCTTTCAAGAGAACAATTTGGGGGTCCCCGCCGCGCCCGCGCGGTGGGGAGGGGAGAAATGAATGGAGCGGGCGTAGCTTCCCGCATCAGCCGGAAGCGGAGCAAAGTGGAATTTATTTGGACGACATCCAGCTCTCGTCAGAGGGGTTGGCGCGGAACTTCTTCAGACGGTCGATGTCCTCGGTCTTGATCTTGCCTTCCTCAGCGGCCACCTCGCACACGGCGTCGAAGTTGGACAGGCTGTAGTTGATGACGTTGGCAGCGGCCATGCGGTCCAGACCCTTCTGCATGCCATAGGTGAAGATGGACACAACGCCCAGCACGTCGGCACCGGCCTCGCGCAGAGCCTCGACGACCTCAATGCAGCTGCCGCCGGTGGAGATCAGATCCTCCACGACGACCACCTTCTGGCCGGGCAGCAGCTTGCCCTCAATGCGGTTCTGACGGCCGTGGTCCTTGTTGCCGGAGCGGACATAGCCCATGGGCAGGCCCATCAGGTGGCCGACGATGGCGGCGTGGGCGATGCCGGCGGTGGAGGTGCCCATCAGGACTTCCACGTTGGGGAAGTGCTTGCACACCAGATCCACCAGACCCTCCTCAACGTGGGTGCGGACCTCGGGGGCGGTCAGGGTCAGGCGGTTGTCGCAGTAGATGGGGCTCTTGATGCCGGAGGCCCAGGTAAAGGGATCATCGGGGCTCAGGAACACGGCGCCGATGCTCAGCAGGTCGTGGGCGATGGTCTTCTGGATGCTCATATCAAAAATCCTCCTAAGAAAATATGTTTTACAGAATCATCAGGCTTTCGTTACCGGGCAATAAAGTTGGTTGATTGCCGGGGTATAGAGCGCGATAAAAGTTCTTTTTGGTACTTTTTCCTTGCAAGGACGTACTCCACTAAAATTTTGCTTAGCAAAATTAAGTGTCGTTACAGTCTTTCAAGAAAAAGTATCAGGCACCGAGAAAGTCCTTCACAGCGCGGCGATAGGCAGCCACGGGATCCTCGGCCTTGGTGATGGGACGGCCCACGACGATGTAGTCGCAGCCGGACTGGCCAGCCAGAGCGGGGGTCATGATGCGCTTCTGGTCGCCCACATCGCTGTCAGCGAAGCGGATGCCGGGAGTGACGGTGACGAAGTTCTCGCCGCATTTCTCCTTGACCAGAGCGGCCTCCAGGGGAGAGCAGACCACGCCGTCCAGACCGCTGTCAGCGGCGTTCTTGGCGTAGGACATGACGGTCTCAGCCATGGGAGTCTCGATGAGCAGCTCGTTCTTCAGGGTGTCGGCGTCGGTGGAGGTCAGCTGGGTGACGGCGATGAGGATGGGACGGGTGCCGTCCTCGCGGGTCAGACCCTCCAGAGCGCCCTTCATCATGGTAGAGGCGCCGGCGGCGTGCAGGTTGCACATGTCAACGTCCAGACGGCTGAGGACGCGCATGGCGCTCTTGACGGTGTTGGGGATGTCGTGCAGCTTCAGGTCCAGGAAGATCTTATGGCCGCGGGCCTTGATCTCACGAACCACGTCGGGACCTTCGGCGTAGAACAGCTCCATGCCGATCTTCACGAAGGGCTTCTCGCCGGCGGGGAACTGGTCCAGGAAATTCAGAGTGGCCTCCTTGGTGGGGAAGTCCAGGGCAATAATGACGTCTTTTGCGCTCATATTGTAAACAGTCCTTTCTGTATATTCAACGTATCTCAGCGGTGCGCCGCACCGGTCAGCTCGGCGATGTTGGAAACGCCCAGTCTCTCGCAGACGGCGGGCAGGTTTTCCACAATGGTCTTGCAGGCGTAGGGATCCTTCAGGTTGGCAGCGCCCACCTCAACGGCGGTGGCGCCGGCCAGCATCATCTCCGCGGCGTCCTCGGCGGTAGACACGCCGCCGCAGCCGATGATGGGAATGTTCACAGCCTCGTACACGTCCCACACCATGCGCACGGCAACGGGGAACACGGCGGGGCCGGACACGCCGCCGGTGCGGTTGGCGATGATGGGCTTGCGGGTGTTCAGGTTGATGCGCATGCCCAGCAGGGTGTTGATGAGGCAGATGCCGTCAGCGCCGGCGTCCTCGCAGGCGCGGGCGATCTCGGCGATGTCGGTGACGTTGGGGGTCAGCTTCATGAACACAGGCTTGCTGGTCACGGCCTTGACGGCCTTGGTGATCTCAGCGGCGGCGCAGGGGTCGCAGCCGAAGTTCTTGCCGCCGGCGTGGACGTTGGGGCAGGAGATGTTCACTTCCAGGATCTTGACCTGCTCCACATCCTCCAGCTTGCGGCAGTTCTCCACATATTCCTCGATGGAGAAGCCGCCGATGTTGGCGATGACGGGGCCGGAGAAGATCTTCGCGATGTTGGGGACCTCGTTGGCGATGACGGCGTCGATGCCGGGATTCTGCAGACCCACGGCGTTCAGCATGCCGGAGGGCATCTCGGCGATGCGGGGCTGGGGGTTGCCCAGACGGGGATCCCGGGTGGTACCCTTCCAGGAGAAGCTGCCCAGCACGTTGATGTCATACAGCTCGGCGTACTCGCGGCCGTAGCCGAAGGTGCCGGAGGCGGGGACGATGGGGTTCTTCAGCTCCACGCCCGCCAGATTCACGCTCAGATTTACCATACGATCTCCTCCTTAAACAGGATGGGGCCATCCTTGCAGACCCGCTTGTAGCCATCCGTGGTGGGAATGGTGCAGCCCATGCAGGCGCCGAAGCCGCAGCCCATGCGGGCCTCGAAGCTGAACTGGCCGTCCTTCAGCTGGGGCAGGGAATGGACCGCCTTCAGCATGGGCAGGGGGCCGCAGGTGAACACATAGTCGCACTCGGGGACAGCCTTAATGCAGTCGGTGACGAAGCCCTTGGTACCCATGCTGCCGTCCTCGGTGGCGATGAGCAGGCGGCAGCCCAGCTTCACGAACTCGTCCAGATAGTAGACGTCCCTGGCGGTGCGGAAGCCCAGCGCGATGGTGGGCTCCATGCCGGCCTCCAGCATCCGCTGGGCCAGGCCGTACAGGGGGGCGATGCCGATGCCGCCGCCGGCCAGCACGGGATGCGCGCCGGACTTGGAGATGTCGAAGCCATTGCCCAGGCCGCTGAGCACGTCCAGCTCAGTGCCGGGCACGGAGCGGACCAGGTCCTTGGTGCCTTCACCGACGACCTTCACCAGCAGCATCAGGGCCTCGTCGGTCCAGTTGCAGATGGAGATGGGGCGGCGCAGGAAGTGGCCGGGCAGGTCCAGATTGACGAACTGGCCCGGAGCGGTGATGGCGGAGGTATCGCCGGAGAGGATCATTTCATAGGTGTCGGCAGTGAGCTGCCGGGTGTGTTCCACGGTAAAGAGAGATTTTTTCATCGGTTACTCCTGTTCCGCGAGATCGGCATACACGATCTCGCCATCGCAGATGGTCATGGCAATAGCGGCGCTGACGCCCCAGCCCTCAAAGGGCGTGGCGCGGCCCAGAGACTTGAAGGTGCTGCTGTCAATGGTGTGGGGACGGTTGGTGTCGATGACCGTCAGGTCGGCCACGGCGCCTTCGGCGATCTCACCGCCGGGCAGACCGAAGATCTTCCGGGGATTGACGCACAGGGCGCCCAGAATGGTCTCCAGCGGCACGATGCCGGTCTGCACCAGATTGGTGTACAGAATGGGGAAGGCGCACTCCAGACCCACGATGCCGTTGAGGCTGCCGGCCAGACCCTTGGCCTTCTCCTCAGCGGAGTGAGGGGCGTGGTCGGTGGCGATGCAGTCCACGGTGCCGTCCAGCAGACCCTCAATGAGGGCGGCGCGGTCCTCGGCAGAGCGGATGGGGGGATTCATGCGGAAACGGCCCTCGTCCAGCAAATCCTCGTCCGTCATCACCAGATAGTGGGGACCAGTCTCACAGGTGACGCTTAGGCCCTCGGCCTTGGCGGCGCGGATCAGTGCCACGGACTCCTTGGTGGAGAGGTGGCAGACGTGGTACTGGCAGCCGGTCTCCCGGATCAGAGCGATGTCCCGCTCCACCTGCTTCCACTCGCTGGCGGGATCGTTGCCCACAAGGCCATTGCGGCGGGCGAACTCGCCGTCGTGGACGGACCAGCCCTTGGCCAGCAGGCTCTCGTCCTCGCTGTGGGCCACGATGGGCTTGCCCAGCTCCTTGGCCTTCCGCATGGCGGCGCGCATCATGTCGTCGGACTGGACGCCCTTGCCGTCATCGGAGAAGCCGCACACGTCGCTGGCCATGGCGGCCAGATCGGCCATTACTTCGCCCTTTTCACCCACGGTGATGGCGCCGTAGGGGACGACCCAGATCTTGGCGTCCTTCTCAATCAGCTCCAGCTGCTCGGCCAGATGCTCGGCGCTGTCGGGCACGGGGTTCAGGTTGGGCATGGCGCACACGGTGGTGTAACCGCCGGCAGCGGCGGCGGCAGTACCGGAGTAGATGGTCTCCTTATAAGAAAAGCCAGGCTGACGAAGATGGACATGGACATCAACGAAACCTGGAACTACCAACTGGTCATGCAATTCAACGACAGAATAACCGTCGCGGGGGAGGGAGGGGGCAATAGAAACAATACGGCCGTCGGAAATCGCGACATCCATATTCTGGAAACGGCCGTCCATGAAAACGGCTCCGCCGGTCAGCAGCAAACTCATGATCGTTCTCCTTCCTTTTACGCTATATTTCAACTTATTATACTATCCGAAAAGCCCTGCATTGTCAACGAGGAAAGCGGGAAAAAAGCGGCCTGCCCCCAAAAGAGCAAGCCGCTTTTTGCATGGAAAAATCAGTCGTGGCAGTGACCGCCGCAGTGGTGGTCGTGGTCGCCGCAGCCGTGGCTGCCGCAATGGTGCTCCTCACCGTGGTGATGGTCGCAGGTGGCAAAGCCGGCAAACACCAGCGTGCCGTTCAGCAGCTCGTCCACGCGCTCGTCGGCATTGCCCGTGCAGCCGGCGTACAGCCGGATGCCGGCCTGGGCCAGAGCCATCTGGGCGCCGGGGCCGATGCCGCCGCAGATGAGGCAGTCTACGCCGTGAGCCACCAGAAAACCGGCCAGTGCGCCGTGGCCGCTGCCCATGGTGGGCACCACTTCCGCGCTCTTGACGGCGCCGTTTTCCACCTCATACAGCTTAAAGGCGGCGGTGTGGCCGAAGTGGCCGTAGACGTTTCCGTTTTCATACGTAACAGCGATTTTCATGGGGAAGGATCCTTTCTGTTCCAATGATGATAGACCCATTATAGACCGTTCGGGGGAGAGATGCAAAAAATATTTAATAACCTATTGACTTGGTAGGTAAAACGTGGTATGGTCAAACCACCTACTAAATAGATAGGTTAATAACGGTCCGATCAGGAGGATGTTTATGAGAATATATGTTGACAACGCGGCAACCACGAAGATGAGCCCCACGGCGATCAACGCCATGCTGCCCTATATGAGCGAGACTTACGGCAACCCCTCCAGCCTCCACTCGGTGGGGCAGGCGGCCAACGAGGCGCTGGCGGATGCCAGAAGCCGTGTCGCCGGTGTGCTGGGCTGCGACGCCCGGGAGATCATCTTCACCTCCGGCGGCAGCGAGGCGGACAACCAGGCCATTCTCTCCGCCGCCCGTCTGGGCGAACGGCGGGGAAAGCGCCACATCATCTCCACCGCCTTTGAGCACCACGCCGTGCTGCATACCCTGCAAAAGCTGGAAAAGGAGGGCTTTTCCGTCACCCTGCTGGACGTTCACGAAAATGGTCTGGTGACGGCGGAGCAGGTGGCGGACGTCATTCGGGAGGATACCTGCCTGGTGACCATCATGTACGCCAACAACGAGATCGGCACCATCCAGCCCATCGCGGAGATCGGCGCCCTCTGCCGGCAGCGGGGCGTCCTGTTCCACACGGACGCCGTGCAGGCGGTGGGCCACCTGCCCATCAACGTGCGGGAGCAGAACATCGACCTGCTGTCCTTCTCCGGCCATAAGTTCCGGGGCCCCAAGGGTGTGGGTGTGCTGTACGCCCGCCGGGGCGTGGCTCTCACCAACGTCATCGAGGGCGGCGCCCAGGAGTGGGGCAAGCGGGCCGGCACGGAGAACATCCCCGCCATCATGGGCATGGCGGCGGCGCTGGAAGAGGCCAGCGCCCACAGGTCGGAGAGCGGCAAGCGCCTCTCCGTCCTGCGAGATCGGCTGATTGAGGGCCTTTCTCAGATCCCCCATTCCGCCGTCAACGGCGATACGCGCAGCCGCCTGCCCGGCAACGTGAATTTCTGCTTCGAGGGCATCGAGGGCGAATCCCTCCTGCTGCTTCTGGACGACAAGGGCATCTGCGCCTCCTCCGGTTCCGCCTGCACCTCCGGCTCCCTGGATCCCAGCCATGTGCTGCTGGCCATCGGCCGGCCCCACGAGGTGGCCCATGGCTCCCTGCGGCTGAGTCTGGGTGAGGAGAACACCGCCGAAGAGGTGGAGTACATCATCGCCGCCGTCACTGAGGTGGTGGCATATCTCCGGAGCATCTCTCCCGTCTGGCGGGAGCTGGAGAGCGGCAGAAAAGAATTTATGTTGAAATGAGGTACGAGTGATGGCTCTTTACAGTGAAAAGGTAATGGATCATTTCCGCAATCCCCGCAACGTGGGTCGAATCGAGGACGCCGACGGCGTGGGCGAGGTGGGCAATGCCAAGTGCGGCGACATCATGACCATCTATCTGAAAATCAAGGATGACAGGATCGAGGACGTGAAGTTTGAGACCTTCGGCTGCGGCAGCGCCATTGC
Organism: Oscillibacter sp.; assembly: GCA_017482345.1. Classification (GTDB taxonomy): domain Bacteria; phylum Bacillota; class Clostridia; order Oscillospirales; family Oscillospiraceae; genus Oscillibacter. The sequence continues at coordinate 43,318 of JAFUNB010000031.1, forward strand.
CTCCAGCTCCATGGCCACGGAGCTGATCAAGGGAAAATCCGTGGCGGACGCCATGGCCCTGACCAACCGTGCCGTGGCAGAGGCGCTGGACGGTCTGCCCGCCCACAAGCTCCACTGCTCCGTTCTGGCGGAGGAGGCCATCAAGGCCGCCCTGTTGGACTATTACAAAAAGAACGGCATCTCCTATGACCCGGCGCTGTTTCCGGACTGTGAACACTGCGCCGGCTGCGGCCACTGAGGCTTGATTTGCATACCGGGCCGGTAGTATAATGGACCCAGCAAATAAACGGAGGTACAGCCCATGATGATTTCCACCAGAGGCCGGTACGCCCTGCGGGTGATGATCGACCTGGCAGAGCAGAGCGGCGGCCGCTACATTCCCATGAAGGATATCGCCGCTCGGCAGGAGATCTCCCTGAAATACATCGAGCGCATCATGCCGTCCCTGGTGAAGGGCGGACTGGTGGAGGGCGTTCAGGGCAAGGGCGGCGGCTACCGCTTGAACCGTGCCCCGGAGGACTACTCCATCGGCGAGATCCTGCGCCTTGCGGAGGGTAAGCTGATGCCGGTGGCCTGCGTGGAGTGCGGCGGCGGGCCCTGTGACCGCTCCGGCCACTGCCGGACCCGTCCCGTCTGGGCCAAACTGGACCGGATCATCAACGACTATCTGGACGGCGTCACCATCGCGGACCTCATGCAGGAAGAGGCGGAGGTGCCCCATGTCCAATAAACGGGAGCTGTTCGACGCGCTGGAAGTGATCTTCGACCTTGCCAAAACCGGTGTTTCATGGAAAACCAAGCAAAAAAGGAAACAAAAGGCAAAGGCCGCAAAACAGAAAATGAAAGCATGAAAATCGCCCCGAAGCGGATTCCGCTTCGGGGCGTTCTGTTTTCAGAAGGCTCTCCGGGCAAAAAGAAGAGCGGGCGCGGAAACCAGGTTCCGCGTCCGCTCTCAGGGGGAGGGTTAGATATATTTGGAGGCCTGGTCCAGATCTGCGATCAAATCGTCGGCGTCTTCCAGACCCACGGACATCCGGATCAGACCGTCGGTGATGCCTTCGGCCAGGCGCTCCTCCAAAGCCACCATGGTGTGGGTCATGGAGGCGGGATGCTCCACCAACGTCTCACAGTCACCCAGGGAAACGGCGATGGTGCACACCTTCAGGTGATTCATCAGGGCCTTGCCGCCCTCAAGACCGGCGGCCACATCGAAGGTCACGACGCCGCTGCCGCCGCGCATCTGGCTCTTGGCCAGTTCGTAACCGGGGTCGGAGGGCAGATAGGGATAGCGGACAGATGCCACCCAGGGCTGCTTTTCCAGCCAGCTTGCCACCTTCAGCGCGTTGCGGCAGTGCTGTTCCATGCGGATACCCAGGGTTTTCAGACCGCGCTCCAGCAGGAAGGCCGTGTTGGGGGCCATGACAGCGCCCACATGCATCAGACCCTCCATGCGGATCTGGTTGGCGACTTCCAGCTCCTTGGCGACAGCCACACCGGCAATAACGTCGCCGTGGCCGCAGATGTATTTGGTGCAGCTGTGCACCACCACATCGACGCCGAAATCCAGAGGATTGGTCAGGTAAGGAGAGGCGAAGGTATTGTCGCTGACGGTCATCAAGCCGTGCTTTTTGGCGATGGCCACGATACCCGCGATATCAGACAGCTCCATGGTGGGGTTAGCGGGGGTCTCGAAGTAGATGAGCTTGGTGTTGGGCTGAACAGCGGCCTCCACGGCGGCCAGATCAGAGGTCTCCACGGCAGTGAACTGGACGCCGAACCGCGCCAGCGTGGAATGGATGAGATGGTGGGTGCCGGAATACAGGGTGCTGGAGCAGATGATATGGTCGCCGGCGCTGACCAGACTGATCAGGGTGCCAGCGATGGCGCCCATGCCGGAGGCAAAGGCCACGCCACGGGCACCGTGCTCCAGCTCAGCCAGCTTCTTTTCAAAAACATCCAGACTGGGATTCGTCAGTCGGGAATAGGCGAAGCCGGTGCTCAGATCCTGAAAATCCTCCGCCGCAGCCTCTGTGCTGGGATAAGCGAAGGTGGATGTCTGGTAGATCGGCGTGACAAGAGCGCCGAACTGATCCGGATTTCGCCCCGCGTGCACGCATTGAGTTGCAAAACCGCCCTGAATAGACATGGTAGATACCTCCTGATCATTTGTGATTGGCTCCGGTGAGCCATCCGGTTATGCCATCATTGTAGATTCGGAGGAGGGGGAAATCAAATACATAGGTTTTATGGTTTACGATAGGAAAAACCTATACATGCAGATACTGGCCGTAATACTGCATCTGATGCTTCAGCTGGTGCTCCAGCAGGGAGATGAACTCACTTCCCAGGGCGGACAGGGCGGAATTCTGCAGGCTGATCCAGCCAATCGTGATCATGCCGTGCCCTTCCAGCGGGACGGCCCGCAGGCGGGAAAGGGACTTTTCCAGGATACCGGTCCCGAGATTGTAGGCCTGGCAGGATTCCATCAGCTTGATGGCGGTATAGAGGTCTGTGACATAGATCTGCTTTTCCGGCTTGAATACGGGAATGGAGATCTCCTCCGAGTAGTAGAGCATGTGGTCATCGGCCTGGTCGTAGACGATGCAGGGGTAGTTTTCCAGATCCTCGGTGGAGACATGCTCCCGCTGCGCCAGGGGGTGGTTTTCGTGCAGGAAGACGCAGGGAGTCACCTGGATCAGGGGAGTAAAGCTCAAATAGTTATTTTTCAAGAGTCGTAAGATATACTTTTCGGAAATATCGGAGAGAAAGATAACTCCGATCTCACTGCGCTGCTTCGCTACATCGCTGATGACCTCGGAGGTCAGGGTCTCCTTGATACGCAGGTTATAGGGGGCGTTTTTCAGCTGGTTTTCCAGCTGGGAAAAGGCGTTGATCACAAAGGTATAGTGCTGCGAGGAGACGGAAAACTGCTGGCGGAGCTTGCCGGAGCCCGGCGAAAACCGGCTTTGGATCGCGCTTTCGCAGTCGACCATCTGGTAGGCGTATTTCAAAAATTCCTTTCCGTCTGCCGTCAGGACCACGCCCTGGCGGGTGCGCTGAAAGATGGTGATGCCCAGCTCCTGCTCCAGCTCTTTTACCATGGCGCTGATGCTGGGCTGCGAGATAAACATCTTCTTCGCAGCCTCGCTGAACGAGCCCTGCTGCTCGATGGCAATGACATAACGGATCTGCTGCAGTGTCATAAACGGACCTCCCTGAAAGACGTTCCATAGGTTTATCCTATGCAATACTGGTGGTTTTCTATATTACCACTCTTGCCGCCGATTTGCTATACTGAAGATGAAAAAAGTGAAAGCACTTTTTGAAAACAAATTTTGAACATTCAATCAACATGAGAAAGAGGGGATCTGTGTGACGACGAAGAAGATCAATGCAGTAGAAGTCCTGTTTATCGGCCTGGCGTTTTTTGCCAACTATTTTGGTGCCGGCAACCTTGTGTTCCCGCCCATGCTGGGTCTGCAGAGCGGCAGCAGCTGGCTTTCCGGCATTGTGGCACTGGCTGTTTCCGGCATTTTCCTGCCGATCCTGGCCATTGTCATCATCGGCCGGGCCGGCGGTGTAACGGGTATCACCGGCCATGTCAGCAAAAACTTCCATACCATTCTGGTGGGCGCAATCATGATCTTCGCCATGTGTATCTCCACTCCCAGAACGGCTTCTGTGGCGGCTGAGCTGGGCGTGCAGGGCGTGTTCCCCGAGATCCCCTATGTACCGGTCGTGGTGGTGTACTTCCTTCTGGTGTGGTTCTTTGCCAGAAGCAAGGAGAGCGTGCTGGACAAGATCGGTAAGATCCTGACGCCCGCGATGACCATTATCCTGGTCATTCTGGTGATCCGCGGCTTTGTGGCTCCCATCGGCACCCCCGCGGCCCCCAGCGTTGAGGCCCCCTTCCTGAACGCCTTCCTGGGCGGCTACCAGACCGGCGACGTTCTGGTGAGCTTCCTGCTGGCCAGTTTGTTCCTGGGCACCATCACTGACAAGGGCTACACCGATCCGAAGACCCACAATAAGGTGACCTTCCTGGCCGGCGGCATCGCCTTTATCTGTCTGCTGGTGGTTTACGGCGGCCTGCTGTATATGGGTGCCTGCGGCAGCAGCGAGTTCCCCGCGGATATCAGCAACGCGGAGCTGCTGGTGGCTGTGATCAAGAAGAGCGGCGGCCAGCTGGCCATGAACGCACTGGGCGTTGCGGTGGTGCTGGCGTGCCTGACCACCGCCGTGGGCCAGGTCACCGCCATTGCGGATTTCTTCTCCGAGCTGAGCGGCGGCCGCCTGCCTTATAAGTATCTGGCCATCGTGGTGTCCATTGTGAGCATGCTGATCGCCCTGATCGGCCTGGACAAGATCATTGTGATCTCCACGCCCATCTTCCTGGCAACCTATCCTCCCTGCCTGGTTCTGATGCTGCTGGGCATGTTCGGCAAGTTCATTCCCAATGACGGCGGCTACAAGGGTTCCATTGCTCTGACGGTGGTTTACAGTGTCATCGAGGCAGTGAATTCCTTCATCCCCATGGGCATCTTCCAGACGATCATCGACGCCATGCCCCTGTCTGCTCAGGGCTTTGGCTGGATCCTTCCCTGCATCGTCGGCTTCGTGCTGGGTATCCTCATTTATCCCCGCACCGCAGCCGGCAAGACTGCTGCATAAGAAAAGACAGACGAAAAGAACTCCCTCCGGTCCAGCTGGACCGGAGGGAGTTCTTTTCAGGTGTTGTTTAGTTCTGCAGGGAGGCGACCCACTCGCCGTACTTGGCCACGTTGGCAGCGGCGTCGTCGGCGTCCTTGCCCTGGGTCAGAATGTAGACCTTCACCTTGGGCTCGGTGCCGGAGGGACGGACGATCAGGCTGGTGCCGTCGGCCATCTCATAGCGCAGCACGTTGGAGTCGGACAGCTCCATGGTGGACATCTCGCCGGTGGCCACGTCGCGGACGGAGCCATCCTTGTAGTCCTTCTGCTGCAGCACGGCCACGCCGGCGATCTCGGTGGGAGCGTTGGAGCGCAGGTCGGCCATCAGCTGAGCCATCTTCTTCAGACCGTCCAGACCGGGCATCACCAGGTTGCAGGTCTTCTCGGCATAGTAGCCGTACTTCTTGAACAGAGCCTGCAGGGCGTCGTACAGGGTCATACCCTGATCGGCGTACCAGGCGGCCATCTCGGTCAGGATCAGGGCGGCGGTGACGGCGTCCTTGTCGCGGACGAAGGAGCCGAACATGTAGCCGTAGGACTCCTCGAAGGCCATCAGGACGGTGCCCTCGCCGGACTCCTCCAGCTGGTCCTTCTTCTGGGCCAGGAACTTGAAGCCGGTGAAGGTGTCGAAGCACTTCAGGCCGTTGATCTCGGCCACCTTGCGGGCCATCTCGGTGGAGACC
>JAFUNB010000032.1 GCA_017482345.1 Oscillibacter sp.
CATCCCAAGGTCTATGTTGCTCTGGGTATCTCCGGCGCCATCCAGCACAAGGCTGGCATGCAGGATTCCGAGTGCATCATCGCCGTCAACAAGAACGAGACTGCTCCCATCTTCGAGATCGCCGATTACGGCATCGCCGGCGACCTGTTCAAGGTCACTCCTCTGCTGATCGAGGCTGTCCGCGCTGCCAAGGCTGCCAAGTAATTTGGCCCCGAAACGTGCATGAAAATACGCCGTCCGAAAGGACGGCGTATTTTTTGTTGCCTGAATGGTTATCGGGTGATGGTATTTTCGGCCTTCCATTTGCCGGAGAGGTAGTAGGCGATGCCGATCCAGAGGGGCGTGAAGCCGGCCAGGGCGTCGCCCAGCCAAAAGCCCATGTACTCCATGCGCAGTGCCAGACCGAACAGCACGGACAAGCCGATCCGCAGCACCAGACCGTCCAGAATGGCGGTGGCGAAGTTGATCCTGTAGTGGCCGCAGCCGTTGATGAGGGCGTTGGAGGGGGCGCGGCAGGCGCTGCCGAAGAAGATGAGCACGGCGATGGGGATGTACTCCATGGCGATGGCCAGAACCTCCGGCTCCGAGGTGAAGATGCCGAACACCTGAACGGGGAAGAGGATGACCGCCAGAGACAGCAGGGTGGAGGTGGCCATGGTGACGCCGAAGGCCGTCAGCATGATGCGGGGCACCCGCTTGTACTGCTTCGCGCCGATGTTCTGGCCCACCATGGAGGCGCCGGCGGTGTTGACGGAGTTGGAGAACAGGTTGCTGATGCTGTTGAACTTGTTGGCGATGCCCGCCATGGCGGAGACCTCCACGCCGTAGGAGTTGATCCAGGAGTTGACGAACAGCTTGGAGAACTGGATGGAGGCGCTCTTGATGGCCATGGGCACGCCCAGCTTCACCAGTCCTCCCAGCAGTGCCGGTTCCAGCTTCAGGAAGTGGGCCGGCTCCAGGGAGAAATCGAAGCTTTCCCGGCTGCGCCACAGGAACACGGCGCAGGCCACGAAGCTGAAGCCCTGCCCGATAACGGTGGCCAGGGCCGCGCCCATGGCGCCCATACCGAAGCCCAGCACAAAGAGAAGATCCAGCACGATGTTCATGACCGCGGCGATGGAGATGAAGATGAAGGGATGGCGGGAGTCGCCCAGTCCCCGCAGCACGGCGCTGATGGCGTTGTAGCCGTAGATGAATACAAGGCCCGCTATGCAGACGGTGGCGTAGTCCAGCGCCTCGCCCCAGGAGGCACTCGGCGTGTTCATGAGGCCGAGGATGGGCTGGCGCAGCAGGAGACACACGCTGCTCAGCAGCAGGGCGCAGAGGAAGAGGAAGTGGAACATGGTGCCCACGAAGCGGCCGATCTTCTCCTTCTGCCCGGCGCCCACATACTGGGCGATGATGACCTGTCCGGCACTGGAAAAGCCCATGGCCAGAAAGGTGAGGAAGTTGGACACGTCGCCGCCTATGGACACGGCGGAGAGGCCCACCTTGCCCAGCGCCATGCCCACGATGATCATGTCCGCCATGTTGTAGACCACCTGCAGCAGGTTGGAGCAGAACAGGGGAGCGGCGAAGGCAATCAGCTGCCTGGGCACACTGCCGGTGGTGAAATCGGTGATGAGGGAAGTCTGTCTGGACATAAAATGCCCCCTTTGCGGAAATGGGAAAAAGCTGCTGGCCACAGGGCCAGCAGCTTTGGTTTTAGAACAGCTTTTTCAGCAGGTTGACAGCGTCGGACAGATCGTCGATGGAGATCTTGGCTTTCACGCCGGCCACGACCTTCTCCATGATGTCGTCGGGCAGATCCACGCCCAGCAGCTTCTCGATGGCCTTGATGGGGTCCTTCTTGAACTGGGCCTGCAGGGCATCGTCGTCCTTAATTTTGTCTACTGCTTTTTCGATCAGTTCCTTGATATCCATGTGGTGGGGTTCTCCTTACTCAGATTTTCTCAACAGGGGCGTCAACGGCGTTCTTCTTCACGGACTCGATGCCGTTCATGCAGCTGGCGATGGCCTTGTAGCCCTCGCTGACAGCGATGATCTGGCCGTTGGTGGCCTTCAGGCGGAAGCGGAACTCGCCGGCCTTATCGGTATAGACCTCGAACTTGGGATGCTTCTCAACGGCGTAACCCTCGACGGTCTGGTTTTCCACAGCGGCTACGGGAGCGTTCTTCATGACGCTGGCAACACCGTTGCGGCAGGCAGCCTCGGAAGCGTAAACCTCGGAAGTGGCGATGACTTCGCCGTTGCCGGCCTTCAGATCGAACTTGATACCAGTCTTGGTCTCGCGAATCACAAATTTACCCATATATGTAAGCCTCCTGTAATTAATACGCAGTTGCGTTTTTCCCATTATACAATATGTTGTGGACGCCATCAAGAAAAATTGTGTATTTTTTTGCAGATCCGGCAATTTTTGTGGCAAGAGGCGGCGAAAACCGTAGACGGAAATTTGTTCCGTATGATACAATGGTCCCAACGCTGAACAACAAACAGGGAGGAATCTCGCGTATGTATCTGAAAGATCAGCATAAGGTGTGGATCGCCACCGGCAGCGCACCGATCTATCTGGAGCCCGGTATGGCCAACCGCCACGGCCTGATCGCCGGCGCCACCGGCACCGGCAAGACCGTCACGCTGAAAGTTTTGGCCGAGTCCTTCAGCGACATGGGTGTGCCCGTGTTTCTGGCGGACATCAAGGGCGACCTGTCCGGCATGTGCCAGAGCGGCCAGCCCAACAAGCACATCCTGCGCAGCATCGAGACCATGGGGATCGAGGGCTTTGACTATACCAGCTATCCCGTCCGCTTCTTCGACGTCTATGGCGAGCAGGGCCACAGCGTCCGCACCACCATCTCCGAGATGGGCCCGGAGCTGCTGAGCCGTCTGCTGGGTCTGAACGACACCCAGAGCGGCATCCTGCGCATCGTGTTCCGCATCGCTGACGACCGGGGGCTTCTGCTGCTGGATCTGAAGGACCTGCGGGCCATGGTGCAGCATGTGGGCGACAACGCCAAGGAGTATAAGCTGACCTACGGCAACATCTCCAGCCAGTCCGTGGGCGCCATCCAGCGCTCTCTGCTGGAGCTGGAGGACGAGGGCGGCGACATTTTCTTCGGCGAGCCTGCTCTGGAGCTGGCCGACTGGATGGACTGGGACGAAAACGGCCGGGGTATGATGAACATTCTGGAGTGCCAGGAGCTGTTCCAGCACCCACTGCTGTACGCTACCTTCCTGCTGTGGATGCTCTCCGAGCTGTATGAAATGCTGCCGGAGGCCGGCGATCTGGATAAGCCCAAGCTGGCCTTCTTCTTCGACGAGGCCCATCTGCTGTTCAACGACGCGCCCAAGGCCCTTGTGGAGAAGGTGGAGCAGGTGGTGCGCCTGATCCGCTCCAAGGGCGTCAGCGTCTGGTTTATCACCCAGAATCCCTCCGACCTGCCCGACAGTGTCCTGGGCCAGATCGGCAACCGTATCCAGCACGCCCTCCGGGCCTACACCCCCAACGATCAGAAGGCGCTCCGGGCCGCCGCCAAGTCTTTCCGTACCAACGAGGCCTTCGATACGGAGGAGGCGCTGCAGGCGCTGGGCGTGGGCGAGGCGCTGGTGTCCGTTCTGGACGAGAAGGGCATCCCCACCATCGTGGACCGGGCCGGTATCCTGCCGCCCCGCAGCTCCATGAACGCCGTCACGACGGAGGAGCTGGACGCCGTCATCGACGCCAGCCCTCTGCGGGACAAGTATGACGAGGTCAACGACCGCCGCAGCGCTTATGAGATCATCAGCGAGCAGCAGGAGGCCGAGGCCCAGCGCGCCGCCGAGGAGGCCGAGCAGCTGGCCAGAGAGAAGGAATGGGCCCAGCGGCAGAAGGAGTGGGAGCGGGCACACCGCGCCTCCACCAGCCGTTCCCGCAGCACGTCCAGCCGCTCCCGCAGTTCTTCCACCCGCAAAAAGACCACCACGACCCGCAAGCGCACCAGCGCCATTGAAAAGACCATCAACTCCACTGCCAACACCGTTGGCCGTGAGCTGGGCAAGCAGATCGTCCGGGGCATCATGGGCAGCTTCTTCAAAAAGTAAACTGTGTGGAAAGACCGCCGGAGGCCCGGCGGTCTTTTTCTGTGGAAAATCTTCCGCAAGGGACAGGAGAGGATGACAAGGACGGAAAAACGTGGTATAATCACCCTCGAATTGTTCCCATTACAAGGAGAATCCTATGGATAACTATTTTGACATCCACATGACAGCGGACCAGCTTCGCTCCATCAGCGCCATCGGCCTTGCCCACATGGGCGACGCCGTGTTTGAGGTGCTGGTGCGGGGCTGGCTGTGCGCCCACGGCAAGGCCACCGGCAAGGGCCTCCACCAGGCCACCATCCGCCTTGTCCGGGCGGAGAGCCAGGCGGAGAAGGCGGAGCGCATCTTGCCCATTCTGACGGAGGAGGAGCTGGCGGTCTACAAGCGGGGCCGCAACGCCCAGGTCCACTCCATCCCCGCCCACGCCAGCCGCGCCCAGTACAGCGCCGCCACGGCGTTGGAGTGCCTGTTTGGCTGGCTGTGGCTGAAGGGCGACCGGGAGCGGGCCAACGAGCTGTTTGGTGTGATGATGGAGGAGGCGGAGTAAATGCCACTGGATGCTGTATGTTTGCAGGCCGTGCTGGCGGAGCTGCGCCCCCAGCTTCTGAACCTGCGCATCGACAAGGTCCAGCAGCCGGCCAAGGATCAGGTGATCCTGCTGCTGCGGGGCAACAAGCGATTGCTGCTCAACGCCGGCGCCAGCGCCCCCCGCATCCAGCTGACGGAGCTGCTGCGGGACAATCCGGCGGAGCCGCCCATGTTCTGTATGCTGCTGCGCAAGCACTTGGTGGGCGCCCGGGTGGCGGACATCGTCCAGCCGCCTTTGGAGCGTATGGTGCGGCTGGAGCTGGATATCACCGATGACTTCGGCCAGCCGGGCCGGCGGACGCTGGTGCTGGAGGCCATGGGTCGCCGCTCCAACCTGATCCTGCTGGACGGGGAGGAGCGGATCATCGACTGCCTGCGCCGGGTGGATACGGATATGTCCGCCACCCGTCAGGTGCTGCCGGGACTGTACTACGAGCCGCCCGCGGCGGTGGACCGCCTGCCCGTCACCGAGGAGACGGAGGCCGGTTTCCGGGAAAAACTGGCCGCCGCCAACCCCGAGCATCAAGCGGACGTCTTTTTGCTGGACACCTATTTCGGCATTTCCCCCATGATCGCCCGGGAGCTGGTGTTCCGGGCCGCCGGCGAGACCGACCGGCGCATCTATGCGCTCTCTCCGGAGCAGGAGACGGCTCTGTGGTGCGAATTGCAAGGATTTATCGGCCTTGTAAAGGAAGAACACTTTTCACCTGTCTGTCTGAAAAAAGAGGGAAAACCCGCCGATTTCACCTATCTGCCCATTCACCAGTACGGCTCCGCCATGGAGCTGGAGCGCCACGAGAGCTTCTGCACCATGCTGGACCGGTTCTACGAGCAGCGGGAACGCATGGAGCGCACCCGCCAGCGGGGCGCGGAGCTGATCCGCACCGCCACCACCGCCCGGGACCGTCTGCGGCGAAAGCTGGCCATGCAGGAGAAGGACTATGCCGCCACCCAGAACCGGGACGAGCTGCGTATCTGCGGCGACCTCATCACCTCCAACCTCTACCGGATGGAGCGGGGCCAGACGAAGCTGGTATGTGAGAATTACTACGACGAGAACTGCGCCGAGACCACTATCCAGCTGGACCCTTTGCTGACGCCCCAGCAGAATGCCGCCAAATACTATAAGCGCTACACCAAGGCCAAGACGGCGGAGCATTATCTCCGGGAGCAGATGGACATCGCCCGCCGGGATCTGGACTATCTGGAAAGCATCCTGCAGGAGCTGAGTCAGGCGGAGGTGGAGCAGGACTTCCTCGACATCCGCAACGAGATGCGGGACGCCGGATTCCTGCGCAAGCAGGGCAAGGGGAAGAAGGAGCTTAAGCGCACCACGAAACCCCGGGAATTCCGCACCACCAGCGGTTATCGTGTGCTGGTGGGCCGGAACAACGCCCAGAACGACAAGCTGACCCGGGAGGCCGACCACCGGGATCTCTGGCTCCATACCCAGAAGATCCACGGCTCCCATGTGATCCTCTGCACCGGCGGCGCAGCCGTGGACGACGACACCATCGTGGAGGCCGCCAAGATCGCCGCGTGGTACTCTCAGGCCCGGGAGAGCGGCAACGTCCCCGTGGACTACACCCAGGTGAAGCACGTGAAAAAGCCCGCCGGCGCGCGGCCCGGCATGGTCATCTATCCTACCTACAACACCGTCAACGTCACGCCGGACGAGCAGACGGTAAAGACGCTTGCGGTGAAGTGACCCATCTGAACAGAAAAACAGGCAGGAGCTGACTCCTGCCTGTTTTTTCATGCCGTATGAGGGGTGTGGCCGTCGTCCCGGTTGGGCTGGAACAGCAGCGTGATGCACCAGATGCCTGCCAGGCCCACGGCCGCGTAGATGATGCGGGCCAGCAGAGCGGTCTGCCCGCCGCAGATCCACGCCACCAGATCGAAGCTGAACAGGCCGATTCTGCCCCAGTTCAGCGCGCCGATGATGGCCAGCGTCAGGGCCAATTTATCCAGAAGCATAGAAAAAAACCTCCATTTCCAGCGGTGGATTTGCCTCTAGTATGGGCTGAGTTTACAAAAATCATACAGGGAGATTGCAAGATCGGAACGGGTGTTGTATAATAACGAAACGACAAATGTCCGTCTTGGGCGGATGATCAATCAAAAAAGGAGAGCTTGTATGAATATTGTCTGTCTGGACATGGAAGGCGTACTGGTGCCTGAGATCTGGATCGCGTTTTCGGAGGCCAGCGGCATCCCCGAACTGAAGCGAACCACCCGCGATGAGCCGGATTACGACAAGCTGATGCGCTGGAGACTTGGCATCCTGAAGGAGCACGGACTGGGTCTGAAGGAGATTCAGGCCACCATCGCCAAAATCGAGCCGCTGCCCGGCGCAAAGGCATTTTTGGACGAGCTGCGTGCCACCACCCAGGTCATCGTTCTCAGCGATACCTTTGAGGAGTTTGCCAAGCCCCTGATGGAAAAGCTTGGCTGGCCCACCATTTTCTGCAACTCTTTGGAAGTGGCGGAGAGCGGCGAGATCACCGGCTTCAACATGCGCATCGAGCAGTCCAAGCTGACGACGGTCAAGGGTCTGCAGGCCATCGGCTATGACACCATCGCCGCCGGCGACAGCTATAATGATCTGGGCATGATCCAGGCCAGCAAGGCCGGCTTCCTGTTCCGCAGCACGGAGAAGATCAAGGCGGACTATCCCGACCTGCCTGCCTTTGAGGAGTTTGACGACCTGCTTGCCGCCATCAAGGCCGCTCTGTAAGGCGGCGCATCCGCTGAAAGGAGGAGCGCCATGTGTATTTTCACGACATTTTACGAAATGTGAACTGGATGCCGGCTGTGGCTGTCTTTGGCGGACGGGCGCTGCTTCTGTTAGCGATTTGTGTGGTGGTGATCGTCTGGATGACCATTCATGAGCTGCGAAAACGTTGAGAAACGGAGAGACCCCCTTATGAACGAGCAAATCCAGCCGCCGGTCTTTGGGCCGGCGGACATCCTGCTGCCCCGTGTGGGCACAGATCTGACAAAATGGGCCGTGGTGGCCTGCGACCAGTTCACCTCACAGCCGGACTACTGGCAGGCGGTGGAGGAGACGGTGGGGGAGGCCCCGTCCACCCTGCGGCTCATCCTGCCGGAGGCCCATCTGAACGACCCTGATGTGGAGGCCCAGATCGACGCCATCGACGACGCTATGGAGCGGTATCTGGCGGCGGGTCTGTTTGCAGAATACCCCCAGAGCCTTGTTTATATGGAGCGCACCCAGTCGGACGGCTGCGTCCGCCGCGGCCTTGTCGGCATGGTGGATCTGGAGCAGTACGATTTCACCCCCGGCTCCGGCGCCCTGATCCGGGCCACGGAGGGCACGGTGCTGGAGCGGATCCCGCCCCGGGTGCGGGTGCGGCAGAACGCCGGACTGGAGCTGCCCCATGTGATGCTGCTGATCGACGATCCGGCGCGAACCGTCATCGAGCCGCTGGCGGCGGAGACGGCGCAGCTTGCGCCACTGTACGATTTTGAATTGCAGCAGGGGGGCGGCCATCTGAAGGGATGGCGGGTAGCGGCGGCACAGCAGAGCCGCATCATGGACGCGCTGGCAGCGCTGGCGGACCCGGCGGAGACGGAGCGGAAATACGCTTTGCCCGGCGCGGCGCCGCTGCTGTTCGCCGTGGGCGACGGAAACCACTCCCTGGCCACCGCCAAGGCCTGTTATGAGGCGCAGAAGCAGTCTGTCCCGCAGGAGCAGTGGGCGGAGCTGCCTGCCCGCTACGCCTTGGTGGAGGTTGTGAACAACCACGACCCCGCCCTGCGGTTTGAACCCATCCACCGCGTGCTGTTTGGCGTGGAGCCGGAGCGGGTGATCGAGGCGCTGTTGGAGCACTGCCCCGGCGCATACCGGGGCGAGGGCGGCGGCCATGTGCTGCGCTATGTCAACGAAGCGGGCAGCGGCGCCGTGACGGTGCCGGAGCCGGACTGTCAGCTGACGGTGGGCACGCTGCAATCGTTTCTGGACGAACACGACTGGAACGTGGACTACGTCCACGGGGACGACACGGCGGCGGAGCTGGGCCGGAGACGTGGCAACATGGCCTTCCTGCTGCCCGCCATGGGCAAGGAACAGCTGTTCAAAACCGTCATGGCTGACGGCGTCCTGCCCCGCAAGACCTTCTCCATGGGCCACGCAAAGGATAAGCGGTACTATGTGGAGGCCCGCAAAATTCGATAAAATCACCGCCCGCGTCGTGTTTTTTCGGCGCGGGCGGTTCTTTTTGGCCGGGGATGTGGTATACTGCGGATGAGAACAGCAGGGAGGTGCGCTTATGAAGCGGGAAGCGCCGGCAAAAGTGAATCTGACGCTGGACATTCTGGGCAAGCGGGAGGACGGTTACCACGACATGCGCATGGTCATGCAGACCATCTCCCTGTGCGACACCGTGACGGTGGAGGAGATTGAAAGCGGCTTCGTGCTGGAGACCGACGGCGACTTCATCCCGGCGGGGAAGAAGACGCTGGAGCAGCAGGCAGCAGAGCATTTCTTTGCCGCCGCGGGCCTTGCCATGCCGGGATTGCGGGTATGCCTTACAAAGCGGACGCCGGCCTACGCGGGTCTTGGCGGCGGCAGCGCCGACGTGGCGGCTCTGCTGCGCATCCTGCGGGACCGTTACGCGCCGGGTATGGCCACGGAAGAGCTGGAGCGCATCGGATTGCTGGTGGGCAGCGATATGCCCTTCTGCGTTCGGGGCGGCACGGCGCTGGCGGAGGGCCGGGGCGAGGTGTTGACCGACTTGCCGCCCCTGCCGGACTGTGTATTCGTGCTGTGCAAGCCGGACTTCGGTATTCCCACCGGCAACCTGTTCGCCCTGGTGGACGGCGGCGAGCTGGAAAACCGGCCGGACACGGACGGCATGATGGCGGCGCTGGGCAGGGGAGACCTTGACGGCGTGGCCGCAAGGCTTGGCAACGTATTTGAGGAAGTCCTGCCGGCGGAGTTCCACGAGGTATTTGCCATCAAGGCGCGGCTCCTGGAAAAAGGCGCCCTGAACGCTGCCATGAGCGGCTCCGGCCCCACGGTGTTCGGCATCTTCCGCTGCATGGATACGGCGGAGGCGGCGGCCGCCGCCCTGCGGGAGCGGTATGTGCAGACCTATGTGGCCCTTCCGGTGAAAAAACTGGGATAACGGTATAAAATGAGAACAAACTGTCCATCCTTTCGGTAGTCATTACATACCGGAAGGATGGACATTTATGAAGACGAAACAACGATACAACACACGTCTGCACGCGCTGGAGCTGCTGCTCCTTGGCGCTGTGGGCGTGTTTTTGCTCAGCGGGGCGATGTCTGTGCAGACCCAGTCCGCGCTGGCGGAGCGGGTAGTGCGGCTGCACGTGCTGGCAAACTCCGACTCCGAGGCGGATCAGGCATTGAAGCTCACCGTGCGGGACGCGGTGCTGGCGGAGACGGAGGTGCTGCTGGATGGCGCGGAAACCCGGGAGGACGCCGCCGGGATTTTGAAAACCCAGCTGCCCCACCTGCGGCAGGTGGCGGAGCGGACGCTGGCGGAGCGGGGGAGCGCAGATCCGGTGGAGGTGCGGCTGGAGACAGCGGAATTCCCCACAAAGGAATATGACGGCTTCACCCTGCCGGCAGGGGAGTATCTGGCCCTGCGGGTGCTCATCGGCGAGGCGGCGGGGAGAAATTGGTGGTGTGTGGTGTTCCCGCCCCTGTGCAGCACTGCCGCCACGGAGGTGCCGGAGGTGGCTGTCTCCGCCGGACTCAGCGGAGAGCAGGTGCGCCTCATCACCGAGGAGGACGGCTACGTGCTGAAATTCAAATGCGTGGAGCTGTGGCAGCAGCTGCGAAAGAGACTCTCTTAAAACGGGCAAAGAAAAAGGCAAGGCGAAGCGCCTTGCCTTTTGTGATGCGGTTTTAGCCCTCCAGCTTGGCGTTGCACTTGGCCAGGAAACGCTCGCTGTTGATGATGGCGCGGGTGTGGGTGCCGGAGCCGATGGGGCCCTTCTCGTCCCAGGACTTCACCTTGAAGTACACCATCTTGCCGTTTTCGGACACGCCGGCGATCTCGGCCTCCGTCCAGACCTTCATGCCCACAGGGGTGGGAGCCTCGTGGCTGACGTCCAGATGGGTGCCTACGCTGCCCTTACCCTCTTCCAGGAAGTTCTGCAGCAGGGTGAGAGCGGCGTTTTCCATCATGGCGATCATGTAGGGGGTGCCGAACACCGGCAGGGCGCCGGAGCCAACCTGTGCGGCGGTCAGCTCGTCGGTGACCACCTGTTCCAGAACGCATTTTACACCAATGAGAATCATCGTAAATTCCTCCAAATCTTGTTTTTGGAAAACGGCGCCGGAGAAGTCCAGCGCCGTTTTGCGTTGATCAGATGCCCAGCTCCGTCCAGAGCTTGTTATACAGGGAGCGGGTCTCGTAGGGGAGCACCAGATACATCTGGCAGCGGTCCAGAGTCTCCTGAGAAGCGGCCATGATCTCGTAGATTTCGGGATCCAGCTCTTCCTCGTACAGCTCCTCGTAGTAGGCGGGATACTGCTCCAGCGCCTCCTCGTTGGGAGAGGCGTACCAGATATAGTCCATGTTGGCCAGGTTGGCCTCGGTGGAGGCGATGAAGTTGATCCACGCCTCGGCCTCCTCCTTGTGGGGGGCGTCCTTCAGCACGCACATGGCGTCCACGAACCAGTTGCTGCCCTCCTCGGGCACCACGAACTCCAGAGGCTCGTCGGTGTTGTCCAGCATGCTCAGATAGTCGCCTGCGTAGTAGGCGCTGATGGCGGCGTTGCCGCCCTCCATCTTCTGATACACCTCGTCCATGACGAAGGACTGGTACACGCCGTCCCGCTTGGCCTGAGCCAGCAGCTCCTTGGCCTCACGCAGCTCCGCCTCGTCGGTGGTGTTCAGGGAGTAGCCAAGCTTCAGCAGGGCGGTGGCCATGGCGTCACGGGAGTTGCGGAACATGAGGACGTTGCCGGCGTTTTCCGTGCTGAACATGGCGTCCCAGCTGGTGATGGGCTCGTCCACCATGTCGGCGTTGTAGATGATGCCGATGGTGCCCCATGCGTAGGGAACGGTGTAGCGGTTGTCCGGATCGTAGGGCAGGTTCTTGAACCGGTCGGAGACAAGCGCAAAGTTGGGGATGTTGTCGTAGTTCAGCTCCTCCAGCATGTCCTCCTCAATGAGCTGGGAGATCATGTAGTCGGAGGGAACCACCACGTCGTAGTCGCCGGCGCCGCTCTTGAGCAGGGAGTACAGGGCCTCGTTACTCTCGGCGGTCTGGTAGTTGACCATGATGCCGGTCTCTTCCTCGAACTGGGTGATGAGGGTCTCGTCGATATACTCGCCCCAGCTGCACACGTTGACCACGGGCTTTCCGGCGTTGCGGCCGGCCACCCAGATGGCGCAGATCACAAGGGCTGCGGCTGCGCCGGCACCCAGCATGGCGGGCAGACGGCTGGAGGAGGGGGAGGAGTACTTGGCTGCCTCTGCGGCGGTGGCGGTGGGCAGATCCCGGCGGCGCTGCTCCAGCTGCTCCATCCGGGCCTCGCGGATGTTGGTGATGACCAGCAGGGCGAGGACGGTGATGAACAGCAGGGTGGAGATGGCGTTGATCTCCGGCGTCACGCGCTTTTTGGTCATGCCATAGATGGTCATGGCCAGCGTGGACGAGGAGGAGCCGGCGGTGAAGTAGCTGATGATGAAGTCATCCACGCTCATGGTGAAGGCCGTCAGCGCACCGGACACGATGCCGGGCTTGATCTCCGGAAGGATGACCTTCCAGAAGGCCTGGAACCAGGTGCAGCCCAGGTCCATGGCGGCGTCCACCAGATTCTTGTCCATCTGCCGCAGCTTGGGGCTGACGGAGAGGATGACGTAGGGGATATTGAAGGAGATGTGGGCAATGAGCAGTGTGCCGAAGCCTAAGGTCAGGCGGGTGGGCAGCTCAAACACGCTCTGGATGCCGTTGACCCAGGTTGCGAAGCTGCTCCAGCCGGAGAAGAACGCCACGAAGAACAGGCACATAGCAACGCCCGTCACGATATCCGCGTTCATCATAGGGATGTTGTTGACGGTGGTCAGCAGATGCCGCTGGCGGCGGCGCAGGGAATAGAAGCCGATGGCGGCGAAGGTGCCGGCAAAGGTTGCGATGATGGTGGCCAGCAAGGACACCAGCAGCGTGGTATACACGCTTCGCATGATCAGGCGGTCCTGGAACAGTTCCCGGTACCAGTGGAAGGAGAAGCCCTGCCACACGGTGCTGCTCTCGCCGGCGTTGAAGGAGAAGACGATCAGCAGCAGGATGGGCGCATACAGGAACAGGAACACCAGGAACGTAAAGACCCGGTTGAAGGTGGAGTTTCTCTTTTTCACAGCATCACCGCCTGTTCCTCGCCCTCACCGAAGCGATTCATGACCACCATGCACACCACAACGATGACCATCATCACCAGCGAGATGGCCGCGCCCAGCTGGGGATTGTAGGCGCCGCCCAGGAACTGCTGCTCGATGAGGTCGCCCAGCAGCAGCTCGGTGCCGCCGCCCAGCATCTTGGAGATGGCGAAGGTGGAGACGGAAGGGACGAAAACCATGGTAATGCCGGAGAGCACGCCGGGCAGGCTCAGAGGCAGGATGACCCGGCGGAACACGTTGAAGTTGTTGGCGCCCAGGTCCCGGGCGGCCTCCAGCAACGAGCCGTCCAGCTTCACGATAACGGAATAGATGGGCAAAATCATGAAGGGCAGGTAGTTATATACCATGCCCAGCACCACGGCGCCCTGGGTGTTCAGCATGGGGAAGAACTCCAGATTCGTGCCGAAAATGCCGTTATACAGGGCAATCAGGCCGATCTTTTGGAACAGCTGGTTCAAAAGACCGTTGTTTTCCAGAATGGACATCCAGGAATAGGTGCGCAGCAGGAAGTTGATCCACATGGGCAGCATGATGAGCACCATGGCGATCCGCTGGAAGCCGGGGCCCTCCTTGCTCATCATGTAGGACACGGGATAGCCGATGAGCAGGCAGACGATGGTGGCGATCAGGGCCAGCTTGAAAGACCGGGTGAACACCACGGCGTAGGTGCCCATGCTGGCGAAGTTTGCGAAGGTGAAGCCGCCCTCGGCGGAGGTAAAGGCGTAGATGACCACCATGATGATGGGGGCCACCACGAACAGCGCCATCCAGACAACGTAGGGGATGGTCAGACGGGAGAGATTACGTTTCATCCTCGCTCTCCTCCTCATCCAGCAAACTGGCGTCGTCCAGTTCGTCGTACTCCTCAGAGAAGGAGGAGTAGTCGCCGAACATACCGGAGTACTTGCTCTTCTTCATGATGTGGATGCCGTCGGGATCGATCTTGATGCCGATGCGGGAACCCTCGGGGCAGTGGTCCGTGGTCTGGATCAGCCACTTGAAGCCGCGGAAATCCACGATGATGTCATACTGCATGCCCTTGAAGGTGACGGAGGTGACGGTGCCAACCAGCTGGCCCTGCTCCTTGGGGACGATGTCGATGTCCTCGGGGCGGATGACCACGTCAACAGGCTCGTTGGGCTCGAAGCCGCCGTCCAGGCAAGGGAATTCCCGGCCGTACATCTTCACGCAGTTGTCCCG
The DNA here is from genome assembly GCA_017482345.1 of Oscillibacter sp. Lineage (GTDB taxonomy): Bacteria > Bacillota > Clostridia > Oscillospirales > Oscillospiraceae > Oscillibacter. The sequence continues at coordinate 14,271 of JAFUNB010000032.1, forward strand.
CAGCATGACGCCGTCGATGATGTTGGACTCGCCGATGAAATCCGCCACGAAGGCGTTTTTCGGCTCGTTGTAGATGTCCTCGGGGGTGCCGATCTGCTGGATGGAGCCCTTGTCCATGACGACGATGGTGTCGGACATGGTGAGGGCCTCCTCCTGATCGTGGGTGACGTAGATGAAGGTGATGCCCACCTGCTGCTGGATGCGCTTGAGCTCGATCTGCATATCCTTGCGCAGCTTCAGGTCCAGGGCGGCCAGAGGCTCGTCCAGCAGGAGGACCTTGGGGCGGTTCACCAGGGCGCGGGCGATGGCCACGCGCTGCTGCTGGCCGCCGGAGAGGGCGTCGGGCTTGCGGTGCTCAAAGCCCTTCAGGCTGATGACTTCCAGCATCTCCATGACGCGCTGGCGGATCTCCTCCTCGGGGATCTTCACCAGCTTCTTACCGGTGGGGTCATTGGGATCGGGACGGCGCTGCATCCGCAGGCCGAAGGCGATGTTCTCAAACACGTTCAGGTGCGGGAACAGGGCGTATTTCTGGAAGACTGTATTGATCTGCCGCTGATACGGCGGAACGTCATTAATCCTCACACCGTCAAACAGGACATCACCGGATGTAGGCGTCATAAAGCCGCCAATAATCCGCAGCGTGGTGCTCTTACCGCATCCGCTGGGTCCCAGAAGTGTGAGGAATTCCTTGTCATTGAAATATAGATTTAAGTGATCGAGAACCAGCTCGTCGTCGAAGGCCATGCAGACATCCCGCAGGCGAATCAACTCTTTGGACATGTATCCTCCCCCATTTCATGTGTATTTGGATAAAAAATATGCGCCTCTTTTCTCTGTCAAGGGGGAGACCCTCGGATGGCACAGAACAATACGGTTTTGGCGGATGCGGCGCCCCGCCGGGCTTCGTTATCCTCCTTGCCTTACGCCGGTAAGGCTGCGTCGTCTGCCTCGCCGGGCAGACCGCCGCATTCCTCAAAACTCCGCAGGACCTGAGCCGCACGCAAAGTGTGTGGCAGCAAGGCCGCAGACCGCAGGCCTGCTGTGCGCAAGTCAAGGGCGAGAACGCAGCTGACGCGCGCTTTGCGTGCGGTTCAGGCGTATTGTGCTCTGCCATCCGAGGGTCACTTTTTCGTCGAAATTCAGCAATTTGAATATACCCAATATACAGGGAAAAGTCAAGGGTATTACTTATATTTACAAAACGCGCGCGTAGGTGCGGAGAACCCCCGTGGTTCCGGCAACGGAAAAAGCGGCCCGAAAACGGGCCGCCTCTGGAAAATATTTCAGGTTTTCGCGGGAAAATATTTGTCCCGGAAGGGGACGTTTTCCACGGTGAATTCCTTCCCCTTCAGGTAGTTCAGCACGCCGGCGTCGGTGGGGAAGTCGAAGCAGAGCTTATAGGAATACAGGGCCTGACGGGTCTCGTGGTACTGGCGGTTTACGCTGCCGTTGCCGTACTCGCCGTCGCCCAACAGGGGGCAGCCGATCTCTGCCATGGACACGCGGATCTGGTGGGTGCGGCCGGTGAGCAGGCGGCACTCCACAAGGGACAGCGGGCCCCGGGTCTCCAGGGTCTTATACAGCGTGACGGCGGTCTTGGCGCCGGGGATGGGCTTGTGGTGGAAAAAGACCTGCTTTTTCACCTCGTCCTTGAACAAAAAGCCCTCGATCTTTCCCTCCGGCTGCTTGGGCCGGCCCACGGTGATGCAGAGATAGGACTTCTCCAGCTCGTGATCCTTGATTTTGTCGTTGATGATCCGCAGGGTCTCCGCATTCTTGGCGGCGATGACGATGCCGCCGGTGTTGCGGTCGATGCGGTTGCACAGAGCGGGGGCGAAGGCGTTCTCCCACTTGGGGTTCCACTCCCGCTTCTGGTAGAGGTACGCCTGAATGTGGTTGATGAGGGTGTTGACCTTTTCCGTCTCGTCGGCGTGGACCACCAGGCCGGGGCGCTTGTTCACCAGCAGCAGGTTCTCGTCCTCATACACGATGTCCAGCTGGGGATTGAACAGAGTGAGGAACATATTTTCCTCAGAGGGCTTGTCAAAAAACTCGTCGTTGATATATAATTGTAAGATATCGCCGCAGTTGAGGCGGGCGTCCCGCTTGGAGCCCTTCCCGTTGACCTTGATGCGCTTGAGGCGGATGTATTTCTGCAGCAGGGCAGGGGGCAGCAGCGGCAGATTTTTCGACACGAAGCGGTCCAGCCGCTGTCCCGCGTCGTTTTTACCGATCGTAAATTCCCGCATAGTATCCTCCAAAACAGTTTGGGATCCTGTTTATCATACCTGTTTCGCCGGGGGTTGTAAAGCGAGTAGGCAAAGAATTTTCCAAAGAAGGCAGGAGAGATCCATGAGCAAGAATCCTGAAAAGAAGAGCGGTAAGGTCAATTACGTCTGGGTGCTGGCCGGCGGCTATCTGGCTTACCTGGGCGCCCAGCTGCTGTTCGGCGTGCCCAAGTCCGAGACGCCCATGGTGGGCCTCATCGGCGGTCTGGTCTTTGTGGTTATCGGCGGATTGCTGATGCTGCGGGAGTGGAAGGCCTATAAATACGGTCTGGAGCACATCAACGACCCCGAGACCTGGTCTGACGAGGACGCTGAGGACGAGGCGCTGAGCGAGGCGGAGGAGAGCCTGCTGCCCGAGCCGGAAGAGGACGGGGAGGACGAGGTATGAGCCGCATGGACGAGCTGTGCGCCGCGGTGCGGGCCAGCAAGGAGTGGCTGCCGGGCTTCAGCCGGCGGGAGTATCCCAGGGTCTTTGCCAAATACCGGGAGACCTACGGCCCCCGGTTTGCCGCGGCGGTACGGGAATGTGACGGCGACCTTGTAAAGCTGGAGCAGCTGGCGAACGCGTTTTTGGACGGCATGGAGGCCGGCTGGAAGGCGGAGCGGTTCTGGAACCGCAGCGCCGCCCGTGCGGACCAGCGCCATATGCTCATCGTGTTCCTCTCTCCCATGCTGATGGAGGAGCGGGACCCCATGTGCAGCCGTCTGGCGGGCATGCTGCGGCAGTGCTGGGCAGAACGCTGGCCCAAGGATGCATATCAGCTTACCACCTATGAAGTCATTCAAAACGGCTTCCGGAACGCCATCTTCGGCATCGATCTGGCCGGAAAGCATCTCGACCCGGAAAAAGATCGGAAATGAAGAAAGAAATCCATCAAAAAAATAAAAAAATTGTTTGACAACGGGTAGTCAATCCCTTATAATACTACTCGTGTCATTGCGAGGTAGCTTATGCGTTTCGATGTAAAACCGATTTTGCGCAACCCGGAAAAACGGATTCCCTTCCGTTTTGAAATGGATCTGTCCGATCTGGAGTTTTCCGGACGTTGCCCCGTCTGCCGTCCCGTCACCGTGGAGGGTGAGGCCTACAGCAGCGCCGACGTGCTGCATATGACCATGACGGCCGAGACCGTGCTGGACGCCGTGTGCGACCGCTGCGGCAAGGAATTTGACCAGCCGAAAAAGATCTCCTACGACTGCGTCCTGTCTGACGAACTCCAGGACGAGAGCAATGTGGATATCATCCCGCTGGAAAATGACACTGTGGATGTGGACGAGCTTGCCCGCACCGCGTTCATCCTCGAGATGGACACCAAAACACTGTGTTCTGAAGATTGCAAGGGACTGTGCCCCCGGTGCGGCGCCGATCTGAACCTCGGCCCCTGCTCCTGTAAAAAGGAAGTGGATCCGCGGCTTGCAGCACTTGCCAAGCTTTTGGAGAACAAAGAATAAATTTTGTAATTAATAAGGGCCGGCAGAGCCTGGACCTTTGAAGATCAAGGAGGTGTCACAATGGCAGTACCTAAGGGAAAAGTATCCAAAGCAAGACGCGACAAGCGCCGCAGCTCTCACTGGAAGCTGGAGGTGCCCGGTCTCGTTGCATGCCCCAAATGCGGTGCTCAGCACCTGCCTCACAGAATGTGCCAGGAGTGCGGTACTTACAATGGCCGTGAGGTCAAGGTTGTTAAGTCCGTCGTTTCCAAGTAAGATATTCTGCATGCTTGCTTTAGGAGGGAAGAATCATTCTTCCCTCCTTACTTTTTGCCCGGATTTACCGGTTTTTTCTTGCTATCCCGCCTTTGGGCGGTTATAATAAAATCGCTGATTTATGAAATAAACGAAAGGAAGTGAGAGCCGATGAAACCCATCGTTGCCATCGTCGGACGGCCCAATGTGGGCAAGTCCATGCTGTTCAATAAGCTGATCGGCAAACGGCTTTCCATCGTGGAGGATACCCCCGGCGTCACCCGCGACCGCATTTACGGTGAGACGGACTGGCGCGGCCGCCAGTTCACCCTGATCGATACCGGCGGTATCGAGCCCCGCACTGACAACCAGATTCTGGCCTTCATGCGCGACCAGGCTCAGATCGCCATCGACAACGCCAACGTCATCGTGTTCCTGACGGACATCAAGACCGGCGTCACCGCCTCCGACCAGGAGGTTGCCACCATGCTGCTGCGCAGCGGCAAGCCTGTGGTGCTGGCCGTCAACAAGATGGACTCCACCGGCACCGTCAACCCCGATTTCTACGAGTTCTATAACCTGGGCATGGGCGATCCCATTGCCGTCTCCGCCGTCCACGGCCCCGGCACCGGCGACCTGCTGGACGCCTGCGTGCAGTATTTCCCCGAGGAGGAAGTGGAGGAAGAGGAGGACGACGCCATTAAGGTGGCCGTCATCGGCAAGCCCAACGCCGGCAAGTCCTCTCTGGTGAACCGTATCCTGGGTGAGGAGCGCGTCATCGTGTCCAACGTGGCCGGCACCACCCGTGACGCCATCGACTCCCGGTTTGAAAACGACAAGGGCAAGTTCGTGTTCATCGACACCGCCGGCATCCGCAAGAAGAGCAAGATCGAGGAGGACATCGAGAAGTACAGCGTTCTCCGCGCCACCATGGCCATCGAGCGCAGCGACGTCTGCCTCATCATGATCGACGCCACCGAGGGCGTCACCGAGCAGGACACCAAGGTGGCAGGTCTGGCCCACGAGGCCGGCAAGTCCAGCATCATCGTCATCAACAAGTGGGATCTGGTGGAAAAGGACGGCAAGACCATGGACCATATGCGTGAGCAGGTCCGTCAGGACCTGGCCTTCATGCCCTACGCCCCCATTCTGTTCATCTCCGCCAAGACCGGCCAGCGCGTAGACCGTCTGTTCGAGCTGATCGACTACGTCTCCAACCAGGCCGCCACCCGCATCACCACCGGCATGCTCAACAACGTGCTGGCCGATGCCCAGACCCGCGTGCAGCCCCCCTCTGACAAGGGCCGCCGCCTGAAGATCTACTACATGACCCAGGTGGGCGTGAAGCCTCCTCATTTCGTGATCTTCTGCAACGATTCCCGCTTGTTCCATTTCTCCTACCAGCGTTATCTGGAAAACTGCATCCGCAGCACCTTCGGCCTGGAGGGCACGCCTGTGATCATCTCCATCCGGCAGAAGGGCGAGAAGGAGGAGTAAGTCTATGCCGGAAGTTTCCAACACAGCGATTGCGTTGACTTTTGCTATTTCGGCAGTGGCCGCCTATTTCTGCGGCTGCTTCAACGGCGCCGTCATCGTGTCCAAGTATATCCTGCGGGACGACGTCCGCAACCACGGCAGCGGCAACGCCGGCCTGACCAATTTCCACCGCGTCTTCGGCGGCCCTCTGACCTTTGTGGTCATTCTGTGCGACGTGCTGAAGGCTGTGGTGGCTTTGACGGTTGGTATGTGGCTGTTCAGCCGGGTCACCGTTTACGATGCCTGGGCGGGTATGTGGCCTGTGCTGGTCAAGTACTGGGCCGGCCTGTTCTGCCTGCTGGGCCATATGTTCCCCTGCATGTTCCACTTCAAGGGCGGCAAGGGCATCCTCTCCGGCGGCACCATCGCCATCATGATCGACTGGCGCGTGGCGCTGGTGGTCTGGGGCGGCTTCCTGATCCTGACCGCTCTGACCCGCTATGTGTCCCTGGGCTCCGTGTGGGCCGGCGGCAGCTTCCCCTTCATCAGCTGGATCTGCTATCCCAATCCGGTCATCGTGGCGCTGGCCTTTGCCTGCGGCGGTCTGGTGGTGTGGAAGCACCGGGGCAACATCAAGCGTCTGCTCAGCGGAACGGAGAGCAAGCTGACCTTCCGCAAGAAGGGAGATAAGCGATGAAAGCAGTTGTACTGGGCAGCGGTACCTGGGGCACGGCTCTGGCCATGACCCTGTGCGACAACGGCCACGACACCTGGCTGTGGGGGCGGACCCCCGCCAAGATGGAGGAGATGGCCGCAAAGCGGCAGCATCCCCAGCTGCAGGGCGTCACCCTGCCGGCGGAGCTGCACATTACCGCCGACCTCTCCTGCCTGGAGGGGGCGGAGATGGTGGTGTGTGCCGCGCCGTCCTTCGCCGTTCGTGAGACGGCCCGTAAGGCCGCGCCCTACCTGACGCGGGACACCGTTCTCGTGTCCGTTTCCAAGGGCATCGAGCGGGACACCAACCTCCGCATGAGCCAGATTTTGCAGGAGGAGACCCACTATATCTGTAAAGTGGTTGCGCTTTCCGGCCCTTCTCACGCCGAGGAAGTCAGCGCGCACCTGCCCACCGGCTGCGTGGCGGCCAGTCTGGACCGCAAGGCGGCCCGCTTCGTGCAGGACGCGTTCATGAACGAGTATTTCCGCATCTACACCAGCTACGATATCGTGGGTGTGGAGCTGGCCGGCGCCATGAAAAACGTCATCGCGCTCAGCTGCGGCGCCTGCGCTGGACTGGGTCTGCAGGACAATACCAAGGCTTTGCTCATGACCCGCGCCATGGAGGAGCTGACCCGCCTGGGCGAGCATTTGGGCGGCACCCGCCGCACCTTCGGCGGCCTGGCCGGCATGGGCGACCTCATCGTCACCTGCACGTCCATGCACTCCCGCAACAACCGGGCCGGTATGTATATCGGTCAGGGCATGACGGTGCAGGAGGCCATGGACAAGGTGGGCGCCGTTGTGGAGGGCTATTACGCCGCCGAGAGCGTCTACCAGCTGGCGCAGCATGAGGGCGTGGAGATGCCCATTTGCCGCTGTGCCTATGAGGTGCTGTATCAGGGCAAGCCCGCCCGGGACGTGGTGGGCGAGCTGATGGGCCGCGCCAAGAAGGACGAGCTGCTGGAGACCACCTGGCTGTGACAAATTAACAGAAAAGACCGTGTTCAAAGCGAACACGGTCTTTTTTTATGCGCGTTTTTTCTCCCGCAGGGAGCAAAGGCAATGCCACAGGGGCAGAAGCCAGAGATAGCAGGCGAAGGGGATGGAGGCTGCGTCCGCGCCGATGGCGGCCAGGGGGACGGCTCCGGCGATGGACCAGGGGATCAGGGGCGCGGTGACCACGGCGGAATCCGCCAGAAGCACCGCCATGTTTTCCCGGTCCGGCTCCAGCGTGTCGCACAGATGGTGGGTCAGCAGGATGCCCAGCGTCTGGTTGCAGGCCACCATGTTGGCCACCAGCGAGGTGAGCAGCGCGGCGATATAGGGCGTCGTGCGGTCTGCCAGGGCGCCGATGGAGGCCTTGATCCGGTCCAGCAGGCCGGTTTTCCGGAAGATATCGGAATACGAGGAGGACAGGCACACGATGGCGCCGGGGCGCAGCATGGAAACGGCGCCGCCGCCGTCCACCATGGCGGAGAGGGCCGCCACTTCGGTGCGGTAGCCGCCCAGCATGAAGCCCAGCGTGTCCGCCAGCGAGATGTTCTGCACAAACATGCAGATGGGGATGGCCGTCAGGATGCTGACGGTCATGGCGATCTTCACGTTCACCCGCAGGCAGGACAGCAGCAGAATGGCCGCCGCCGGCAGAACCGCCACCCAGTGCAGCGCGAAGCCGGAGCCAAACAGCGTCCACAGGTCCGGCAGCTGGCCGGAGCGGCTGCCCGCAAGGCCCAGCAGGGCGTATACAACGCAGGCGGCGCCGAAGGGCGCCCACGCTACGCGGAAAAAGCGCTTCAGGTTTTCAAAAATGTTGGTCCCCGTCACCTCGGACACCAGCAGGCAGCTGGTGGAAACAGGGGAGCTGCGGTCGCCGAAAAAGGCGCCTGCCAGTACCGCGCCGCCGGTCAGCACGGGACTGACGTCCATGGCGCCGGCGATGGTCATGCAGATGACGCCCATGGTGGCGGAGGTGCCGAAGGAGGTGCCCGTCAGCAGCGAGATGCCGCAGTTGAGCAGAAAGGCCATCAGCAGGAAAATCTCCGGCCGGATCAGCGCGCCGGCGTAGCAGACGATGACGGGAATGGTGCCCGCCGCCCGCCACAGGGCTGTCAGCATGCCGATGAGAAGGAAGGTGATGAGTACGTTGCGGACGGTCAGAACGCCGCGAAGGGCCATGCGGCCCAGCTCCCGCAGGGAAAAGCCCCGCCGGAGACCATACAGGAAAAACAGGCCGAGGCCTGCGCACAATGCGTACAGGATGGACAGGTCCAGGGCAAGACAGGCCAGCAGCATGATACAGAACAGGCCAAGTGTCAGCCATTCCATAAAAAACACCTGCGATTCATCACAAGATTTTGGGAAAAGGGAAAAAATAAATCCCGGACCGAAGTCCGGGATCTTGTTTGTCCAAGTTAGACCGCTCTGGTGACCTTACCGGAACGCATACACCGGGTACAAACATACACATGGCGGGGGGAACCGTTGACGATCGCCTTCACACGCTTCACATTGGGCTTCCAGGGACGATTGGAGCGCCGATGAGAGTGAGAAACCTGAATACCGAAAGTCACGCCCTTGTCGCAAAACTCGCACTTAGCCATCCGTTGCACCTCCTTGCTGTTGCGTAGTCCGTGCTGTCTTTTCACAGGCACAGCTGATATAATAGCAGAAAGAAAAACAAAATGCAAGCCTAAATTTCAAAAAAATTTAAAAAATTTTCCGGTGTTTCCAGAGAGGCCGGAGAGGGCTGAAAGTGTTGCGAAACGGGGGAAATTCATATATAATAATAGGCGATTTTACACGCGGATAATTTATGACCGCTCTGCCGGGCGTTTCTCCCAAAACCGGCGGCGCGGATGCGGGCGCTCCGCGCGCCGGAAAGGTAAGAGGCAAGATGTACGGAAAAGGTGTGAAACTCACAGATCTGGTGGCCCGCTTCGGGCTGGAAGTGATCAACAAGGGCGGCGACTACGAATCCACCATCATCACGGTCACCAACTTGAACCGTCCCGGTCTGCAGTTCCATGATTTTTACGATTATTTTGATCCCCGCCGTCTGCAGATCATCGGCAAGGCGGAGGTCACCTTCCTCAAGGGTCTGACGGAGGAGCGCCGCCGCAAGTGCTTTGACGACCTGTTCCTGTATGACATTCCCGCGCTGGTCATCTCCCGGGGACTGGACTGCTTCCCGGAGTGTCTGGAGAGCGCCATCGAGCATGAGAAGACCGTCCTCCGCACCCAGGAGGAGACGGTGGACTTCACCAGCCAGGCCAACGATTATCTCACCCGGCAGCTGTCTCCCTGCGCCACCCGCCACGGCGTCCTGCTGGACATCTACGGCGAGGGCGTCATGATCACCGGCGACTCCGGCGTGGGCAAGAGCGAGACGGCCATCGAGCTGATCATGCGCGGCCACCGTTTGGTGGCGGACGACGCCGTGGAGCTGCGCCGCATCTCCAACGAGCTGATCGGCACGGCGCCGGAGCTGATCCGGAACTACATTGAGCTGCGCGGCATCGGCGTCATCGACGTGCGCCAGCTGTTCGGCCTGCGCACTGTCAAGACGGAGACGAAGCTGGATCTGGTGGTGCATCTGGAGCCCTGGGACCAGACGAAGTTCTATGACCGTCTGGGCATTGAGGACCACTATACCGAGATCCTCGACGTGCAGGTGCCCATCGTCACCATCCCCGTCCGCCCCGGCCGTAACCTGGCCACCATCGTGGAGGTGGCTGCCATGAACAGCCGCCACCGCCGTTTCGGACATAATGCCGCGCTGGATCTGGCCCGCCGTGTGGATGAGCAGGCTACGACCGGCAGCAGCGGAAAGTAAAAAAGGAGACAGTTCACTATGTACAGTATTGGTATCGACGTTGGCGGAACCAACTTAAAGGCCGGTCTTGTGGATGAGTCCGGCGCCATTCTGGCCGTGGAGCGGATCCCCCTGGGCGTGTTCCCCGGAGCGGAGAAGTTCGCGGAGATCCTGGCGGATCTGGCGAAGGCCGTCATGGAACAGGGCGGTGTGACGAAGGAAGATATTTCTTATGTGGGCGCTGGTATTCCCGGCGCGGTGTCCGGCGGCACGGTGCTCTACACCGCCAACATCCCCATGAAAAACGTCCCTCTGGCGGAGCTGTTCCGTCAGCACCTGGATCTGCCCCTGCTGTTGGGCAACGACGCGGACTGCGCCGCCGTGGGCGAGTGGAGCTGCGGCGTGGGCAAGGGCACGAAGCATTTCATCGTCGTGACCCTGGGCACCGGCGTGGGCGGCGGTCTGATCCTGAATGAGAAGCTCTACACCGGCGCCGGCTGCGGCGGCGAGATCGGCCACATCGTCATCTGCGAGGGCGGCGCGCCCTGTAACTGCGGCCGCAAGGGCTGCTGGGAGGCCTATGCCTCCGCCACCGGCCTCATCCGCCTGACGAAGGAAGCCATGGCAGAGCGCCCCGAGAGCGCGCTGCACGCCATCGCCGCGGAACACGGCGGCGTGGAGGGCCGGACGGCCTTCCTGGCGGCGGAAGCGGGGGACGAGACGGCCCTTGCCGTCTGCGCCGACTACGCAAACTATCTGGCTTCCGGACTGGTGAGCCTCATCAATATGCTGCACCCCCAGACGGTGGCGCTGGGCGGCGGTGTTGCCGCCGCGCCGGAGCATCTGCTGCTGGAGCCGGTGCGCAAACTGGTGGCGGAGCAGTGCTACGCCCGCCACACGGACCAGGTGCCCGCCATCGTGCGGGCGGAGCTTGGCAACGACGCCGGCATCATCGGCGCCGCCATGCTGGGCCGCGCAATCTGATTTTTTGGAGGTTCGTTCATGGATTGGACGACACTGTTTGACAAACGAATGGCAGAGCGTCTGCCGGAGGTGAAGGTGCTGTGTGACGAGTCCATGAGCCGCCACACCTCCTTCCGCATCGGCGGCCCCGCCCGCCGCATGGCCTGCCCCGGGACCGGGGAGCAGCTGGCGGCGGTGCTGGAAATCGCAAAGGAATGTGGTGTGGAAACGCTGGTCATCGGCAAGGGCACGAACCTGCTGGTGGCGGACGAGGGTCTGGACCGGGTAGTCATCGACACCTCCGCCGCCATGCATGCGATGGGGTTGGGGGAGGACGGCCGCATCACCGCCGCCGCCGGCGTGTCGCTGGTGCGTCTGGCGGAGTTCGCCTGCCGCAACGGTCTGACGGGTCTGGAATTTGCCCACGGCATCCCCGGAACCCTAGGCGGCGCCGTGTGCATGAACGCCGGCGCCTACGGCGGTGAGATGGTGCAGGTTCTGGAATCCGTTACCGCCCTGTTCCCGGACGGCGTCCGGGTTTTGCCGGTGGAGGAACTGGATCTGCGCTATCGCCACAGTTTGTTCACCGACCACCCCGAGGCCGTGGTGCTGGGCGCCACGGTGAAGCTGGAGCAGGGCGAGGAGGCCGACATCCGGGCGAAGATGCAGGAGCTGATGGGCCGGAGAAAGGCCACCCAGCCTCTGGAGTATCCCAGCGCCGGCAGCACCTTCAAGCGCCCTGTGGGCTACTTTGCCGGCACGCTCATCGACCAGACCGGTCTGAAGGGTCTCGCCGTGGGCGGCGCGCAGGTCAGCGAGAAGCACGCCGGCTTCGTCATCAACACCGGCGGCGCCACCTTTGCCGACGTGACGGAGCTGATGGAAAAGGTGCAGCAGGCCGTCTTTGACGCCGCGGGCGTCCGGCTGGAGCCGGAGGTCCGCATCATCCGCTAAGGAGGGTGAACTATGGAAATTCTCATCATCTCCGGTCTTTCCGGCGGAGGAAAGAGTAAGGCGGCCTCCTTTTTGGAGGATATGGGCTTCTACATTGTGGATAACATGCCCGCCGCCATGATTTTGAAGTTCGCGGAGTTCTGTGCCGGCGGCAACGGCCGCTATGACCGGGTGGCCCTGGTGTACGACGTGCGGACGGCCAGCACCTTCGACGAGCTGTTCGAGGTGCTGGACCAGCTCAAGCGCATGCCCGGCGTGTGCCACATGCTGTTCCTTGAGGCCTCTCCCGAGACCATCATCAAGCGCTACAAGGAGACCCGCCGCCGTCACCCCCTGGCCGACAAGGCCGGTTCTCTGACGGAGGCGGTGAACATGGAGGCGGAGCTGATGGCCTCCGTCCGTCAGCGGGCGGACTATATCGTCAACACCTCCCACACCTCCACCGCCCAGCTCCGCGGAGAACTGCTGCGGCTGTTTGGCGGCAAGGACGAGAAGGGCGGCCTCTCCGTTATGGTGACCTCCTTTGGCTTCAAATACGGTCTGCCCATGGACGCGGACCTGGTGTTTGACGTGCGGTTCATGCCCAACCCCTTCTACATCGAGGAGCTGCGCCACCAGACGGGTCTGGACGCCCCGGTGGCGGACTATGTGTTCAGTTTTCCACAGACTGGTGACTTTGTGAAGCGGCTCCATGAGCTGCTGGACTTCACGCTGCCTATGTACGCCGAGGAGGGCAAGACGAACCTTGTCATCGGCATCGGCTGCACCGGCGGCCACCACCGCTCCGTGGCCGTGACCCATGTGCTGGCGGAGCATATCCGGCAGCAGGGCTACCATGTCACGGAGGCACACCGGGACATCAGCCGGGTCTGAGGAGGCGAGAGACGTGGAGAGAAGTCGAGCCTCTTACCGTGTTCCCAAGGAGCACGGCCCCAAGATCGTGGTCATCGGCGGCGGACATGGCCTGTCCACCATGCTGCGGGGTCTGAAGCGCTATACGGAAAATCTGTCCGCCGTTGTGACGGTGGCGGATGACGGCGGCGGCAGCGGCATGCTGCGGCAGGATCTGCGGATGCCGCCTCCCGGCGATATCCGCAACTGCATCGAGGCCCTGGCCAACACAGAGCCGCTGATGAGCGAGCTGCTGCACTACCGGTTCAAGGAGGGTTCTCTGGCCGGTCAGAGCTTCGGAAATTTGTTTCTGGCGGCCATGAACGGCATTTCCCCCTCCTTTGATGTGGCGGTGAGCCGCATGAGCGAGGTCCTGGCCGTCACCGGCCGCGTGCTGCCCGTGACCACCGCCGACGTCCAGCTGGAGGCCCAGTTTGAAAACGGCGCATCCGTGGTAGGCGAATCCAAAATTTTCTACTGCAAAAAGCAGGAGGACTGCCGCATTTCTCAGGTGCGGCTCATTCCTGAGCATCCCAAGGCTCTTCCGGCGGCCACCACGGCCATCCGGGAGGCGGATATGATCATTCTCGGCCCCGGCAGCCTGTATACCAGCGTGATCCCCAATCTGCTGGTGGACGGCATCGTGGAGGCCATCAATGAATCCAAGGCGCTGAAGGTGTACGTCTGCAACGTCATGACCCAGGAGGGCGAGACGGAGGGCTACAGCGTGGCCGACCATATCCGGGCCATTTTCGAGCACTCCGTCCCCGGTTTGTTCCACATCTGCCTGACCAATTCCTCCCCCATCCCCAAGGGCGTGGCCGCCCGCTACGCCGAGGAGGGCGCGGAACTGCTGCACTGCGATGTGGCGGAGGCGGCGGAGCTGGGCGTGGAGATCGTGAACCGCCCGGTGGCCACCGTGAAAAACGGCTACGTCCGCCACCATCCCGGCCATCTGGCCCGGGAGCTGATCCTGCTCCACGCGGAGCGCAGCGTCCGTATCGCCGGCGACAGCTTCGCCTACTGGGACGACACTTATCAGATGGAGAATCACTGAGATGAAGAAGAAAACTCTGCTCAGCGCGGTTGCAACTTCGGCGTTTATCACCTTTTTCTGCTGGGGATTTCCTGCCCTGAAGGGCGCGGAGGTCAACTGGCTCCACGCTGCCGTGGCCTTTGTGGTGCTGACCGCTCTGATCGTTTCCATCAGCTGGTTCAGCGGAAATGCCCTGAACGCGCTGTTTGAGAAGGATAAAACCGACAAGGATGAACGTCCTCAGTGACGTGAAGAAAGGAAACCGCTGATGTCCTTTTCCTTTGATACGAAAAATGAACTCTGCCGCCTGCCGGCGCAGCGCCTGTGCTGCGCCCGGGCGGAGGCCTATGGTATTCTTCTGTACTGCAACACCTTCCATTCCGCGGAGGTGCGCATCGTCACGGAGAATCCCAACTTTGCCGCACGGCTGCCCCGCCTGTTCCACCGTGCCTTCGGCCTGCGGTTCGACCGCCAGCCGGAGGAGGGGGCCGAGGGCAAGCTGGTGTTCCAGATCACGGAGAAGAAAAAGCTGGACCACATCACCAACACCCTGGGCTACGACCCCAGGCAGAATCTGGTGCTGCACATCAACTTCGGCATGCTGGAGGAGGAGTGCTGCCGCTCGTCCTTCCTGCGGGGCGTGTTCTTCGCCGGCGGCAGCATCACCGACCCCTTAAAGCGCTATCATCTGGAGCTGACCACCTCCCACGCGCAGGTGAGCCGGGAGCTGGAGGTCCTGCTGCGGGAGAGCGGTTATCCCCCGAAAAATATCACCCGCAACGGCAGTTCCATTACATATTTTAAGCAAAGCGACCAGATCGAGGATTTTTTGACCATGATCGGCGCGCCGGTGGCCGCCATGAACGTCATGAGCGCCAAGATGGAAAAGGACCTGCGCAACAGCGTCAACCGCCGTCTCAACTGCGACAGCGCCAATCTGGACAAGGCGGTGGATGCGGCCATGGAGCAGCTGGAGGCCATCCGGAAGCTGGATGCCGCCGGCGTGCTGGAAAAGCAGCCGGAAAAGCTGCGGCAGACCGCCGCGCTGCGGCTGCGCAACCCGGAGTTGACCCTCAGCGAGCTGGCGGAGGAGTTTGACCCGCCGCTGACCAAATCCTGCCTGAACCACCGTCTGCGCAAGATCGTGGTGCTGGCGAAGAACCTGCCCGCCCAGAGCGAACAGCTCAAGGAGGAGACTTCTGATGACTGAGCGGATGAAAAAGGCGGACGCCTTTCAGAAACTGAATTTCAACTGCGCCCAGAGCGTGCTGGCCGCCTTCGGCGACCTGACGGGTCTGGACGACGAGACGGCAAAACGAATCGCTGGCGGCCTTGGCGGCGGCATCGGCGGCAGCCGAAACGAGGTCTGCGGCGCACTCAGCGGTGCCATTTTGGTGCTGAGTCTGCTGACGCCTCATGTTACCCCCAGCTGCCAGGAGGAGAAGGACCGGGTCTACGCCGTGTCCCGTGAATTCCGCAGCCGCTTTGAAGCGCGCTTCGGCTGCACCGGCTGCGGTGCCCTGTTGAATCGCGAACACGCTCAGGCCGACTGGGACTGGGCCGCGGAGCTGAACAGCCGCCGCATCTGCATCGTGTTCGTGGTGGAGGCGGTGCGCATGCTGGAGGACTATTTGAGAGAACTGGGCGTTGACGCCTGATACGAACGAAATTGAGGAGGAACCTGAGATGACGAAGCGTATGGAACTGGCCAATGCCTACCATGATAAGAAATTCAACTGCGCCCAAAGCGTGCTGCTGGCCTTCGGCGACAAGACCGGCCTTTCCGAGGAAACGGCCCGGGCCATCGCCGGCGGCATGGGCGGCGGCGTGGGCGGCTGCAAGGAGGAGATCTGCGGCGCCCTCAGCGGCGCTGTGTTGGCGCTGGGCATGCTGCTGCCCCATGTGGAGGAGAACGATCAGGCGGCCAAGGACCGCGTCTACGCCGCCACCAGCGAGTTCCGCCGCCGCTTTACGGAACGGTTCGGCTGGTGCCGCTGCGGCGACCTGCTGAACAACGAGGCCGGCGAGGCTGACCGCAAGTGGGCTGCCGAGCTGGGCGCCGAGCGCGTCTGCCCCGTGTTCATCATGGAGACGGTGCGCATGCTGGAGGACTATCTGCAGGAGCTGGGTCTGTAAGACCCCCGATCATACAAAAAGAAAAGGAGATGCTTGATTATGGATCGTTGTGAACAGGCACTTGCCTATCATCAGGGAGGCTATAACTGCGCCCAGAGCGTGACGCTGGCCTTCGCCGAGGACACCGGGGTGTCCCGGGAGACTCTGCTTGCCATCGTGGGCGGCATGGGCGGCGGCGTGGGCGGCACCCGCGAGGAGCTGTGCGGCGCCATCAGCGGCGGCACCATGGTGCTGGGCATGATGGCCCCCTTTGCTGATCCCGAAAGAACCGAGGACCGCCGCCGTCTGTACGGCTACGTCAAGGAATTCAGAAAGCGCTTTACCGGGCGCTTCAACGGTCTGAGCCAGTGCGGCTCTCTGCTGCGCTCCCGGGTGGAGGCCACGGAGGAACTGACGCCCGCCGCCTTCCGGCTGGGCGCGAAAAAGCACTGCGACATCATGGTGGTCACCGCCGTGGAGATCGTGGAACAGATGCTGAAGGAGGAGGGCCTGCTGTAAGCCCGTTGACTGCAAAGGAGGTTGTAACATGGATCACCATAAAGCTTTGAAGCTTGCCCACGGCCTGTATTTTGGCGGTCTGATCCTGCTGTTCGTGGCCTACGGCTTCTTAAAAGATGAGCCTCTGACCTTTTCTGCAGCCATGATACCGGTTTTTCTGGGACTTGGCGGAGTTGTGGCGGGATTGGTGGTGACACTGGTGTTCGTCCGGTGTCCCCGTTGCGGCAGGAGTCTTTTCCACTCCAGCCGGATCATGCTGTCCCTGCCTCACTATTGCCCCCACTGCGGTGCGCACCTGTAAACCACTGAGAGGAAGTTTTTATGTCCTTTGTCCATTTACATGTCCATACCGAGTTCAGCCTGCTGGACGGCGCCTGCCGCATCCGCGACCTGCCCAAGGTCGTGAAGGAGATGGGGCAGACTGCCTGCGCCATCACGGACCACGGCGTCATGTACGGAGCCATCGACTTCTACCGCGCCTGCAAAGCGGAGGGGATTAAGCCCATCATCGGCTGCGAGGTGTATGTGTCGCCCCGGGGCCGCTCCCGCTTTGAGAAGATCCACGAATTCGACGCGGAGAGCCGCCATCTGGTGCTGCTGTGCGAGAATGAGGAGGGTTACCGCAACCTCTCCTACATGGTGTCCATGGCATGGACGGAGGGCTTTTACATCAAGCCCCGCATCGACCTTGCGCTGCTGCGGGAGCACAGCGGCGGCCTCATCGGCCTGTCCGCCTGCCTTGCCGGCGAGATCCCCAAGCTGCTGCGCAACGGCGAATACGAAAACGCGAAAAACTACGCCCTGCAGCTGCAGGACATTTTCGGCAAGGATAAATTCTATCTGGAGTTGCAGGACCACGGCATCCGGGAACAGACCGAGGTGAACCGCGGCCTGCTGCGCATCCATCAGGAGACGGGCATCCCCATGGTCTGCACCAACGACGCCCACTATTTGCGGCGTGAGGACGCCGAGGCCCACGACGTGCTGCTGTGCATCCAGACCGGCAAGCTGCTGGAGGACGAGAACCGCATGCGCTATGAGCCGCGGAACTTCTACCTCCGCAGCGAGGAGGAGATGCAGGCCCTGTTCGGCGCCTACGAGGGCGCTGTGGAAAACACGCAGAAAGTTGCCGATATGTGCAATCTGGACTTCATATTCGGCAAATACCACCTGCCGGAGTTCAAGCTTCCGGCGGGCTATGACAGCTTTTCCTACCTGAAAAAGCTGTGCGACGAGGGCTATCGGGCGCGCTATGGTGACGACGACCAGTACCGCTACCAGCTCTCCTACGAGCAGGACATGATCGAGAAGATGGGCTTTACCGACTACTTCCTCATCGTGTCCGACTTCGTCCGCTACGCCAAGAGTGTGGACATCCCCGTGGGCCCCGGCCGCGGAAGCGCCGCCGGTTCCATGGTGTCCTACTGCCTTGGCATCACGGACATCGACCCCATGCAGTACAGCTTGTACTTTGAACGCTTCCTGAACCCCGAGCGTGTGTCCATGCCCGATATCGATATGGACTTCGGCGACACCCGACGGGGCGAGGTGGTGGACTACGTCCGCCGCAAATACGGCGACGACCATGTGGCCCAGATCGTCACCTTCGGCACCATGGCCGCCCGCGGCGTCATCCGGGACGTGGGCCGCGTCATGAACATTCCCTACGCGGAAGTGGACGCCATCGCCAAGCAGATCCCCAACACCCTGCATATCACCCTGGACGACGCCCTGCGGCTTTCGAAGCCCCTCTCGGAGCTGTACGACAACGACCCCCAGGTGCAGAAGCTCATCGACACCGCCCGTATGCTGGAGGGCATGCCCCGCAACTCCTCCACCCACGCCGCCGGCGTGGTCATCACCAAGCGGCCGGTGTATGAATACGTGCCCCTTGCCAAAAACGACGACACCGTGGTCTGCCAGTACGTCATGACGACGCTGGAGGAGCTGGGCCTTTTGAAGATGGACTTCCTGGGCCTTCGGAACCTGACGGTGCTGGACGACGCGGTGAAGATGGTGCAGGAATACCAGCCGGACTTCCGGCTGGAGGACATTCCGGAAAACGACCCGGAGACCTTTGAGATGATCTCCCGGGGCCAGACCTCCGGCGTGTTCCAGATGGAATCCTCCGGTATGACCGGCGTGTGCGTGGGCCTCAAGCCCCAGAACATCGAGGACATCACCGCCATCATCGCCCTGTACCGCCCCGGCCCCATGGACTCCATCCCCAAGTTCATCGCCTGCAAGCAGGATCCCCGGAAGATCCGCTATCTGCACCCCTCTCTGGAGCCGATCCTGTCCGTCACCTACGGCTGCATCGTCTATCAGGAGCAGGTCATCCAGATCTTCCAGCAGCTGGGCGGATATTCACTGGGTCAGGCGGATATGGTGCGCCGCGCTATCTCCAAAAAGAAGGCCGCCCAGATCCAGAAGGAGAAGGACGCCTTCATCCACGGTGACAAGGAAAGAGGCATTACAGGCTGCGTGGCCAACGGGATTCCCGTCGCCACCGCCGAGGCCATCTATCAGGATATCTACGACTTTGCAAACTACGCCTTCAATAAGGCCCACGCCGTCTCCTATGCGGTGGTGGCCTACCAGACGGCGTACTTCAAGTGCCACTACACGAAGGAGTACATGGCGGCTCTGCTGACGAGCGTGCTGGACAACTCCGACAAGGTGGCCGGCTATATCAACGAGTGCAAGGACTGCGGCATCGCCCTGCTGCCGCCGGACATCAACCGCTCCTGCGACAGCTTCACGGTGGAGGAGGGCGGCATCCGCTTCGGCCTTGTGGCCATCAAGAACATCGGCCGCGGCTTCATTCAGGCGGTGATGCGGGAGCGGGAGAACGGCCCCTTCACGTCGCTCCATGATTTCTGCAGCCGCATGAACGGCAGCGACATGAACAAGCGGGCAGTGGAGAATCTCATCCGCTCCGGTGCCTTCGATTCTCTTGGCGCCCGCCGCAGCCAGCTGGTGCATGTCTACGAGTCCGTCATGGACTCCGTGGCGGAGCAGCAGCGGAAAAATCTGGAGGGGCAGATGGACTTCTTCTCCATGGCGGCCGCCGCGTCCGGTACACCAGCGTCTGTGAAGGAAGTTCCCTTGCCGGATATTCTGGAGTATTCTCCCCAGGAGCTCATGAATATGGAGAAGGAGACCACGGGTCTGTACCTCTCCGGCCACCCCATGGACCACTACCGCCAGCAGGTGAAGAAGCTCAACGCCCCCACCATCGGCTCCGTGCTGGAGGACTTCTCTCAGGAGGGCGGCCCCGCCCGCTTTGCCGACGGCCAACGGGTAACGCTGTGCGGCGTGGTGACCTCCAGCAAGACCAAGACCACCAAAAACAACACCCTCATGGCCTATGTGGTGCTGGAGGACGACACCGCCTCCATGGAGCTTTTGTGCTTCAGCCGGGTGCTGGACACCTGCGGCGCCTATCTGAAGGAGAATCAGGCGGTGGTGGTGAAGGGCCGGTTGTCCGTCCGGGACGAGAAGGCTCCCCAGCTCATGTGCGACTCCGCCTATCCGCTCTCTCAGGCAGAGAGCGTCGGCGCCGAGGAGCGCCCGCCGGAGAAGAAGGAGGAAGCAGGGAAGACGCTGTATCTGAAATTCCCCAGCAAGGACCATCCCTCCGTGCGCCATATGCGGCTGGTGTTCAACATGTTCCCCGGCACCACCCAGGTGAAGATGGTCATGGCGGACACCCGCAAGGTCTACGGCACCCAGGTGCTGCTCCGTGATGCCCTCATCCAGGAGGCAAAGGAGACCCTGGGCGAGGAAAACGTTGTGGTGAAATAACATGAAACGCCCCTGACGACGTTCGTCAGGGGCGTGTTTTCTTATCGCTGGAAGAGGAGGATGCAGTCAGAAACCTGGGTGCCCAGCAGTAGGCACAGCGCCTGCAGCGCCCGGATGCCCGGGCCTTCACTGCCGGGAATGGGGTTGGTGGAGGCGTAGGCCACCAGCGCAGCCGCCAGCAGCAGCGCCGCCGGGGACACCAGCCATGCGTGTTTCCACCGCCCCGCCGTCAGCCGCAGCAGCGCGCCGAACAGCAGGGGAAGTACGAAAATATACAGGTAATTCAGCAGGATCTGGACCATGAGACGCCTCCTTTCCTGATGTCAGCATAGCAGAGGAGGCAGGGAGAAGTCGTGACAATTCAGTGACAAAACGGCGAAAAATTGAGGTTTTCCACAAATTAAGGGCGCGGAATGTTCCGCGCCCTTTGTCTGCTTATTTCTCGCTCTTGTAGTCCTGTCCGTCGGACAGCAGAACATTCATGATCTCGCCGTAGATCTTCTCCGGCGTCTTGCGGAACCGGTCCGCCAGCATTTTGGCCATATCCTCCCGGAAGGCCATGACCCGCAGGTCCATGATGCTGCCGGTGTCGTCGTCCAGCTGCATGCGGACGGTGTAGCCGCCGCCGCTGCGGGGCTCGTAGGAGGCCCGCACCTGGCTCTTGCGCCGCAGCTTGCGGTTGCAGACGGCCAGATTCTTGTCACACTGGAGCCGCACGGAGTAGGGGAGACTAGACTCACAGATCTGGCTGTTGCGGATGCCCTTGTCGGTGATGGCGTACAGGCCCTCCTCCGACAACGTCAGATGCTCCGTCTTCACCAGGTCGGCCAGACACTCCGAAAAGTCAAAATAATCGATGGCGTCGTCACACATTGTCAGGTCCAGGACCACATCGAAGGGAACCGGTTCGATGACCCGGGCGGCAATGTAGAGGATGAGAAATTTGATCTCCAGCTTATCGTGGATAAAGCCGCGTCCCGCCATTGTGTACACCTCCTTGAAAAATTCTCCACATAGTATACACCATTTTTCCGGCGGTGTACAGCAAAAAATGGCGGACCGCCCTCCGGCGGCCCGTCATTCCTGTTAATTGCAGCCGCTGCAGAAATTCCGGGTCTCCTCGTAATTCTCCGGCATGCGGACGGTGTTGGGCGGGAAGAACTCGCCCACGGGGAAATGGATGTTGCGGAAGACGCTGCAGGGATCCTCGCCGCCGCCGGTGCTGCAGGAGCACTCCTTATCCGGCAGGCAGTAGTCGTACACGGGAATGAGCAGCTGGGTGTCCCGCTCCAGCCGGACGATGGAGAACTGGCCCAGGGTGACGTAGATGCGGCGGGCGTCGTCGCCGGAGGACAGCTCCCCGTCGAAGAAGCCGTTGACGAAGGAGGGCACCTCGCACAGGTCGCAGTCGCAGTCCCGCTTGCCGCAGCTCTCCACGATCCGGGCGTCCAGAACGATGGGGTCCACGGCCTCCACCACGGCGATGGGGCAGTTGCTGCGGCGCATGAGCTGAACGTCCGGCTCGCCGGAGGCGGCCTTGGAGGAGAAGATCTTGGCGTTGCCCTCGCTGCCGAACAGGATGGCCCGCTTGTCGAACACGCACAGGCCCTCCACCGTGACGGGAGCCGGCGAGGACAGATAGGCCTGCAGCGTCACTTCATAGAAGAAGCGCATATCCACCGTATAGAAGCCCCGGTTGAAGCTCACCGGCTCCACATCCACGTAGACGTACAGCAGCTTGGCGCTGCCGCCCTTGACGGACAGGGCGCGGCTGATGACATCTGCGTATTTCATCTTGGGATAGAACCGCAGATCCTCCACGCAGTCCTTATCCCGGCAGGAATCGTAGATCTTTCGGGTATGGATGCAGACGGCCTCCCGCACGCTGCCGCCGTCCGAAACGGGACCGGGCATGATTTTATCAGGCATCGTTATATACCTCCCACTAAGTAACTGGAATGAAAGATGGCTCTTTCAATCCAGTGTATGCGGGAGCGGCCTTTGGGTGCGGAAAAGGGCGGCGCATACAGCGCCGCCCTTGCATTTGGGTCGATGTTTATTCCACAGTCAGGGTGCTGCGGCCCGGGTCGATGACGCAGACGTAGCTGGTGCCCTGGCCCAGAGTCAGGGGCGTGCCGTCCGTCAGGGTGTAGACATAGGGGCTGCTGCGGTCCGCCTTGCTCCACTGGATGTCCACGCTCTTGCCGCCGCAGAAGAACTTGCCGGAGCCGGTGCCGGTCATGCGGGCGCGGCAGCGAAGATAGCTGTCACCGGGGATCTCGCCGATCTCCGTGTTCAGCACCAGCACGTTTGTGGCGGATACCTGCTCGCCGGTAGCGCCGTCCACATGGTCGCTGCCGTACTGGGCCGCCTTATACAGGCCGCTCTCGGCGTCATAGGTGAAGGTGCCGGTCTTATATTTGGAGAAACGGAGGGTCAGCTTGTTTGCGTCCGTGCCGCCGGCAGGTGTGCCGTCCAGCGCGAAGGTCTGGGCGTAGGTATAGCCGTCAGCGTGCTCCAGGGGGAAGTACCCCTTGGCCAGATACTCCTGCACCTTCTCGCCGGAGGTGACGAGGCTGTGCTCATAGCCCATGGAGGACTTGCGCTGGGAATCCCGCCAGAAGATCCTGGCGTCGGAGCCGCCGTTGACGCCGTCCATGTTGTCCACGCCCCATGCGGGGATATTCTTGTAGGCCTCGGGGCTGCCGCCGGCGTGGACCAGCATGGCGTCGTGGCCCAGAGCCAGCTCCAGATAGTAGGGCCGGGTGGAGCGGATGCTGCCCAGGGTGCCGACGCCGTCCAGAGACTGGAACACGCCCACCATGCGGGTGATGCCGCCCTCGGCCTCCATCTCATAGATGATGTCCGCCTGAGAGATGCCCAGCTGGGGCTGTGCCTGCTTCAGGTTGTTGAACATGACTGCCACGGGGCGGTCGTTGATCTTTTCGGGATCGATCTCCATGCCGGTGAGGGGATTCATGTGCTCCGGCAGCTGAGGCTCCGGCTCGGGTTCCGGTTCAGGCTCCGGCTCCGGCTGGGGCTCCGGCTCGGGGGTCACATCCTCCACAGGGGGTTCAACTTCCGGTGCGGGCTCCTCTTTCTTTCCGCAGGCTGCCAGACTCAGCAGCATCGCCGCCAGCAGGAGCATTGCCAAGACCCGTTTTTTCATGTGGTCGCCGCCTCTCTTTGGTTTGGATTATGGTTAACCTCATGATACCAGTCACAGATGGGAGCGTCAAGGAAAAATCCGCCAAAATTCGACAGGGGAAATTTTATGGCATAGGGCCGGACGAGCCGTCATACAGTGAAGCATCGAAGGAAAGGGGGCGGACACCTTGCGGACAGGCAAACGGGGGTCACGGTATGAGGCGGCGGCAGCCATTCTGCCCAGCCGCCTGCGTCAGGCGGCGCTGGAGCTGCCGGCGGAGCTGCAGAAGGCGGCGGAGGAGCTGCGGCTGCGGACCGGCGGGGAGTTGACGGCGCTGGTGGGGGAGGAGGAATTTCCCCTGTGCGGCGATGTGACGGCGGAGGAGATGGAGACCCTGTGCGACATCGCGGCGGATTTCTCCCGCTACGCCGCCATGGAGACCCTGCGGGAGGGATATCTTCCCGTGCGGGGCGGGTTCCGGCTGGGCCTGTGCGGCACCGTGGTCATGAAGGTGGGCGCTGCCTCCAACCTGCGGCACATCACCTCCGCCGCCCTGCGGATCGGGCGGGAGCACCCAGGCGTCGCCGAGCCGCTGCTGCCCCGGCTGACGGAGGGCCGACGGTTTTCCAACACCCTCATCCTCTCGCCTCCCGGCGGCGGCAAGACCACGCTCCTGCGGGATCTGGTGCGGCTGCTGTCCAATGGCGGCTGGCGGATTGCGCTGGTGGACGAGCGGGGAGAGGTGGCCGTGTGCCATCAGGGGATTCCCCAGATGGACGTGGGGCCCCGGACGGACGTGCTGGACGGCTGTCCCAAGGCTCTCGGCATCCCCATGGTGCTGCGGGCCATGAACCCCCAGGTCATCGCCGTGGATGAAGTCACGGCGCGGGAGGACATCCGCTCCATGACCATGGCGGCGGGCTGCGGCGTGGGTTTGCTTGCCACCGTCCACGCCGGCAGCGTGGAGGAATTGTGTGAGCGGCCGCTGTACCGGGAGCTGCTGGAGCACCGGGTGTTCCGCCTGGCCGTCTGCATCCATCGGACGGAGGGACAGCGGCATTACTCGGTGGAGGAGCTGGCGGAATGAAGCTGATGGGCGCACTGTGCATCGCCTGCGGGGCGGTGTGGGGCCGGTGGCAGCAGCTCTCCGCCCAGCGCCGCCGGCGGGAGACCGTCCGCGGCCTCATTGCCGCCCTGCGGCAGATGGCGGAGGAGATCCGCATTGCAAGGACCCCCATGCCCCAGCTGCTCTCCTGCCTCGGCCGCAGCCGGGGCGGGGAGGCAGGGCGGTTTTTCCATGCGGTTGCTGCCGGACTGGAGAGCGGACACGCCCTGCCGGAAGCGTGGCGGCTGGCGCTGGCAGATCTATCCCTGCCGGACGAGCCGATGACCGTTCTGCGGGAGCTGGCGGCGGGCCTGTCTGGGGACGAGGAGGCCGTGTACCGGGCCGTCACCCTTGCGGCGGACGCGCTGGAGCGGCAGGCACTGGCATGGGAGCGGCAGCGGCCGGAGGCGGAGCGGCGGGGAAACGCGCTGTGGTTTTCCGCCTCGGCCCTGCTGGTGATTTTACTGATATGAGGACTTTGAAATGGATGTGGATTTGATTTTCAAGATCGCCGCCATCGGCATCTTAGTGGCGGTGCTGAACCAGCTTCTGGTGCGCTCCGGGCGGGAGGAGCAGGCCATGATGACCACGCTGGCGGGCCTTGTGGTGGTGCTGATGATGATGGTGCGGCAGATCAGCGAGCTGTTTGAGCTGATCCGCACCCTGTTTCACCTGTGATGGTGGAGCAGGCGGTACAGGCGGCGGCTGTCTGCGTGACGGCGGCGCTGCTGGCCCTCACCGTGAAGCGGGGCAGCCCGGAGACGGCGCTGCTGCTGGCGCTGGGGGCGGCGGTGGCGGTATTGCTGGCGCTGGGCGGCACGCTGGGAGACATCGCGGCCTTTTTCCGGCAGGTGGGAGAGAGCAGCCGCCTGCCCCAGAACCTGCTGACGCCCCTCTATAAAACGGTGGCCATCGCCGTGGTGGTGAAGATCGGCGGCGGACTGTGCGCCGACGCGGGAGCGCAGGCCCTGGCCGCTGTGCTGGAGACAGCGGGGGCGGTGTGCGCCCTGGGGGCGGCATTGCCGCTGCTGCAGGCGGTGCTGGAGCTTGTGACGGAGTTGATCGCATGAAAAAATGGATGCTGTGTCTTTTTGCCGCGCTGGTGCTGCTGACCATCCGCGCCTCCGCCGTGGACCTGCCCCGGGAGGTGGAGCGGGCCATGCCGGCGGAGGGGGAGACGCTTTTGCGGGGACTGGACTTGGAGGACGGCAACGCCTTCACGGAGGGCCTCGGCCGCGTGGGGCAGCTGATGGCGAAGGAGGTGCGGGCGGTGCTGGGCCAGCGGTTGGGCGGCGCTGCGGCAGTTTTGCTGGTGGTGCTGCTGTGCGGCGCGGTGGAGAGCGTATGGCCGGGGGACAAGACCTCGCCGTACATTCCCATGGCCGGCGGGGCAACGGTGACGCTCCTCTCCGCCGGCAGCATCGGCTCCCTCATCGGCCTCGGGGCGGAGACCATTCGCGTGCTGGGGAAGTTTTCCACAGCGCTGCTGCCCGCTCTGGCGGCTGCCGCGGCCGCCACCGGCGCGGGGATCACCGCCTCTGCCCAGCGGGTGGGCACCATGGTGCTGGTGGAGGTGCTGATGCGGCTGTGCGGCGGGTTGCTGGTGCCGCTGGTGTACTGCTACATCGCCCTGCTGACTGCCTCTGCCTGTCTGCCCGGCAGCCGGCTGGCCCCGTTGGCGGAGGCGCTGAAAAAGACGACGGTCTGGCTGCTGACCACGGCGCTGCTGCTGTTCACCCTGTACCTCTCCACGGTGCGCATCGTCTCCGGCGCGGCGGACGCCGTCGCCGTCCGCGTCGCCAAGGCTGCCATCTCCGGCACGCTGCCGGTGGTGGGCGGCATCATCTCCGAGGTGGCGGAGACCGCCCTTGCCGGGGCGGGCATGCTCCGCAGCGCCATGGGCGTGGGAGGCATGCTGGCCATTCTGGCGGCCTGCGCCTGTCCCTTCGCCCAGCTGGGGGTGCAGTATCTGCTCTATAAGCTGGTGGGCCTCTGTGCCGCCGTGGCCGGCTCAACCGCGCTGAGCAAGCTGGTGGGCGGACTTGGCGGGGCCTTCGGTCTGGTGCTGGGCATGGCGGGCGCCTGCGCGCTGCTGCTGTTTTTGTCGGTGCTGTCTTTCGTGGGGGTGGTGCTGCCGTGATGGACGTGCTGCGGGAATGGATCATAAGCCTTGTGGCGGTGAGTTTGCTTATCGCATTGATACAAAGTCTGGTGGGAGGCGGCGCCCTGCGCCGTGCGGCGGAGCTGGTCTGTGCCCTGGCCCTGCTGGCGGCGCTGCTGCGGCCCCTGCCGGGCCTTAAATGGGAGGAGCTGCTGCCGGACGGGGACGATTACGCCGAGACTGTGGCCCGGCTGCAGACAGAGCTGGAACGGGAACAGGCGGCGGAAGTGGAAACCGGCATAGCCGAGCGGACGGCCTCATATATATCGGACAAGGCGCACTGCGCCGTGCGGGTGGAGACGAAGGTGGAAAACGGCGTTCCGCTGCCCTGGCGGGTGGAGCTGGAACGGGACTATGAAAGCGAACTGTCGGCGTGGATCGGGGAGACGGTGGGCATTCCAAAGGAGAGGCAGGCATGGCATGGAGGCGAAAACTAAAGGAGTTATCAAACTATGGGAGAAGTACAAAATCATCGGTATCGTGATGGCGATGGGCGTCGTTTTGCTGTTATGGCCCAGTGGGGCAGACCGGTCGGAGACTGGTGGGACCAATCCGCTTCCGGCGGAAGACGGCTTGCAGCGGGAGATGGAGGAGATCCTCTCCGTCATGGAAGGCGTTGGGCAGGTGCGGGTGCTTCTGACCACGGAGCGGAGCGGGGAGGAGCAGCTGGCCCAGGACGGCGACGTGGCCTACAGCGGCAACCCATCCGCGCCGGAGGACTATTCCCGCCGGTGGGAGACGGTGCTGACAAACAGCGAAGCGGTGGTGACGGGGCGGACGTCGCCGGTGTACCGGGGAGCGCTGGTGGTGTGCCAGGGCGGGGGACAGCCGGCGGTGCGGCTGGCGGTGACGGAGGCGGTGGCCGCCCTGACCGGCCTCTCCGCCGACCGCATCACCGTGGCAAAGTGGCAGTGATCATTTTGAGGAGGAATGGAACAATGAAAGCGAGATTCAAGCGCAACGCCGTGGTGGTGACCATGGCGCTGCTGGTGTGCGCCGCGGCGGCGCTGAACTGGAAATACAGCGGGGAGGAGGCGGCAAAGCAGGCGAACGCCGCCCAGGAGAGCGAGACGAAAATTCTGGGGGAGGCCACGCTGGTGTCCGGCGGCGAGGGCGCGCTGGAGACGGACGAGACGGCCGTCTACACCGGGGACGACTACTTCGCCTCCGCCCGGCTCAGCCGCCAGCAGGCCCGTGACAACGCCATCGCCCTGCTGCAGGAGGCGGCGGAGCAGGAGGGCGCGGACACGACGGTTGCCAACGAGGCCTCGGAGGGCATCCAGGTGCTGGCGGGCTTCACCATGCAGGAGGCACAGATCGAGAGCCTTGTGACCGCCAAGGGCTATGTGGACTGCGTGGCCTTTCTGGGGGAGGAGAGCGCCAGCGTGGTGGTGGCCACGGAGAGCGGCGAGCTGACCGGAGAGGACGTGGCAAAGATCACGGACATCACCATGACGGAAACGGGCCTGCCCGCCGCCGCCATCAAAATCATGACGGCAAATTAAAGGTTGTAATTTCCGCGGTATCATGGTAAAATACCAAACTAGGAATGTAATGGAGTGTGGGGGTCCAGGTTCTGGACGCACCACTGTACCAAGGATAGAATGAATTTAAGGAGAATCGAACAATGGGCGATAACAAGGAATACATGACTCTGCCTGAGGAAAACGGCAGCATCAACATCTCTGAAGAGGTCATCGCCGCCATCGCCGTGGGCGCTGTCCGCGAGGTGGAGGGTGTTTCCGGCATGATGACCAATCTGGGCAACAGCGTCACCGACCTGATGACCAACAAGAAAAACGCACAGCGGGTGGCCAAGGGCGTGAAGATCGACATGAGCGAGGCTTCCCTGACTCTGGACCTGTACCTGACCGTGCAGTACGGCAATCCCATCCCCGAGGTGGCCGAGAACGCGCAGAAGGCCGTCATCTCCGCCGTGGAGGCCATGACCGGCTGCACTGTGGGCGCTGTGAATATCCATGTGGGTGCTGTGACCATGGCCTGATCCGGCCGACTAAACGAGAGAGAAAAGGACGAGTGAATTATGGTACGCAATACCGCACGAGAGATCGCCATTCATCTGTCTTATGAGCTGAGCTTCACCGACCGCACGGTGGATGCCCTGCTGGACGACCGTCTGACGGCCGAGAGCTTTGCCGCCCTGGCTCTGGAGGATGAGCTGTACGCCGAGGCTCCCAACGCCAAGCAGGCCGACTATATCCGCCGGCTGGTGAAGGGTGTCAACGAGCACGCCTACGAGCTGGACGGCTACATCGCCAAGTACGCCAAGGGCTGGAACTTCGCCCGCATCCCGCTGGTGGCCTCCGCCATCATGCGCGTGGCCATGTACGAGATCATGTATATGCCGGACATCCCCAACGGCGCCTCCATCAACGAGGCCGTGGAGATCGCCAAGAAGTACGAGACCCCCGAGACGGTGAAGTTCATCAACGGCATCCTGGGCAGCTTCGTGCGCCAGGAGATTTCCCAGTAATACGCAGCGATGCAGAGCGGAACGCGGTGGCAGCCGCTGTTCGGCTCTGCTTTTTTCTTCGGGAGGAGACCGTATGGATCAGAATTTGAAAAACTGGGACTTGTCAGCGGAGCGGTATCAGGCCGTACAGGCAGCAAACCGTGATTCCGACAACAACGAAAAACTGGTTCGCGCGCGATTCCGGACTTTGCAGGGTCAGCGTGTGCTGGACGTGGGCTGCGGCTACGGGCAGTATACGGACTATTTCCGCCGCATCGGTGGGGAGGTCATTGGCTGCGACGGAGCGCCGGCCATGCTGGCGCTGGCACGGCGGGATTACCCGGACTGCCGCTTCGATCTGGTAGATCTGATGGAGCGTCTGCCCTACGAGGATCACAGCTTCGATCTGCTGTTCTGTAATCAGGTTCTGATGGATCTTCCGGAAGTGGACAGGCTGTTCGCAGAATTTTCCCGGGTGTTGAAATCCGGCGGTATCCTGTATCTTGCCATCGTCCACCCCATGACCTACCCGGGCAAATGGGTGGAGGATGAAAACGGCGTGAAGATCGCCAAGCAGATCGGGAATTATACAAAGACCTATTCCATCACCCATACGTTTTGCGGAGTGACCAATCACTACCACCGCCCGGTTTCCGTGTATCTGAATTTGGCGGCGGACGCCAGATTCCGGCTGGTGCGGATGGAGGAGCCGGATAACGGCGACGCGGGAATGCCGCTGTTTCTGGTGATGGAGTTCCGAAAAGACTGAGAGACGGAGCAGACGGCGCGGCGCATGGACGTGCCGCTGGAATTCGTGAACAGCTGTCTGTAAGTTCCTGTTTCAGGAGAATGACTATGGAAAAACACATTTTCGGCGTGACCGAAGTGAACAATCTGGTGAAGCTCCTGCTGGACAATGAGCCGATGCTGAACAACATCTGTGTCCGGGGCGAGCTTTCCAACTATAAAATCTATCCCTCCGGTCACCACTACTTCTCTCTGAAGGACCCCGAGGGCGCCATCCGCTGCGTCATGTTCAAGGGCAGCGCCATGAAGCTCAGGTTCCGGCCGGAAAACGGCATGAAGGTGGTGGTGACGGGCCGGGTCAGCGTCTTCCCCCGGGACGGCGCCTACCAGCTGTACTGCAACACCATGATCCCCGAGGGCGTGGGCGATCTGGCGGTGGCCTTTGAGCAGCTGAAAGCCAAGCTGTATGCCGAGGGCCTCTTCGACCCCGGCCACAAAAAGCCCCTGCCGGCCTATCCGGAAAGAATCGCCGTCATCACGTCCTCCGCCGGCGCGGCGGTGCACGACATGATCCGTATCCTGCGGCGGCGGTATCCGCTGGCAAAGGTGATTCTGCTGCCCGTGCGGGTACAGGGCGTGGAGGCCCCACCGGAGATCGTGGGGGCCATCCGGTACGCCAACCGGTGGAACATCGCCGACGTCATCATCACCGGACGGGGCGGCGGCTCCATGGAGGACCTGTGGGCCTTCAACGACGAGCGGGTGGCCCGGGCGATTTACGCATCCGACATCCCTGTCATCTCCGCCGTGGGCCATGAGCCGGACGTGACCATCTCCGACTATGTGGCGGACGCGCGTGCCTCCACTCCCTCCAACGCGGCGGAGATCGCCGTGCCGGACAGGGAGGAGCTGGCGCGGTGGCTGCGTGGCGCGGAGGAGCGCATGGCCCAAAGCCAGACGGCCCGGCTGGACGCCTTACGTAAAAGGCTGGAGACGCTGGCCTCCAAGCGCTGCATGACGGACCAGATGGCCTATGTGCAGGACAAGCGCATGGAGCTGGTGCACGTGCAGCAGCGGCTGGGCGATTTGGCCGAGATGCAGCTGCACAAAAAGCGGCAGAAATTTTCCACACTGGCGGCCTCGCTGGACGCCATGAGTCCCTTGAAAGTCCTGGGCCGGGGCTACGCCATGGCACAGAACGAGGGGGGACAGGTTTTGAAAAGCTATCGGGATGTGGCGGCGGGAGAATCCGTCACCGTCACACTGGGAGAGGGCGGCTTCACCTGCACGGTGGACGCGCCCTGCAAGGAGGTTTGACACATGGCAGCAAAGAAACTGACATTTGAACAGCAGCTGGCCCGTCTTGAGGAGATCGTGGCGGCGCTGGAGAAGGGCGACGCCATGCTGGCGGACTCCCTGGCCCTGTTTGAGGAGGGCACGAAGCTCATCGCCGCCTGCTCCAAGCAGCTGGATCAGGCGGAGCAGCAGGTGGTGAAGCTGATGAAGGGCGCCGACGGCGCGCCGGTGGAGCTGCCCTTTGCGGAGAAGGAGGACTGACCGTGGACAAGACGATGTTTGACCAGCGCTATGCCCTGTATCTCAGTGAGATCGAGCATTTTTTGAGCGCCCAGTTTGAGGAGAAGCCCCACTGGGCCGACCTGTACGACTCCATGCGCTACTCTCTGCTGGCAGGCGGCAAGCGCATCCGCCCGGTGCTGACGCTGGAATTTGCCCGCATGGCCGGCATGGACTGGCGTCAGGTCCTGCCTGTGGCCTGCGCACTGGAGTTTGTCCACACCTATTCCCTCATCCACGACGACCTGCGCCGGGGCAAGCCCACCAACCCCAAGGTCTACGGCGAGACCATGGCCATTCTGGCCGGCGACGCGCTGCAGCCGGAGGCCTACCGCCTCATCCTGACGGCTCCCGGTCTGGATGCCCGTGAGCGGGCGGACTGCGCCCTGATCCTGGCCGGTGCCTCCGGCGCGGACGGAATGGTGGCCGGCCAGGTGCTGGATACCCTCCACCAGCCGAAAACGGAGGAGGAGCTGACGGAGGTGCACCGTCTCAAGACCGGCGCCATGATCGCCGGCGCCTGCATGCTGGGCGTGGCCGCCGCCGGCGGCAGCGACAAGCTGCGTGCCGCCGCGGAGGAGTACGGTTATCAGCTTGGCATGGCCTTCCAGATCCGGGACGACATGCTGGATGTGGTGGGCGACGAGGCCACGTTTGGCAAGCCCATCGGCTCCGACGCGGAGGAGGGCAAGGTGACCTTCGTGGATCTGCTGGGGCTGGAGGGCTGTGAGACGGCGGTGCGGGACTGCACCCGTCAGGCCTGCGAGGCCGTGGCGGAGCACGACGGGGAATTCCTGTGCTTCCTGGCGGAGCAGCTGGCTGGAAGAAACAAGTAAATATTCGGAGATATTCAGCGCCGGGCCTTGTGTCCGGCGCTTTTTCTGTCACAAGTGTGCGGTCTATGCATAAAAAATTCACATTTTGTATATACGGAATATGTTGTATATTTATCGCGGCGGTGGTATACTGTAGCAAACCGGGCGGCGGGGAAGTCCCGCGCTCCCGAGTACCTGTTGTTTTCATCATCTGTTCCATTGCTGAAAAGCTGAGAGGAGATAGAGATTCGTGATATTGGAAACCATCCATTCCCCGGCGGACGTGAAGGCGCTGGAGGCGGAAAAGCTGCCTCAGCTGTGCCAGGAGCTGCGGGAATTTCTGGTGGCGAACGTGTCCCAGACCGGCGGCCATCTGGCGGCCAATTTGGGCGCTGTTGAGCTGACGGTGGCCATCCACCGGGTGTTTGACACCACCCGGGACCGGCTGGTGTTCGACGTGGGCCACCAATCCTATGTGCATAAGGCGCTGACCGGCCGTCAGGCCCAGTTTCCCACCCTCCGCCAGTTCGGGGGGCTTTCCGGCTTTCCCAAGCCCCGGGAGAGCGTCCACGACGCCTTCATCGCCGGACATGCCTCCAACTCCGTGTCCGTGGCGCTGGGCATGGCCCACGCCAGAACCCTGCAGAAGGACGACTACAGCGTCCTCGCCCTCATCGGCGACGGCGCCCTCACCGGCGGCCTGGCCTACGAGGGACTGAACAACGCCGGCGCCTCCGGCGAGCCCCTCATCGTCATCCTCAACGACAACGGCATGTCCATCAACCCCAACGTGGGCGCCATGACCGCTCATCTGAGCGGTCTGCGCAGTAAGCCGGTGTACTACCACTTCAAGAAGTGGTACCGGGGTCTCTTTGGCGAGGAGCCGGAGAAAAACGCCGTCTACCGCTTCAACCACAAGCTGAAAACCAGCCTGAAAAAGAACCTCTGGCCCAGCAGTACCCTCTTTGAGGACATGGGCTTCACCTATCTCGGCCCCATCGACGGCCACGATATCCCCCGCCTGTGTGACGTGCTGCGGTGGGCCAGGGAGCTGAACGGCCCCGTGCTGCTCCACGTCCACACCCAGAAGGGCAGGGGCTACCGCTTTGCTGAGGAGAATCCCGGCAAGTTCCACGGCATCGCCCCCTTCGACCCCGCCACCGGAGAGCTGAAAAAGCCGGGCGGCAAGACGTTCTCCGCCGTCTTCGGCGAGACGCTCTGTGAATGTGCGAAAGAAGACCAGCGGGTCTGCGCCATCACCGCCGCCATGGCGGACGGCACAGGTCTCTCGCCCTTTGCAAAGGCGTTCCCGGAGCGGTTCTTCGACGTGGGCATCGCCGAGGGCCACGGCGTCACCATGGCCGCCGGCCTTGCAGCGCAGGGTATGGTGCCGGCCTTCGCCGTGTATTCCACCTTCCTCCAGCGTGGCTACGACATGCTGATGCACGATGTGTCCCTCCAGAACCTCCATGTGGTGCTGGGTGTGGACCGTGCGGGCCTTGTGGGCTCCGACGGTGAGACCCACCACGGCTGCTTCGACGCGCTGTTCCTCTCTGCCATCCCCGGCTTCACGGTGCTGTGCCCCGCCAACTTCGCCGAGCTGCGCACCATGACCCGTCAGGCGTTGTTCGATTACAACGGCCCCGTGGCCATCCGCTACCCCAGAGGCGGCGAGGGCGCCTTCCGGGAGGATACGGCAGGGGAGACGGCGGTTTGCCTGCGGCAGGGCACGGATGTGACTCTGCTGGCCCACGGCATCCTCATCAATAATGTTTTGCGTGCGGCAGATTTGCTGGCGGAGCGTGGCATCAGCGCTCAGGTCATCAAGCTCAACCGCATTTCCCCCCTTGGCAGCGGCGAAATCGCTGGACTGCTGGGGAGTATCGATACCCTGCTGGTGGCGGAGGATTCCTTTGGCGCCGGCTGCGCGGGCCAGCGGCTGGCAGCCATGCTGGCACAGGAGGGCAAGGCCCCCAAACATCTGATTCTGAAAAATCTTGGAAAGACCTACGCCCCCGAGGGCAGCGTCGCGGAGCTGGAGCACAGCTTCGGCCTGGACGCGGAGAGCCTTGCGGCGGCAGCAGAGGAGGCGGTTCGAAATGGCCAATAAGACAAGACTGGACGTGCTGTTGGTGGAGCGCGGCTATATCGAGACCCGGCAGAAGGCACAGGCCACCATCATGAGCGGTCTGGTGTTCGTCAAGGGTCAGCGGGTGGACAAGCCCGGCACCGCCGTCCCCAACGACGCGGAGATCGAGGTGCGGGGCAATGCCCTGAAATACGTCAGCCGCGGCGGACTGAAGCTGGAGAAGGCCATGGCCACGTTCCCCATCGACCTCTCCGGTGCCATCTGCGGCGACATCGGCGCCTCCACCGGCGGCTTCACCGACTGCATGCTGCAAAACGGCGCCGTGAAGGTGTACTCCGTGGACGTGGGCTACGGCCAGCTGGCCTGGAAGCTGCGGGAGGACCCGAGAGTGGTGTGCATGGAGCGTACCAACGCCCGCTACCTGACCCATGAGCAGGTGCCCGACGAGCTGGATTTCGCCTCCGTGGACGTGAGCTTCATCTCCTTGAAGCTCATCCTGCCGGCCCTGTGCGGTCTGCTGAAGGAGCGGGGCCATGTGGCCTGCCTGGTGAAGCCTCAGTTTGAGGCGGGCAAGGAAAAGGTGGGCAAAAAAGGCGTTGTCCGGGACCCCGCCGTCCATCTGGAAGTGCTGGAAAACTTCCTGGTACATGCAAAGGAATCTGGCTTTACAGTGCTTGGCTTGACATACTCTCCCATTCGCGGCCCTGAGGGCAACATTGAATATCTGGGCTTCATCGAAAAGGGCGAATGGGTGGAAAAGGAATTTGACCTGAAGGCGCTGGTGGAGGAGTCTCACCAGACGCTGAAGGAGCACGGAGAGGGGGGCGGCCAATGAATCCGAAGAAAATCATCCTGTGCCCAAACCCCAACCGGGACCGGGGCATGGCAGCCACCAAGGCCGCCCAGAAGATCCTCCACGAGATCGGCTTCCAGACCGTCATCTGCTCCCCCTTCCGGGACCAGAAGGAGGGCGCCTTCGCGGATTTTGACGTGAAGCCCCTGCAGCCGGAGCTGAAGACGGCGGACCTGCTCATCACCTTCGGCGGCGACGGCACCATCCTCCATCTGGCCAAGATGACGGCCCTGAACCGTGTGCCCGTGCTGGGCATCAACATGGGCGGTCTCGGCTTCGTGGCGGAGCTGGAGGCCTCCGAGCTGGACCTCCTCTACAAGCTGAAGGACTGGGATTTCGAGACGGAGCAGCGCATGATGCTGGACGTGGCGGTCATCCGTGACGGCAAGCAGATCTATACCAATCTGGGTCTCAACGACGCCGTCATCCGGGAGGGCCCCATCTCCCACGTCATCCACCTGAAGATCTCCTCCGACGGCCGCCATCTGGCGGACATCGCCGGCGATGGCGTCATCATCGCCACGCCCACCGGCTCCACGGCGTACTCTCTGTCCGCCGGCGGCCCCGTGGTGGAGCCTGTGGCCCAGACCATGATCGTCTGTCCCATCTGCATCCATAATATGCGGTTTTCCTCCTATGTTCTCTCTCCGGAGCATACGCTGACCATCGAACTGGAGCGGAATGGCCGCAAGCCGGTCTACCTGTTTGTGGACGAGAGCCGGGCCTTCGCCCTGCGGTCTGACGATCAGGTGCTGGTCCGCAAGTCCAAATATGTGACGAAGCTGGTCCGCCTGTCGGAAAAGAGCTTCTGTGAGATTTTCGCGCAAAAAATGCTGCCGGGAGGGTTCCACGAATGAAAAACAGTCGACAGAATATGATCCTGGAGATCATTACCCAGGAAAACATTGAGACGCAGGAGCAGTTGCTCTCCCGTCTGCAGGAGCGGGGCATCACCAGCACCCAGGCCACCATCTCCCGTGACATCAAGCAGATGCATCTGGTGAAGGAGCCTGTGGGCCACGGCGTGTATAAATATGCCGTCTCCGGCAACCGCACGAAGCTGAACTTCGCGGAGAAGCTGCGTACCATCTTCCGCGAGAGCATCACCGGCGTGGACTATGCCCAGAACATCGTGGTGCTGAAGACCATGCCGGGCCTCGCCAGCGCCGCCTGTTCCGCGCTGGACAACATGAATTACAGCATGCTGGTGGGCACGCTGGCCGGCGACGACACGGCGTTCCTGGTGATGCGGGACACGGAGAGCGCGGCGGAGTTCTGCGAAGAAATCAAAGAAATGCTCTAATGGCTTAAAGAGGGGGCAGGCCCCCTCTTTAGATCTCCCCCGTGCAGTCCGCTGCAGCGCACTCGCTGCGCTCGCACGTTTGCAGACTGAGAAGAATTTTTGGCAGGCACATGTCCTGCCAAAAATGATTTGATTGCGCTGCGGCGGTTTTCTGACACTGCGACAAAGGCCAAGGCAGCGGCAGCGGAAAGAGAAGCAGGGAGTGTCGTCAAGCACCCCGAATCAACGGCAAAGTTCGTCGCGGGCTGAGCGGCATCAAATATGGGAAAGCCACGCCCGCGCCCAACGCTGAAAGTTGGAATCTTCTGCCGGAAGTCTCTTTCTAAGACAAAAAAGTGTTTTTCTTTTCCACCGGGCGCGGCCCCTTTCTTTGGCAAGACAAAAAGACTGCGCCCGCAGGCGCGTGTCGGAGGCAACCGCCCGAAGGGCGGCTCTTAGCCGGAGACAAATGGGGGGCGCAAATGACCAGCTATCATCATAGCTGACTCCACCCCCGCCCGCAAGGGCGAACACCTGGCCAGAACGAACTGGGAGGAACTAACAGATGTTGGAACTGCTTCACATCGAAAATATCGCCGTCATCGAACAGGCGGACATCTCATTCCGCCCGGGCTTCAACGCCCTGACCGGCGAAACCGGCGCCGGCAAGTCCATCGTCATCGACGCCATGGGCGCCGTCCTGGGCGGCCGCACCAGCCGGGAGCTGATCCGCACCGGCGCGGCCAAGGCCTTCGTCAGCGCGGAGTTCTCCGCCGTGCCGGCCGATCTGCCGGGCCTTGTGGAAAACGGCGTGGAGCCGGACGAGGACGGCAATCTCCTGCTGCAGCGGGAGATCGTGGCCGACGGCAAAAACATCTGCCGTGCCAACGGCCGGCCCATCACCGTCAGCCAGCTACGCTCCATCGGCGTGGACCTGCTGAATATCCACGGCCAGCACGACGGAACCGCCCTGCTGGACGAGGAGCAGCACGGCGCGTATTTGGACCGCTTCGGCCGGACGGAGGAGCCGCTGAACACCTACCGAGCTGCTTATGATTCCATGGCCGATCTGCTGCGCCAGATCCGCGCGCTGGAAATGGACGAGGCGGAGAAGGCCCGTCGTGTGGACAGCCTGAAATTCCAGATCGGCGAGCTGGAGCGGGCCGAGCTGGTGGCCGGGGAGGAGGAAGAACTGCTGGAGCGCCGCAATTTGCTGCGCAACGGCGAGAAGTACTTATCCGCGCTGGCTGGGGCTGACTACTGCTTGAACGGCGACGACAACGGCGCCGGCGCCGTCAGCGCCATCCGGGACGCCGAGGAGGCGCTCTACTCCATCCGCACCCTGAGTGCGGAGATGGCGGAACTCTACAACCGACTGGGAGAGCTGCGCTGTGAAGCCTATGACCTTGCCGAGACCATCCGGGACAAACGGGCGGAATTTGACTTCTCTCCCGCGGAGCTGGACGCCGTGGAGGCCAGATCTGACCTGCTGTACCGGCTGAAAAAGAAGTACGGCGCCACGGTGGAGGACATGCTGGAGTACCTTGAGAAGTGCCGGGCCGAGCTGGACGCCATCGAGACGGCGGACGACACGCTCATCCTGCTGGAGCGGAAGCTGAAGAAGGCGAAGGAGGCCGTGGCGAAGGAGGGCGCCGCCCTGACGGAGGCACGGAAGGCCGCCGCCAGAATTCTGGAGCAGCGCATCCAGACCGAGCTGCAGGACCTGGACATGCACAAAGTGCGCTTCGCCATCGACTTTGAAGCAAAGGAACCCGCCGCCGACGGCTGCGACGTCATCCGCTTCCTCATGAGCGCCAACGTGGGCGAGGATCTGCGGCCCATCGCCAAGATCGCCTCCGGCGGCGAGCTGGCCCGCATCATGCTGGCGCTGAAAAACGTGCTGGCGGAGCAGGAGGCCGTGGCCACCCTGGTCTTTGACGAGGTGGATACTGGTGTCTCCGGCCGGGCGGCCCAGAAGGTGGCGGAAAAGCTGGCCCAGGTCAGCCGCCGCAAGCAGGTGCTCTGCGTCACCCATCTGCCCCAGCTGGCCGCCATGGCGGACATCCACTTCTCCGTGGAGAAGGGGGAGCGGGGCGGCCGCACCTATACAAAGGTGGTGGAGCTGGACCGGGAGCGCCGGAAGGCGGAGCTGGCCCGCATTACCGGCGGCAGCGCCGTGACGGAAGCGCTGCTGGCGTCCGCCGGCGAGCTGCTGGACCAGGCGGAACACTACAGGACGAATCTGTAAACCCAAGGGACGGCAAAAGCCGTCCCTTTTTCTTTGAAAAACCCCCGCAAGACTTGACAATGTGGTGCCATTTGGGTACAATAACACCTGCAAACAGCGAGGAAGCGGAGAAGTACACGGAATCGGCCCTGCGCAGAGAGCCCCTGGACGGTGAAAAGGGGAGAGGGACGGCCGCCGAATACACCGCGGAGCTGGCACCCGAACGGTTTTTCACGGGAAAAGCCCAGTAGGCGTGCTCCGGGTGCGCCCGTTACCGCGCGGGAGTGTGATGGCACTCCACGAGGCCGCTTTCGTGAGAGGGCGGCGAACCAGAGGTGGTACCGCGAATGTTTCGCCCTCTGTCCTTACCGGGACGGGGGCTTTGATTTTGCCCGTTTCGGACATACCAACATCCAGAACAGGAGAGAATACGACTATGCAGATTTACGAAGAACTGGTTGCCCGCGGCCTCATTGCCCAGGTCACCAACGAGGAAGAGATCCGTGAGATGATCAACAACGGCAAGTCCACCTTCTACATTGGCTTTGACCCCACCGCCGACTCCCTGCACGTTGGCCACTTCATGGCCCTGTGCCTGATGAAGCGCCTGCAGATGGCCGGCAACCGCCCCATCGCCCTGATCGGCGGCGGCACCGCCATGATCGGCGACCCCTCCGGCCGCACCGACATGCGTTCCATGATGACCCGTGAGACCATCCAGCACAACTGCGACTGCTTCAAGAAGCAGATGGAGCGCTTCATCGAGTTCGGTGAGGACAAGGCCATGATGGTCAACAACGCCGACTGGCTGATGGACCTGAACTATGTGGACGTTCTGCGTGAGGTGGGCGCCTGCTTCTCCGTCAACAACATGCTGCGGGCCGAGTGCTACAAGCAGCGCATGGAGAAGGGCCTGAGCTTCCTGGAGTTC
>JAFUNB010000033.1 GCA_017482345.1 Oscillibacter sp.
TCTACACCGAAAAGTGCGAGGCCATGCGCAACTTCGCCAACAAGATCTGGAACGCCAGCCGCTTCGTCATGATGAACCTGACCATCCACAAGTGCCAGCTGCCCGAGGCCTCCAAGCTGGCTCCCGAGGATAAGTGGGTCCTGTCCAAGCTGAACAGCCTGGTGAAGGAAGTCACTGAGAATCTGGACAGCTTCGAGATCGGCGTCGCCTCCGCCAAGGTCTACGACTTCATCTGGGACACCTACTGCGACTGGTATATCGAGCTGACCAAGACCCGTCTGAACGGCGAGGACGAGGAGGCCAAGCTGGTTGCCCAGAACGTCCTGTGCTTCGTGCTGACCGAGCTGCTGAAGCTGCTGCATCCCTTCATGCCCTTCATCACCGAGGAGATCTTCCAGGCTCTGCCTCACAGCGGCGACTTCCTGATGATGTCTCAGTGGCCTGAGTACCGCGAGGAGCTGAACTTCCCCGTGGAGGAGGCCGCCATGGAGGCTGTGATGGATACCATCAAGGCCATCCGCGCCCGCCGCGCCGAGATGAACGTGCCTCCTTCCAAGAAGGCCGAGGTCATTCTGGTGACCGAGGAGCCCGCTATCTATGAGCAGGGCACCCACTTCATCCAGCGTCTGGCCTATGCCGAGAAGGTCACCGTTACCGGCCAGGCTCCCGAGGAGCTGGGCGGTCTGGTGAACATCGTCACCCACAAGGCCAACGCCTATATCCCCCTGAGCGAGCTGGTGGACTTCAAGGCTGAGCTGGAGCGTATCGCCAAGGAGATGGAGAAGGCCCAGAATGGTCTGCGCATCACCGAGAACAAGCTGAACAACGAGAAGTTCGTGGCCAACGCCCCCGAGGCTGTTGTCAACGCCGAGCGTGAGAAGGCCGCCAAGTATCGTGAGCTGATCGCCAAGCTGGAGGAATCCGCCAAGGCGATGCAGGCATAATCGAATCCTGAATCGACAAAAAGCACCCATGCCAATGGCATGGGTGCTTTTTTGCGCCTTTTCAGGAAATTTTTCAAAAAAGAAAACCGCGGAAAGAATCCGACAAAAAAGAAGGGAGGGTGCTCCTATAATGGAGGAGAACCTCAAAATACAAAAGCAAAGGGGATTATTTATGGAAATACAGGTGAAAAGCGCAGACCGGAATCTGCTGCTGGAGCTGAGCGGTGAGCTGGATCACCACGGTGCCCGGGGGGCGCTGCGGGAGGTGGAGCTGGC
Organism: Oscillibacter sp.; assembly: GCA_017482345.1. Lineage (GTDB taxonomy): Bacteria > Bacillota > Clostridia > Oscillospirales > Oscillospiraceae > Oscillibacter. The sequence goes on from JAFUNB010000033.1 coordinate 1,221, forward strand.
CATCGACGCGGCGCTGCCGAAAACGCTGGTGATGGACATGAGCGGCATCACGTTCATGGACAGCTCCGGCATCGCCCTGATCCTGCGGGTGCAGCAGCGGATGCAGCTGCTGGACGGCAGTATTCTGGTTTGCAACGTGCCCCAGCAGGCCCGGCGGGTACTGGACGCCGCCGGCATTGGTCGGCTGGTTACGATTCGATAAAGGAGGGTTACATAGTGAAACCGAAAGCACAGAATGAATTTCTGCTGGAATTTCCCAGCCGCAGCAGCAACGAGGGGTTTGCCCGCTCCGCGGTGGCCAGCTTTGCCGCCCAGCTGGATCCCACGCTGGGAGAGCTGGAGGACATCAAGACCGCCGTCAGCGAGGCGGTGACCAACGCCATCGTCCACGCCTATCCTGACTCTATCGGCAAGGTGACCATCCGGGGCCGCATCTGCGATGGGAACGAGCTGGAGCTGACCGTGAAGGACAAGGGGCGGGGCATTCCGGACGTGGACAAGGCCCGGCAGCCCATGTTTACCACCGGCGGCACGGAGCGCAGCGGCATGGGCTTCACCATTATGGAGAGCTTCATGGACCGGATCACGGTGCGCTCCGCGGCGGGAAAGGGCACCAGCGTGACCATGCGGAAAAAGCTGGCGCCCCGCGTCCGAAGCGCAAAATGAGCGCCGCCATGGAGCTGCTGCAGGTGGCCCAGGCGGGAGACCGGGAGGCCTGCGAGCAGGCAGTCATTGAAAACAGCGGCCTGATCTGGAGCATCGTGCGCCGGTATTACGGCCGTGGCGTGGAGCCGGACGACCTGTATCAGTTGGGTTGTCTTGGTTTTTTAAAGGCAGTGCAGGGATTCGACTTTTCTTACGGCACCTGCTTTTCCACATATGCCGTTCCGAAGATCGCAGGGGAGATCCGCCGCTTTTTGCGGGACGACGGAACCGTAAAAGTCAGCAGGACCATACGGGAGCAAGCGATTCGACTTTACAGTACCAGAGAGCGGCTGCGGCAGGAATTGGGCCGGGAACCGTACCTTTCAGAGCTGTCTGACTGCACCGGACTGACGGTGGAGGAGATCGCCCGGGCGGACCTGGCGGCCAACGCGCCGAAGTCGCTGCAGCAGGAAACGGTTGACGGCCTGACACTGGAAGGAATGCTGGGCACGGAAGCGCCGGAGGAGGAGCTGGTGGAACGCATCGCCCTGCGGGAGCTCATCGACCGGCTGCCGGAAAAGGAGCGGCTGACCATCCTGCTGCGGTATTTCAAATGCCTGACCCAGGAGCAGACAGCCCGGGTGGTTGGCGTGTCTCAGGTGCAGGTCTCCCGTCTGGAACGGCGGGGGCTGCAGCGTCTGCGGGAGAGTTTTGCTCCTTAAAATAGTCCTCGTCCTGAAATTCTGTCATGGTGTTCCAGTACCGCTTCGGCATCTGCGTCTGCCGGCACTTGGGGTTGTACCGCTCTTTGATGGCGATGGTGTCGTAAAACCGCTTCCACAGCAGGCGGTAGCGGGCCTCGGCCTCATCCGGCGGAGCCATTTCGAAGTGTTCCAGCGGCTGGATGACAGCTTTTCCGTTGGCATAGAGGAGGACCTCCTTGTGGGTCCGGTCATACAGGAAAAATGTCTCGCCCTGATAGCGGGCGCAAAAGTGGCTGCGCAGCAGGGGAAGGACCCGGTTCTTCGGCTCAATCTCACCGCCCAGCACGCCGCCGAAATCGGAAAAGCGGGTGAAACCCTTCAGAAGATGGGCCTCGCCGTTTAAGTGCCGCACGGCGGCGGCCACCGGGTGCAGCGTCTCGTCGGAAAAGTTCCGCAGAAAGCCGGGGCCTTCCTTCAGCAGCTTCACCACCACCCGGTACATGTGGATCTCCTTGTCCGGCAGGCAGGTAAGATGACATTTTTGCAGCAGATTTGCTGTATAGGGCGAGCACTTTACAATCTTTCTCAGTACGCGGTTTGCGTGTTCCCGGTCGGTAAGAATACTGCGGGAAGCGAACAGCGTGGGAACAAGGTCCTCATCGCGGTAAATGGCGGTGAGGACCTCTTTGTTTGCGTAGCTGTCAAAGACGCAGCAGAGGAATCCCTCGAAGCTGCCGTCGTAGTAGTAAACCATATCTGTCATAAACATACCTCATACGGTGGCCAGCGCGTCGAACAGGGACAGCTGCACCATCTCCGGCTGGGGAAGCTGAGGCCGCTCGACGGCGATCAGGTTGCGTAGCAGGCTGTCCTGCGTGAACAGCAGCCCCTCGGCCCGCTTGCCGGAGGCGGTGAGAAAATACTGCGCCCGCTTCATGACAACACCCAGCTTTCGCAGATCCTCGATCCGCAGCCGACCTGCCCGGCGAGCGGTCAGGATCCGGCGGGCGGAGGTGACGCCGATACCGGGGACTCGCAGCAGCGCCTCGTAATCGGCGGTGTTGACTTCAACCGGGAAGAAGTCCAGATGGGCCAGCGCCCAGCTGCACTTGGGATCCACCAGCGGGTTGAAATCCTGATTCTGTTCGTCCAGCAGCTCTTCAGCCCGGAATCCGTAGAACCGCAGCAGCCAATCCGCCTGATACAGCCGATGTTCCCGTAGCAGGGGCGGCTTCACATCTTTCGAGGGAAGCAGCGCGTGCTCCACCACCGGCACATAGGCGGAGTAGAACACCCGCTTGAGCCGGTACTGATCGTACAGCCCCTGAGTCAGGCGGAGAATGTGATAGTCACTGTCCGCCGTGGCGCCCACGATCAGCTGGGTGCTCTGGCCGGCGGGGGCGAATTTGGGCGCGTGGCGGTATTTGACGATCTCCTCGTGGTTTTGTTTGCCCCGTACCTGAATCTGCCGCATAGGGGCCAGAATGGCCTGCTTGGTCTTATCCGGCGCCAGCGTCTTCAGACCCGATTCAGAAGGCAGTTCGATATTCACGCTGATACGGTCCGCCAGAAAGCCCAGCTGCTCCACCAGCTCCGGCGAGGTGCCGGGGATGGCCTTGGCGTGGATATAGCCGTTGAAGCGGTATTCCTCCCGCAGCAGCCGCAGGGATTGGATCATCAGCTCCGTGGTGTAGTCCGGACTGCGCAGCACGCCGGAGGAGAGGAACAGTCCCTCGATATAGTTGCGGCGGTAAAAGCTGATGGTCAAGTCCGCCAGCTCCCGGGGCGTGAAGGCGGTGCGCTTCGTGTCGTTGCTGCGGCGGTTGACGCAGTATTTGCAGTCGTACACACAGCAGTTGGTCATCAGCACCTTCAGCAGCGTCACACACCGGCCGTCCGCAGAAAAGGAATGGCAACACCCGGCCACAGAAGAGGAGGTGTTGCCAATGTAACCCTTTTTGGATGTGCGGCTGCCGCCGCTGGATGTGCAGGCTGCGTCATATTTGGCTGCGTCTGTCAGGATCGTCAGTTTTTCCAGAACGTCCATACGCGCATAGGATCAGCGGGCCATGGCACGGCGATGATGACGCCGGGCAGGACGCTCGATATAGTCGATGACGCGAAACAGCTGTGCAGTCAGAAACGTGACGCCAACCAGCATGAAAAAGAAAGCCCAACCTGTCATAATGTACGTCCTCCTTTAAAATCGAACTGTTGTTCTATACATACTATAACTCGAACAACTGTTCGTGTCAAGAGAAAAACGCAAAAAAATCCCCCGCTTTTTTTGCAAAAGCGAGGGATTTCAAGGGCTTGCGGCATTACTTGCAGGCAGCCAGATCCTTCAGGAACTGATCGACAGCCTCCACGGGAGTGGCCCAGCTGGTGACGAAACGAACGATGGTGTTGTTCTCGTCCACGGCCTCCTGAGCCTCGAACACATAGCCCATGGCCTCCAGTTTGGCGGCAATGTCGTTGGGCAGGACGGGGAACTGCTGGTTGGTGGGGGAGGGAACGGGGAACTCATAGCCCAGAGCGGCCATGCCGTCGCGCAGGCGGTAGGCCATGTCGTTGGCATGCTTGGCGATATCGAAGTACAGGTTATCAGTCAGCAGAGCCTTGAACTGGACGCCCAGCAGACGGCCCTTGGCCAGCATGGCGCCGCGCTGCTTCATGTGCCAGCGGAAGTGGGCGTTGGGAGAGTTTAGCACCAGAGCCTCGCCGAACAGAGCGCCATTCTTGGTGCCGCCGATGTAGAACATATCGGTCAGGGCAGCCAGGTCGGGCAGCGTCAGATCGTTGTCGGGGGAGGTGAAGGCGGAGCCCAGACGGGCGCCGTCCAGGAACAGCAGCAGACCGTGCTTGTCGCAGCACTCACGCAGAGCCACCAGCTCGGCCTTGGTATACAGGGTGCCGATCTCGGTACTGTCGGAGATGTAGACCATCTTGGGAGCCACCATATGCTCGCTGCTGTGGCCGTTGACCACGGACTCCACCAGGGAGGGAGTCAGCTTGCCGTCGGGGGCGTAGGCGGTGCAGACCTTGTGGCCGGTGGCCTCGATGGCGCCGGTCTCATGGACGTTGACATGGCCGGTGTGAGCGGCGATGACAGCCTCGTAGGAGGCCAGATAGGAGGTGATGGCCAGCAGGTTGGTCTGGGTACCGCCAACCAGGAAGTGCACGTCGGCCTCGGGAGCCTTGCACAGGTCACGGATGAGCTGAGCTGCCTCGGCGCAATAGGGGTCCGTGCCGTAGCCGCTGGTCTGCTCCAGATTGGTGTCAGTCAGAGCCTGGAGGACGACGGGATGGGCGCCCTCGCTGTAGTCGTTACGAAAACTGTACATGGGAAAAACCTACTTTCTATATTAAATATTAAAAAGCCATAAAAATAAAAAATTCCTGTTGAAATCATACCGCCTTTCCTGTATAAATGCAAGGAGAGGAATCAAAATACCCGCAAGAAAAATTTAAAAAGATCGCAGCAGACATGGGAACCTTTTCGAGGATCGTCCGTCTGTTATGTGGAAACAAAAAACAAGAATCAAAACAGAGGAGATTAAACTTATGAAAAAATGGATGACCCTGACTCTGGCCATGGTGATGGCCATCTGCTGCCTGACTGCCTGCGGCGGCAAGAAGGAAGAAGCGCCCGCCCAGGTGGACGTGGACCTGTCCGCTTTCTACACTGATGTTGAAGCCGAGTGCGGTATTCCCGAGGGCTATATGGCCGATCTGGAGGGCGAGATGCTGGAGGGCTACTATCCCGGTCTGGCTGACATCGCCGCCAAGCAGCTGATTGCCAAGGCTCCCATGATGAGCGCCGTTGTCAACGAGATGGTGTTCATGCAGTGCGAGACCGAGGAGGACGCCGCTGCCGCTGCCAAGATCCTGCAGGATCGCGTGACCATGCAGGCCGAGGGCGGCGCCTGGTACCCCGAGTCCATGGAGGCCTGGAGCAAGGGCGAAGTGATCCAGCAGGGCACTTACGTTGCCATGGTCGCTTCCGCGGAGTACCAGTCCACCATCGTGGATGCCTTCAACGGTCTGTTCGCCTGATCAAAACATCATCTAAGACGGCCGAGGTTCGCAGCCCCGGCCGTTCTTTCTGCACGACAGGAGGGAAACAAGTGGTTTTCAGCAGTCTGACATTTTTATTCGCATATATGACCATCACGCTGGCGCTGTATTTTGTCTCGCCGCTGAAGTGGCGCAATTTTGTGCTGCTGATGGTCAGCCTGTTTTTCTATGGCTGGGGCGAGCCGGTGTATATCACCATCATGTTCGTCTCCATTATGATCGACTATACCCATGGCCTTCTGGTAGAGAAATACCGCGCCAACGATAAGCTGGCCCGGTACTTTGTGGGACAGAGCGTGGTGTTCAACCTGCTGCTTCTGGGCTTTTTCAAATACTGGGATTTCTTTGCGGACAACCTGTTGCTCCTGGGCATCACGCTGCCGGAGAACCTGACGCTGTTTGGGAATACCATCGCCCTACGGAACATCCCTCTGCCCATCGGCATCTCCTTCTTCACGTTCCAGACCATGAGCTACACCATTGACGTGTACCGCAAGGATGCGCCGGCCCAGCGGAATATCGTGAACTTCGGTGCCTTCGTCACCATGTTCCCCCAGCTGATCGCCGGTCCTATCGTCAAGTATAAGACCGTGGCCCGGGAACTGGACCACCGGGTGAACACCACGGAGGAGTTCGCCGCAGGTGTCCAGCGATTCTGCGTGGGTTTTGCCAAGAAGGTGCTGTTGGCCAACTCCATCGGTGCCCTGTGGGACGCTCAGCTGGCAGCCGGACAGGCCGGCAGCCTGACGGTGGTTGGCGGCTGGATGGGCTTGCTGGCCTATGGCTTCCAGATCTACTTCGACTTCTCCGGCTATTCCGATATGGCCATCGGCCTGGGCCATATGCTGGGCTTTACCTTTGAGGAGAACTTCAACTATCCGTACTGCGCCTCGTCCGTGACGGACTTCTGGCGCCGGTGGCATATGTCCATGACCAGCTGGTTCCGGGAGTATCTGTATATCCCCCTGGGCGGCAACCGGGGCGGCACCGCCAAGGCCCTGCGCAACATCCTCATCGTCTGGTTCTGCACCGGCTTCTGGCACGGGGCCAGCTGGAACTTTATTCTGTGGGGCCTGTATTTTGCCGCATGGCTCATTCTGGAGAAGTATGTGATGAAGAACGTGCTGGCAAAAACGCCGGCGGTGCTCAAGCATCTCTACACCCTCATCGTGGTCTTTGTTGGCTGGGGCCTCTTCGCCATGGAGAATCTGGGCGTGTGCGGCCGGTATCTGGCTGCCTGCTTCGGTAATGCGCCCCTTTGGAGCGCTGTGGATGGTTATACCATCCGCAGCTATGCCATCACGTTCCTGGCGCTGATCGTGGCGTCCACGGCCCTTGGCAAGTGGGTGTGGGAGAAGCTGCCTGAGCGTGTGCAGCAGATCGCGGTGCCTGTCCTCGTGGTGATCAGCCTGCTGATCGGCACAGCCTATCTGGTGGACGGCAGCTACAATCCCTTCCTGTATTTCCGATTCTGAGAAAGGAGGCAGACCTATGACAAAAGCATACAGCCGCTTTCTGACGGCCATGTTCTGCCTCTTTCTGGGCGGCGTCCTGGTGTGGCATATCGTTCTGCCGGACCGGGACCGCTCCGACGTGGAGAACCGCACGCTGGAGCAGTGGCCGGAATTTTCCTGGGAGGCACTGAAGGACGGCAGCTTCACCGCCGGTGTGGAGGCTTATTTTGCCGATCAGTTCCCCCTGCGTGACCAGTGGACGGTGGTGAAGGCCCGGGCGGAGCAGCTCATCGGCAAGACGGAGTTCAACGACATCTATCTCTGCGACGATCCTCTCTATGGCAGCGGCACCCTGATTTCCAAGGTGCCTGAGCCGGATCTGGATCTGGTGGATAAGAACCTGTCCTATGTGGACCGCTTGCAGGATAAAACCTCTGCCACCGTGCATCTGGGTCTGATCCCTTCCGCGGCAGAGGTCTGGAAGGATCTGCTGCCCGCCGGCGCACCCAGTTGGGATCAGCAGGCATTTCTGGAGCAGGCCGCAGACCTCGGCCTGCCCATGGTGGATTTCCACACCGCTCTGACGGAGCACGCAGAGGAGTATATCTTCTACCGCACTGACCATCACTGGACCACCCGCGGCGCTTATTATGGCTACACCGCCCTCATGGAGGCGTTGGGCCGGGGCGACGAGGTGCGGGACATCTCCTCCTATGGGGTGGAGACTGTTACCGACGACTTCAACGGCACCCTGTACTCCACCTCAGGAATTCACTGGCTGGAGCCGGACTATATGCAGTTCTGGGTGGGGGAGGATGGCCTGTCCATCACCTCCTGGCGCAGCGGCAAGGCGGAGCCGGCGGAGCTGTACGACCGCAGCTATCTGGAGGCCAAGGACAAGTATTCTTCTTTCCTGGGCGGCAACCAGCCTCTGTGCGTCATTGAAAATGCTGCCGGAGAGGGAAAGGTCCTGCTGGTGCGCGACTCCTATTCCGACGCTCTGGCGCCCTTCCTGGCCCAGGATTTCGCCGAGGTTCATTTGATGGACCTGCGCTACTACCGCGGCGGCGTGGCCGCATACGCGGAGGAGCACGGCATCGAGAATATTGTGGTGCTCCAGAGCATCCCCAACTTCATCACCGACCGGAACCTGGTGTTCCTGGCACAGTGACAACGTAAAAGACGCTCCCAGTCGGGAGCGTCTTTTTATGTCTCGTCAGATTCTTCGGCCTCTTTCAGCTCTTTGTCCAGTTGTTTCTGGATGCGGTTGGGCGTCATGGTGCGGGTCAGCAGCTTGATAGCTGCGGCGCCTGCGGCGATCAGTACCAGCATTTTCAAAAGTTCCAGCATGGTGAAACCCTCCTGTGCAGCTCTTTTCTTCAGTATACCTGATGGAGCGGGAAAAGGGAAGCGGGGAAAAGCGCGGTTGACCTGCGGCTGGTTTTGTCCTAAAATGGAGGCTGAGATTTTATGAAGCATGGTGACAGTATGACTGATTTCAACAAACGATATATCGCCGCCCGCCGGGCCGTCATCGCCCGGGATCTGGCACGGCTGAATCCCATGCAGCGTCAGGCCGCCATGACCACGGAAGGCCCGCTGCTGCTGCTGGCCGGCGCCGGCAGCGGAAAGACCACCGTCCTCATCCAGCGGGTCTATAACCTGCTGACCTACGGCCGGGGCAGTGACTCGGACGTGGTGCCCGAGTGGGCCACGGAGGAGGATCTGGCCTTTCTGGAGAACTTCCCGGAGCATCCGGAGCCACATGAGGCTGCCCAGGCCCGCCGCCTGTGCGCCGTGGATGTGCCCCGCCCCTGGGAGATCATCGCCATCACCTTTACCAACAAGGCGGCAGGGGAGCTGAAGGACCGTCTGGCGGCCCGTATGGGCCCCATGGCCAACGACATCTGGGCCTCTACGTTTCACTCCGCCTGCGTCCGCATCCTGCGGCACGACATTGACCGTCTGGGCTTCGACAAGTCCTTTACCATCTACGATACGGACGATTCCAAGCGCGTCATCAAGGATGTGGTGAAGGAGCTGAATTTGGACGAGAAGGCCTTCAATCCCAAGAGCATCCTTGGCATCATCAGCAACGCCAAGGACAAGTACCAGAGCCCCGAGGACTTCGCCAAGGCCCATTCCAATGAAAACGACTGGAAGATGAGCCGCATTGCCAAGGTATACGCCAAGTATGCCCAGAAGCTCCGGGGCGCCAACGCGCTGGACTTTGACGACATCATCTATTACACCGTCCAGCTGCTGCAGCAGGAGCCGGAGGTGCTGGCCTATTACCAGAACAAGTTCCGCTATGTGCTGGTGGACGAGTATCAGGACACCAACCACCTGCAGTATCTGCTGACCAGCCTGCTGGCCGGCGGACGGAACAACCTGTGCGTGGTGGGCGATGACGACCAGTCCATCTACCGCTTCCGGGGCGCCAACATTGAGAATATCCTCAGCTTTGAAAAGCAGTACAAAAACGCCCGTGTCATCCGCCTGGAGCAGAATTACCGCTCCACCCAGAACATTCTGGATGCTGCCAACGCCGTCATCAAGAATAACGCCGGCCGCAAGGGCAAAACCCTCTGGACGGACAACGGCACCGGCGACACCGTCACCGTCAAAACCACCTTCAACGAGAGCGACGAGGCCAATTACGTGGTGGGCGACATCATGATGGGCATCAACCGGGGCCGGAATTTCCGGGAGACGGCGGTGCTGTACCGCATGAACGCCCAGTCCAACGCGCTGGAATACGCCATGAAGCGCAACGGCATCCCCTATAAAGTGGTGGGCGGCATGAAATTCTTTGACCGCGCGGAAGTGAAGGACATGCTGGCCTATCTGTGCGTGCTGAACAACCCCATGGACGATCTGCGCCTGCGCCGCATCATCAATATCCCCGCCCGCGGCATCGGCGCCACCACCATGGACAAAGTGGCTCTGCTGGCGGAGCAGCAGGGAGCATCCCTGTACGAGATCATCCGCAACGCGGATTTGTTCCCGGATCTGAAGAGCGCCAGCGGCAAGCTGCTGAAATTCGCCGACCTCATCGACAATCTCCGCCGTGCCGGCGGCGAGCTGGCTCTGCCGGAGTTCTACGACGCCGTCTGCGACCAGACCGGCTACATCCGGGCGCTGGAAGTGAAGAACGACATGGAGAGCCGGGGGCGCATCGAAAACGTGCAGGAATTGAAGTCCAATATTCTGGGCTTCCTGGAGCAGGATCCCGAGGATGCAACGCTCTCCGGCTTCCTCAACGAGATCGCCTTGTATACGGACCTGGATAACATGGATGCCGACGGCAACTGCGTCACCATGATGACCATCCACTCCGCCAAGGGTCTGGAGTTCCCCGTGGTGTACGTGGTGGGTCTGGAGGAGGGGATTTTCCCCGGAGCTTCCGCCCAGTACGACATGGAGGAGCTGGAGGAGGAGCGCCGCCTGTGCTATGTGGCCATGACCCGCGCCAAGGAGAAATTAGTCATGACCAACTGCCGCCAGCGTATGCTGTACGGCCGCACCAGCGCCAACCGGGCCTCCCGTTTCCTGGAGGAGATTCCGGAGGACAACATGCGCTGGGAGAGCAAGCCCCAGCCCCGCTACACCCAGGACGACACCTTTGGCGGCGACCGCTGGGACAGCGAGCGGGAGGAGATCACCCGCACCATCGGCGCCAGAACACCGGCCCGACCCGCTCGTCCCGCAGGCGGCGGCTATACCACCGGCGGCTACACCACCAACACCCCCTGGAGCGGTGGCGGCAGCGTCTATACCTACAAGGCAAAGCCTCAGACCCAGGAGAAGCCCCTGGCCTCTGTTCGCCGGGGCGCCACGACTCCCACCACCCATCTCATGCAGATCAATAAGGGCGACATGGTGGAGCACACCGCTTTTGGCAAGGGTATGGTCATGTCCATGCGGCCCATGGGCGGCGACGCCCTCATCGAGGTGGCTTTCGACAAGGTGGGCACCAAGAAGCTCATGCTGAAATCCGCCGGCGCACATATGAAAAAACTGTAAGAAAAAGCAGCCAAAACATTTGTTTTGGCTGCTTTTTTATGCGATTGGTTCGCAGTTTCCCTCGTCGGCCTCTTCCTCCGTGGCCTCGCCGGGAAGCTCGGTGGGGAAGGTGACGTGGAGCACCGCCTGAGAGCGGTTGTAGCTGACGGCGGCGTGGCGGCCCTTTTTCTGGGCGGCCTCCTCCAGCGCGGCGATCAGCTCTGCCAGAATGTCCCGGTTCAGTGCGCCGCCCCGCCAGTGGAACACGAAGGGGAGACCCTTGCGGACGAACATCTGCGCCCGCTTGGCCACGTCCTCAACCTTGGTAAAGGACAGCTTGCTCTCCCGGTAATAAAACCGGTCGCTGCGGCCGCAGGCGGGAACAGGGTAGACCAGCTTCTGGTGGTCCCGGAAGCAGCGACTGTCGTCCAGATTGAAGTAGTCGTAGCGGATGACGCCGTCCCGGCCCAAAGAGTTATCAAAGGTGGCGTCCAGATGGTAGTAGTCGCCGTCCAGCTTGATGATGTTCCATGCGTGGCGGTAGCGGACGCCCTGCTCCGGATTGGACTCGGCGATGGCGATGATGCACCAGATCTCCAGCGCGTCGCACAGGATCTTCACGGATTTGGCAATGCCCTCGCACACGCCCACGCCCTGACCTAAGGGGCCGATGATCTCGTGGGAATAGGGTTTTTTCAGCTTGTCATAGCGGACATTGGTGCAGATAAAATCGTGGATGTACCGCTCCTTTTCCAGGGTTGTCATGTTCTGAGCGGCACGGGCCAGCTTGGTGACACGGGCGGAGAGAGCCTTCTGATGGTCTTTAATCTTGGCCTTGTCGAAGAGGTATTCCGGCACCAGCTCCACATGGTCGGCGCCGGGGTAGAAGCGGTAGGAGAAGGAGGTCAGATAGAAGAGCTCCGGACAGTCCAGACGTAGCTTGAAAAAAATATCGGACAGCTCGTGATTCTCCAGCTTTGGCACGGAAAAGGAGGGGCTCAGGGCAGTGAAGCCGGTTTTCATGGCGTGGTAGGCCGCCTGATGGGCTTTGCTCATATGTTGGTAGTAATAGGCTTCCATAGGGTCTCCTTAAGCGTTCTCCGATCGGTGCAGCAGTTCTTCGAAGCGCTCGATATACTGATCGCAGAACCGGCGCATGTCCTGTTCGTGCTGGGCGAAGAACTGATCGTGAACGCCGACGACCCGCATACCGGCGGCCTTTGCCCCCTGACAGGCGGCGAAGCTGTCGTCAAACACGGTGCAATCCTCCGGCCGTTCACTGTTTTTCTCCGCGGCGGCCAGCCACACGTCCGGCAGCTTTTTGTGCATCCCGGCCTGCTGGGCGAAGGTGACGTTTTCAAAATAGTCCTCGATCTCCAGCTTTTTCAGCGCCGTATAGCAGTGCTCAGGTACGCTGGAGGTGACGATGGCCATCCGCTGGCCCTCGGCCCGGCACTGGTCCAGATAGGCCCGCACGCCGGGCTTCAGGGGCACTCTGGAGTACATATCCCGGCTCATCTCCATCCACTCGGCGATGATTTCCTCGCAGGATTCCTCCAGCTTGCAGTACTCCTTGGTGAACACCGCCGCCATGGGCAGAGCGGTGTGGGCCACGCCCTCGTAATATTCGTGGGTATAGGGCATGTTCCGTCTGGCAAGAAACTCCCGGTCCACATCCTTCCAGATGCCGTTGGAGTCGATGAGAGTGCCGTCCAGATCAAAGAAAAACATACTCATTTGGGTTCCTCCGTTTCCAGCCAGAAGCGCCAGGGAAAGTCCCGGGCCTCTTCTGCATAGTCTACGCCGATCCGTGGGCCGCTGCGGATGATCTCATGGATAGGAGCGGGGCAGGGAAGTCCCGCATCCTCCGGAGAATCGCAGACAAACAGGGTTTCCCCCGTCACCAGATCCAGGCGGTTTTCGTGTTTGGTGATACTCAGTGCCTGACACAGCTTGCCGGGGCCGTTCAGCAGGGCCCGCAGCCGCTGGGGCGTCACGGTCTTTTCCCCGTATCTGGCCCGCCACATAGCGTCCATACCGGAAACCGGCTGTGCGCCCCGGATGAGGACGGCGGCCGGTTCATCTTGCGGCTCCGTGACGAAGTTCAGGCAGTGGTGCATGCCGTAAATGAGATACACATAGGCGCGGCCCGGCGGCTGAAACAACGCCGAGGTGCGCTCTGTTTTCTTGTAGTTGTAGGCGTGGCAGGCCTTGTCACAGCGGCCGATGTAGGCCTCGGTCTCCGTGATGCGGCAGATGAGCGTCTCGCCGTCCAGCACCCGGACCAGATATTTGCCCAGCAGTTCCCGGGCCACCTGCACGGTGTCACGGTTATAGAATTCCTGTGAAAGTCTTGCCATTTTGCCACCCCGGTGCTACAATCCAACGTATCGCCCAAAAGTATACCATGAAACGAGAAACGGAGCAAGATTCATGAAAGCCATTCACTCCCGTCAAAATATATTCGCGGTGCTGGCGGCCCTGATCTGGGGCACGGCCTTTGTGGCCCAGAGCGTCGGCGCCGATTATGTGGAGCCCTTTACGTTCAATGCCTCCCGCGCCGCCATTGCCACGGTGTTCCTGTTTGTACTGTGCAGCATTTTACGCCGCGGTCGAGTGAAGGCCGGCAAACCGGCAGCCATTGGCAGCCGCCGGGATCTGGCGCTGGGCGGCCTCTGCTGCGGCACAGCGCTGGCTGTGGCCACAGCGCTGCAGCAGAAGGGTCTGGAGACCACCACCTCCGGCAAGGCGGGCTTTATCACGGCGCTGTATATTGTGCTGGTGCCCATTGCCGGACTGTTTCTGAAGAAAAAGCCCCCCAAGGCCATCTGGTTCAGCGTGCTGCTGGCGGTGGCGGGACTGTATTGCCTGTGCATCACCGAGGACTTCACCATCACCCGGGGCGACTTCTATGTGCTGCTGTGCGCTTTCTGCTTCACGGCTCACATCATGGTCATCGACCACTTTACCGCAAAGGTGGACGGCGTAGAGCTGTCCTGCGCCCAGTTCTTCGTGGTGACGGTGTTCTCCGCCGTCGGCATGCTGCTGACGGAGTCTCCCAGCATGGAGGCTGTGTTGGCCTGCATCGGCCCCATCCTGTATGTGGGCATCTTCTCCAGCGGTGTGGCCTATACCCTGCAGATCCTGGCCCAGAAGGATTCCGACCCTACAGTCATTTCCGTTCTGTTGAGCCTGGAGTCCGTGTTCGCCGTGATTGCCGGCGCCATCATTCTGGGCGACCAGATGAACGGCAAGGAGTATTTCGGCTGCGCGCTGGTGATGGTTGCGGTCATTCTGGCCCAGCTGCCGGACAAAAAGGCGGTTTCCCTGCAATAAGCGACAAAAAAGGAGCGCGTTTGGCGCTCCTTTTTCATTGGACAAGGGCAGGGGAGTATGGTATAATGCAAAACTGTATGAGTATGTAACGAGGTGATTCTATGCGCATCGACGTTCTTGGCGTCGGTTTTGATAATCTGACGATGGAAGAGGCTGTGGCGGAGGGCATGAGTCTGGTAAACAGCGATGGCTTCCACTACGTGGTCACGCCCAATCCGGAGATCGTGGAGGTCTGCCAGGAGAATCCGGAGGCTATGAAGACGGTCAACGGCGCCGATCTGGTTCTGCCGGACGGCATCGGCGTGGTGAAGGGTGCCGCCATGCTGGGCACGCCCCTGAAGGGCCGCGTTCCCGGCATCGAGTTTGCCTCCGGTCTTATGGCCGAGATGGCAAAGAGCGGCAAAACGCTGTATCTGCTGGGCGCCAAGCCCGGCGTTGCGGAGCAGGCGGCTGAAAAGCTGAAGGGGAACTTTCCGGGTCTGAATATCGTCGGAACCCATGACGGATATTTCAAGGAGGACGGCCCCATCGTGGAGGACATCCGCGCCAGCGGCGCCGACGTGGTGTTCGTGTGTCTGGGCGCTCCCAAGCAGGAGTTCTGGATGGTAAAGAACGGCCCCGCCTCCGGCGCACACCTGATGTGCGGTCTGGGCGGCAGTCTGGATGTATTTGCCGGCGTGGTGGAGCGCGCGCCCAAGTTCTGGTGCGACCACGGTCTGGAGTGGTTCTACCGTCTGTGCAAGGAGCCCAAGCGCATCGGCCGCATGATGAAGCTGCCGCTGTTTTTGGTGCATGTGAAGCAGGAGAAACGGAAAAAATGAGAGGTAAACTGATCGTATTTGAGGGGACGGACGGTTCCGGCAAGGCCACCCAGTCCCGCATGCTGTGCCAGCGTCTGGCACAGGAGCAGATCGCATATCAGAACATCGACTTTCCCCGTTATGGAAAACCCTCCGCCGTTATGGTGCAGGAGTATCTGGACGGCAAGCTGGGTAAAAATCCCGGCGATGTAAATGCCTACGCCGCGTCCATTCTGTACGCTGTGGACCGTTACGCCTCCTATAAGCAGGACTGGGGCGAATTTTATGAGGCCGGCGGACTGATCGTGGCTGACCGGTACACCACCTCCAATGCCGTCCATCAGGCCTCCAAGCTGCCTGACGAGGAGCGGACGGAGTATCTGAACTGGCTCTTTGAGCTGGAATACGGCCGCATCGGTCTGCCGGAGCCGGATCTGGTCATCTATCTGGATATGCCCACGGAGATCACGGAGCGCATGATGCGCAGCCGCGAGCAGCAGAGCGGCACCCACGCCGATATCCACGAACAGGACGCCGCCTATCTGCGCAAGTGCCGGGCCAACGCCCGCGAGGTGGTTCGCCAGTGCGGCTGGACGGTGATCCACTGTGCCGAGGGCGACGCCCCCCGCACCATCGAGGACATCCACGAGGAGGTCTGGAAGACGGTGCAGAAGCTGCTGTAAGGGCCTGTCTCCGCGGCGAACGGCAAAACGGGGCGCGGGGCGCCCCATCTCGCACGGTTTTTCAGCAGCAGGTGGTGTTGCAGCAGTTGTCGCCGCATCCGCAGCCACAGTTGCTGCCACAGCCGCAGTTGTGACCGCAGCCACAGTGGTGTTCGCAGCCGCAGAAGTTGTTCCCATTGTTGCCGCAGCAGCAGAACAGGATGACAAGAATGATGATGAGCCACAGGCAGGAGCAGTTGTTGTTATTGTTGAAGTTCATGTTCGTCACCTCGCTTTGAGACATTCTATGCGCCGCGATCCCAAAGGGGGCCTGGCCATGGAAAAAATAATTTTGACGCAGAAAATGATTGAAAATCAGTCCGGTTTCGATCAAAATGACCGGAACGGAGGATTTGGAGGTTCATATATGGCTGATTACAGAAAGGGCGATACCGCCAGCTGGGACACCGAACAGGTGCGCCGGAGCCAGAGCAGCGGTCAGCAGAAGCGCCCCCGCAAGAAAAAAAGAAAAACTCCCTGGATTTTGAAATTCATCGGATGGCTCCTGTTTGTGGCCATCACCTCCTGCATCCTGGCCGGTGTGGGCTGGATGCTGATGAACGACCTGTGCGCGTTCAACAAGGAGGATATCACCGCCACCATCGAGGTGACAGCGGATGACGATGTGGAGACCATCGCAAACAAGCTGGAGGAGGCCGGACTCATCGAGTACAAGTGGTTCTTCCGCCTGTTCGGCAAGGTGGCCAAGGCCGAGGAGAAGATCGGCATCGGCACCTATGAGCTGAACACCGACATGGACTACCGCGCCCTCATCATGGGCATGCGCAACTCCTCCGGCAACATGAATGCCGAGACCGTCACCGTCACCATTCCCGAGGGCTACACGGTGGCCCAGACGCTGCGCCTGCTGGCGGAGAAGGGCGTCAACACCGAGGAGAACCTCATCGAGGCCGCCCAGACCGCGGATTTCGGCTATGAGTATATCGACAAGAACTCTCAGGACATCAGCCGTCTGGAGGGCTTCCTGTTCCCGGATACCTATGAGTTCTATGTGAACGAAAAGGGCTCCAGCGCCCTCAAGCGCCTCATTGACAACTTTGACCGCAAGCTGGACGACGAGCTGCTGGAGGCCGCGCAGGCCCGCGGCTATACCCTGAAGCAGATCGCCACCATCGCCTCCCTCATCGAGAAGGAGACCGACGGCGGGGACCACGAAAAGATCGCCTCTGTCATCTACAACCGTCTGGAGGGTGAGGGCGACAAGGGCGGCACCTACGGCTATCTGCAGGTGGACGCCGCGCTGTTGTATGCTCTGCCTGATCACGAGGGCGCCATCACCAACAGCGACAAGGAGACCGACTCCAAATACAACCTGTATAAGTACGTCGGCCTGCCTCCCACGCCCATCGCAAATCCCGGTCTGGCCGCTCTGAACGCCGCTCTGGATCCGGCTCAGACGGATTATTACTACTACGCACTGGGCAAGGATGGCCGGCACCGCTTCTTTACCAACTATAACGACCACGTCAACTTCGTCAACAGCAGCGAGTATATCGGTAACTGACATGAGAAAGAGACCTGAACTGCTGGCTCCGGCAGGAGATATGGAGCGGCTGCGCATGGCCGTGGAATACGGCGCTGACGCGGTCTATCTGGCGGGCACGGACTTCGGTATGCGTGCCTTCGCCGGAAACTTTGATCCCGACGAGCTGCGCCGGGCCGTGGAATTTGCCCACGGCCGCGGCGTGCGGGTTCACTGCACCATCAACACCATGCCCCGCAACGACGAGATCGTCCGCCTGCCGGCGCATTTGGAGCTGCTGAACGACGCCGGCGTGGACGCTGTCATCGTGGCGGATATGGGCGCGTTCCGCATGGCGGGGAAGTACGCCCCGGGCTGCCAGCGTCACATCTCCACCCAGGCCAGCATCAGCAACTACGAGACCGCCTGCGCCTGGCACGATCTGGGTGCTGAGCGCGTCATTCTGGCCCGTGAATTGAGTCTGGAGGAGATCCGGACCATCCGGCAGAATACCCCGAAGGAGCTGGAGATCGAGGCCTTTGTCCACGGCGCCATGTGCGTCAGCTATTCCGGCCGTTGTCTGCTGAGCAACTATATGACCAGCCGCGACTCCAACCGCGGCGCCTGTGCCCAGCCCTGCCGCTATCACTATACCCTCATGGAGGAGAAGCGCCCCGGCGAGTATTTCCCCATCGAGGAGGACGACAAGGGCACCTACATCCTCAACTCCCGGGATATGTGCATGATCGACCATCTGGACGATCTGTGCGATGTGGGACTGGACAGCCTGAAGATCGAGGGGCGTGCCAAGTCCGCCTACTACGCCGCCATCGTCACCGGTGCCTACCGCCACTGTCTGGACGCCGTGGCGGAGGGGAGACCCATCGACCCCGTCTGGCGGGATGAGGTGGACCATGTGAGCCACCGGCCCTATGCCACCGGCTTCTACTACGGCCATCCCGGTCAATATTATGAAAACTCCAGATATATTAGAGAGTGGCAGGTGGTTGCACTTGTCACCGACTGTGACGAAAACGGCAACGCCACGCTGTCCCTGCGGAACAAATTCCGCACCGGCGACACCGTGGAGCTGGTGGGCCCGGACCTGCGGCCCTTCGCCATGGAGGTACCGGAGATGGAGGACGCTGAGGGCAATGTCCTGACAGAGCCCCGCAACCCCCAGATGACCTTCCGCATGAAGCTGCCCAAGGCCGTGCCGCCTCTGACGGTGGTGCGTCACGCGGTGGAGCTGTCCGCAAAATAAAAAGAAACGTGCCGGGAATGATTCCCGGCACGTTGTCATTTACCCAGTACTTCGTGCTTCACATATGCAAATGCGGCGTCCTCGCCCTCGTCCCGCAGCTTCAGCAGGATCGTCTCCAGCAGGTCGGCGGTGGCAGGGTGGAGCAGCAGGTTGCGGCCCTTGCCGCGCAGAAAAAATTTATAGGGATCACCGGGGTCGAAATCCTTGCCCCGGTAGGTCTTGCTGGCGGCCAGACGGTCGCAGAACATCTCGGCCACGTATTTCTTCGGCATCTCAATACCCGTGATGCCGCCGGGGCCATAGTCGGTCCAGAACTCAAAGTGGTGGCGGTTGCGGCCCTTGTGGTGCATCCAGGAGGCACTGTAGCCGTTGGCCTTGCGCTGTGCGTCGTTGGGGCTGTGGTCGCCCTGATAGTACTTGACGCCGGCCCAGAATTCCACGGGGGAGTACTTGGACAGGTCGTGCATCAGACCCTGCCGGTAAAGCCCCAGCCGGAAGCAGTATTTCCGCACCAGCGCGCGGTGGTGATGCACCGTTTTCAGATGTGCCCAGAAATGCAAAGCCTGTCACCTCACTGTCTAAAAAATGCTCTCATGTAGTATACCACAGCCCAAAGGAAAAAACGAGAGGATTTTTCCAGCAGAAAAGTGGGGAAAAGCGCGGGAAGTGTCTTGACAAATCCCACAAAAAGGATATAATAATTTCGGTCAAACAGCAAAACGCGATGACAAAGCCAGCTTTTTGAAACAGACCCAAGCGAGAGGGGAGACGGTGCGAGCCCCTTGGTCATGCCGGAGAGCAGCCACTTTGGAGCAGCCCGCGACGAGCGGGACGGTTCATTCCCGTTACAGAATGGCTAAGATGCTTCCCCCAGGGGGAAGATAATTAGGGTGGTACCGTGAAGTAAGATCGTCTTCGCCCCTAAGCATGGGGTGGAGGCTTTTTTTATTTGTCAATTCAAAATATATAACATAGGAGGAAACAACATTATGGCACATCCCAATTACGGCCTGAACGAGCTGCGTGAGATGTTCCTGAGCTACTTCGAGAGCAAGGGTCATCTGCGTCTGCCCAGCTTTTCCCTGATCCCCCAGAACGATAAGTCTCTGCTGCTGATCAACTCCGGCATGGCCCCCATGAAGACCTGGTTCACCCGCGAGGAAGAGCCTCCCCGTGACCGTGTCTGCACCTGCCAGAAGTGCATCCGCACCGGCGACATCGAGAACATCGGCAAGACCGACCGCCACGGCACCTATTTCGAGATGCTGGGCAACTTCTCCTTCGGCGACTACTTCAAGAAGGAAGCCATTCCCTTCTGCTGGGAGTTCCTGACCGAGGTCGTTGGCCTGGAGAAGGATCGTCTGTATCCCTCCATCTATCTGGACGACGATGAGGCCTTCGAGATCTGGAACAAGGACATCGGCATCCCCGCCGAGAACATCTTCCGTTTCGGCAAGGCCGACAACTTCTGGGAGCACGGCTCCGGCCCCTGCGGCCCCTGCTCCGAGGTCTACTATGACCGCGGCGTCGAGCACGGCTGCGGCAAGCCCGACTGCACCGTCGGCTGCGAGTGCGACCGCTTCATCGAGGTCTGGAACAACGTGTTCTCCCAGTTCGACAACGACGGCAACAACAACTACACCGAGCTGAAGCAGAAGAACATCGACACTGGCATGGGTCTGGAGAGACTTGCCTGCGTGTGCCAGAACGTCGGTTCTCTGTTTGAGGTCGATACCGTCATGAACATCACCAAGAAGGTCAGCGAGATCACCGGTGCTGTTTACAAGGAAGACGCCAAGAAGGACGTCTCCCTGCGCGTCATCACCGACCACATCCGCGCCTCCACCATGATGATCTGCGACGGCGTTCTGCCCTCCAACGAGGGCCGCGGCTACGTGCTGCGCCGTCTGCTGCGCCGCGCTGCCCGTCACGGCAAGCTGCTTGGCGTCAACAAGCCCTTCCTGTTCGAGGTTGTGGACACTGTTGTTCGCGAGAACGAGTTCGCTTATCCCGACGTCCGCGAGAAGCAGGCCTACATTACCAAGGTCGTCCGCACCGAGGAGGAGAACTTCGCCAAGACCATCGACGGCGGCATGAAGATCTACAACGAGATGCTGGCCGCTCACAAGGGCAAGGGCGAGACCGTCTTCTCCGGCTCCGATGCTTTCAAGCTGTATGATACCTATGGTTTCCCCATCGACCTGACCATCGAAATGGCCGAGGAAGAGGGAATGACCGTTGACCGCGCCGGCTTCGACGAGGAGATGGAGGCTCAGCGCGTCCGCGCCCGTAAGGCCCGCGAGGCTCTGGGCGACCTGGGCTGGGCCGGTATCGAGTTCGGCTCCGAGATGCCCGCTACCGAGTTCGTCGGCTATGAGCATACCTCCATCGACGATGCCAAGGTCCTGGCTCTGGTGGTGGAGAACGAGCTGGCCGAGACCATCATGTCCGGCGTGGACGCCATCATCGTTCTGGACAAGACTCCCTTCTACGCCGAGATGGGCGGCCAGGTGGCTGACCACGGCGTCATCACCCTGGGTGAGGCCAAGTTCGAGGTGAACAACGTCCTGAAGAACAAGGGCGGCAAGTTCATGCACTACGGCAAGCTGTCCGGCGGCACCGTGAAGGTGGGCGACACCGTCATCGCCACCATCGACATCTCCCGCCGCAAGGCCATCATGCGCGCTCACTCCACCACCCATCTGCTGGACGCCGCTCTGAAGAAGGTTCTGGGCGACCATGTCCATCAGGCCGGCTCTCTGGTGGAGCCCGACCGCATCCGTTTCGACTTCACCCACTTCGAGGCCATCACTCCCGAGCAGCTGGCCGAGGTTGACCGTCTGGTCAACGACGCCATCCTGGAGGGCTACGACGTCGTGACCGAGGTCCTGCCCATCGAGGAGGCTAAGAAGAAGGGCGCCATCGCAGTCTTCGGCGAGAAGTACGGCGACACCGTCCGCGTCGTGGAGATGGGTGACTTCTCCATGGAGTTCTGCGGCGGCACCCACCTGGACAACACCGCCAAGGCCGGTATGTTCCGCATCAAGAGCGAGGGCTCCGTTGCCTCCGGCGTCCGCCGTATCGAGGCCACCGTCGGCAAGCAGACCATGGATACCATCAGCGCCAACCAGCAGGTCCTGATGCATCTGGCTCAGATGTTCAAGACCAACCCCGCTGAGCTGGAGAACCGTATCCAGCAGCAGCTGGCTGAGACCAAGGAGCTGCGCACCGCTCTGGAGAAGTTCAAGGCTGAGGCTTCTCTGGGTGAGGCCCGTCAGTTCCTGATGAGCGCCAAGGAAGTTGGCGGCGTGAAGGTCGTCACTGCCAACAAGGCCGGTCTGGATGCCAACGCTCTGCGTCAGATGGGCGACTTCCTGCGTGACAAAGAGCCCGCTGTTGTGGCCGTTCTGTCCTCCGTCAACGGTGAGAAGATCACCTTCCTGGCCGTCTGCGGTCCCGACGCCGTGAAGAAGGGCATCAAGGCCGGCGATCTGGTGAAGAACGTCTGCGCCATCTGCGGCGGCAAGGGCGGCGGCAAGCCCGACAGCGCCATGGGCGGCGGCAGCGATCTGCTGAAGCTGGATGACGCGCTGGCATCCGTGGACGATTTCGTCGCCTCCAAGCTGGGCTAAGACGCCCATGGCGCGTAACTCCGGGTACCCAGGCCGAGCCCAGCGAAGCGGGTCGGGCTGGGAGAGGAGGAGCAAGGAAGCGTGTGGAGGTTTCGCCGCAAGGGGGAACCGGAACAAAGCGGACTTTGCGACGACGAGGGCGGTGGCAGCGATCTGCTGAAGCTGGATGACGCGCTGGCTTCCGTGGACGATTTCGTCGCCTCCAAGCTGGGTTAATTGAATCCATTTATCTCCCGCATGGTTCTTCCATGCGGGAGATTTTTTGTTTCCTTTTTGGGGAAGGGGTGTTATAATAGCGGAAACACCCAAGAAAAAGGAGGCCCCAATCATGTCTGACTGCTTATTCTGCAAAATCATTGCCGGCGACATCCCCAGCAGCAAGGTCTATGAAGATGACCTGTGCTTTGCGTTCAATGATATCGCCCCTCAGGCACCCAAGCACTTTCTGGTGATCCCCAAGGCCCACATCGGCTCCGTGTCCGAGGTGAACAGCGAAAACAGCGCTGTCGTGGCCCACATTTTTGAGGTCATCGCCAAGATCGCTGCCGAGCAGGGAATGGACAGCTATCGCGTGGTGTCCAACATCGGCGAGCAGGCCGGCCAGAGTGTGTTCCATCTGCATTTCCATGTCCTGTCTGGCAGAGACATGACCTGGCCCCCGGGCTGAGCTCGTCGCAAAGTCCGCTGAGCTTCGTTTCCGCCTGATGGCGAAAACTGTGCCCGCTTCCTTGCTCCTCGCCTTCCTCCGCAAACGCTCCGCTGGTTTGCATCGGAGTTGGAGATACGAAATATCGCAAATCAAGCAGCCGTCCATTCAGGACGGCTGCTTTTGTCAAGTTAGGAGTTTGTGAGAAAATTATCGTTGATTGACAAAGGAAACCCCTCGTGATACCCTGAAGATACCAAGAGGGAGTAGCTTGCGCGCAAGCGTCATGTGGTTCGTCATCACAGCTGAAAGGCTCGGGCCATGTGGTAAGAAGCGAGACTTTTGCCGTGAACCGTTACGGCAGGAGTCTTTTTATTTTTGCGTGTTAAGCGCTGCAGGGAAGGAGTTGTTTGCGTGAAGACTTTCGCGCTGATCGTGTTTATCGCAGTTTACGCCATGTTGCTGCTGCTGCCCAAGTACCGGGCGTATGTGGCGCTGGGGGCCGCGGCCATCTTTATTGCGCTGGGCATCGTCCCGGCAGGGGAGGCCGCCGCCGCGGTGGACTGGAACGTGCTTTTGATGCTGGCGGGCACCATGGGTACCGTGGACCTGTTTATCCGCTCCAATATGCCGAACCGCCTGTCGGACTATCTGGTGCGGGCTCTGCCCAACGTGAAGGCGCTCATCATCGTGCTGGCGCTGTTCGCGGGACTCGTCTCTGCCTTTGTGGACAACGTGGCCACGGTGCTGATGCTGGCGCCTGTGGGCGTGGCGATCGCACAGAAGCTGAAGATCTCTCCTGTGAGTATGATCCTGGCCATCGCCGTCTCTTCCAACCTGCAGGGTGCGGCCACACTGGTGGGTGACACCACATCCATTCTGCTGGGCAGCCATATGGGTCTGGATTTTGCCGACTTTTTTATCTATGAGGGTAAACCCGGTATGTTCTGGGTGGTGCAGATTGGCGCGCTGGCTACGATTCCCGTGATGATGTTCCTGTTCCGGAAAGAGAGCGGCGAGATCGATTCCGACTATCTGACTCCGGTAAAGGATCCCGTTCCCACTGTGCTGCTGGTAGGCACGGTGCTGACCCTGATCGCGGCGTCCTTCCTGCCGGAAAAGCCCGCGCTGACCAACGGCATCATCTGCATGGCCTATCTGATCATTGGTCTTGTCATCGCGTGCGTGAAAGACCACGGCGCCAAGCTGGTCAAGGACGTGATCCTTGGCATCGACTATGTGACGCTCCTGCTGCTGGCCGGACTGTTCCTGGTGATCGACGGCGTGAACCGCGTGGGTATCATCAGCGACATCAGCCGGATCATCGCCAGTCTCGGCGGCGGAAACCTGTTCCTGACCTATACGATTGTCGTCTGGTTCTCGGTGCTGGCCTCCGCCTTCATCGATAACATTCCCTATACGGCCACCATGCTGCCGGTAGTAGGCGGTGTGGCTGCGTCTCTGGGTGTGGATCAGGCGGTTCTGTGCTTCGGCCTGCTGTGCGGCGCCACGCTGGGCGGCAACCTGACTCCCGTGGGCGCCTCCGCCAACATTGCTGCTGGCGGCATCCTCCGCAAGGCTGGCTATGAAGTCACCACAAAGCAGTTCATGCGGATCGGCGTGCCCTTCACACTGGCCGCGGTCATGACCGGATATCTGCTGATCTGGTTCATTTTCACCTGATACATGAAAAAACAGCGTCCGAAGTTCGGACGCTGTTTTTTTGCTGCATATCAGAACTGAATGACCTCTTCCTGGGGATCGACGATCTCCTCACCCTCAGGCAGTTCCTGGAACTGGGAGAAATCCGGCCAGTCGATGACCACATCGTCGCCGGTCTTCTTGATGGTCATGAGCATGTCGTAATCATAGTCCATGACCATGGCGATGGTGTTGCCCGCCTCATCCAGCGGGATTGGCGTCTCCACAGAGGCGGAGAACACCATCTCCATCTTCTTCAGCTGTCCCTTGCGGATGGTGTAGATGGATTTGATGGCGCCGTACTTTACGCCCAGCTCCTCGTCCAGCGCGGCGATCTCCATGGCACCGGTCATGGCACCGCCCAGGTTTTCGCGGATGACCAGCGTGTAGATCATGTTGCTGCCCTGTTTTTCCTCGGTGATGGACTCGATCATGGCCAGACCGCTGACGTTCATGGCGCTGGGCTCCACTGCGCCGACATCCTCGAGAGAATCCAGCTCCCCACCGGCAGGCACCTTATACATGACCTTTTCATCGCCATACTCCGCAGACTGATAGATCCAGCCGTCCTTCATCCAGGTGCCGACCGTCATATCCAGGCCGTCTGTCTGGGTTTCGACGATATAAGCCAGCTCCGGCTGGGCCTTGTTCTCCTCATCGACCCGCATAGCCATGGTGCCGGCGCTGGAGGTTGTGCTCTCAATGAGAATACCAAGCTCTTCCACGGAGGTCTTCATGTCCATCGTCATGTTGATGTCCATTTCCATGGCGTCGTCCTCAAAGTCCTCCATAGCGGCCTGCATAGCGCGGTAAGCCTCGATGGTCTTGGTCATGGGCTTTGCGTCCTTGGAGTCGATTGCGCCGCTCTTAATGAGGCTGTCCAGGAGGTAGGTGCTGCCGTCGGCCAGATCGGCGGCCAGCCCCTGATAGGTCAGAGCTGCCAGATCATCCCGCAGGAAGGTTCCGGTAAACAAAATGGGATCGTAAAAGCCTTTTTCCTGGGCAAAGGTCAGGCACTCGGAATACTGGAAATCCTTGCCGTCCTCATAGCCCAGCGCCCGCAGCAGGAAGGCGCAGTACATTCTGGCGCTGCATGCGCTGGCGGAGCCGAAGGTGGTGGCAGTGGTTCCCTTGGTGATGCCGTTGGTATACAGCCAGGCCACAGCAGGGGAGGCAGTAGGACTGACATCCGTGAAGGGATGGGAGATCTCGCCCGCCTCATAGGCGGCCTTGGCGCTCTCCTCAGCGCCATAGAGCCGCACCAGCATGATGGCGGCCTCAGAGCGTTTGGGAGCGCGGTCCAGCTCATATCCGGCGGAGGTCCCCCGGAACATGCCAATTGCGGCCAGATCGTCCGCCACAGCGTCAAAATCCGAGGCGGCGGCGGTAACAGTCAGTGCCGCTGTCAAACACAGCACAACAGCAAACATTGTCAAAAAACGCTTCATAGCAAAACTCCTTTCCAGATGCAAACGGGAAAACTCCCAGTTTTCTATATTTATCGTACTGCGGAGCGAAGAGAACGTCAAGTTAAATAAGTTGGAGTGGAAATCCGGCAAAAAATCAGGTATAATATTTGCGTTTTTATGTGTCACGTCAGAAAGGGGAGAGGCGCATGCGGAAATTGGCGTATTTTGCGTTCTCATTTTCCGCGGCTATCTTTCTAGCCCAGTATTTATTGGCCTATGAATCTCTGCTCCGGGCCATGGCCGCCGCATTGGCAGCGGCCTGCGGCGCGCTGTTTCTGCCTGACGCGTGGCGCAGGCGGTTGCTGCTGATCGGTGTGGGCGCGTCGCTGGCCTTTGGCTATAACTGGCTGTATACCCGCCAGGTACAGCTGCCGGCAGAGCGGTTGGCTGACACGGACGCCGTCGTCACCATGATACTGCAGGACTATGCCGTAGCCGGCGCGTACGGCGGGAAAGTCACTGTGAAGATCGAAGGCGTGCCCGGAAAGGCCGTTTACTACGGCGATGATGGCATGCTTGATCTGCGGCCCGGCCAGACGCTGACCGGCAGTGTCCATCTGAAAAGTGCCGCCCAGATCCGGGATGACGATGTCACCTCATTCACCTCCAAAGGCGTCTTTCTGCTGGCCTATAACCGGGGAGAGATGATCGCGGAACAGGGCTCGGCGAACTCGGTCCGCTGGTGGCCGGCGCGGATGGGCAGAGCCATGCGGACGCAGATTAACCGCCTGTTTTCCGGTGATACGGCTGGATTCCTGACAGCTATCCTCACCGGCGACAAGTCCGGTATCTCGGAGCGGTCCTCCATCGCCATGTCGGAGGCCGGTATCTATCACATTCTGGCGGTGTCCGGCATGCACTGCATGTTTCTGGCGGAGATGGCCATCGGCCTTCTGGGACGACACCGAAAAAGAATGGTGGCAGCGTGGACGCTGCCCATGCTGGTGTTTTACGCCCTGCTGACCGGCGGAAGTCCGTCGGTGGTGCGGGCCGGCGTCATGCTGGGTCTACTGCTGTCGGCGCCTCTATTTGGCCGGGACAGCGACGGTCCCACGTCCCTCTCCGCCGCGCTGCTGCTCATTCTTTTGAAGAACCCATTCGCCGCCGCTTCGGTCAGTCTGCAGCTGTCTTTTGCGGCTATGGCGGGCATCATTCTGGTGTCCAGCCAGATGAACCGATTGCTGCTGGGCGGCAGAAAGCACGGAAAGCTGTATCGCTTTACAGCGTCCAGCGTTTCTGCAACTGCCGGTGCGACGTTGTTCACGCTGCCACTCAGCGGCTGGTATTTCGGCACACTGGTGCTCATTTCTCCCGTTGCGAACCTCCTGTGCCTGTGGTGTGCCAGCATTGTATTTATGCTGGGTCTGACAGCGGTGATGCTGTCGTTCCTGTGGCTGCCGCTGGGCGCTGTTGTTGGATTTGTGCCACGGCTTCTCGTTGTTTATATTCTGCGTATGGCGGGACTGTTGGCTGCGGTTCCGTATCACGCGCTGTATTTCTCAAATCCCTATCTGAAATTCTGGCTGGCGTTTTTCTACATTCTGCTGGCAGTTGTCTGTTTCTCCAGACAAAAACGGCGGGCCAGCTATGGTCTTGCGGCAGTGCTTGCGGCTGTGACTCTGGTGTGCACGGTGTATCTGGGCGCCGCCCGCTTCCGGGAAGGTAAACTGCACATCATGGCACTGGACGTGGGGCAGGGGCAGAGTGTTCTGCTGTCCTCCGGCGATGCTTACGCCCTCGTGGACTGCGGCGGCGGCAACAGCTGGTATGACGCAGGACAGATCGCTGCCGGACAGCTGCACACCATGGGCTGCCGGGAGCTGGATTATCTGGTTCTGACCCACTACGATTCTGACCATGTAAATGGACTTTCCGGCCTGCTGGCCCGGATGCCGGTGGATGTCATTCTGGCGCCGGAGCAGGCAGACGAGGATGGCTTGCAGGCAGAGATTCTGGCCCTGGCCGCCGACTATAAAACGGAAGTCCGGTTTGTGGAAACGATTTCCACTCACGCACTTGGCGAAGCAGAGCTGACGCTTTATCCGCCGGTGGGGGAGGGCGGCGACAACGAGCGGGGAATTGCCGCGCTCTGTACTGCCGGAGACTATGACCTGCTCATCACCGGCGATCTGGACATGGCTGGTGAGCGGCAGCTGCTGGAGCGGTACAATCTGCCGGATATCGAGATGCTGATGGTGGGCCACCATGGCTCCAAATACTCCACTTCTGAAGAATTGCTGACCGCGCTGACGCCGGAAACGGCTATCGTCAGCTGCGGCTCCAACAGCTACGGCCACCCGACGGAGGAGACCCTGCGCCGTCTGGTGACCCACGGGGCGGAACTGTTCCGCACCGACCTGCAGGGCACCATTCACTTCACCCTGAACTGAGGAGATATGCATGGCATACGCAAAAAAAGCTCCCAAGGCCAACGAGGCCTTCCAAAAACTGAAAAATGATCTCGCCGAGGGCACGCTGGGCTGTGCCTACATCTTCTACGGAGAGGAGAGCTATCTGCGGGAATACTATCTGGGCGAGCTGCGCAAGGTGCTGGTGCCCGCCGGCTTTGAGGAGTTCAACTACCATCGGCTGGAGGGCAAGGACCTGACGGTGCAGACTCTCTCTGAGATGGCGGAGGCCATGCCCATGCTGGCGGAGCGCACCCTCATCGTAGTGACGGATTACGACATCTTCAAGCTGAACGAGGAACAGCGGGAGAAGATGATCGCCTTCCTGGACGATATCCCGCCCTACTGCTGCGTGGTATTTGTATACGATACCGTTGCCTACAAGCCCAACAAGACGCTGAAAAAGCTTTGCAAAGCAGTCAGCGACCACGTGGAAGCCGTGGAGTTCCGGGCCGCTGAGAACAGCGATCTCATCAGCTGGATTACCCGCCGGTTCAAGGCCCTGGGCAAGGAGATCGACCGCCAGACGGCGGAGTATCTCATCTTCACCTGCGGCGGTCTCATGACCGGTCTGGTGCCGGAGATCACGAAGATCGGCACCTACGCCAAGGGCAAGGCCATCACACAGAAGGACATCGACGCCGTAGCGGATCCCGTCCTGTCCGCGGAGGTGTTTAAGCTCTCCGACGCGGTGCTGCAGGGGGACTATGACCGGGCGGCCGGAATTTTAGGAGACCTTCTGAAAATGCAGACGGAGCCTATCATGATTCTGGCGGCGCTGGGCAGCCAGCTGCGGCGCATTTACACCGCCCGCATGGCCATTGACAGCGGTAAGGACAAGTACTGGCTCATGGAGCTGTGGGACATGAAGAGCGACTATCCGGCAAAGCTGCTGCTTGCCTCCGCCAAAAAGACCACCGCCGCCTGGTGCTCTGACGCGGTGAAGATGTGCCAGGTACTGGACCGCCGCATGAAGAGCGAAAAGGGCATTGATTCCGCCGGCGAGCTGAAGCTGCTGCTGGTGCGTCTGGGGGCCAAGCGGAAATGAGAGCCATTAAGGAAGTCATCGTCGTAGAAGGGCGTTACGATAAAAACGCCCTGTCTCAGGTGGTGGACGCCACCATCATCACCCTTGGCGGCTTTTCCGTGTTCAACGATAAGGAGAAGCTGGCGTTTCTCCGGCGTCTTGCGGAAAAGCAAGGCGGTATGATCGTCCTGACGGACAGCGACGGCGCCGGCTTTGTCATCCGCAATTATCTCAAGGGCGCATTGCCCCGCGAGCTGGTGAAGCAGGCCTATATTCCCGATATCGCCGGCAAGGAGCGCCGCAAGCGCAAGGCCGGCAAGGAGGGCAAGCTGGGCGTGGAGGGCATGAAGCCGGAGGTGCTGCTGGAGGCCCTGCGCCGGGCCGGCGCCACTTTTCTCGATGAGGCGGACACGCCGAAGCAGAAGGGCGATCCCATCACCAAGGCGGATCTCTTTGCCATGGGTCTCTCCGGCGGAGCGGGAAGCGCCGCCAAGCGGCAGGCGCTGCTGCAAAAGCTGGAGCTGCCGGAACACCTGACTGCCAACGGCCTGCTGGAGGCGCTGAACGTGCTCTTTACCCGGGAGGAGCTGGCCGCCGCCATGGAAGAATTGGAATTGTGATCCGAAAGAACTGCCCGCAGGCAGTTCTTTTTTTCTTTCGACACGATTCGACAAATTTCCCCATTTTCCGCGTGCTATGCTGGAGTCATAGAAAAAAGTAGGGGAGGGGACAGAAAGAAATGGAGACTGTATGGTGTAAGGTCGTGGCGCAGCATGGCATGACCGTCCGCTATGAGGTATTTTCGGACGGGGGAGACTACGGACTGCGGATCGTCTGCGGCGGCGACGTCGTGGAGATCCCGGCGCTGACAACAGAAAAAGAATCGCTTCTGGCGCTGGCGGACGCCATGGCCCGGGGCTTTGTCACGCCGGTGACGGCCCGTGATGTGGCAGAAGACTGGCTTCTGCGTTGAAATGCCTTGGAAAAAGGTGGTTTGTCCCTTGCAATTTCTGTAAAGATTCTGTATACTACATGGGATACTTTTTGTAACTTGCACAGGAGGACTGACACCTATGGCAGAAGAAATCAAGACCACGCAGGAAGAAGTCAGCGAAAGCAAAAACTTCATCCATGCTTTTATTGAGGAGGACATCGCCCAGGGCGGACAGTTCGAGGGCATGACCGTTCATACCCGTTTCCCGCCCGAGCCCAACGGCTACCTGCACATCGGCCACTGCAAGGCTCTGACCATCGACTTCGGCACTGCCGAGAAGTTCGGCGGTCTGTGCAACCTGCGCTATGACGATACCAACCCCGCAAAGGAAGATACTGAGTTTGTTGACGCCATCCAGGAGGATATCCACTGGCTGGGCTTCGACTGGGACGACCGTATGTACTACGGCTCCGACTATTTCGAGAAGACCTACGAGCTGGCCATCGGCCTGATCAAGCGCGGCCTGGCCTACGTCTGCGAGCTGACTCCCGAGCAGTTCCGCGAGTACCGTGGCTCCATCGGCGTGCCCGGCAAGTCTCCCTGGCGTGACCGCCCCATTGAGGAGAACCTGGACCTGTTCCAGCGCATGCGCAACGGCGAGTTCCCCGAGGGTAAGTACACCCTGCGCGCCAAGATCGACCTGGCTTCCGGCAACTTCAATATGCGCGACCCCGTCATCTACCGTATCCGC
Organism: Oscillibacter sp.; assembly: GCA_017482345.1. Taxonomy (GTDB): domain Bacteria; phylum Bacillota; class Clostridia; order Oscillospirales; family Oscillospiraceae; genus Oscillibacter. The sequence goes on from JAFUNB010000033.1 coordinate 32,279, forward strand.
TATATCGAGCATCATCGCCAGGGCAACAAGTGGTGCATCTATCCCATGTACGACTTCGCCCATCCCATTCAGGACGCACTGGAGGGCATCACCCACTCCCTGTGCTCTCTGGAGTATGAGGCACACCGTCCTCTGTACAACTGGGTCATCGACAACACCGACGTGCCCAGCCGTCCCCGTCAGATCGAGTTCGCTCGTCTTGGCATCAACTACACCGTCATGAGCAAGCGCAAGCTCCGCCGTCTGGTGGAGGAGGGCCGCGTCTCCGGCTGGGACGATCCCCGTATGCCCACTCTGTGCGGTCTGCGCCGCCGTGGTTACACCGCCCGCTCCATCCGCAACTTCTGCGAGCGTATCGGCGTTTCCAAGGCTGACTCCACCGTGGATTACGGCTTCCTGGAGCACTGCCTGCGCGAGGATTTGAACGCCACCGCCGAGCGCGTCATGGGTGTTCTGCGTCCCATCAAGCTGACCATCACCAACTACCCCGAGGGCCAGAGCGAGACCGTCACCGTGGAGAACAACCCCGTCGATCCCGCCGCCGGCACCCGCGAGGTCACCTTCTCCCGGAACCTCTGGATCGAGGCTGACGACTTCCTGGAGACTCCCGTTCCCAAGTATAAGCGTCTGTTCCCCGGCGGCCCCGAGTGCCGTCTGAAGGGCGCCTATCTCATCACCTGCACCGGCTGCGTGAAGGATGAGAA
>JAFUNB010000034.1 GCA_017482345.1 Oscillibacter sp.
ACCTCCGTGGCGGTCAGGTTGCCGCTGTCGTCAACGGAGAACCTGAAGCGTTTGCCGCTGGGGCTGGTCAGCTCGATGCCGCCCGCAAACCAGGCGTTGCCTTCCCAGTCCAGGGTGTGGGCGTTGGAGCGGTCCGAGCCGCCTTTGCCGTTGCCTACGATATGGGCATATTCCCCGGTAGCGTCCTCGACGTTGTTCTTGCCCTGGACGTGCTGGTAATCGGACGCTGCGATTGTATAAAAGCCCTCGGCATGAGAGCCAACAGCAGTCGCTTTAGCACCAATACCCTCCGCGTGAGAATAGTTATCAGACGCATCCGTGCTGGTTCCCTCGGCATGAGCGTAAGTTCCCGAGGCCGTGCTATTTCCCTCGGCGTGTGCGCCTACTCCAGACGCAATCGACTTCTCACCCTCGGCGTGAGCAGATTTGCCGGGTGCCTGAGTTTTCCACCCTTCCGCGACGGCATACTGGCCGAGCGCATAGGCGTCGGACTCCGTTACAGCACCAGCAGATCGGGCGGAGCCGTATGCCTTGCCAGACTTGAATGCCATACTCGGCAAAAACGCCGTCGGCATGATGTTGTAAATCTTGCCTTCTCCGCTGGGGTCATAGACGGCTACAGTGTGAGCACCAGGTACGGCAGCCACAATACTATATACCCCGCTCATAACCATGATGGTAAACGGGTTGCCGCTGCCGTAGCACAGGGTGCCCTCGTTGGTTGCAGGCTCGCAGTAGTGTCGAACGCCGTCAAAGAAGATAATCAGGGGCTGCGTTTCGGCGGGACTATATGCGAGGGTGAGCGCCGTCGCATTGGTAAGGTCAAGCGCCGTCTCCTCCATCAGCGTGGCGCCCTTCTCCGTGGTAGGCAGCCAGGCCAGGTTGAGGTATTTGTTATCCAGCGGATAAACGACTTCTCCCTTGAAACGGATGGAGAAGGTTGCCGATGCGGAGCCGTCCATAGCGACGACCATCATGCCCATGCCCATCTCTGCCGCCATAGAAGGGTACAAGAACACCATAACAAACGGCTCGCCGGTGGACGCGCCACCCGTCAGCGCACCATAGTTGCCGAGTATTACGCCGAGGTCTGTGTCACCTTCTGCATACGCAATAGTGTCGCAGGGATACTCTACACCGTTCCACTTGACGACATAGGCCTTGCCGGCCTCCAGAAGGTAGGCGTCCGTCCCAATGTAGCTGTTTTCCGACGGGTCGATGGCGACCGTGGTCTCGGGCACTACCTCAACGTCACCCACCTCGCTGTAGAAGGCTTTCTCCTCCCACTTCGCGTTGCCGGCAGCATCAGTCGTCAGCACACGGTGGGGGCCGTTGTCTGAGGCAAAATATTCCGGATCAATGGTGTGGACTATCTCGACGTTGCCCCAGATAGACAGGACAGGGCTACTATACTCGTAGTCACCAAGATTGAATTCCATACCGTATCCAAGCGCATAAGCATCGTCGGCATTTTTTGCAAAAAGAATTTCAAAAGGCTCATCCGTCGGTTCTTCTCCCCAACAAGCGTTCAGACCGCTGCCGAGGACAATTACACTGACAGTAACCCAAGTCGTGGCGTTCGTAGAATACTCGGCAAAGCCCTCTTTTGCGATGCAGTGATACTCAACTCCATCCCACACAACTTTGTACTCCTCGCCCAATTTAATGGGCAGAAGGTCAGGCAGTTCGCACCTTCCAAATCTGCCCAGGCTAAGTTCCTGTGCAGGGAAAATCTCTTCCACGGTGGTTTCCTTGCCGAAGGGGAGTTTACCGCCGCCCAGTTTGCGGATCAGGGCCAGATCAATAGGATCAAAAGCCATCACTGCACCTCCCAGCTGCCAGATGCATTCATCATGTAGGTGTTGCCGCCCTGCTTTGCCACGATGGCCATAGAGCCGGGGGCAAAGTCCGTGCCCAGATTGGCCAGATCGGCGTCGGTGTCCAGGATGGCGACGATCTCGCGGCCGTACTGGTGGAAGTTCTTGGAGTCGCGAATAATTTTATAAGCCATAATTAAATCCCCCTTCTCAGGAAAGTTTTGTGGTGGTCAGGTTGCCGGCATTGTCAACGCCGAGCTCATACCGGGTGCCGTCCGGCGCCGTCAGTACGTTGCCGGGATCGCCCTTCAGGACGCAGCGCAGCGTTGCCGAGATGGTCGTCGACTCCGTCGTAAAGTCTTGCTTGACTTCATACAGATATCCATTCGCTGCGAGGATGAAGTCCCCCCGATACAGCACATTTTCCCCCAGCTCGATAGCTGACCGGGTCAGTGAGGTGTTTGTTTGTGTACGGGACTCGCTGGTGGTGTAGATGCGTGTACCCCGGAGCGAGCAGCACAGATAAGCAAGGAATACGCTGTCATCCTTAATCCGAGCGACCCGATAAATGCAGCCGTTCACCGTGAGCACAAAATCTCCGCCGCGCAGGGTCTTCCCATTCAACTGGACGGAAGCAAGTGACATCTCGGGGATCTTAGCGCTCATATGTTCACTGCTGTAATACAGGGAGTAGCCATTCGGATCAACCGGGACCACCAGTTCAGACTTGACATATGCCTCGCCGTCCCACAGGTGCCAGAATCCGTCATCGCCGGGGATCGGAGGATGCGTGTTGATGTTCAGCAGACGCTGCTCGATCTGGGCGAACTCAGAGGGCATCGCCGGCCACTCGCCGACACCAGTGAGAGAGGCCGGGATATAGGCCTGCACCTGATTTGTGTGCCGGGTCTTGCTGACGTCCTCGATCAGATTGCCCCGCAGCTGCAGTTTGTAATATCCGGCCACGGAGAGGTTGTCTTTGGTGAGGTAGGTGTATGCACCAGACGCGGTACGAGCCAAAGCCAGCGTGTCCTTGTTGTCGCCGCACTCCACCAACAACGACCACGCATACTCGGCCGGGAGATCTCCCACGACTTCGATTTTGCGGGTCATATGGTCATACTGCTGAGCGATTACGCCGGAGATCGTGATCTGCCAGTTGTTGAAAATGATCATGTCGTCACATCCTCCCATCCTGCGGGATAAGCCTCTGCGTCATGCACCAGATTGTCCTGCTTGGCGCGCTTCACGGTGCCGTCCGCTGCCAGATAGCACTCGCCGGTCATGTACATGCCGCTGGTGCCGTAGGCGTCCACCCAGGGCTTCGCCCGGGCGGGATCCTTCGTGTGGCACAGGCTCCACAGCGCCCGCAGCGTGGCGGGCCGGCCGGTGTAGTGGGCGGCGTTGTGAGGCTGGATCAGCTGCCACACCTGGCCCTCATCCCGGACGGGAGAGCCGGCCGCAAGGCCGGAATAGTCAAAGGTAGGGTCGAAAGCCGGGACATTCTCCTCCTCGGCGATGATGGCGGTGCCGTCAAGATCCGGCGCTCTCGCCGCCAGATCCAGCGCAGCCTCCCTGCCCCGCTGACGCTCTCGCGCCAGCACGCGGTCTTTACTGTTCATAGGCCTTGTTCACTCCTTCCTGATAGGCTGCGTCCAGCTCGTCCCAGACGGTGGGCGTCACTTCGGCCAGAGGCTTCTTGTCGGGCCGCACTGGCGATTCCTCATAACTGATCACACCGTCCTTATAAATTGCTCGTTTCATTCAGTTCACCCCCATGATGGATACCGTACCGCCCTTGATGAACGGGCTGTTCGATGATGTATAGAGCCGGAATGTAAGCGGGTCAGTGGTCGGGTGCTGGTAGGAGCTGGTACTTCTGCCTGTGACTACATGCCCAAATTCGGCATTGTCATCGTCAGCCGTATACGGTCTCAGTGCCATCATGTGCAGCGACCAGCCGTAGGCGCTGTTCTCCGTGCCGACTGCGATCAAAGCCACGCCGTTGGAGCAGTAGCCGTAAGACGTACCTAGGTCCAGGGTTGGTTCTCCGCTGTATGTAGGTGCCTCCAGCAACAGGTAGTTACTATAGTTGGACTCGTACTCACCCTCCAGCTTTGGAATGATCACGAACCGCTTGTACTTACTCAGCTCCGCAGCCGTCAGCTGAAACTCCAACTCGTTCACGTCGTCAGCCTCGACGGTCAAGGTCTTCAGCATGACCAAGCCGGAATAGCTGCCGCCGCCTACCTCCGCCAGATTGCCGGTGTGGAGCAGGTTGTAATATTTGATTACGCCGTCTTTTGCAACAGCAAACCGAATTACCGCATTCAGGTCAGATCCATCTCCGATCATGAGAGAGCGATAATTACTGTTGTCTCCGTACACGTCGTAGTGTCGAATCAGCAGGTTTGTGCTGGTCTGCTGAATGACACCGCCTCTGCCGGATGCGTCGGCAATCAAACGCAAAGACGGATAGGTGCTCTTCCGCACAACCACATCTGCGCCCATTTCGTTAGAACCATCCAACGCCAGAGCGTCAACGTCAGCCGCCGTGGGCTTGTTCCGGGCATCATAGATCTGTGCCCAGCCGCTCCAGCTGCCAGACCAGAAGCCCACCCACACGCCAGATGCCGTGGAAAACTCAAAGAACACCTGATTGGCGTTGACGCGATGGGCGAACAGCGTGCCGGCCGTGATGGCTGCGCCGCTACTGACGGGATAAGCCGAGCCGTCCGCCACGTCGTTGCCTCCTGCTGCGGAATAGGTAATTTGGGAATTATCGCTCAGCGCCTGGGCGATAGCCTTCATCGTCTCGATACCGGCGGAAAGGCCGATCTGATCCAGAGCGCTGTATGTTTTGACCACATGGGTTTTGTCAATCTCACCACCAGGCAAAGCGCGGCTGATTCCCAGATCCATGTCTTCTCCCGTGTGGGGAGAATCATAAGGTTTCAAAGATTCTGCCATAAATCATTCCTCCAGATAGATTACGATACAGCCGGGCTGACCATCGCCGCCCTTACTGCCTTTGCCGCCAACACCAGCACCGACACTTCCATACAGCCACCCATCATAAGGGCCGCCCTTCTGTCCGGCGCCGCCGCCACCGTGGCCACCTTCACCGCCGGAGCCGTAAGTCTTGGCGTCACGGCCCGCAACAGGTGTTGCGCCGTCGCCGCCGCGGCCGCCGACCGCTTCCGTCTCGTCCCAGGTGTACAGACGGGCATTACCGCCCTTTCCGCCGTTGGCGCCGGCTGCAGCGCCGCCGCCATAGCCGCCATAGGCCCGACCGTAGTCCTCGTCGTACAGATCCTCGCCCCGATCACCCGGATAGAAGAATTGATCGTCATAGAACACGGTGGGGCTTTCATCAGAGGACGATGCACCGACAGAGCCGGGGATGCCGTCTGCACCAGGTAGGCCGTAGATCTCGCCGGTGAACAGGTTGACGTAGCCGTTGACAGACAGTGCGCCATCAGCCGAGCTAAAGTCGCCGAAGGTGGTCTCCGTACCGGCTGTACCAGGGACGGATTCCACTGTGTCGTCCGGAACGCCTCCGACACCGGCCACGCCGCAGCTGTATTCGTAGACGGCGTCCGGGATCAGGTCGATGGTTTTCACCAGCACCTTGCCGGGCGCACCTGCAGCGCCGGCCACGCCGCCCTCGCCGGGATTATAGGCGTCCTGGTTTCCGCCATTTCCGCCGGAATCGCCGCCACTGCCGCCGCCGATGATCGCGATCCGGGCCTTTCCCCCGGGCGATACCCACGAGCCAGAGCCGGTGAGAACGATTGCCCGACTGTAGTTGTTGCCCTGACCTGCGGGGACATAGCCTGCCACCAGCTCGCAGCTGGCACGCAGAAAACTGGATGCGTTGATGTCCACAGAAGCCAAGAAGGCCGTCTCCGCCTCGTCGAAGGGGTTTGTGAAGGCGATCTGGTCGCCGGGCTTCTCCCCTTCCAGGATGATGTCCGTGGCGATGGTTCTGGCCGCAGAGTAATAGGACAGCACCCGCTGGGCCACGTTCTCGCTGTTGGCCACATGGACGAGAGTGGCGTCTATGACAGAAACCACCTTTTCCTGCCCCTCAGCGGCCTCCACGCTCTTTTCGATGATCTTGGTGGCATGGGTATAGGGGATGCCCGTCAGCGCACCTGTGCCGCTCACAACGGCGTAGTTGACGCCGCTTTCCTCGATGACCAGGTTGCCGGAGACTCCCAGCGAGAACACCGGAGCGCTTTCAAAGGTCACGACGGTGCTGTTGGCCTCGCCACTGCCGTCCGTATTGTCGTAGAGAGTCACACGCTGTGCACTCTCCAGCGGGAGATAGGCGTGCTCTGTGATCTCCACCTTCGTGGCCGGCGTCATGTAGTCGATCTGGCCGCCGTAGAAGATGCGGCTGTCCGGCACGGTCTTGGCCGCTCCGGCCTCCGGAAAGTGAAAATACAGCTCGCCGGAGCTGTCCTTGCCCAGCTGGATGCCGGTGGCAAAGAGCAGTTGGTGCAGGTTCTCCCTACGGCTGGCGAAAGGCAGCCAGCCGTAGATCTTCACCGCCGCGGCGTCTTCCGCACAGGTGAACGGCACCGTGCCGCCGATGATCTCCCCGGCCACTTCCGGGAAGGGCTGGCCGCTGTACACGCCGCCGTGGTGCTTCTGGCTGTCCAGAAGGCCGATGGCGGACACCGCCAGCAGGTCGAAATGCACCTTGCTGGTGCGCAGCGCCCGGACGAAGTAGAACTTGCCCATCAGGATCCCGCCGGAATAATACCAGACCGGCGTGCCGTAGGGCAGTTTGTCCAGGAAGCCGATGTTGGAATAAACCATGTACGTCTTCCCGTCAGCTGTCACCAAGGAGTCGCTACCCTTGGGAACGAACTTCACTCGCACATATCCGGCAGAATAAACCACCGGCATGAACTGGTCGACGGCCAGCTGGTCGCCCACCAGAGAGGAGGACAGCACACAGGCGCATGACCGGATAGATGCGTTGTCGAACGTGTGGAGAGGATTGTTGATGTCCTCTCCGATCAGGATCCTCTCTGCCATGTCACTTCTCCTCGATACTCAGCACCATGCCGGTGTACCAACGCACACCGGCCGGGGTGATCAGATTCATGGTCTGCGGGCTGAGATCCGCCTTGATGAAAACGGCCGTCCGCGGTGCGCCCGTCTTCGTGTCCTGAAACTCCACCGTGATCTCCTGCTTCATGCAGGCCATCAGCAGATTCGACAGGTCATCGGCCGTCAGATCGTTGCAGGGCAGCTCCACCACGGCCTTCCACGCCAGCACGTCCGGCGTGTAGGATCCGTCCAACATCATGCCGCCCAGCCGGCCCTCGCGGGGGATGTAATGGACGGAGTAGCCGTATTTGTTGACCAGGGCGGAAAAATCCACCCCGTCGATCTTGAAACGATTCCTCATGGCTCCTCCTTACTTCTGGACCAGCGAGGCACCCCGCCGCTGCGTCTCGTCCTGGTTGTGTCTGTACTGGTTCCGGGCCACCGTCCTGCCGTCCAGCGTGGTGGTCACGTTGATCTCGATGGGCCGGTTGGCCATGGCGCCGGCGGCCTGTGCGGCGGCCTGTGTGGCCATGGCGCCCAGGGCGGCCTCGCTCATGGCGTTCTGAGCGGTCTGCTGCCGGGGCAGCTCCCGGCTCAGAGCGGCCTCCGCGGCCGTCTGGACCCGCTCGCCCTTGTGCAGCAGCGCCACGTAGTTGTCGAAGGGTACATAGTCCAGTCCGCCGGCGTGGGATCCGTTGATGCCCATGGCCGCGTTCTCCTGGGCGATGATCTCGTTCACCTGCTCCTTGGCTCCGTTCCGCCTCCAGTCGTTGAACTTATCCACCAGCTTGCCCACCCAGTCCACGGCAGCCTTCACGATTTCCGTGAAGTCCTCGATGGCTGCGGCGCCGATGGTGCGGATGGCGTTTGCCGCGGGGGTCAGGGCCTCGCCCAGACCGGCCATGGCCTCGTTCCACTTCTCCTGGCTCTCGTTCAGGGCGATCAGGTCCTGGTTGTTCTCCTGCCAGGCTCGTCCGGTCTCCACCAGCCCCTGGCTGGACAGCAGAAGCATGACCTGATTGGTCCGCGCACTCTCGTCCTTGCAGGCGGCCAGCTTGTCATTGAAGGCGTCCTCGCTGACGCCCGCCCAGTTGAGCACATCGGCAAAGGTTCCGGTCACCTGTCCAGCCTTCACCGTCTCGTTGATGGCCTCGGCTAGACCATCGATGGGGATGGAGTCACCGTATGTGGTCCAAGCGCCGATGGCAGCGTCCGTCACCATCATCAAAAGCTCCTGGTTGTAGCCGAGCGCCTGCAGGTTGGCCGTGGCCGTGGCGGCTGTCTGGGTGTCGCCCAGCACGCCCTGCAGCTTGGCATAGAGCTCCGCCGTCTGATCGGCGGAGTATCCGGCTGCCTCACTGGAGGTGGCCAGCGAGGCCATGATGGTACGGTACTCCGCCGTGGAGTCCACCACTTCCAGCACAGCGTCGCCCATCTCCTTGAGGCCGGCCACCACGGCGCCGCCCACCACAAGTTTTTTCAGATTGCCCATGCCCTCCAGGAAGTCCTTCATGCCGTCGCCGGCGCCCTCCAGATCGCCGCCGGCATCCTTGGCCTCCTTGCCGAAGCGGTCGATGGACTTGGCGGTTTTGTCGGCCGAGGACTTCGCCTCGCTGAGATAGCGGTCGTTCCGGTCGATCTCGTCGTTCAGCTTCAGAAGATCTACCTTCGCCCGGTTCATGCTCTGCCGGTATCCATCGGTCTTGGTGCTAGCCTCGCCATAGACCTCCGTGCAGTCGGCCACCGCCTTCTCCAGCGAGCGGATCTTCTCCTCCAGCTGCGCTTTCTCCTTGCGCAGCAGCTCGTCCTTCTTTGTCAGTGCGTCCAGCGTGTTGGCCTGGCCTCTGAACTCGGCGGAGGCCAGCTTCATTTCGCTGTTCAGGTTCTTCAGCTGACCGTTTACCGCCGTCAGCTGTTTTTTGAATTCGGCCTCTCCGTCCAGCTTGATGCTGGTAGAGATCACTCTCGTGGCCATTAGGTGTGTCCCTCCTTCCGAAGGTTCCGCCGGTCAATCTCCAGCTCCATCAGATCCAGCACGGTACCCGGCGCCAGCAGCATCCCCTCCTGCACGCCCAGGCGCAGAAACTGCGTCACCCACTGGAGGTACTTGGCCCGGCTCAGTCGTCTTCCGTTTTTTTTTGCAATTCCAGCCAGCCCAGGTCGATCTCCTCGTCCTCCCGGGCCTCCTCCCGGCCGAAGGCAAGAGCGAAGGCCTCCCGGATGGCGTCCCGGGCCCGGATCACATCCCGCGGCCGCATCAGCGCCGCCGCTTTCTGTGCCGGAAGCACAGGCGTCTTGTCCTTGCCGTCGCTTTCCCACCGGCGAACGATGGCGCCGGCCTGAGAGAACCGCTCCAGACACCAGCAGGTGGCCAGAAAGCTCTCCCGATTCTCGCCGGAGATCTTCTCGATGAACTCTGTGCCGCAGCCGAAGTGGTCAAAGCTGTCGAACAGCGCGTATCCGGTAAGGCACAGGTGATATGTGACCCCATCCAGGGGAAATTCCACGGTTTTCAAGCGATTGCAGCTCCTCTCGTCGCCCCGTTCTTCGTCGGGCAGTTTTCTATCGGCTCCAGTCCGGTCAAAAATGGCAGCGCGGGCGGAGAAAACTCCGCCCGTGGCGCTATTGTCAGGTGGTGCCGAACCACTTGTCGCACCAGGCATCGGCCTCCGCCTCCGTATCGAAGTTCTTGGAGAACACCTGGTGTTTGCCCTTGGCGCAGGTGGTGCCCACGAAGTGGGCTTTGCCGTTGGCAAAGGTGATGGACTGGCCCTTGGTGTTGTAGGTGGCGCCCTGGCGGCTGCCCTTCACCTTGGGATAGAAGATGCCCTGGAAGAACTTCTTCTGCACGCCGTCCACCTTCGCCTGCTTGTTGGTGTAGAAGGCCAGGCCGCCCCAGGGGGCGTCGTCATCGCCGCCGAACTCCAGATCGCCGTCCTCCGTCAGGTTGGCGCCGAACACAGCTGCGGACTGCTCGGCAGGAAGCTCCGTCACCTCCAGATCCACGGTCATGGACTGGAACTCGCTGGCGGTCTCCTGAAGCTCGTTGTCGCCGTAGTTGTTGGCCTCGGCGTAGCTGATGGCGTCCGTCACGGCCACCAGAGGGCCGAGACTGGCGGCTGCGCCATAGGTGGGATATTTGCTGGCGTCCGTGTCCGCCTGGATCGCGGCCCAGCGGGGTTTCTTGGCTCCATAGAATGCCATGTGTATTCCTCCTCTTTCTTGTGGGCTTACACAGAAAAAGGCCGGAGCCCAACGTGTAAGCCATGCTTACCTGTTCGGCTCCGGCCTCCCCGGGCTCCGGCCTTATAGATCCTTGGACTGCAGATACCGGTCGAAGGGCTCCATGCCCGCCTTCTCCACAGTTCTGGCGGAGGTCTCCACGGCGTCCGTCCAGAAGGGCCGGGCCGGGATGCCTCTCGCGCCGTAGTTGTTAAAAAATCCGATGGCTGCGTTGGTGGTCTTGGTCTTGCCCCGCTTTCGGGTGCCTCTTGGCGCCACCACGATGTAGCGGTATCCCTTCCGCATCCGAACCTTGCCCTTTTTGATGGAGCGGAGCATCTTGCCGCCGCTGCCTGACTCCGGATCAACCACGCCGTATGCGTAGCCGCGCTTCTGGATCTCCGGGATCAGCGCGTCTGCCTGGGCGTGCAGGATTTCGTCCTGCACCTCCTCCGGCATCTCGGCCACCTCCTGCAGGGAGGCGATCAGGCCGTCCAGGCCGTCAACGGAGAATTCAGCCATGCTACACCTCCAGATCCAGCGCCTCGAACTCGAACACCAGATGGATGTTGTCCTTGTCGCTGGCGTCCTCCACGGTGGCGGCGCCCAGCTCCGCGGCCAGCAGAGTTCGGCGCAGATCCCGTTTCAGTCCCCGGGGATCGCTGGTCACCGGCATATAGAGATGCAGCATACCGCTGCAGCGGATGGCCTCCGGCGCGTTGTCGCCGAAGCTGTCCGGCATCTCCGTGAAGTTGAAGGTGCAGTAAACGGGTTCCGTGCCGGTGTAGACGCCATGGACGCACACCGGCACGATGGGTTCGACCGCCGCCTTCAGGCGTTCCTCAATGCTCACGGCCGTCCCTCCTTCCCTCGCCACCGGCACCACAGCTCCATGTACTCGTGTCCGTCGCCGTAGTCGTTGACGTATTCGATGTCATAGCGGCTGCCGCCGTAGCGGACATACATCTTCGTGGTGATCTCCTTTGCCGTGTACCGGATCAGGAAGCGGACGCGCTCCTCGGCGAAGTCGGCGCCGGCCTTCACCAGCGTGGTGCCGCTGGTCTGGGAGAACTTGGCCCAGCAGCGGTGGATCCGCTTCGGCTGCGTCTCCGGGGCCAGATAGCCGCCGTCGTTCCGCTCCTCAGTGGGCAGCTGGATCTCGATGCGCCGGTTCAGCTCCCCTGCGTTCACCCGCATAACGCCGCCCCCTTACTCACCGGCGCCGGTGTCCGAATCGGACACCGGCTCGGTCAATTTCAGCTGGTTCAGGCGGCGCCGGAATGCGAGGTTGTCCGCAAGGGCCTGCCCGGCCGTCTGCGTGCCCCGGTTGTCCCAGTCGTCCAAGACCAGGGCCTTGATGCAGCGCATCCACTGGGCGTAGCGTTCCGAACCGCGCTCCGGTTCCCGCACGCCCGCCGCGGCCATGTAGGCCACCGCGCTCTCATAAGCCTCCCGCAGATCATCGCCGTCGCCGTCGATCAGCTCGTCGATCCTGCAGTAGTTCATGAGAGCGGCGCTCACACCCTCATCCCACGCCATACGTCAGCCTCCGATCAGCCGATGGTGCCAACCACGAAGCCCTTGTCAACGATCAGGTTGCCGCCGACAAAGACGTCGCCCAGGATGGCAGTCATACGCTCCACGGCCTTGACGGACTCATCCACGCGGATGGAGTACTCGCCAAACAGGCCCAGCTCGTAATTCATCAGATCGCCATAGCCCAGAGTGGCGTCGCCGATGTCAGAAACCAGGGTGTAGGGCAGAACCAGGCCGCCGTCGCTGATGATGCCGGTGTTGGGGTTGGCAGCATCGGGGGTGATCTTGAACAGGCGCTGCTTCTCGTTGGTGCCGCGCAGTTTGCCGATGGCCTTCAGGTTGGCCTTGGTCAGCAGCAGACGGGCGTTTGCACCGCAGGCCTCGGAGGAACCGTATGCAAAATACAGATCATCCAGAGTGGTGGGGTCGATGGCAGCACCCAGGGCCTGGGATGCAAAGATGGCTTCGCCCGCCTTGTTCTTGGCGTTGGTCAGGCCGAACATCGTGGGAGAGCTGGCGCCATCGCCGTTCACGATCAGGCCGGCCACCTTGCGGCGCAGGGCGCGCATAGCCATAGCCTGGACGCGGGCGTAGTAGTTGGCAGGGCTCAGGCGGGCAATGTTACGATCCACAAAGGAGGTGGTATTCACCTCATAGGGCTTGATTTCGGCAACGCCGAACTTGGGATCGCTCTCGGCACGGGCGGTACCGGCCAGAGCCTCAACCTTGCCGGCGTTGGCCTTGGTATCCTCGATGACATAGGGCTCCAGGAAGGCGCCCATGCCGGTCAGATCGGTCACATAAACCTGGTCAACGACGGAGCTCACAACAGCGTTGTGGCCCTCGCGGACATCAGTGCCGGAACCGGTGGGCTGAACGATAGTACCGGTGGCCAGGGTAGTGGCGTTCTGGATGCCGCGGCGAACCTCGGCAAAGTTAAAGGTAACGCGGTCACCGCGCAGCAGGGCTGCGCCGCGCTCCTCGGCCATATCGCGGGCCTCGGCGCCGGAAGGCGCGGGCTGGTTGGCCATCTGACGCTCCTGCTCGCGCAGCAGGTTCTGGATGCGGTCGATCTCAGAGTTCATGTTCTGGATCTGAGTCATGGCGGAATCGTAGTCAGCAGTATTGCCGGCTGCCAGGGCGGCCTCTGCGGCGGCGATCTGGGCCGCACGCTGGTTGCACAGGTCGATCAGTCTCTGTCTCATGGTTTGTTCTACCTCCGTTAAAATCTGATTTTCTCCAGATCCAGGCGGGCCTGGACTCGCCAGTCCTGGGTATTGGCCTCGGGCTTCTCGCCCGTAGGGGGTACGTTTTCAGGTGCAGCCGCACCATTGTGGGCCTTCGCATACTCGGCCCGCAGCTGCGTGATGTCCGGCATCCCGCTGGAACAGCCCAGCGCACGGATGCCGGCTCCGGCGGCGTTCATGATGTTCTGGGGGATCGGATCCTCCTGATAAAGGATGCCATCCACCAGACCATGCTCCAGGGCATCCTGGGCGGTCAGCCAGGTCTCCGCGTTCATCATCCGGCGGAATTCCGCGCGGTCGCCGCGACTGCCAGCCTTCAGCTCGTAGGCGTTCAGAATCGCCTCACGGGTGCTATCCAGCATCTGCACGCTGCGCAGGTGCTCGCTTCGGTCTCCCTGAGTACAGGTCGCCGGGAGATGGATCATCATCTGCGCCACGGGAGAGATCCATGCCTCCGTGCAGCCGAGGCACAGATAGCTGGCTGCGCTGGCAGCCATGCTCTGGATCTCCGCCCGACTGTGAATATGTTCGGCGCTTCTCAGGACGCTGTAGATCTCACTGCCGGCCATGACGCTGCCGCCGGGGCTGTTGATCTCCAGTACCAGCTCCTCGCCCGCCGGGTTGTTTGCGATTGCATCGCGGACAGTCTGCGGACCGAAAGCACGATAACCGAACCAGCCGTAGATCTCTACGTCCTCATCCGCAGCCACAATGCCGTTAAGAGTTACTCGCATTGCCGTCTCCTCCATTTCTCTTGATGCTCAAATCAGGCCACAGATCCAGCGGGACATAGTTTAGGCTGGCTCTGCGGCGGTCGCCGCCCTCGACATCCGGCATATCCTCCAACGCCAGAATGTCATTGGGGCAAAAGGCGCTGACCTCAGTCATGGTCTTGTACCAGTTGGCTCTGCTGGCGGTGTCGCCCTTCAGCTCAGCCATCAGGTTGATGCGGATCTCCAGACCAGCCCGCTGATCAGACAGCGGCAACAGCTTCCAGGTCTGCTCTTCCTCATACTGGCTGATGATGGGATGCAGCGTACTCACCACATACTCAATGGCATTCTGCTCATTGCTGCCATACGCCTGCTTGCCCTCCTGCAGCTTGTAGAGAGGCACGCCGAAGAACCGGGCGATGTCCTTCACAGACACCTCTTTGCTCTCCACGAACTGGGCGTCCTTGTTGGTTGCGGCCATAGGCGTGTACTTCAGTCCGTGGTCCAGGATGGCGATGCGGTGACTGTTGCTGGGACCGGCGTGGACCTTCTCCCACTCCCTGCGCAGCTGCTCTCGCTGCGTCACAGCGGTACCGTCGCTATCCACTAGCACCTTACCCTGTGCGTTCTTTGCATAGCCGCCCAAATCGGACTCCGTCTGGAGGACTCCGGCAGGCTGTCCGCCCTTCTCGTAGAAGGTCCGTTCGTATTGCTGCGCCGCGCTGGCCGCCGCAATGACCTCACTGGCCCGCTTCATAGTGGAGATGCCGGTCAATCCATCCCTGGTGGTGTTCTTGTAGTGACACACATCCTCGTTCGGCAGAACCATCGGTTCGCCGGTCAGCGGATGCCGGATGGTGTACCAGACGTGTCCACTGGTATCCCGCCAAGGCTGCACAAGCCACCACGGAACTGGGATCAGCTCCACAGGCCGCATGGTGCGGGGATCTCGGATAATCCAGTCGTAGCCGTTGCCGCCCTCGTTGCGGCTATTCTCGAGGACTTTCTTCCGAACAAACGGCGTCATGGCCTCATTGGGACGAACGTTCAGCAACTGCAGAATGTCATGCGGGATCCTCTCTCTGGTTGTGCTGTGCATCACAAAGTTAGGCAGTTTAGCCACACTGTTGCTCAGGATCTCCATGCAGGCGTCAACAGCGCTGAGCTTGCGCGCCGTGGTCTCGCTCAAATCCACGCCGCCGGTCGGATAGCCGGCAGCCGTCAACGTCCCGACAGTTACCGCATTCTGTGCACCGCGCCTGGAAGCGGCCCGCAAGCCTCCGGTCATGCTCATGCGCCGTCACCTCCGCCCAGGCTGGAGAGGACCACGCCAGAGATCAGCAGCACACCAGCTGCGATCACGCCAGCCGGCAGATAGATCATGCCGGTACCCACGGACACAGCCGCGGCGCCGACGATCAATGCGACGTCTGCCGCATACTTGGCCATGGCCTTTCTCAGTTTCTTCATAGGCTCTCCTTCCTGTGGTCCGAATCGGACCACTCGTTTTTACAGACTGAAACCCGGCTGCGCCATTGCGTCCGCCAGATCCGGCTTCTGATTTCTCGCCACCATCCAGGCGGCCACCGCGATGATCCACGCCACCGCGATATCGATGCGGCCGATGGAGCGGTTCTTCATGGGCTTCATGTTCTCGTTGCCGTCCACGGCGCACCGCACATTGCCGAAGCACCAGCGGGCGCAGGTGTTGTGGACGTGCTGCATCTCCTTTGCCCGGATCATGCGCTCCAGCTCCTTCATGGCCGGGCTCATGCTCATCATGGTCTGGGGGATCTCCGCCACATGGATCTTCTTCTCCGTCAGCCGCTGGGTCAGCGTCCGGCTCAGATAGGGGTCAACGCCCAGCAGCTTCAGGTCGAACACGGAGGCCGCGTACACAACCGCCGCCTCCACGTCGGAGAAGTTGATCATGTCGCCGTCGCACAGGTCGATGAAGCCGGCCCGTTCCCAGTCCCGGTATGGCACATGGTCCCGCTGCTCCGCCTCCAGCACGCCCTCCCGGGGCCGCCAGGCCTGGAACAGCGCCACAGCGGTATCCAGTCCCGGCTGGGGCGGGAATACCAGCACAAAGGCCGTCAGGTCGGTGGTGGTGGACAGGTCCAGTCCGCCGTAGCACATCTTCCCTGCCAGCTTCGCAACCCATTCCTCCCGCTCCGCCTTGGCGGAGGGTCCCCACTGGGTCTTGTCGTACAGGGTCAGCGGCAGCCAGCCCACGTCCTTCGTGGAGATCCACTGGTTCAGCCGCAGCCAGCGGAAGTTCCGCTCGGCGCTCTCGCTCTGCTTGGCCGCCCGGGCCTCCGCCCGGAACTTTCTGGCCCGCATGGTCACGCCGTAGCTGGGGTTGCAGGATTTCCACAGCTCCTCGTCGTAGATGTCCAGCGCAGCGATCCTGTCCGGATCGTCGCCGGTGAGAACGCTGACGCCGAACATGACCGGCAGCCACTCGGTGTCGTCGGTGTCCATGGGCTGCTCCGGCTCACCCCGGCGCCATGCCAGGATCCGCCGGCACTTCTCGTGGATCTCCCAGCCGATGGATGCCCGGTCCGGGTCGTCGCCGGCCGTGGTCAGCACCAGCACCGTCTGCTGACGCCGCGCGGCGTCGGAGCCGGTGGTCAGAACTTCCCAGCGGGCCCGGCCCGCTCTGCCCTTCCAGGCGTGCAGCTCGTCGCACAAAATGGCGGAGAAGCTGGGGCCGTGCTTGTTCTCTACGTCGCTGGAGTACACCTTCATGAGGCCGCCGTCTCTGGTGCGGATCTCCCGCACGCTGTCCCGGCAGAACACCAGGGGCCGGTGGGCCGGCTGGCTCATGGCGGTGTGCTCCACCATGTACTTGGCGCACTTGTAGATGGTGTCGGCGTTTTCCTTATCAACGGCAAAAATGCCCACGTTGGGCATCGGTTCCCCGTCGGCCACCAGATGGTACAGGCCCAGTCCCGCCGCCAGCTCGCTCTTGCCGTTTTTCTTAGGGATCTCGTTGTACAGAAAGCGCCGGTACCGCACCCAGCGGCCGTCGTCATCCTTGACCTGCACGCCGTAGAACTCCCGGATCAGCTGCTCCTGCCAGGGCAGCAGATCAAAGGGCTTGCCCGCCCACTCGTTCTGACCGAACACCAGCAGCCGGAAGAAGGCAAACACCTGCTCCACGGCCTCCAGACTGTAGCGCAGCTCTGCCCCGTCCTCCGGCTTGGGCACATGGATGAATGGCGTCAGCCATACCGTCTCATGCATCCCTTGCAAGGCCTCCCTTCATCAGGATCAGGAAGGGGTTGTCGTCCTCTGCCTTCTGGCGGCCGCTGCCGGCATCCGGCACCACCAGACGGCACCGGGCCGTCACGGTCAGGCCCATGTCGTTGGCGCAGTTCCGCGCCTGTTTGTAGTGCCGCTCCTGGATCCGGCCCCAGGCGTCCGCCTGCTCCTGATCCCGCCGGCCCAGATGCTTTTCCACCTCCGCCGTGGCGATGAGGTACTGGTGCTGGGCGATGAGATACCGGCCCAGATTGTCCGCATCCAGGTCGGTATAGATCCCGCAGTCCACCAGCAGCTTCGCCAGCCGCCGGAAGTCCTTCTTCAGCGATTCCGGCACCCACTTGGGCACCTTGATGGTCTTGGGCCTCGGCACCTTCACCTCACCGGCCCGTCGCTCGGCCTCCTCGGCCTTAGACAGGTGCTTTCGCCCGTTGGCGAGCACCACGTCAGTCGGCTGTCTCGGTCCCGGCATGGGCGCCTCCCTTCTGGGGCGTCAGCCCCGGTACATTGGAGTCATGCGATGCGCAGCCGCACCGCGCCGGAGAATTCTGGCACGCCTTGTCACAGGCGTCCCGGCATCCGCACACCGCGCAGCAGATTCCCCGGCCGATCTGGCAATAGTAATAGCTGCCGTCCAGCCGGCAAATCAAACGCATCACGCTCACATCCTCTCGCAGTCCTCGGCTTCGCAGCCCTGGCAGCAAACAAGACGCCGGCCCAGCTTGAACACATCGCCCGGCCTGTGCGGGCAGGGCTCAGCCTCCTCCGGATCCGTCTCGTCATCCGCTTCGTCCGGCTCCTCCGCGCCCTCGCTCCTGCTAGGGGCGGAGCGGGTATAGCCGGACACCTCGATCTCCTTCACCGCCTCGGCGTCAAAGCCGACGAGGTCGGTGTCGAACTCCAGCGCCTGCAGGCCCTCCAGCTCGATTTTCAGCAACTCGGTGTCCCAGGCTGCCGTCTCGCTCAGACGGTTGTCTGCCAGGATGTAGGCCTTGCGCTGGGCCTCCGTCAGATTGCTCACCAGCACGCAGGGCACCTCAGTCAGGCCCTCCGCCCTGGCGGCCTCCAGCCGGCCGTGGCCGGCGATGATGTTGTTGTCGAAGTCGATGAGCAGCGGCGTCACGAAGCCGAACTCCCGCAGACTGGCCCGGATCCGGGCGATCTGCTTCTTGTCGTGGATCCTCGCGTTGTTGGCATAGGGCACCAGATCGTTGATGGGCATCAGGATCAGCTGCTCTGCCGCTACGCGGACGGTGGCGTCGTCCACGGTGGGCGCGCTCTTGACGCCGCCCTTCCCCACGGCTCCGCCAGGGGTCTTTTTGTTTGCCATAGTCCTTCCCTTTCTCCGGCCCTCTGCCGGATGGCCAACCGGCCGGTCAGCTCCGGTTGGC
>JAFUNB010000035.1 GCA_017482345.1 Oscillibacter sp.
GAGGGTTTTGCACTGCAGGAGTATTTCGGAAGTATCACAGCAAATGAACTGACGCAGTGTCTGCTGAGTGTTTGCGTTTAAAAAACAGCAGTCAAAGGACGATTCAAATCGAAAAGAGGCGGAGAAAAGCGACTATGATCAAAACAATGAATATGCCCAAAGCTCAGGGCGGCATGAGCGAGTTTACCATTCAAAAATGGCTGAAAAAAGTGGGTGACACCGTAGCAAAGGATGAAGCCCTGTTCTCCATCGCTGTGGGCAAGCTGGCCAAGACCGTGGGTTCCGAGTTCAGCGGCGTCATCACCGAGATCCTGGTGGAGGCCGGTTCTACGGTGGCCCTGGGCGATCCCATTCTGGTCATCGACGAGCAGGAAGTGTCTTTGGGCGGCGAGCCTGAGGAAATCGAGCTGGTCATGCCTACCGTGCTCGCCGGCGCAGCCGACAGCACGGTTGCCAAGTGGTTCAAAAAGCCCGGTGACGCCATCGCCGTGGGCGATGTGCTGGTAAACATCAGCAACGGCAAGCTGGCCAAGAGCATCATCAGCGAGTGGAACGGTACCCTGCAGAGTATCGAAGTGCCCACCGGTCAGACTGCCCCCGTGGGCGCTGTTCTGGGCGTGGTTCTGGGCTGCGCCGGCGCTGCCGCATCCAAGAAGAAGGACATTTCCGTTATCGTCATCGGCGGCGGCCCCGGCGGCTATGTGGCTGCCATCCGTGCCGCACAGCTGGGCGCTAAGGTGAAGCTGATCGAAAAGAAGAAGCTGGGCGGCACTTGCCTGAACGTGGGCTGCATCCCCACCAAGGCTCTGCTGCACAGCGCCGAGCTGTATCACCAGGCCAAGAACAGCGCCTGGGCCGGCGTCAACGTGGGTGAGGTCTCTCTGGACTGGGCTCAGGTCCAGGCCAACCGTGTCCGCATTTCCGAAACCCTGACCGGCGGCGTGGCAGGTCTGCTGGACATGGCCGGCGTCGAGGTCGTGAGCGGCACCGCCACCTTCGTGGCCGCCGACAAGATCGAAGTCACCGACGACGAGGGCAAGAAGACCGAGATGACCGCCGATAAGTTCATCATCGCCACCGGCTCCTATCCCTTCATGCCTCCCATCCCCGGTATCGCCGGCAACCCCGACTGCGTGGACTCCACCGGCGCTCTGCAGATGGAGCGCCTGCCCAAGTCCATGGTCCTGATCGGCGGCGGCGTCATCGGCGTGGAGCTGGCCTGCGCCTATGCCCGTTTCGGCACTGAGGTCACCATCGTTGAGATGCTGCCCCGCCTGCTGCCCACCATGGACGGCGAGCTGACCGAGATGGCCAAGGAGCTGCTGGCTAAGGAGGGCATCAAGTTCAGTCTGGAGACTCAGGTCACCGAGATCGAGAAGAAGGAGAACACCTCCGTGGTCCACGGCAAGCTGAAGGACGGCAGCGACGTCTCCTTCGAGGCCGAGAAGATCCTGGTGGCTGTCGGCCGCCGCTCCTACACCGAGGGTCTGGGTCTGGACGCTGCCGGCGTCAAGCATGACCGCGGCCGCATCCTGGTCAACGACCTGATGGAGACCAACGTTCCCAACATCTACGCCATCGGCGACTGCAACGGTCAGCTGATGCTGGCACACACCGCCTCCGTCATGGGCGAGGTGGCTGCCGCCAACGCCACCGGCGGCAAGGAGAAGTTCGATCCCAAGTCCACCCCCGCCGTTGTGTATCTGTTCCCCGATTTCGCCGGCGTCGGCATGACCGGCGAGCAGGCTGAGGCCTCCGGCCGCGAGATCGAGATCGGCCGCTTCCCCCTGGCTGCCAACGGCAAGGCCCTGACCATGGGCGAGACCGAGGGCATGATCAAGGTGATCGCCGACAAGCGCAACCGCCGTATCCTGGGCGTGCACATCCTGGGCGCCCACGGCTCCGACCTCATCGCGGAGGCCGCTCTGGCCATCCAGATGAAGGCCACTATGAACGACGTGATCAACACCATTCACGCACATCCCTCCGTTGGTGAGGCCGTGCGTGAGGCGGTGATGGCTGCCAACGGCAACCCCATCCATATTCACTAAGATTGAGAGGCGTGTAACATGGAACACATGAATCCTATTCCTTGGCGCAAGCATGAGGATCTGGACAAGTATGCCGTCAAGCACAATGTCCCCGTGACCATTGGCGGCAAAGTGGTCATCGCCGACCGTGTTGTCAAGACTTCCTGCCCCCACAACTGCTATGACACCTGCGGCGAGCTGGTGTACATCAAGGACGAAAAAGTCATCAAGATCGAGGGCGATCCCGATCATCCCATCACCCGCGGCCACCTGTGCATGAAGGGCTTTGCCAACGTGGCAAAGATCAACAGCCCCGACCGCGTGAAGTACCCCCTGCTGCGCGTTGGTGAGCGCGGCGAGGGCAAGTTCAAGCGCATCACCTGGGACGAAGCCATGGACTTCATGGTAGAGAAGCTCACCGAGATCCGCGAGAAATACGGCAGCGAGGCTCTGACCGAGTACTGCTACTCCGGCAACCGCGAGCACATGGCCAAGACCGTCATGGCCCGTTTCCTGAACCTGTACGGCGCCAGCAAGCTGGTGGGCAGCTTCTGTCTGCTGTCCGGTGCTGCCGGTTCCTTCAACACCGTGGGCACTCAGCACACCATGATGCCCGACGTGTGGAGTGAGACCGCTGAGGTCGTCATGATCGTTGGCCGTAACTCCTCCGCCACCAACCCCCACATCTATCCCTTCCTGTATCGCGCCAAGGAGCGCGGCGCCAAGGTCATCGTCGTGGATCCCTATGCCACCGGCCTGGCTTCCAAGGCTGACCTGCACCTGCGTCCCCGTCCCGGCACCGACGGCGCCATGGCTCTGGGCATGATCCACTGGATCATCAAGCAGGGCCTGCAGGATCAGGAGTTCATCGACAAGTATACTTATGGCTTCGAAGATCTGAAGAAGCTGGTGGAGAAGTGGACCCCCGAATACACCGAGCAGATCACCACCATCCCCAAGGAGCAGCTGATCGAGGCTGCCGAGCTGTTCGCCACCCACAAGTCCCACATGGAGTGCGGCTATGGCCAGCAGCGTTACAGCAACGGCCATCAGACCCAGCGCGCTCTGGCCTGCCTGGCTGCTATCTGCGGCCGTGTGGGTAAGGAAGACGGCAACTATAACTTCATCGACTCCATGGGCTTTCCCAGCATCGGCGAGAACGCTTTCGCCAACGCCAACGCTGTTGCCGTTCCCGAGGGCGCTGAAATCAAGTCCACCCGTATGCTGAACATCGCCCGTATCGCCAACTGCATCCACGAGGCCAAGGAGCCCCCCATCAAGGCTGTCATCGCCTACCGCGGCGGCCTGATCTCTCAGCAGGGTAACGTGGATTACACCATCGAGGCCGTCAAGTCCCTGGATCTGTTCGTCTCCATCGAGCAGTTCATGACCGACGACACCGACTACGCCGACCTGGTTCTGCCCGCCTGCCACTATCTGGAGCAGTACGGTCTGCATCCCTCCTACTGGCATCACTACCTGCAGCTGCAGGTGCCCGTGTGCCAGCCCCCCTATGAGTGCGTTCCCGACATCGAGATCTTTGCCGAGCTGGGCCGCCGCATGGGTTACGGCGAGTACTTCCCCGAGGAGACCACCGGTCTGGACTACATCCGCATGATGATCGGCGAGCACTGCGACATGGACGAGGCCGTCTCTCCCAAGGGTCCCATGCGCTTCTCCGAGGAGTGGTGCCCCCGCGTGCCTTACTCCGACTACAAGTTCGACACTCCCTCCGGCAAGATCGAGCTGTTCTCCAACATGATGGACGAGCGCGGCAAGGAGTTCCCCGGCGATTACTGCCCCGTGCCCCACTTCCTGGAGCCCGATGAGAGCATTATGGGCACTCCCGAGCTGGCCAAGAAGTACCCCATCAACGTCATCTCCCAGCACCCCTCCTTCCGTACCCACTCCCAGTACTACAACCTGCCCTGGATCCAGGAGGTCGAGGGTCCCGCCAAGATCTACATCAACGAAGAGGATGCTGCCCAGCGCGGCATCAAGGACGGCGATCTGCTGCGCGTGTTCAATGACCGCGGCGAGCTGGTCAACATCGTGGCCAAGGTGACCCGCCGTGTCAAGCCCAACGTGGCTGAGATGAGCAGCGGCATGTGGGTCAAGCTGGGCGGCAGCGTCAACAAGCTGACCTCCCTCAGCGTGGGTGGCCCCCGTGATATCAGCGAGAACGGCGGCATCATGTATGCCTACCATCCCCTGCTGGACGGCAACACCGGCGCATACTTCAACACCCTGATCGATATCCAGAAGATGTGAGGTGACGAACGATGAACGAGAAGAAACAGCTGACTCTGTATGTGGATACCCGGCGCTGCATGGGCTGCCGCGCCTGCGAAATTGCCTGCAAGCTGGAAAATGATCTGCCCCGCGGCCCCCGCTACACCATGGTCACCGAGACCGAGGTCATCGAGGACGGCGTGGACAAGCTGAAGTTCCTGCCTGTTCCCTGCCAGCACTGCGCTGACGCTCCCTGCCTGAAGGCCTGCCCCACCGGCGCCATCTACAAGCGCGCCGACGGCATCGTCATGGTCAACAAGAAGAAGTGCATCGGCTGCCACGAGTGCTTGTGGAGCTGCCCCTTCGGCGTGCCTCAGTACGGCGCCGACGGCAAGATGCAGAAGTGCACCATGTGCGCGTTCCGTCAGGACCACGGCGAAAAGCCCGCCTGCGCAGCAGCCTGCCCCGCAGAGGCCATTCTGGTTGGCTCTCCCGAGGAGATTTCCGCCACCCTGCGCAACCGCTATGGTGCCGAGGCCTCTCACACCAACACCACTCGTATGGCCGGCAAGCCGGTAAAATAAGGAGTTGCCTATGAAAATGATCTGTGTAGATCGTTCAAAGTGCAACGGCTGCGGCGCCTGCCAGACGATCTGCTCTCTGACCAAGAAGGGCAGCATCCATCCGACAGAGTCCCGCATGCAGCTTCGGCGCACCGGCGGCGTGCAGCTGCAGTACACCACGTACTGCCAGCACTGCGCGGATCCCGCCTGCCTGAAAGCCTGCCTGAAAACGATCATCCGTAAAGAAGGCGAGCTGGTCGTCCGCAACTTTGAGGGTTGCTTCGCCTGCTCCGCCTGCGCAGTGGCCTGCCCCATGGGCGCAGTGGTCTATGACAGCGGCGTGGACGCTTATCTGACCTGCGACCAGTGCGGCGGCGACCCCTTGTGCGTAAAAATCTGCCCCACCGGTGCGCTGAGCTTTGCTGAGCCCGCGCAGTCCAGCGTGGAGCGCCGCTCCTCCTATGCCGAGAAGCGCCAGGATCCCAAGGAGGTGCTGTGATGAAGAATATGCGTTGTGCCATCATTGATCTGGCAAGCGGCCAGTCCGGCATTGTGGATCTGGGTGAGTGGGAGCTGGCCACCGGCAACTTCGGCTGGGGCGTTCACTCCTACAACGAAAAGTGCCGCCAGCGCGACATCTCCTTCGTCGCTCTGTCCACCGGCATCCTGACCGGCACCGGCGTGCCCGGCAGCGGCGGCGTGGCCTGGTGCAACTACCAGAGCAATGCCAAGATGTTCTATCCCGCCGAGGGCCGTCTGGGCGCAGCCCTGCGCTACGCCGGCATTGACCATCTGGCCATCACCGGCAAGGCCCCCACCGGTCAGAAGGCTGACATCACCATCCGCGACGGCAAGATCTCTATCTCTTATGCGCGCGCCAGCCGCACGGAATCCGCCGCCAAGGCCTATTCCCAGGTCTGGAAGCGCCGTCCCACCGAGGACAGCGTCATCGCCATCCCCGCTCCCAGCGGCATTCTGGAGGACAACTGGTTCTTCATCTCCGACAAGATGACCTCCTCCCTGCTGCGAAACATGGGCCTGCGTTCTCTGACCGTCTCCTATTCCGGCGGCCTGCAGATCGCCGATCCCGAGACCTTCTGCGCCCTGGCCGCACAGCTGTGGCAGACCCGCCGCGATCTCCCCGTGGTCTCTGACGCCGAGCATCCCGTCCGCTATCTCTCCGTCATGCCCGGCTGCACCGCCGCTGACAGCTCCGCATGGCCTGCCCGCGCCCGTCTGAAGTCCGGCGTGCTGGAGAAGCAGATGCTGACCGCTCTGGGTCTGTACTGGGGCCAGTATGCGGAGACGCTGGGCGGTCTGGATATGGCTGCCAAGCTGCTGTCCGCCTGTTCCGGCGACACGGTCACCGTCGACGACCTGCGGCAGAGCGCCTTGGCGCTAAACCGCGCGCTGACCCAGCGAAAGGAGCGTGTGTATGAACAACTATGATCTGATCATTGTGGGCGGCGGCATCGCCGGCTATCACACCGCTTTCACTGCCCGCCAGAACTGCGCCGACATGCGCATCCTGGTCATCAGCGGCGAGACGGTCCCCACCTACTCCGCCCCCTCCCTGCCCGACTATATCGCCGGCCACATGAAGCGCGAGAAGGCCTTCGTGGCCAGCGAGGCAGACTATGCTGCCAAGAACATTGACCTGCAGCTGGGCGTCACCGTCACCAGCGCAGACGCCGGAAAAAAGACCCTTGTCACGGACAAGGGCGAGACGTATACTTATAAGCATCTGGTGCTGGCCACCGGCAGCCTGCCCATCCAGCTGCGCCGGATGCAGGGCACGTCTCTCCCCGGCAACCACGTTCTGAAGACCGTTCAGGACGCCGATTTCCTGGCCACCGGCGACATCAAGCGCGCCGTGGTGGTCGGCACCGGCGCCATCGGTCTGGAGAGCGCCTCCTCCCTGAAGGAGCGCGGCGTGGAGGACGTGACTCTGGTTGAGGCTCTGGGGTGGATCAACCCCAAGAGCTTTGACAAGAAGGCCTCCGATTACATGGTGGCCGAGCTGGAGCGCATCGGCGTTCGCGTCGTCCTGGGCGAGGGTATCACCGCCGTCGAGGGCGCGACGGAAGTCACTGGCGTTCACACCGCCAAGCAGTTCATCCCCTGCGATACCGTCGTCTGGGGCATCGGCATGCGTCCCGTCACCGATCTGGCCGCCTCCATGGGTGTGGAGCTGGGCAGCGCCGGCGGCGTCAAGGTGGACGAGCTGATGCGCACCAACCTGGCTGACGTTTACGCCGTGGGCGACTGCACGGAGCCTTACGACATGTTCTTCCAGAAGTACATGCCCAACATGCTGTGGCGCACCGCCACGGAGCAGGGCATGCTGGTTGGTCAGCTGATCACCGGCGCTGCCGATGAGGAAGACGCCTACGAGGGCGCCAAGCTGCTGTTCCTGACCTATGTGGGTGACGCCGTGGCCTGTGCCTACGGTCACACCGAGGGTTCTCTGCAGGGCCAGAAGTACACCGTTCTGGAAGACTGTCAGGAGAACAGCTACCGCAAGGTCATCCTGCAGGACAACTACATCATGGGCTTCCAGATGGTCAACACTCTGGAGGGCTCCAACGAGCTGTATGCCCAGATGCTCAAGGGCGTGCCCATTGATCTGGAGGAGATGGATCTGTCCGATCCTATCAACACCCCGCTGAAGTATCTGTGCCTGGGCAAGTACCTGCTGCAGATGCATTCCTGATCCTCTGACGAAGGAGACTCCATGGATACTCCCGTTTTCATCTTTGCGGCCTATTCCAACGTAGGCAAAACCACATATCTGGAACGGTTGATCCCCTGTCTGAAAGAGGCCGGTCTCCGCGTGGGCGTCGTCAAGCACGACGCCCACGATTTCCAATTGGACATCCAGGGCAAGGACACCTGGCGCTTTGCCGCGGCCGGAGCCGATACGGTGGCCATCGCCTCTGCGTCCCACTTCGCCCTGTTCCGCCAGTGCGCTCCCTCTTTGGAGGAGATTTTGGCCCAGTTCACAGACGTGGATCTCATTCTGGTGGAGGGCTTCAAGCAGGCCCGCTACCCGAAGATCGCCCTGTTCCGGGCCGACTCCGGTAAGCCGCTGGCGGCAGAGCCTGCCTCCTGCGTGGCTGTCGTGACGGACACGCCTGTGGAGGCTCCCTGCCCCTGCTTCCCTTTGAACGATCCCAAGCCGCTGGCAGAGCATCTGCTGCGCACACTGCACGCACCGATTCCGGAAGGAGACGATTCCCATGTCCATCACAGTTGAAGAAGCCATCCGTCTGGTGATGGAGCACACGCCGGTTCTGCCGGAGGAGCAGGTTCCGCTGCTGCAGAGCATCGGCCGTACCCTGACGCAGGAAGTTCGCTCCGCCATCGTACAGCCGCCCTTTGACCGCTCCCCGCTGGACGGCTATGCCGTCATCGCCGCGGACGCGGAGCATGCCAGCAGCGAGCAGCCCGCCGTTTTGCAGGTGGTGGAAAAGCTGTACGCCGGTCAGGCCACGCAGCTGCAGCAGCTGCAGCGGGGTCAGGCCGTCCGCCTGATGACCGGCTGCATGATTCCCGCCGGCGCCGACTGCATCATCCGGCAGGAGGATACCGACGAAGGCGAGGACACCGTCCGCATCTACAAGGGCGTGAAAAGCGGCAGCAACTATTGCTATAAGGGTGAGGAATACGGCGAGGGTGCGCTGCTTCTGCCTGTGGGCCAGAAGGTCGACGCCGGTGCGGTGGCTCTGGCTGCCAGCGCCGGTTTGACCCAGCTCTCGGTCCGCCGCCGTCCCCGGGTGGCCATTCTGACCACCGGCGACGAGGTGCAGCAGCCCGGCCAGCCGCTGTCCCCCGGCAAGATCTACAACTCCAACACCAGCTATCTGACCGCCCGACTGATTCAGTTGAATACGGAAGTGGTCGTCAGCCGCATTGTGGGCGATGAGATGGGTGCCCTGCTGGAGGCTCTGGAGGACTGCGCCCGCGGCGCAGACCTGATCCTGACCACCGGCGGTGTGTCTGTGGGTCAGAAGGATCTGACCGACCGGGCGCTGCGGGAATTCGGCGCAGACATCCTGTTCCATGGCATTGCCATGAAACCCGGCATGCCCACCCTCTTTGCCAAGAAGGACAGCACGCTGATTTTGGGCCTCTCCGGCAACCCCTTCTCCGCCGCCGTTCCCTTTGAGCTGCTGTTCCGCACCATGCTCTCCCGCATGGTGGAGGATCCCGCTCTGGCTCTCAGGCGTGAGACGGTTCTGGTGGGCAGCGACTTCCTCAAGCGCAGCCCGTCCCAGCGTTTTTTGCGGGCGGTCTGCGAAAACGGCGTTGTGACCATGCCCACAGAGCAGTCCAACGGCCAGATCCGCAGCATGGTAGGCTGCAACTGTCTGGTGGATGTGCCCGCCGGAACGGCTGCCGTTCGCACGGGCGACCGAATCTCCATCATCTGGCTGTAAATTTGCATACAAAAAAGGAGTCGCATTTCGCGACTCCTTTTTTATATCCGATTCTTGTAATAGACCACCAGCAGGTCCACGACTGTACCGTAGGACTGCAGGCCCAGCTCCTGATTATAGCCCTTCAGGAAACTGTCATACACCTGATTGGAGACCTTCTGGGGCGTTTTGTCCCGGAACTGGTCCCAATAATCGCTCTGGCGGCGCAGATCCTCCTGCACAGTCTCCGGCAGAAGCGCCCAAATCATCCGGTACAGCTCCGGATCGATGCGGTACACCGCATTGCTCAGGTTGATGTAGCCGGACAGCCAGCCGGCGTAGGCGTATGTATCGTCGCCGCAGGTGGTGGCGGCCAGAATGGCCAGGAAGTTGGCCTCCTGCTCGGAGGTGATACCCCGTTGGTGGGCCAGCTCATGGGACACCGTGGACGCCAGCAGGCAGGCCGGCGAATCCATATTCACATTGGACTCTCCGGTGAAGGGGCAGTACATGCCGGTGAAATCCAGCGCGCTCATAACTTTGGAGAAGCGGATGGGCTTCACACCTGGGTCGTCAAAGGACAGGAAGGGGAATTCCTCGTCCACCCAGGCATAAGCCCGCGTACTCCCCTTCAAAATCTCCTCACGGGGCACGGCAAAGGCACCGTCCTCGTCCCGCTCCACCCGGTCGGCGGCCTCGACAAGGTTCTCTGTGAAATACAGCGTCACCGCCAACAGATCCTCCGGGGCCACCGGTTCGGCGTAAATTCCGGACTTCTCCTGGAAGCCGTCGGCATAGCTGTCGATACCCAGGAAGAAGCATACCCCCACCCATGCGGTCATGGCCAGGCAGAGGGTCAGCAGTATGGCGCTGTAGGCCCGGGGTTTGCGGTTTCCCTTTGCCCGGACAATGGCGGTAATCTGCCAGACCACATAGACCGGCGCCGCGATCACCAGCGCCACACAGAGGACCTCCATCACAGAAACCTCCACCAGATAGCTGAGCTTGCCCAGCGCCTGCCGGAAGGGGACGGTAACGTGTTCCGCCAGCAGCGTCATCAGCCGCTGATTCTCTTTGCACAGCCAAAAGGCTGCCAGCAGGCAAATGTCTGCCAGCAGCCAGATGTGCTTGATCTTGTGGTTCAGAAAGCGCTGCTTCATAGGCTCACTCCGCCGCAGCCAGAAGCTGCTTCGTATAGTCCTCCTTGGGGTTGTCGAAGATCTCCTGCACGGTGCCGATCTCCACGATGCGGCCGGCCTTCATGACCATCACGCGGTCACACAGCTGATATACCACATTCAGGTCGTGGGAGATGAAGAGGTAGCTGAGATCCAGCTCACTGCGCAGCTGCTTCAAAAGCTTCAGGATCTGCGCCTGGATGGTCACGTCCAGCGCGGAGACCGGCTCATCGGCGATGATGAACTTGGGCCGCTGGATAAGGGCCGTAGCAATGGACACACGCTGCCGCTGGCCGCCGGACAGCTCGTTGGGTTTGGACTTCAGGCACTCCTCCGGCAGCTCTACACGCGCCAGCATGTCCCGCACCCGGCGCTTGCGCTCGGCGGCGTCATACTTGCCGTAGATGCGCAGCGGCTCCTCCAGGATCCACTCCACCGTATAGGCGGGGTTCAGGGAGCTGAACGGGTCCTGGAAAATCATCTGGGGACGCTTGGTATAGTGAGTAACGCTGCCCTTGTCCGGCTGCACCATGCCCAGAATGGTTCTGGCCAGGGTGGATTTGCCGGTTCCGGACTCGCCCACCAGACCCAGGATCTCGCCGTGGTGAACGTCAAAGGTCACGTCATGGAGCACCTCATGATAGGTGCCCTTGCGGAAGCGGCCTCCCTCGCGGTAGCCGCTGGTCACATGGGAAAAAGACAGTACCAGATCGTTGCTCATCAGCACTCCTCCTTCCGCTTATTTCGGGTGGGGATGGCGGCGATCAGTCGCTTGGTATACTCGTGCTGAGGGTTGTAAAAC
>JAFUNB010000036.1 GCA_017482345.1 Oscillibacter sp.
CGTCGATAAACACGATGGTGGGGGAAGTCTTCTTGGCCTGCTCAAACAGATCGCGGACACGACTTGCGCCGACGCCCACATACAGCTCCACAAAGTCAGAGCCGGAAATGGACAGGAATCCCACACCGGCCTCGCCGGCCACAGCCTTGGCCAGCAGGGTCTTGCCGGTGCCCGGAGGGCCAACCAGCAGCACACCCTTGGGGATACGGGCACCCAGAGTCGTATACTTCTGGGGTTCCCGCATGAACTCCACGATCTCCTGCAGCTCTTCCTTTTCCTCGTCAGCGCCAGCCACATCCCGGAAGGTGACCTTTTTATCCTTCTCAGACAGCGTACGGGTGCGGGCATTGCCGAACTTGGCCATACGGTCGCCGCCCATGCCTCCGCCCTGACCGCGCAGGAACATCATGTAAAACATCAGCACGATGATGAGGGCAGTCATGGCCCAGGGGAAAATGATCTCAAACCAGTTTTCAGACTCCGGAGGCGGATAGTCATAGGTCTTGATGATCCCCTTGGCCGCCTGCTCCTTCACCAGCGGATCCAGCTGATCGTAGAACAGGTCAAAGTCATGGAGCTGATAGCGGGCGGACGTGGAGCCGTTCACCTCGCTGCGCAATGTCATGGTCAGCACATAGTTCTCATTAATGGTGAAGGACTCCACCTTCTCCTGCTGGAACAGCTGGTACACCTGTGCGTACTCCAGCTGGTTCTGGTTTTCCGTCTGCCACAGCCAGTTGACGCACATCATCATGACCAGGATGAGCAGCGCAAAGCTCATTCCCGGCATTCGGTTTTTCTTCGTCACGAACCATCCTCCTTTGGATGTGGGGAAATCGATTATTTGTGAGAATAGACCTCCGGCTTCAGCACGCCGATGTAAGGCACATTGCGGTACTGCTGGGCATAGTCCAGGCCGTAGCCAACTACGAATTCATCAGGAACTTCAAAGCCGGCCAGATCGGGATACACAGCCTTCTGGCGGCGGGAGGGCTTATCCAACAGAGTCACGATGGTAATAGAGGCGGCGCCCTTGGTCATGAAGTACTCCTTCAGGAAGGCCAGGGTATTGCCGGAGTCCAGAATATCCTCCACGATGATCAGATGGCGGCCGGTGATGTCCTGCTGCAGGTCATAGTTGATCTTGACCCGGCCGGAGGACGAAGTGGCGTTGGCATAGGAGCTGACGGCGATGAATTCAATATCGCTCTTCAGCTGGCATGCACGAACCAGATCCGCCACAAACACGAAGGATCCCTTCAGCACGCCCAGGAACAGGGGGTTCTTGCCCTCGAACTTTTCATACAGCTCGACGCCCATCTCGGCAACACGGGCCTTCAGCTCTTCCTCGGTTACCAGGACTTTCAGAATATCGCGCTCCATCTCGCTTCTCATAATGCTTTCTCCTCTGAATCTTTTGTAATTTGAATGAACCGGAAGGCTCCATTTTCTTCCGGCAGGAATTCCTGATCCACGCCCAACCGCCACACAGCAGCCAGGCAGCCGTCCACATAAATGGCCGGCAGGCGGTCTCGCTCCGCCAGAGAAATTTTTTTGTCGATACACAGCCGCTTCACGCTGCGGCTGCCGTTGGCGCCCGGCAATGTCAGCCGGTCACCGGGAACACAGGGGGACACCGTGATCTGCCCATCCGCCCGCAGGGCAATACCCTCGCCCTCCGGGTGGTCCAACAACGTCAGGGTATGCTCGCCCCAGCGTACCGGTTTTTCCGGCGGCAATTCGGTCTCGCTCAGGCGGGTCCGGCGGCAAATAGACAGGCCCTCCGCCTCCCGGCGGGCCACCATATCGTAGGGCAGAGAGATCTCCTGCCCCGGCTCCTTCCGCAGAAGGGCCGCGGCCGCCTCCACATGGGCGGCGGAGATGTCTTTGCGGTGGCCGCTGACGGAGATCATCAATCCCCATAGCGCCCGGCCCACAATGGCTTTGGGATACTCCCCGCAGACCTGCACCGGCAGATATGCGGCGCATCCCGGCTCCACCTTTGCGTGGCGCAGCAGTTGGCCGGTCATACGCTCCAGCGTCCGCTCGTCCTCCGCCAGCAATTGGGCGGTGCGGGACATATTTTCCACCGCTTTGGGGTTCAGCTGCCGCAAAACCGGCAGCACATGGTGCCGCAGCACATTCCGCGCCGCGTCATCCTGCTCATTGGTCTCATCCTCCACATGGGGGATGCTGTGTTCCTTTGCATACGCCTCCAGCTGGCTGCGGGTCACCTGCAGCAGAGGCCGCACAATGCCCTCCCGGCTGTCGGGGATCCCGGAAAGGCCCCGCAGCCCCGTCCCCCGCAGGAGGTTCAGCAGCATGGTCTCGGCGTTATCGTCGGCGTGGTGGGCTGTCAGCACGAAGGTGCAGCCCAGCACCTTCTTCTGCTCCGCCAGAAAGGCATAGCGCAGTTCCCGGGCAGCCTCCTCGATGGTGAGGCCCTCCCGCTTCGCCGCGGCTCTCACATCGCCGCGGCCGGAGACAAAGGGAATTTCGTGTTGTTCGCACCAGGCCTGGACAAATTCCTCGTCCCGGCCGGCGGTTTCACGCAGCTGGTGATTGAAGTGGGCGGCTGTCACCGCCAGATTCCGCTCCCGTCCCCAAGTGGAGAGCAGGTGCAGCAGGCACATGGAGTCCAGTCCGCCGGACACAGCGGCCAGCACCGGTGTCGGACGGACGCCGCCACCCATGTCCTCCAGCGCGCGCCTTACTCCGGGCAGATCACTCATCATCGCCATAGCGGTTATCCAGCGTGGCGAAGGTGGTATACTCCGGCATCCAACGCAGCTCCACCTTGCCGGTCTCGCCGTGGCGGTTCTTTGCCACGATACACTCGGCAATGTTGTGCTTTTCGGAGTCTTCGTTATAGTAGTCGTCACGGTACAGGAACAGGACGATATCGGCGTCCTGCTCGATGGCGCCGGACTCTCGCAGGTCAGACAGCATGGGCCGCTTGTCGTCGCGCTTTTCGTTGGCACGGGACAGCTGGCTCAGGCAGATGACGGGGATATCCAGCTCCTTGGCCATGATCTTCAGCATACGGGACATATCGGACACCACCTGCTGGCGGCTTTCGCCACCGCCGCCCTTGCCTCCGGCAGAGGTCATCAACTGCAGATAGTCGATGACCACAAGGCCCAGATTGTCCAGCCGGCGACACTTGGCGTTCATATCTGCCACGGAGAGCATGGGGTTGTCGTCGATGCGGATATCCACTTTGGTCAGAGTAGTTGCGGCGCCGGCGATCTTCTCCCAGTCCGTTTCCCGCAGGTAGCCGGTCTTCAACCGGTTGTTCTCTACGCAGGCCTCGGAGGACAGCAGGCGCATGGCCAGCTGCTCCCGGGACATTTCCAGGGAGAACACGGCAACGGTCTTCTGGGTGCTCTTGGCCACGTTCAGGGCGATGTTCAGGGCGAAGGACGTCTTACCCATACCGGGACGGGCGGCCAGCAGGATCAGGTCGGACTTGTTCAAACCGGTGATCTTCTGGTCCACGGCGGACAGGCCGGTGGACAGGCCCGGCAGGTGGTTTTCGCTCTCGCTCATCTCGCTCAGGCGGTCCAGCACATCCGGCAGCACCTGGCGCAGGGGCACCATCTGCTGGGCACCCTGGCCGCGGCGGACAGCGTAGACCTTCTGCTCCGCCATCTCCAGGATATCGCCGGCCTCGCCGATACCCTCCTGGACCAGGGCCGTGATCTCGGACGCGGCCTGGGCCACGCCCCGCAGCAGCGCCTTGTCCCGCACGATAGCCACATACTCCATGACGTTGGCGCTGGTGGGGGTGATCTCCATCAGCTGGGCCAAGTAAGAGCGGGTGGTATTTTCGTCGTAGGTGCCCGCCTTCTGCATCTCCTCACAGACGGTGATGCCGTCAATGGGGCGGGCATAGGTGAACATGGTATAGATGGTCTCGAAAATCTCCCGGTTCTGGCGCAGATAGAAGTCCGACGGGCGCAGTTTGTCCATCACGTCCTTCACACACTCAGAATCGATGAGCATCGAGCCGAGAACTGCCTGCTCGCCCTCCAGAGAATGGGGCATCTGCCGCAGCAGCAGATCTTCATTTGCCATGCAGGTTCACCTCCGTTGGTTTTCAGGGGTTCGTTTCAGGAAAATCGGGGGATCAGGCCTCGGTGACGGTCACGGTGACCTGGCCGCTGATCTCAAAGCCCAGCTTTGCCTTGACCTGATAGGTGCCGAAGGCCTTGATGGGCTCCTCCAGCACCAGCTTCTGCTTGGGGATGTCGATGGAATACTGCTTTTTCAGACCCTCGGAGATCTCCTTGGTGGTCACAGCGCCGAACAGACGGCCGCCGTTGCCGGCCTTGGCAGTCAGCTGGACCTTGCAGTCCTTCAGCTTCTTGGCGATCTCCTCAGCCTCAGCCTTCTGGCGGGCCTCTTCGGCCTTGCGGGCCTTCTCCTTCAGGTTCATGGTGTTGATGGCGTCAGCGGTTGCCAGGATGGCCAGCTTGCGGGGCAGGAGGAAGTTGCGGGCATAGCCCTCGGAAACCTCCACCATCTGGCCCTTCTTACCCTGGCCCTTCACGTCCTGCTGTAAAATCACTTTCATGGGTATCTTCTCCTTTTATCGGTTAGTTTGCAAAATAGTCGTCGATGGCCTGGCACAGCTGCTCCCGCACGTCCAGCGCATCGGCATTGGCCACGAAGCCGCCGGCAGTAGCAGCGTTTCCGCCGCCGCCCAGGGCCTCCAGAATGACCTGCACGTTGATCTCGCCCAGAGAACGGGCAGACATCTGCACACCCTCGCCGTTTCGGAACAGGACAAAGGAGGCGCGCACACCCTTCAGGTTCAACAGCTCATCCGCCGCCTGTGCGGCTGCCACACGGTCCACCCCGTCCTCAGGGATGGCGGCGATGGCGATGTCGTCCCGGTACATCTCCGCCTGACGGATGATGCTGTAGCGGGTGACCATCTCGCTGAGGTTGTTCTGGAACAGGCGCTGGACATCGGTGGTGTCCGCGCCGGCGCGGCGCAGGAAGGCCGCCGCCTCAAAGGTGCGGCCTCCGGTGCGGAGGGCGAAATGCTTGGTGTCCAGCACGATACCGGCCAGAAGGCTCTCCGCCTCCTCACGCAGCAGATCGGAGGGCTCCACCAGATACTGCAGCAGCTCCGTCACCAGCTCGGACGCGGAGGACGCGTAGGGCTCGTGGAAGCTGAAGGCCGCGTTTTCGATATAGCTGGCGGCGCGGCGGTGGTGGTCGATAACGGCCACACGGTTGCAGGCGTCCAGCACCTGCTGGCTCTCCACCAGATCGGGGCGGTTGGTGTCCACCACGATCAGCAGC
Organism: Oscillibacter sp.; assembly: GCA_017482345.1. Classification (GTDB taxonomy): domain Bacteria; phylum Bacillota; class Clostridia; order Oscillospirales; family Oscillospiraceae; genus Oscillibacter. The sequence goes on from JAFUNB010000036.1 coordinate 5,314, forward strand.
GCGCCGGGCTGCATCTTCAGGAAGGCGTCGTTGCCTGAGATAAACACATTCTCATATTCCGGCAGGCCTTTCAGCTTGTTCAGCAGCGCTTTTGCGGCGTTGCGGTCCTGGTCGATGACGATCTGGGCCCGCTTGCCCCGCTTGCGTGCAGCACAGCACAGACCGGCTGCGGCACCCACGGCGTCCATGTCCGCGTGGCTGTGGCCCATGACATAGATCTCCGTGGCGTCGGCGATCAGCTCGCTGAGGGCGTTGGCCATGACGCGGGACTTGACCTTCGTGCGCTTCTCCGTGGTCTTGGCACGGCCGCCGTAGAACTCGAAGTCCACATGGTTGCGGACAACCGCCTGGTCGCCGCCGCGGCTGAGGGCCATCTCCAGAGAGAGGTTGGCGTTTTTATGCAGCTCGGCCATGGATTCCGCGTCCTTGCCGATGCCGATGGACAGCGTGGGATGCACGCCCTCCACCACCTTGATATCCCGGATGGCATCCAGAACAGAGAAGCGGTCCTCCACAAAGTGGCTGTAATACTGCTCCTCGAAGATGAACAGGTAATGGTCCCGCTCGGTCTTCAGCAGCGGGCCGCCGGACACGCCGGCCCAGGCGCTGAGCTTTTCGTCGATCTGGGCGATGACGGCGCTGCGCTGGGTGTCCATGCAGGCCTTCATCAGATCGTCATAGTTGTCGATCATCATGATGGCCATGACCGGACGGGTGGCGGTGTACTTCTCCTTCAGCTCGTCAGCCTCCGTGGTATCCACCCAGTAGGTGGTGGCCACCAGATTCTGGTCGGCTCCGCGGCCCTTGGCCCGTACCAGACTGCCGTACACCCGGAAGCGGCGGTTGTTCATGAACACTCGCTCCGGACACTCCTGCTTACCCTCCAGCAGCCAGTGGGTGGGGAAATCCGGCACCGCGTCATCCACCTTCATCTCAAACAGATGCTCCCGCACGCCGGCCAGCTGGAGGAAGTTTTCGTTGCTCCAGATGACCTCGCCGGTGTCCGGACGGAACACCATAATGGGCAGGGGGGAGTTGATGAGCGTGGATTTACTGGCGGTATCCACACTGCCGGTCAGGTTGTCGATGTACTGCAGGACACCCTGACGGCGCTTTTTATTGGCCTTGGTGAAATAAATGTACAGCGCAGCCGTAACAATGCCTTCACCCACAGCCAGCAGGGGACTGACCGCCGCCGTGGCGATGCAGAACAGCGCCATGCACAGGAAGTACAGCTGCAAATTGGGTTCCAGCAAACGGGAGAGTTTTTTATTACTCATTTCAAAGTCTCCTTTGTCCGGATACTGATGTGAAATATGCATACTGATAGATTGTAATAGTATAGCAGTTTTTCCTCCGCTTTTCAATGGAGGCTGGGTGGAAAATCAAGAAAAAGCCGCGCCGCCGGCGCTTTTCGTCCCTTTTGTGCACAGCTGTCCATTTCGTGGATACATTTTTTGAACATTCTGAAACCGTCGAAAGAAAAATGTATACAAATGGTCCCTCCCGTGCTATACTATATTAGATTTTGCGTCGAGAGACAGCTGGGCTCTCCGCTTTCTACTGTATTTCACCGGGCGGACGGTGCGCTCCGCCGGTCAAATAGATTCATATCTCCCATATTGAGACATGCAGTCGGGACGTTACCTCTCCCCTGCCGGCGAAACGGGGCCGGGCAGGATGCGGCCGCCTTTTATTGTTGCGCCTGTTTTTGCGCACAAGCGGTCTGTTGGGCCTGATTCTGCACATTCGGGAGATCTGCTACATATCTTTGAAAAGCAAAAGGAGCATTTTTGTCTATGGCAGAAAAACTGAAAATCATCCCCTTAGGCGGCCTGAACGAGATTGGCAAGAACATGACCGCGTATGAGTACGGCGGCGAGATCATCGTCGTGGACTGCGGCATGGCCTTCCCCGGGGACGATATGTACGGCATCGACTGCATCATTCCCGATGTCACATATCTCATCAAGAACAAGTCCCGCATCCGCGGCCTGTTCATCACCCACGGCCACGAGGACCATGTGGGTGCCATCCCCTACGTGCTCAAGCAGGTGAACATGCCCATTTATTGCACCCGCTTCACCGCCGGTCTCATCAAGCTGAAGCTGGAAGAGCACGGTCTAGTGAAGAGCACAAAGCTCATTACCGTGGAGCCGGGCAAGAGCGTCCGCGCCGGCAAGTTCACCGTGGAGTTCATCCATGTGAACCATTCCATTGCCGACTCCGTGGCCTTCGCCATCCACACGAAGATGGGCGCCGTTGTCCACACCGGCGACTTCAAGATCGACTCCACCCCCATCGACGGCGAGGTCATCGATCTGGCCCGCTTCGGCGAGCTGGGCAAGGAGGGCGTTCTGTGCCTGTGCGCCGACTCCACCAACGTGGAGCGTCCCGGCTTCACCCCCTCTGAAAAGGTGGTGGGCGCCACCTTCACCCGCCAGTTCCAGCACTGTGAGGAGCGCATCATCGTCACCACCTTCGCCTCCAACGTCCACCGCATCCAGCAGGTGCTGGACGCCGCCGCCCAGTGCGGCCGCAAGGTGGCCGTCACCGGCCGCAGCATGGAGAACATGATGAAGGTCTCCACGGAGCTGGGCTATATGAAGGTCCCCAAGA
>JAFUNB010000037.1 GCA_017482345.1 Oscillibacter sp.
GCCACTCTGGCCCGGTCTGTGGCGGCAAAATCGTCGTTGGAGGGCAGGGCGATGCCGCTGGGGTGGTTGTGGGCCAGAATGACTGCGCTGGCGGAGGATAGAATGGCACACTCCACCAGTTTCCGGATATCCAGTCCCGCGGAGGAAATACCGCCCTCCCCCAGCCGCTTGTGGGTGATGAGCTTTCCCTTTCGGTCCAGACACAGCACATAGACCACCTCATGCGTCTGGCCGGAGAACAGATCCAGCAGATATGCGCCGGCCCGGTCCGAGGAGTTCAGCACCCGCTCCGCCTCAGCCAGCCGCGCCTTCTGCGTCAGCTGGGGCACCAGCTTCAACAGCACGGCCGCGCTCTCGCCGATACCCTCCACCTTTTTCAGGTCGTCCGCCGGTGCCGCCAGCACCGCAGACAGGGAGCCGTACCGCTCCATCAGCGCGTGGGCGATGGGGTTGGTGTCCCGCCGGGGGATGGCGTAATACAGCAGCAGCTCCAGCGCTTCATGGTCGGCAAAATTCTCCAGTCCGCCCTTCAAAAACCGCTGGCGCATCTTCTCCCGGTGGCCGTCATGAATTCCCATATTTGCCCCTCCCGCACGCAAAAACGCAATTTTTTCGGAATATCATATTATATCACGGAGCGCCATGCCCCACAAGTCATTTTCGGTTCAGAAAATTCCTTTCCGCCCATCCTCTGCGCCTTGACAGCACGTTTTTTTTGGCATAATATAAACACAGTGAGCAAAACTGAACATGGTCCGGTAGGTAAGGCTACCACAGGGATATGGATCGCTGCCGCAGAGTGATGGAGACATCATGAGAGGGTTTGAACAGGCGATATCGAACACGAAGGTATCATCTAATGCGATTTCACCGCCTTGTGACGCTAAAGCTTGAACGGTAAGCGGAAAACTGTGGTTTTCCGGCAGAAGCCAAGGGGGTATTTTCTCTGATCGACCGGACGGGACGATTGGGGATTTTTTTATTTTGCCCGACCGACCAAAGGAAAGGAGGTCTGCACCATGGCAGAAAACATGACTGATCAGGAACTGGAAGAAATGATCGAAGACGTATACGAAGACGTATACGAGGATATGGAAAACGTGGAAGAACGTCTGGACGACATTCTGGAAACGGTTGAGGAACTGCTTTCCCGAAAACAGTATGCAGACCTGCGTGACCTCCTGTCCCCGCTGGAGGCTCCGGATATCGGTATACTGTTCGGCGATCTGAATAACGATCAGATCCCCCTGTTGTTCCGTCTGCTGCCCAAGGAGCTGGCCGCAGAGGTATTCGTGGAGCTGGAATCCGATCAGCAGCAGATGCTGATTCAGGGTTTCTCCAACGCCGAGCTGAAGGAAGTTCTGGACGAGTTGTATCTGGACGACGCCGTTGACCTGGTGGAAGAAATGCCCGCCAACGTGGTCACCCGCATCCTGAAGCACACCGATCCCGATACCCGCAAGAGCATCAACGAGATCCTGAAGTATCCCGAGGACTCCGCCGGCAGCATCATGACCACGGAGTTTGTGGATCTGAAGGAGAATATGACGGTGGAGGACGCCTTAAAGCGTATCCGCCGCACCGCTCCCGACAAGGAGACCATCAACGTCTGCTATGTCATCGATGAGCGCCGCCATCTGATCGGCTACCTGTCCATTCGCCGCCTGCTGCTGGCGGAGGAGGACGATATCATCGGTGAGATCATGGAAAAGAGTCTCATCGCCGTCCAGACGCTGGACGACCAGGAGACCACTGCCCAGGCTCTGAGCAAGTACGACTTCCTGGCTCTGCCCGTTGTAGATACCGAAAACCGTCTGGTGGGTATCGTCACGGTGGACGACGCCATGGACGTTATCGAAGAAGAGACCACCGAGGACTTCGAAAAGATGGCGGCTATGCTGCCCTCCGACAAGCCCTATCTGAAAACCGGCGTCTTTGAGACCTGGAAGGCCCGCACACCCTGGCTGCTGATGCTGATGCTGTCCGCCACCTTTACCGGCATCATTCTGACGCACTTTGAATCCGCCCTTATGTCCTGCGCCATTCTGACCAGCTTCATCCCCATGCTGTCCGGTACCGGCGGCAACAGCGGCACCCAGGCCTCCACGGCCGTCATCCGCGCTCTGTCGCTGGACGAGGTCCGCTTCTCCGATCTGTTCCACGTCCTGTGGAAAGAACTGCGGGTGTCCCTGTGCTGCGGTGTCTGTCTGGCCGGCGCCAACTTCATCAAAATGATGCTGGTGGACCGCATGCTGCTGAACAACCCCGACGTCACCGTCTGGGTGGCTCTCGTGGTCTGCGCCACGCTGGTCTGCACGGTGCTGTGCGCCAAGCTGGTGGGCTGTGCCATGCCGATTTTGGCGGAAAAGATCGGCTTTGACCCGGCGGTCATGGCCTCCCCCTTCATCACCACCATCGTAGACGCCCTGTCCCTGCTGATCTATTTCGAGATCGCCTCCTCCATTCTTGGCATATAACAAACATAACAGGAGCTCCGACCGGTTGGTCGGAGCTCCTGTTTATTTATTGTAAGATTCAGTTGGGCATGGTCTGCACAACGCCGCGGCTGCAGTCCACGCTGACGCGGACACCGTCCTGCAGACGGCGGCTTGCATCCACAGCTGCAATGATCACGGGTTTCTCCAGCGCCAGACCCACCGTTGCGGTGTGGCAGTCCCGGCTGGCCTCCTCAGTGATGATGGCGGCAGCCTTGCGGATCCAGGGCAGCATCTCATTGGTGGTGTAGGGCACCACCAGAACATCGCCGTCCTGAAATTTTTCCTGGATATCCTCGATCGTGCGGCAGACGCACAGGCGGCCGCTGGCCTTCAGGTCACCGACGCCCATGGCGTTGATGAGAGAGCCGCCCACCTGCTTGACGCGGATCATGTTGGTGGTACCGGCAATACCCACCGGCACACCGGCGGTGACGACCACCAGGTCGCCCTTCTGGACGATACCGGCCTTTTCCGCGGCCTCCACAGCCAGATCCACCAGTTCGTCAGAGTTCTTGGCGCGGGGCATCATCACAGCCTCAACGCCCCAATACAGACTCATCTGGCGGCGGACCTGCTCATCCAACAGCAGCGCCACAACCGTGGTCTTGGGGCGGAAACGGCTGACCATCTGAGCGGTGATACCGCGCTGGCTGACGCTGAGAATGGCGTCGGCGCCGATGTCCACAGCAGTGGTGCAGGCGGCGTGGGCCATAGCGGCGGAAATGGACAGGCGCTCCTTCTTGCTCTTGAACTTCATAGTCTTGGAGTGGTCCACATTGGCCTCGGTCTGCACGGCGATGGCGTGCATGGTCTGCACAGCCTCCACAGGGTAGGCGCCTGCGGCAGTCTCGCCGGAGAGCATAATAGCGGACGTGCCGTCGTAGATGGCGTTGGCCACGTCGGTGATCTCCGCACGGGTGGGGCGGGGATTTTCGATCATGGACTCCAGCATCTGGGTGGCGGTGATGACCGGCTTGCCGGCGGCCACGCACTTGGCGATCATATCCTTCTGAATCATGGGGATCTCCGTGAAGTCGATCTCAACGCCCATATCGCCGCGGGCCACCATGATACCGTCAGCCACAGCCAGAATATCGGCCAGGTTGTTGACGCCCTCACGGTTTTCGATCTTGGCGATGATTCGGATGTGGGAACCGGCCTGATCCAGGATCTGGCGCAGCTCGCGGACATCGGCGGCAGTGCGGACAAAGCTGGCGGCAATAAAGTCGAAGCCCTGCTCGATACCGAAGCGGATATCATCCCGGTCACGCTGGCTGACATAGGGCATGGACAGACGGACGCCGGGGATGTTGACGCCCTTGTTGTTCTTCATCATGCCGCTGTTGAGCACCTTGCAGCGGATGGTGGTGTCGGTGGTCTCCAGCACGGTCATGCGCACCAGACCATCGTCCAGCAGGATGGTGTCGCCGGGCTTCACGTCTCCGGGCAGATCGTTATAGGTAATGGAACACTTGGTCTCGTCGCCCTCCACCTGATCGGTATGCAGGACAAACTCCGTACCCTCCTTCAGCTCCACAGGGCCGTTCTTGAAGGACTTCAGGCGGACCTCGGGACCCTTCGTGTCCAGCATGGTGGCCACAGGCAGATCCATCTCCTCCCGCAAGGCCTTCAGAGCGTCCAGACGCTCCTTGTGGCCGGCGTGGTCGCCGTGGGAGAAGTTGAAGCGGGCCACATTCATGCCGGCCTTCAGCATGCCGCGCAGAACGCCTTCCTTATCGGTTGCGGGACCCAGTGTACAGACGATTTTCGTTTTTCTCATATTGTATTTACCACCTTTCTTTGAAAAGGACCAATTCTCACCGCGTATCACTTTATCACACCCGCAATCGATTTAAAAGGGGAAAGCGCAAATTTCTACATTCTGACGAAATTAAAAAAGTGCGGCATTTCTGCCGCACTTTGGAAGCTAAACGTTTAGATGCCCAGTTTTTCTTTCAAAGCAGCGATCATGCCGGCATACTCGGCGTCGCTGAGATGAACGGGATTGGGATTGGTGATGGTAAAGTTACCGCCGAACTCAAAGCCACCCTCATACTTGGGCACGATGTGGAAGTGCAGATGGGGGTTGGAGTCGCCGAAGGAGGCCAGATTCAGCTTGGTGCAGCCCCAGATCTCCTTGACAGCACCGGAAGCCTTTGCCAGATCGTCAGCAAAGTCAACCAGCTCCTGAGCGCCGCACTCGCACAGCTCCTTCTTGTGGTCCTTCAGCGCCAGCACGCAGCGGCCCAGATGAGCCTGGTCCTTGAACAGATACAGGGTAGAGGCCTTCATCTCGCCCACATAAAACATGATAGCCTCGCGGCCCTCGTGATGCGCATCGCAGTAAAAGCAGCCCATGGGTATTCCTCCGTATGTTTCAGATTGTGGGACCATTTGTCCCTGCCATAACCATACTCCTCCCCCGCCGCCTCCGTCAAGGAGAACCTCTGGATTTTCTTTTCCGCCTGTGCTATGCTGAGAAAAAAGCAACAGGAGGACACCCTCATGAAACTGGGAATGGTCACGGACAGTCTGGCCCATCTGCCGCTGCGGGAAGCGGCCGCCGTTTGCAAACGCCTTAGACTGGAGCAGGTGGAGCTGGGCTGCGGCAACTGGTCCCCCGCGCCCCATATCGACCTGAACGCACTCACCGCCGACGCTGGAAAGCGGACAGAGCTGCTGGACACGCTGGCGGCAAACGATCTCACCATCTCCGCCCTCAACTGCTCCGGCAACCCCCTGTTCCCCGGTGAAAAGGGCGCGAAAGACCGGGCTGTGGCCGCCGGCACCTTCCAGCTGGCTGAGCAGTTGGGTTTGAAGACAGTGGTCATGATGAGCGGTTTGCCCGGCGGCTGTGCCGAGGACCGCACCCCCACCTGGGTCGTGACCTCCTGGCCTCCCGAGACGGCGGACATTCTCCGCTACCAGTGGGACACCGCCATCCCCGTCTGGAAAGAGCTGGCCCGCCGGGCCGCCGATCACGGCGTGGAGCGCATCGCTCTGGAGTTCCATGGCTGGCAGCTGGTGAACAACGTAGAAAACCTGCGCCGTCTGCGGGGTGAAGTGGGCGACATCATCGGCGTCAACATGGATCCCAGCCATCTGTTCTGGATGGGCGCCGATCCGCTGGCCATGACCCGCGCCCTGGCCGACTGCATTTATCACGTCCACATCAAGGATGTGCGCACGGAGGCAGCTGCCGGCACCGGCACCATGCTGGACACCAAGGGCGTGCTGGAATTCGCCACCCGTTCCTGGAACTTCGTCACCCCCGGCAGCGGCCACGACGAGGCCTGGTGGCGGCAGTTCGTGCTGACTCTCCGGGAAGCGGGTTACGACGGCCCCCTGAGCATCGAACAGGAGGACTACACCATCCCCCTGATGGACGCACTGGAACAGACCGCCGCCCTGCTGAAGCGAGTCACCGCATAAGCAAAACAGACGCCTTCCGGCGTCTGTTTTTTGTTTCAGTGCTTCTTTTTGCGGCCGCCCAGCACAACGGCGATGACGCCGAAGAAAATGGCCAGATCCGCCAGATTGAACACATACCGCCGCACCTTTTCCGGCGCTTTGGGGAACTGAAGGTAATCAAACACGCTGCCGTGCATCACCCGCTCCCACAGGTTACTCAAGCCGCCGCCCAGTACCAGTGCGCAGCCAATACGGCTCTCCCGCCACAGCGTCAGGCTCCAGGCCAGAAGTGCCGCCGACAGGACGGACAGCTGGTTTGCCGTCAGGCGCAGAAGTCCGAAGGCGGAGCCGCAGTTCCGCAGAGCGGTCAGCTTCACCCGGCCGCCAAAATGCTCGCTGTCCTGCCGCTCCGGCCGGTCCAGCCGCCAGCGGACTGCCACACAGGCACACGCCACGGCGCCGCCCAACAGAATGGAAAGAATCATACTTCGTCCTCCTTGCCGTCCCGCGCCTTTTCCATCGCGGCTCTCACAGCGCCGGTCTTCCCGGCCTGGTTGTTCCGGTCCAGCGTGGCGGCGATCTGCCGCAGGGTCTCGTCTACCTCCGCCCGGAAGGCGCTGGCAGACAGACGGAGCGCACCGTGACCCAGAATGATCAGCTGCTCCGGGCCGTCGGAGGTGGCCACCTTTACCCTGTGCTTCCGGCCGATCTCATAGGTGGCCCGCTCGATATAGGCGTCCGCCGTCTCGGCCTCCTTGGTATAGACTACGTGGATGTTGTGGTACTTCTCCACGCTGCCAAGACCGCCTTTGACCTTATAGGCGTCGAACACCACGATGACCACGCATTTCCTGAAGCCCTGATAATTGCTCAGCAGGTCGCACAGCTGCTTGCGGGCGGCGTCCAGATTGTCCTGCGCCACCGCCTTCAGCTCGTCCCACGCGAAGATGATGTTGTAGCCGTCCACCAGCAGGTATTCCGGTCCCGTGTGCTGCTGCCGGATGGGTCGTTTCTCTGCCGGCTCCATAATGGTGCGCCGCGGTGCGCCGCCCGATTGTGGGGTGCGCTGCTTCACGGGGCCGTAGGTCCGTTCAAAAATCGCCTGCAGCTCTTTGTCCTGCTCAATGGTTCCTGCATAAGAGCGGACAGCCCGGCGGACGGGCGCCTTTTCTTCCTCCGCCTGTTCCCGGCCCAGCCTCAGACCGCTGTCCACATGGGCCATAGCGGGCACCTCATCCCACTTCACCGTATAGCCGGCGCCGTGACCGCAGAACACGCTGTCCGGCGTGTTGTCCACGTCCCGCTCCGGATCGTAACCGATAGTCTCCACCACCTCTGCCTGCTGAGCGCAGGGTGCATAGCCCCGCAGGACACAGCTGAGCCGACCCCGGCCCCGGGTATAGGCTGTGACCTCCCGGGCGTAGTTCCGCATGGCCGCCACCGGCGCGGCGCCAGTGAATACAGTCTCGTCGCCCACAGTCTCCGGCGGCTCGATCTCGCCGTTCATCCGCTGCAGGTCGGTCATGGCCCGGCCCA
>JAFUNB010000038.1 GCA_017482345.1 Oscillibacter sp.
AGACCCGGAAGACGCACAGGCGGTAGTAATCCAGCATGGACACCTCCGCCAAACTCAGATCCATGGACAGCTCCAGTCCCATCTGCCGCGCCGCCGCGGCAGCCTCCGGGCTTGCCAGCCGGGCCTCCACAGAGCGCTGCTCCTCCCGTTCGACGGTTTTCCCCAACGCCAGTACAAAGTCCCAAACGGTCAATTCCCGGGAGTCAAACCGGTGCTTGTCCACGATCATGCTCTTTTGCTGGATCCAGCGCTCCAGCGCCGGCCAGCTGACCCGGCTTCCACAGGAAAAGGCCTTTCCATGCTTCATGCGGGAGATCCCCTTGAAGGCATCCAGATACGCCGTGCCGGAGGTCATATGGTCGTCCACGTAGACGCCGATGCACTCGCCCCGGGAGACGGAGATATCAAAGTGATATTCCAGCTCCTCATGCTGGAAGCAGCCGTGCTCCACGCGGATCAGCTCTTCTCTCATACCTGCTCATCCTCCCGGAACAGCAGCGGCAGCGTGACGCAGCACTCCGTGCCGATGCCTGCCGCGCTGAAAATGCGCAGGCCGTAGTTCTCGCCGAACATCAGCCGGATGCGGCTGTTGACGTTGCGCAGGGCGATGCCGCCCTTCTGCTGTCCGGTGGGTGCGCCGGTGTCGCCGGCGAACTGCTCGTTCAGCTGCCGCACCCGCTCGTCCGGAATGCCCACGCCGTCGTCCCGCACCCGCAGGAACAGCGTCCGGTCGCTGTTTTCCACGATGATCCGGACGGTGCCCGGGCCCAGCTTGCCCTCCAGGCCGTGGGCCACGGCGTTTTCCACCAGAGGCTGCAGGATGAGTTTGGGCATCCGGGCCTCCAGCAGTTTTTCGTTCTCAAGCTCCAGCTCCATGGAGATCTTGTCGCCGAAGCGGCAGCGCTGGACGGTGAAATAGTTCTCCGCGTTGTCCAGCTCGTCGGAGAACGTCACATACTCCTTCACGTTGGAGATGGTATAGCGGAAAAAGGTGGCCAGAGCCTCCGTGGTCTCGGCGATGTCCTCACAGTCCGCCAGCAGGGCGTCCGTCCGGATGGCCTCCAGCGCGTTATACAGGAAATGGGGGTTGATCTGGTTCTGCAGCGCCAGATACTCCGCCTGCTTCTGGCGAAGCTTGGTGATCTCCTCGCCGTGCAGACGCTCCTCCACATCGGAGAAGAAGGTATCCAGCATCCCGTTGCCGCTCCAATCCATCTGCAGAACGACCTCCAGATCCCGGTCATTCCGGTAGCGGCGAAGTGCTCTTTGTAATTTCCAACCGGTCCACGGCCACATAGTCTCACCTACTTACTTGTACAGCTTTTTATAGTCCGACGGACTGACGCCGGTGGTCTTTTTGAACAGGCGGGAAAAATACTTCAAATCGCTGTATCCCACCAGCTCCGCCACATCCTGCACAGAGACCTTGTCTCCGCTGAGCAGCTCCTTGGCCTTGTTGATCCGCAGCTCCGTCAGGTAGTCCGTGAAATTCTGGCCCGTCTCCTTTTTGAACAGGGTGGAGAAGTACGTGGCGTTGAAGCCCACGGCACTGCTGACGTCCTCCAGCCGCAGGGCCTCCCGGTAGTGCTGCTGGATATAGCGCTTGGCCTCGGTGATGGGGCGCATCTCCCGCTGGGAGCGCTCGTCACCAAGTCTTCGCAGCTCCCGGCCGATCTCCTGCAGCAGCAATTGGCGCACGCCGGTGGCGTCCGCGCAGAGCCAAAATTTCTCTTCCAGCTTTTCCGCGAACCGCTCCTCCACGCTGCCGTTTTGCTGCATACCGTACAGACCGGCCTCCAGCACCTGCCGGAACCAGTCCTCCATCATCTGGCCGTTCAGCTCCCGCTCATCCAGCAGGGCGTCACAGCTCTCGTTCAGCTCCTGCTCGAAGCGCTCCGCGTCCAGACATTCCGCCGCTACCTGCAGCCGCTTTTTCTGGGCGGTCTCCATGGAATAGCGCAGGTCAAAGGCTGGCTGCTCCGTCTCCGCGTCCCGCCAGGACTGCACCCGGCACAAGCGGTCACGGCAGCACCACAGGGCCTCCCGCATGGAGAGGCCCGCGTCCTCCAGCCGATCCTTCCGACTGCCAAGGCAAACTGTGCAGCGGATGTTCCAGAACATATCCCTCTGCTGCTCGATCTCCTTGCGGATCTTGGTGAAGCACTGCTTCACCTCCACCGTCTGATACTCCGGCAGGTGCAGCAGCACGGCGATGCCCTCCCGCTGGGCGGCCACGGCGTAGACCTCCGTCAATGTCCGCACCTCCCGCCGGACGATGTCCAGCGCGTGGCGGAGCATGACCTGATAACCATCCTGATTCCGGGCGGCGTCAGCCACGTCCGCCTTGATGAGGGCCGCAAAGCACACGCCGCCCTCCGCGAAGCGGAAGTCATAGCCCGCCTCCGCCTGTTGGGCGGTCAGGAAGGGCTGCTGACGCTCCGCCGCGGTGCGCAGTTCTTCCATTAACAGCTCTTGCTGGCGCTCGCCGCTCTTTTTCAGCTGGAATTCCAGCGCGGCCTCCTTGCCCAGCTTGTCGCTCAGGCGCAGGAGGATGCCGGTCAGCTCCTCCTGCTTGAGGGGCTTGAGCAGATAGTCCTCCACGCCGTATTTCAGAGCGCTCTGGGCGTATTCAAATTTCCGGTAGCCGCTGATGATGATAAAGTGCAGATCCGGCTGCAGTTCCTTGGCCCGCCGGATCAGCTCGATGCCGCTGCAGCCGGGCATCTGCACGTCCGTGATCAGCAGGTGGGGCTGCTTTTCCCGCACCAGCTCCAGCGCGCTCAAGCCGTTGCCGGCGGTGCCCACGATCTCGTAGCCCAGCCGCTCCCACTGGATCAGCTTCTGCAGCAGCAGTATGATTTTGTGTTCGTCGTCTGCCAGAACAACCCGCAGCATGGCCCATTCCTCCGGTTTTGATATAAAGAAAGGGAAAACGGAGACCGTTTTCCCTTTCTCATTATAATCCCTTTAAGTTGGTTTGCCAAGAGGCATTCCGTTGTTTTGATCAGGCGTACTGGTCAACGTTGGAGGCGTCGATCCACACGCTGTCAGCGATGATCAGAGTGTTCTCCAGAGAACCGCCGTCCAGCAGAGTGACAGCAGCTTCCAGACCGCCGGCAGCCATGATGCCGCCGTCCTGAGCGACGGTACCGGTCATACGGCCGTCCTTGATGGCCTCATAGCCGTCGGGGGTGCCGTCAACGCCGGTGATGATGATGCCGCTGTTAGCGCCGGCAGCGTTGCCTGCGCCAACGGCCATGCCGTCGTTCTGGCAGACGATAGCGTCCAGATCATAAGCGGACAGCCAGCTCTCGACGGTAGCCTGAGCCTTAGCGGTATCCCACTCGCAGTCGGCGGGAGCGACGACCTCAACGATCTCGGGATAGTTCTCCATGACGTTGTGGTAGCCCTGCAGACGATCCAGAGCGTCAGTCACGGCGGAGGGGCCGGTCAGGAAGGCAACATTGCCCTTGCCGCCCAGCAGGTCGACAACGTGCTGCATCTCGTTCTCGCCAGCCTTGACGTTGTTGCCGCAGGAAACGGCAGAGATGCCGGCGCTCTCCCAATCGGTGCAGGAAGCGACGACGTTGATCATGATGACACCGGCGTCGGCAGCAGCCTTGGCAGCGTCACGCAGACCATCGGGATCCACGGGCTCGAACAGGATGGCGTCGAAACCCTCGGACACGCACTGCTCGATCTGGCTGATCTGAGTGGCGGCGTCCTGGTCGGCGCTCAGGATGGTCAGCTCAACGCCCAGCTCGTCAGCCTTGGCCTGTGCGCCCTCGGTGACAGCGATCTGGAAAGCGTTGGTCTGATGCTGCTGGATCAGGGCGATCTTGTAAGCGCCGTCCTCAGCGGGAGCCTCGACGGGAGTCTCAGCGGGGGTCTCAGCGGGCTTCTCGGCGGGAGCCTCTTCCTTGGCGCCGCAGGCAGCCAGGGACAGAACCATAGCCAGAGTCAGCAGGATTGCAAAAAACTTCTTCATGTATGTTCCTCCTTAAAAATCTATATGTGAAGGGCGAAACCAGGGATCTGGGCCCCGCCCTTAACACCAAATCAGTTCTTCTTGCTCTTACCCTTGATGTCAATGAGAACGGCCAGAACGATGATCAGGCCCTTGACGATCTTCTGCCAGTGAGAGGACACGCCCATGATGTCCAGACCGTTGGCGATGACGGTGATCAGCAGGCAGCCGACCACGACGCCCCAGGGCTTGCCCACGCCGCCGGACATGGACACGCCGCCCACCACGCAGGCGGTGATGGCGTCCATCTCGTAGCTCTCAGCTGCGGTGGGTTGGCCGATGGTGACACGGGAGGTCATCAGGAAGCCGCTCAGGCCGGCCAGCAGACCGGCGATGGCAAAGGTGGAGATGCGGATCATGGTGGTGTTGATGCCGGAGACCTTGGCGGCCAGCAGGTTACCGCCGCAGGCGTACACCCGGCGGCCGTAAACGGTCTTGGACAGCACAAAGGCGCAGACGGCGATGATGACGGCCAGGAAGATGGCCAGCATGGGAATGCCGCACACGGAAGAGGCGGCGATGGCCTTATACTCCGCGCTGATGCCGATGACCGGCTTGCCGTTGGAGATCAGCAGCGCCAGGCCGCGGACGGCGGTCATGGTGCCCAGGGTCATGATGAAGGGAGGCAGGTTGCCCACGGCAACGCCCACGCCGTTCAGAACGCCCACAGCCAGACCGGCCAGCATGGCGACGGCCAGAGGCACGATGATGGGATAGTTGCCCTGGCCCAGCATGGCGGCCAGGATGCCGGTGAAGGCCACCGTGGAGCCAACGGACATATCAAAGCCGCCGGCCACGATGACGAACATCATACCGAAAGCCAGAATACCGTTGATGGAGGCCTGCTTGAGGATGTTGACCAGGTTGCGGGGGCTGATGAAGCTGGGCTTCAGGCAGGCCAGAATGACAACCAGGGCAATGAAAATGACAAAGATAAAGTACTCGCTGACGAGTCCTTTCGTACGTTTCGTTTCTTTCATGAGTGTCCCTTCCTTTAAACCTTGATGGCGGAGGCCAGCGTCATGATGCGCTCCTGAGAGAACTCCTCGCGCTTGACCTCACCGGAGTAATTGCCCTCGCACATGACCATGATCCGGTCGCAGATGCCCATCAGCTCCGGGATCTCCGAGGAGATCATGATGACGGCCTTGCCCTGCTGCACCAGCTGGCCCAGCAGCAGATAGATGTCGCGCTTGGCGCCCACGTCGATGCCGCGGGTGGGCTCGTCCAGAATGATGACATCCGGCTCGTTGAGCAGCCACTTGGCAATAACGATCTTCTGCTGGTTTCCGCCGGACAGGTTGCCGACGATCTGGTTGACGGAAGGCGTTTTGATATTCAGCTTTTCCACGTACTCCTCGGAGGCCTTCTGAGCCAGGCTCTTGCTGTACAGGCCGTTTTTCAGCAGCTTTTTGATGGCCACCATGGCGATGTTGTCATTGACGGTGCCGCTGAGGTTCAGTCCCGTGACCTTCCGGTCCTCGGTGATGAGGGCCACGCCCTCTTTGATGATGTCCTGCGGCGCGTTGACCTTCACCTGCTTGCCGTTGACATAGATCTCACCGCTGGAGAGGGGATGGATGCCGAAGATGCCCTCCACCAGCTCGCTGCGGCCGGCGCCCACCAGACCGCCGATGCCCAAGATCTCGCCGCGGCGGACGGAGAGGCTGACGCCCTTGACCTTGTTGTCGGCGCGGACGATGTTCTTTGCCTCGAACATGACATCGCCGATCTCGGCCTCCAGCTTGGGATACACGTCGGTGATCTCGCGGCCCACCATCATGCGGATGAGCTTGGCCTCGTCCAGATTGGCGGTCTCGTCGGTGCCGATGTACTGGCCGTCGCGGTACACGCTGACCCGGTCGCAGATGGAGAATATCTCCGCCATGCGGTGGGAGATGTAAATAATGGCGACGCCCTTTTCCTTCAGGCGGCGGATATGTCCGAACAACAGCTCCACCTCGCGCTCGGTGATGGCGGCGGTGGGCTCGTCCATGACGATGACCTTGGCGTTGACGGAGATGGCCTTGATGATCTCAATGAGCTGGCACTGGGCCACGGTCAGGTTCCGCAGGGTCTCCTTGGGGGAGACGTGCAGGCCGCACTCCTCGATGAGGCGCTGGGCCTCCTCGATCTCGGCCTTCTTGTCCACGAGACCGTTCTTGCGGATCTCACGGCCAACGAAAATATTTTCATACACGGGCATATCCA
>JAFUNB010000039.1 GCA_017482345.1 Oscillibacter sp.
ATGGCGTCGATGATCTCCTCCCGCTGGATGCGGATGGACAGATCCATCTTCGTGCCCAGCTCCGCCAGAGCAGTGCCCAGCTCGCCGATGGAGGCTGTGGACTTGCTGACGTCCACAGCCATGACCATGGTGAAGGCACCCTGCAGAATGGTCTGGGAAATATCCAGAATGTTCACGTTATACTCGCTCAGCAGGATACAGATGGCGGCGATGATGCCCACCTTATCCTGGCCAACAACAGTGACGATTGCGTTCATATACGGTTCCTCCTTATCCTGCCGCCGGGGCAGATCGTTTGTGGTATTTTAACACATTCAATTGAACTGGTAAAGGGCACGCTCGCAAAGAGCGTGCCCCTTTGGGCTTAATATTCGTCAAAGAACTTTGCATGGATGGCGCGGACGGCGCGGTTCACATCCTCCTCATCCAGCAGGACGGAAACGCGGATCTCAGATGTATTGATCATCTGGATGTTGATGCCGGCCTCGTACAGAGCTTCGAACATCTTGGCGGCCACACCGCAGTTGCTCATCAGGCCGGCGCCCACGATGGACACCTTGCCGATGGCGTTGTCCGTCTGCAGATGGTCGAACATCAGCACATCCTTATGTTCGTTCAGAACGCTCTCTGCCTCCTCCAGATCCTTTCTGTGGATGGTGAAGGCGATATCCTTCGTATTTTCACGGCCGATGGACTGCAGGATGACGTCCACGTTGATGTTATGCTTGCTCAGCAGGTCAAAGACCTGGAATGCAACGCCGGGGTTATGCTGCAGACCCACCAGAGCCACGCGGGCGATGGTAACGTCCTTTGCCACGCCGGCGATGTTGGTTTTTTCCACTTTGGCGACCTCCTTAACTTTCGTGCCGGGCTTTCTCTCCAGACTGGACACGACTTCCAAATTCACTCTGAACTTCTTTGCCAGCTCCACGCTGCGGTTATGCAGCACCTGAGCGCCCTGGGATGCCAGCTCCAGCATCTCGTCGTAGGTGATCTCCTCCAGCTTGCGGGCATTGGGTACGATGCGGGGATCGGTCGTATAGATGCCGTCCACATCCGTATAGATCTGGCACAGCTTGGCGCGGAAGGCCGCCGCCAGCGCCACCGCGCTGGTGTCGCTGCCGCCGCGGCCCAGGGTGGTCACGTCGCCCTGACGGTCGACACCCTGGAAACCAGCCACCAGAATGATCCGGTGCTGATCCAGCTCGCTCTGGATCCGCTCGGAATCGATGCGGCGGATCCGGGCGTCAGAGTGAACGCCAGTGGACTGGATGCCTACCTGCCAGGCGGTCAGAGACACGCAGGGCAGGCCCATGGCCTCCAGCGCCATGGCACAGAGAGATACGGAGATCTGCTCACCGGTGGACAGCAGCATATCCATCTCACGCTTGGAGGCGTGGGGATTGATCTCCTGTGCTTTTGCGATCAGATCGTCGGTCGTGTCACCCTGCGCGGACAGGACCACGATCACATCGTTTCCCTGCAGATAGGTCTCCGCAATGATACGGGCTACGTTCTGAATATGTTTCGCATCCCGCACAGAGCTGCCGCCGAATTTCTGTACAATCAAACTCATAGTGTTTCCTTCTTTGCCTCAGATTGGTTTGCTCTCCCCTGCCATCATACGCAAAGCAGGGGCTCCGTGCGACATCAACCCAGGACGCGGAGGCAGGCGATGGCCCGCAGGCGCTCTGCGTGAGCCTGGGCCTCGCGGCCGGTGATGGGCTCGGTCAGGAAAGCAGTCTCGCTGCCCTCAGACAGGACCTCCACCTCGCCGAAGTCGGCGGCGGCAATGGTCAGGCTGCCGGGAATACGGAAGTAGTAACGGTTCTTCAGCTCAGCGGGATCCACGAAGCCCTCGCCGTCCTCAGACCAGTTGATCTCGTCACGGCGGGCGCTGGACTGCAGCACCTCCATCACATCGGAGACGCAGGCGGAGGCGGTGGGCATCTCGCCGGCGCCGCGGCCGTAGAACATGACGTCGCCAGTGGCATTGCCCTTGACCATGACGGCGTTGAACACGTCCTCCACGTTGGCCATGGGATGATCCTCCTGGATCAGGTGGGGGGCAACATAGGCACTGCGGCCGTTGGGCAGGCGGACAGCGCGACCCAGCAGCTTGATGCGGTAACCGCCGCGCTCGGCGATCTTCACATCTTCCAGATACAGCTTGGAAATGCCCTCCATGGGCACGTTGTCGGGATCCACCTGATGACCGAAGGCCAGATCAGCCAGGATACAGGTCTTGCGGCCGGCGTCGATGCCCTCCACGTCAGCGGTGGGGTCAGCCTCGGCATAGCCCTTCTCCTGGGCCTCTGCCAGCGCGTCGGCAAAGGAGGCGCCGGTGCGCACCATGCGGGTGAGGATATAGTTCGTGGTGCCGTTGAGGATGCCATACACCTCGTCAATGCGGTTGGCAGCCATGCACTGGGTCAGGGGGTGCAGCACGGGGATGCCGCCGCCCACGCTGGCCTCAAACAGATAGCTGACGTTCTTGCGGCGGGCCAGAGCCAACAGCTCACAGCCCTTCTCGGCCACCAGCTGCTTGTTGGCGGTGACCACATGCTTGCCTGCCATCAGGGCACGCTTCGTATACTCATAGGCCGCGTCCACGCCGCCGATGGTCTCCACCACCACGCGGATGTCGTCGTCCTCTTCGATCTTGGTAAAGTCATCGGTCATCAGCTGACGATAGGGACCGTCCTTGAAGCGGCGCACCAGCACCCGCTTCACCTGCAGGGGCTCGCCCAGCTTACGCTCGATCTGACGGGAGTTTTCCGCGATCACCTTGGCTACGCCGGTACCAACGGTGCCAAGACCCATAATTGCAATCTGAATCATTCTCTATCTCCTATTGTTATATTTCGTTAGCCTGCCAGGATCTCGAACTTCACAACGCCCTCCAGCTGCTCCACATCGCCCAGCAGCTGCTCCAGAGACTCCTCCATATCAGAGGTCTCGGCGGAGATGGTGACGGCGGCGCAGCCGTTGGTGGGGATGCTCTGGTTGATGGTCAGGATGTTGGCGCCGGAAGCCGCAAACACCGCCAGCACACGGGAGAGCACGCCGGACGTATCCTTCAGCATGGCATAGAAGGTGATGATATGCTCGGACTTCATGTCATTGAAGGGCTGCACGGAATCCTTATACTTGTAGAACGCGCTGCGGCTGATGCCCGCCAGCTTTGTGGCGGCGCCCACTGTGTCCACTTCACCGGTCTGCATCATGCGCTTGGCCTCTGCCACCTTGATGAAAATTTCGGGAAGGGCGTCTGCTGCAACGATGTAATATTTGATTTCTCTTGCCATTTTGTCTGCCTCCTACGGTCAAATGTCTTTGTACACCGCTCATATTAGCAAACTTGCGCGCCACTTGCAAGGAAAAAGGCGAAATTTCTTTTAGAAAAAATGGTAAAAAATCCACGAATTTGTCCACCTATCGTGGGCAAATTTCCACAAAAGGAAAAGCGCCCGTTTTTTCGAAACGAGCGCTTTTATTGCAAATTATTTTATTTTTCCGCCAGATACACAGCTTTCATGCCCTTATAGGTTTCATAGCAATCCAGCTTGGAAACCGTTTCATAAGGGGCGTGCATGCTGAGCACAGGCACGCCGGCGTCCAGCGTATTGATATTGCGGTTGGCCATATACATGGCCACGGTGCCGCCGCCGCCCATATCCACCTTGCCCAGTTCGGCGATCTGCCAGATCACGCTGGCGTCGTCGAACAGGCGGCGGACATAGGCCACCGTCTCGGCGTCCGCGTCGGAGGCGCCGGACTTGCCGCGGGCGCCGGTGTACTTGCACAGGCCGATGCCATAGTTGACAAAGGCGGCATTGCGGCGCTCGTAAACCTCGGCAAAATCGGGGTCGTAGGCGGCCGTCACATCAGCGCTGAGGCAGAAGGAATTCTCATAGCACACCCGCAGAGCCACGTTCTGGGCCTCGCACAGGTCCTCCATGAAGGTATCAAACGCGGCGGACTGCATACCGGTCACGCCGTCGGAGCCGATCTCCTCCTTGTCCGCCAGCATGCAGACGGCGGTCTTGACGGGAGCCTGCTCCAGATCCAGCAGCGCCCGCAGAGCGGCGTAGCCGCAGACGCGGTCATCGTGGCCGTAGGCGCCGATCATGGAGCGGTCCAGACCGATGTCACAGGCATTCATGGCGGGCACGGCCTCCAGCTCGGCGGAGGTAAAGTCGTCCTCCACGATGCCATACTTGTCGTGCAGCAGCTTCATGACAGCCAGCTTCACACGGCTGGAGTCGTCCTCGTCGCCCATGGGGCGGCTGCCCAGCAGCAGATTCAGCGTCTCGGCGGGGATGGCGCTGCCCAGAGGTTTCTTGCTCTGCTCCTGACCTAAGTGAGGCAGCAGATCGGTGATGATGAGCTTGGGGTCGCCATTGTCAGCGCCGATATTCACCTGAACAGAGGTGCCGTCCTTCAGTGCCACCACACCGTGGAGCTCCAGAGGAATGGTCACCCACTGATACTTGCGGATGCCGCCGTAATAATGGGTCTTGAAGAAAGCCATCTCGCTCTCCTCGTACAGGGGATTGGGCTTTAAGTCCAGACGGGGCGCGTCGATATGGGCCGCGGCGATCTGCACGCCCTCGGCCAGGCTCTTCTCACCGATGTGGGCCAGCATAACGGCCTTGCCCCGGTTGCAGACATACAGCTTGTCGCCGGTTTTGATCTCCATGCCGCGGACATAGGGACGGTAGCCCGCCTTCTCCGCCAGACGGATGGTCTCGGCGGCACACAGGCGCTCGGTCTTTCCGGCGTCCAGGTAGGCCATATAGTCCCGGCAGTAGGACTCCATCAGAGGGAGTTCCTCCCGGGCGATCTTGTCATAGCCGTTTTTCTTGGTGGAAAACAGCTGCTTTTTCAGTTCCTTACTATCAGTCTTTTCCATGTGCCTTGTCCTCCTTGATATCGTCCACCAGCCGCTCGAAGAAGATGCGGGCCTCGGCTTCAAAGGCCTCCACCGTCTCAGCGCTGTTGTTCAGCTCGCAGTCACACTTGGAGCGGTAGAACTCATCCGGCTGCTGGGCGGAGATCCGCAGACGGGCATACTGCTCCGTGATGTTGTCCCGGTTCATGATGCGGCGCACCCGCAGCTCCAGCGGAGAGGTGATGGCCACCGTGCGGTCGCACAGCTGGTCCAGTCCGCTCTCCAGCAGGTTGATGGCGTCGATGGCGTACAGCTTGCCGTCGCCCTCCGCCAGACGGCGGGCCACTTCCGGAACGATGTGCTTATAGATGATGGCATTCAGCTGCTCCAGCCGATCCTTGTCAGAGAACACCTCCTGGCCCAGCTTCTTGCGGTCCAGCTTGCCGTCCAGACTGAAGACGCCGGGGAACGTGACGTGGATGGCGTTGCGCATATCGTCGTTGGTCTCCAGCATCTGGTGATACACGGCGTCGCAGTCGATGACCGTGCCGCCCAGCGCGCGAATGGCATTCAGGGCGCTGGTCTTGCCGGCGCCGGTGCCGCCGGTGAGACCCAGCACCACCTGGGTGCTGCCGGCCTCGATGATGTGGAAACCGGCTGCCTTTTTCAGGCGGTTGCCCACCGCCAGGCCCAGACCACGGTTGTCCGGGCACTGGGCGTAGATCTGCTTCACGCTGCTGTTGTCAAACGTGCGCAGGGCATCAAATACACGCTGGGAGTGGGCCAGCTTGTCGCCGCTGGGGCCCAGGGTGTGGACCTCGTGACCCTCAAACAGGCGGGCATACTCGTCAAAGCAGATAACGCCGTCTCCCTCCTGCACCAGCCGCAGAATCTCCTGGGCGGACTTGTCCGGCGCACCGGTGACCACGGTCACAGGAGCCTTGGGGGCATAATGGCGGTACTTCATGCCGGG
>JAFUNB010000040.1 GCA_017482345.1 Oscillibacter sp.
TAGATGATGCCGTTGTCAATGCCCTCGGCCTCGAGAAAAGCGGGAATGGAGCCGTGGAGCTTCACCCGGTTGATGGTGTCCAGATGGTGATAGTGTCCGCCGGGCACGCTGTACTGGGTGTAGATGTTCTGGCCCAGAGCGGTGCCTAAGTACGCGGCCTCCAGATCGTGGGTGGCCAGGGCGTTGCCCGCCAGCACCGCGCCCACGTAGCCGCCCTCGATCAGGGCGCAGAAGGCGTTGCGGGCGTCGTGGTCAAAGGCGAAGGCGGGGCCCATGACCCAGACGATCTTGCCGTGCTCCCGTTCGTGGCGCAGCAGCTCATACAGCTCGTCGTAGTCCCGGGAGAAGGCTGTCTCACGGGAGCGGCTCTGTCGGAAGGCGAAGGCCTCCCGGGTCTCTTCCTCCTCCCGGAAGCCGTCGGGATAAACGTAAATGCCCTCCTCGCCCTGCTCCGTGCGGCCCACGGCGACGAGATCGCCGGCCTTCAGCAGGCGGAATTCCCGGACAAAAATCTGACCATTCTCCAAAACGGCCACGCAGTCCATGCGGCTTTCGGCGGCCAGCGTCCATGTTCCGTTGATTTTGAAGTATTCGGGGAAAATACTCAGGGCATGATACTTCTCAGGCGCCACGCCGTCCCGGGGCGCGGGCAGAAACACGGCGTCAGGGGCGCCGTCCAAACCCAACGCGGTAAAATCCGGCGGGTAATACGAGCGAAATTTCAGAGGCATAAGGGGGCTCCTTTCCAATGGGGGTACGCCCATTATACCAGTTTTGTCCTGCTTCGTCCATCCGGCGGACTGCCGGAATTTTTTGGACAAAGTGGTATGCCTTGTAAATCGCCAAAACACGGTGTAAAATATAGTATCATCAATTTTAGCCAAAGACAGGAGGCTTTCCCATGAGAGATGGATTCATTTCCGTTGCCTGCGGCGCGCCGAAGCTGCGCCTTGCGGACTGCCACTATAACGCCGAGCAGACGTTTTCCATGATGCGTCAGGCGGAAAAGGCCGGCGCCAAGGCGCTGGTGCTGCCGGAGCTGGGCCTGACCGGCTATACCTGCGGCGACCTGTTCTATCAGGACACCCTGCTGCGCTCCGCCGAGGAGGCCCTGGCCACCGTCCTGGCTGCCACCCGTCCGCTGGAGATCGTCACGGCGGTGGGCATGCCTCTGCGCGTCAATAACAAACTGTATAATTGCGCTGTAATTATACAAAAAGGCGAGATTCTGGGCGTGGTTCCCAAGACGAATCTGCCCAATTACGGCGAATCCTACGAGCGCCGCCAGTTCGCCCCCGCTCCCGCGGAGAACGGCGCCGTTACCCTGCTGGGCAAGTCTGTGCCCTTCGGCAAGGCGCTGGTGTTCCGCTGCGCTCAGCTGCCGGAGCTGACCCTGGGCTTTGAGATCTGCGAGGATCTGGACGCCCCTGTCTCCCCCTCTGTGAATCTGGCTGCCGCCGGCGCCACCATTATCGGCAACCTGGCCGCCGCCAGCGATATCGTCGGCGCGGACAAGTACCGCCGCCATCTGGTCACCATGCAGTCCGCCAAGCTCCTGTGTGGCTATCTGTACGCCAGCTCCGGCGAGGGCGAGTCCACCTCCGATTCCGTGTTCGGCGCCCACCAGATCATGGCCGAGGACGGCCACCTGCTGCAGGAGAGCCGCTTCGAGGGCGGTCTGCGGATGACGGAGATCGACGTGGGCAAGCTGGCCTACGAGCGCCGCCGCACCCAGCGCTTCGCTGAATCCGGCGAGGCGGAGGCCATTCCCTTTGACCAGACCCTGACGGAGACGAAGCTGACCCGCTACGTGCCGCCCATGCCCTTCGTGCCGGAGGACAAGGCCGAGCGGGACCGCCGCTGCCAGGAGATCCTGTTCATCGCCTCTCTGGGCCTCAAGCAGCGGATGGAGCACACCGGCGCCAGGACGGCAGTCATCGGCCTGTCCGGCGGTCTGGACTCCACGCTGGCGGTCCTCATTACCGGCCTTGCCATGAAGATGCTGAACCGCCCCATGACGGACATCGTGGCGGTGACCATGCCCTGCTTCGGCACCACCGACCGCACGAAGAACAACGCCGTCATTCTGGCGGAGCAGATGGGCGCCACGCTGCGCACCGTGGACATTTCCGCCTCTGTCCGCAGCCATTTTAAGGACATCGGCCACTCCATGGACGATCACTCTGTCACGTTCGAGAATGGTCAGGCCCGCGAGCGCACCCAGGTGCTCATGGACATCGCCAATGCCACCGGCGGTCTGGTCATCGGTACCGGCGACCTCAGTGAGCTGGCCCTGGGCTGGTGCACCTACAACGGCGACCACATGAGCATGTATGCCGTCAACTGCTCCATCCCCAAGACGCTGGTGCGCCATCTGGTGGGCTATCTGGCCAAGGATAACGAGGGCAAGGACGAGGCCCTCCACGACGTGCTGGAGGACATTCTGGATACTCCCGTCTCCCCCGAGCTGCTGCCCGCTGTTCAGGGCCAGATCAGCCAGAAGACGGAGGATCTGGTTGGCCCCTACGAGCTGCATGACTTCTTCCTGTACTATATGCTCCGCTGGGGCTTCTCCCCTGCCAAGATCTACCGCCTGGCGGTGTACGCCCTGGGCGACCGCTACAGCCGCGAGGTGATCCTGAAGTGGCTGAAGACCTTCTACCGCCGCTTCTTCACCCAGCAGTTCAAGCGCAACTGTGTGCCCGACGGCCCCAAGATCGGCTCCGTGGCCATGTCCCCCCGCGGCGACTGGCGGATGCCCAGCGACGCCAAGTGGACGATCTGGCAGGCAGAGCTGGAGACGCTGGTATAATCAAATCAGAAAGACCGCCTCACCGAGGCGGTCTTTTTTCATGCAGTCTGATAATAGCCGGAGCAGCGGCAGCGGAAAGAGAAGCAGAGGGAATCGTCAAGCACCTTGAATCAAGCAGGCAGTTCGTCGCGGGCTGAACGGTATCAAACACGGTAAAGCCATGCCCGCGCCCAACGCTTCGACTGAAATCCTCTGCCCAAAGTCTCTTTCTAAGACAAAAAGCGATTTTCTTTTGGACCGTGAACGGCCCGTTTTCTTTTCAAGAAAAAGAAAATGGGGGGTTCAGGGAAAGGCCATCTCCATGGCAGAAACGTATTAAAAATCCATCCCATCCTCCGGGATAATATCCGTTTCCAAATGCAGTTCCTCAGCCGCCTGCTGCGCGTGCTTCATACGGAGAATGGCAGTCACCACCCGCCCCTCCTCTAATTCACAAATGGCATCGGTCAAAGCATTGAACAGATGAAAATACAACTCTTTGTAGGTCGTCATAGCGTCACCTCTCTGCCATTATAGGTCAAGATCACCCTATTATCAATAGGTCAATGGGGCATAATTTTTGTGGGTGATAGTATGACGCCAATGAAAATACTCCGAAAAGAACGGGGATATTCCCAAATTAAAATGCAGATGCTGACTGGCATCGACCAGAGCGATTATTCCAAAATCGAAACCGGAAAGCGCAATATGACGTTTGAACAGTGCCGCCGGATCGCCATGGCGCTGGAAACCAGCATGGATTACCTTGCCGGCCTGACAGACGATCCCCGCCCTTATCCGCCGAACAAGTAAGACCGCCTCACCGAGGCGGTCTTTTTTCACGCATATTGATACTTCCCCTTCATCTTCACCAGAAAATACACCGTCACCACCAGCGCCAGCGCCTCCGCTGCCACCACGGACAGCCACACGCCGTCGGCGCCGGGCAGGATTTCCGGCAGGATGAGGATGGCCGCCACCTGGAACAGCAGCGTCCGCAGGAAGGAGATGGCGGCGGACACCGCGCCGTTGCTGAGGGCGGTGAAGAAGGCCGAGCCGAAGATGTTGAAGCCCAGCAGCAGGAACGAAACAGCAAACAGCCGCAGGCCGCGGACGGTCAAAAGCAGCAATCCGGGGTCGTATCCCACGAACGCCCGGGACAGTGGCTCTGCCAGTACCTGACTGAGCACCAGCATGACCGTGCCGCCCACAGCCATGAGCACAAGGCTCTTTTTCAGAAGACTCTTCAGCTCGTCCGTGTTGCCCGCGCCGTAGTGGTATCCGACGACCGGCGCCATTCCGATGGAATACCCCAGAAAAATCGCCATAAAGACGAAATTTGCGTACATAATGACGCCGTAGGCCGCCACGCCGTCCTCCCCCGCCAGCCGCAGCAGCTGCAGGTTATACAGCGCGCTGACGATGGAGGTGGACAGGTTGCTCATCAGCTCCGAGGAGCCGTTGGCGCAGGTCTGCAGCAGCGTCCGGCCGTTGAAGGCCGTCTTGGTCAGCCACAGGAGACTGCCGTTTTTCCGGGCGAAGTACAGGAGCGGGCCGATGCCGCCCACCACTTGGCTGAGGGCCGTGGCCAGTGCCGCGCCCACCAGTCCCAGCGGGAACACCGCCACCAGCAGCCAGTCCAGCACCATGTTGGTCAAGCCCGCCGCCAGCGTAAATGCAAGGCCCAGCTGGGGCTTTTCCGCCGTGACAAAGAAGGCCTGGAACATGGTCTGGAGCATGAAGGTTGTCTGGGCCGCCATGATGATGTTGCCGTACAGGACACACAGGCTTACCATCTCGCCCTCCGCGCCCAGCAGACGGGCCACCGGCTCCATGAACAGGATGCCGAGGATGGTGAGAATGACGCCGGCGGCGATGGTGAAGTACACCAGCAGGGAAAACTCCTGCCGGGCACGGTCCGGCTTGCCCTCGCCCAACGAGCGGGACACCACCGCGCTGCCGCCGGTGCCCACCATGAAGCCCACCACGCCGAAGAGCATCAGATACGGCCAGATGAGATTCAGGGCGGCAAAGGGGATCTTACCCACATAGTTGGAGACAAAGAAGCCGTCCACCACCGTGTAGATGGAGGTGAAGATCATCATGACAATGGAGGGCAGAACGAAGCGCAGCAGACGACCGTAGGTAAAATGGTCGGAAAGTTGGATCCGTTTCATGCCGATCATTCCCCCCGCAGGGTCTTTCGCAGGGTGGACACATAGTGCCGGATCTCCCGGACGGCCTCCGTCCGCTCCTCATTGGGCACGATATCCGGTACTTTGTATTTCACGGCGCATACCAGCAGCGTCACGATCCGGTCCGCCAGCGCGGCGCCCTCCGGCGTCAGATACAGGTGGATCTCATGGCCCCGGCCGGCCTCCGTCCGCACCAGACCTGCCTCCACCAGCTTGCGCACGGCGGAATGGATGGTCTGCTTCGGCGAGCTGCACCGCTGACAGATGTCCTTCTGCCGGCAGCCTTCGCCCAGCTCACAAATGGAATACATGACCATCAGCCCGCTGTCGGTCAGGCCCACAGCAGTGGCGGCCTCGTGATAGAGCGCCTGCATTTCCCGATACAGCCGGTCAAATTCTGTTTGCAGAGAGTGGACGGGAAGCATGGGCTGTCAACTCCTTTGAGTCTGATTTCGTACCAATAGTATAT
>JAFUNB010000041.1 GCA_017482345.1 Oscillibacter sp.
GCACCGTAAGCCTCCAGGGCCCAAACTTCCATCTCGCCGAAGCGCTGGCCGCCGAACTGGGCCTTGCCGCCCAGAGGCTGCTGGGTGACCAGGGAGTAGGGGCCGGTGGAACGGGCGTGGATCTTATCGTCAACCAGGTGGTGCAGCTTCAGGAAGTACACATAACCAACGGTGACCTTGTTGTCGAAGGGCTCGCCGGTACGGCCATCGTACAGGACGCTCTTACCTTCCTTGTCCAGGCCGGCTTCCACCAACATCTCCTGAATGTCGCTGTAAGTGGCGCCGTCGAAAATGGGGGTGGCGACCTTGCAGCCCAGCTTCTGGGCAGCGTAGCCCAGATGGACCTCCAGCACCTGACCGATGTTCATTCGGGAGGGAACGCCCAGGGGGTTCAGAACGATGTCCAGAGGAGTGCCGTCGGGCAGGAAGGGCATATCCTCCTGAGGCAGAACGCGGGAGACAACGCCCTTGTTGCCGTGGCGGCCTGCCATCTTATCGCCCACCTGGATCTTACGACGCTGGGCGATGTAAACACGGACGACCATGTTCACGCCGGGGCCCAGCTCGTCGCCGTTCTCACGGGTGAAGACCTTGGTATCCAGAACGATACCGGACTCGCCGTGGGGAACCTTCAGGGAGGTATCGCGGACCTCGCGGGCCTTCTCGCCGAAGATGGCGCGCAGCAGACGCTCCTCAGCGGTCAGATCGGTCTCGCCCTTGGGGGTGACCTTACCGACCAGGATGTCGCCGGACTTGACCTCGGCACCCACGCGGATGATGCCGTTCTCATCCAGATCCTTCAGGGCGTCCTCGCCCACGTTGGGGATGTCACGGGTGATCTCCTCGGGGCCCAGCTTGGTGTCGCGGGCATCGATCTCGTACTCCTCAATATGAATAGAGGTGTACAGGTCCTCGCGGACCAGGCGCTCGTTCAGCAGGACGGCGTCCTCGTAGTTGTAGCCTTCCCAGGTCATGAAGCCGACCAGAATGTTCTGGCCCAGAGCGATCTCGCCCTGCTCGGTGGCGGGGCCGTCGGCCAGGACGGTGGGATCATCGCCGCCGTGGACGCGCTCGCCCACCTCGACGATGGGACGCTGGTTGATGCAGGTGGTGTGGTTGGAACGCAGGTACTTGGTCAGCTTGTAGTCCTTGGTCTCGCCGTTGTCGTACTTGACCGTGACGTGACGGGCGTCCACAGAGGTGACCACGCCGTCGCCCTCAGCCAGAACCACGATCTCGGAATCGATGCAGATCTTGTGCTCCATGCCGGTGCCGACAATGGGAGCGTGGGGACGCAGCAGAGGCACTGCCTGACGCTGCATGTTAGCGCCCATCAGTGCGCGGTTTGCGTCATCGTTGGGCAGGAAGGGGATCATGGCGGTTGCGATGGAGACCATCATGCGGGGAGAGACGTCCAGATAGTCAACCTTCTCGCGGTCGACTTCCACGATCTCGTCGCGGTGACGGCAGGTGACACGGGCGTTGATGAGGCAGCCGTTCTCGTCCACAGGCTCGGTAGCCTGGCCGACAACGTAGTTGTCCTCCTCATCGGCGGTCATATAGGTGATCTCATCGGACAGCTTGCCGGTCTCCTTGTCCAGGATCGCACGGTAGGGAGCCTCGATGAAGCCGTACTCGTTGATACGGGCATAGGTGGCCAGATAGGAGATCAGGCCGATGTTGGGACCTTCGGGAGTCTCGATGGGGCACATGCGGCCGTAGTGGCTGTAGTGAACGTCTCGGACCTCCATGTTGGCGCGCTCACGGGAGAGGCCGCCGGGGCCCAGAGCGGACAGACGGCGCTTGTGGGTCAGCTCAGCCAGGGGGTTGGTCTGATCCATGAACTGGCTCAGGGGGCTGGAGCCGAAGAACTCCTTGATGGCGGCGGTGACGGGACGGATGTTGATGAGGCTCTGAGGCGTCACAACGTCCAGATCCTGGATGGTCATACGCTCGCGGATGACACGCTCCATACGGGAGAAGCCGATGCGGAACTGGTTCTGCAGCAGCTCGCCCACACAGCGCAGGCGGCGGTTGCCCAGGTGGTCGATATCGTCCTTGACGGAGATACCGCGGGCCAGACCGTTCATATAGTTGATGGAGGTCAGGATGTCGTCGATGATGATGTGCTTGGGCACCAGATCGTCCTTGTGCAGGATCAGCTGGTCCTTCAGCTCCTCGCCGGAGTACTGGCTCAGCAGCTCCTGCAGCACGTCGAAGCGGACGCGCTCCTTGATGCCGCACTCAGCCAGAGGATCGAAGTCCACATAGTGCTTCAGATCGCACATCTTGTTGGACATGACGCGCAGGGGTACGCCGTCCACCTCGATGGTGACCTCGGCCACGCCCACGGTATCCAGCAGACGGGCGTCCTCCTTGCTCAGGACATAGCCATCCTCGAACAGGATCTCGCCGGTGGCGGGATCGGCAACGGGCTGCAGCAGCTTGTAGCCGGCGGCACGGTGCCACAGGGACAGCTTCTTATTGAACTTATAGCGGCCCACGATGGACAGATCGTAACGCCGTGCATCGAAGAACAGGTTGTGGATCAGGGTCTCAGCAGCCTCCACGGTGGGGGGCTCGCCGGGACGCAGCTTGCGGTAGATCTCCAGCATGGCGTCCTCGTAGGTCTTGCAGGGATCCTTCTCCAGGGTGACGGCGATGCGGGGATCGTCGCCGAACAGCTCCAGGATCTCAGCGTCGGTCTTCAGACCCAGGGCGCGGATCAGGCAGGTGATCGGCAGCTTGCGGTTCTTGTCGATACGGACCCAGAACACCTCGTTGGCGTCGGTCTCATACTCCAGCCATGCACCGCGGTAAGGGATGACAGTGGAGGTCAGGATGGGCAGGTCGGTCTTGATGTCGATCTCCTTGCTGTAGTAAACGCCGGGAGAACGGACGATCTGGGAGACAACGACACGCTCAGCGCCGTTGATGACAAAGGTGCCGGACTGGGTCATCAGGGGGAAGTCACCCATGAAGATCTCCTGCTCCTTGATCTCCTCGGTCTCCTTGTTGCGCAGGCGGACCTTCACCTTCAGGGGGGCGGCATAGGTGGCGTCGCGGGCCTTGCACTCCTCGACGTCATACTTGGGAGCCTCGTCCATCTTATAGTCGATGAAGCTCAGCTCCAGGTTGCCCTGATAGTCCGTGATTGCGCCCACGTCAGTAAACACTTCACGCAGGCCGGAGTCCAAAAACTCCTTATAAGACTTTTTCTGGATCGCCAGAAGGTTCGGCATGGGCATAACTTCCTCGTGCCGGGCAAAGTTCTTACGAAGGGTTTTTCCGTAGTACTTGTCTTTGGCCATCTTCTCATTCACCTTTCTTTGCGTCCTCCGCCCTGTCCGGCGGAGCGCGCATATTTTTTTGGAACCAGCGAAGCGAAAAATGATACACCCGGTTTCGTTGTTAAAAACTTTTCGTTTCGCTATTGCAATTACATGGGAATTGTGCTATTCTACTTTCAGAAAGTGGGACGGGATGGTCATTCCATTCCACCATATAAGCGATTTATTTTACCATGTCTTTTCATCCCCTGTCAAGGGGATTTTTTCATATCCTGCTGTATTTTCGCACAAAAAAAAGCCCCATCCGGCCGGATGGGGCTTTTACATGTTGTTTATTCGTACAGTTCCTCGTCGGCGTAGTCCTCATACTCGCTGACAGCGCCCTTCTTTCCCATGCGGTTTTTCAGGCCGCTGACGCCCACGGTGATATCGTGCCAGCCGCCGATGATCAGACACACCACAGCCGCGAAAGCCAGGCTGGCGCCGATAATTTTCATGACCATGCTTGCAGTTTTACCCATATTCAGAGATCCTCCTTATTCGGGATTCGTTATGTTGTTATGATACACGATTCCGGGAAATTTTACAACCGTTTTCCGGTTTTAGTTATAAATGTCCTCGATGGCGATCTTATCGCCCAGCACATAGGGCAGGAACTTGCCCATCAGCGGCACATACGTCGTCACAAATACCAGGGATGCGATCCAGGCCACCGTCCACTTTCGTCTCCAGGGCATGGCCAGACCCACCAGAACGCCCACTGCGCAGACGCAGAATTTGAACAGAGCGAGATCCTTCCAGCCGCAGTCCTTCAGGTACAGATCCACCGCCTCCAGCAAACCTCTCATATGGAAAACCCTCCTTAAAAGGTAAAATATCTTGATCATGCTGAATTATATCACATCTTCCGGCAAAAAGAAAGTTACTATTCGGCAACAAAAAACGCCGTCCGTCCGGACGGCGTTTTTTCAGTTTGGATCACACCTTCTGAGCTCTGCGGCTGTCCTTGATGACGGCCACAGCCAGAGCCACAGGGATCGCCGCCGCCACAATGATGGCGAACGTTGCCAGCGCGTTGCTGACATGCACGCCCACAATGACGCCCGCCACGAATGCGAACGTCACCGCGCTGAACACCGTCAGACGGGTCCATGCGGCGGAAGTGCGCTCATTCAGGGCGCCGAACAGATACTGTCCCACAGAACGCAGGTTGCCTGTGCAGACCGTGGCGCTGAACGCGCCCCACTGGGTGGTGCGGAACAGGGTGAACAGATAGCCGGTGACAAAGCTCATGGTATTGGTCACGATGATATTGGGCACAGACGCGGGCAGCAGGCCCGCCACTGCCAGCATCACAGCCAGAACCACCAGCGCGGTCACCCGCCAGTTCTTCTCCTTGGAGTGCTTGGCCTTCAAAGCCTCGCCGGCGGCAGCACCCAGAACGCAGGCCAGGATCGGCAGAAAATACTTGCCGGCTGCCGCCCACTCGCCGTTGGCCAGGCTGATGCCCAGGCGGCTCATATTGCCGGTGTGCATATTGCTCATGGCGCCGTCACGGGTTACAAAGGTATAGGCGTTGCAGAAGCCGCCCAGAAACGTCAGGCTGCCCACATACAGCGGCCGTTCCGTCAGAGCGATCTTTTTGCTCTCCATGTTGTTTCCTCCGTAAATTTCTCTCTTTTCTCTCATTTTCCTGCTTCAGATCCTCACAGGAAGAAAAGGCAGCCGCCCGGAAACGGACGGCTGCCTCCGCGATGAAACGGGTTTGTTACCAGGCAGCGATGGTGCCGTCGGCGCGAGGCTCGGTGCCGCCCACCAGAGTGCCGTTCTCCAGGCGCCAGATGATCTGGCCACGGCCCATGCCGATGTTGGAGTTGACGATCTCCACCTGATGGCCGCGGGCAGCCAGGTCCTGTGCCACATGAGCGGGAACCTCACGCTCCAGCTGGAGCTTCAGGTCGCCGACCCACTGGAAACGAGGAGCGTCCAGGCACTCCTGGGGGTTCATGTGATAGTCAACGGTGTTGACGACCACCTGCAGGTGGCCCTGAGGCTGCATGAAGCCGCCCATGACGCCGAAGGGACCAACAGCCTTGCCGTCCTTGCACAGGAAGCCGGGGATGATGGTGTGATAGGCCTTCTT
>JAFUNB010000042.1 GCA_017482345.1 Oscillibacter sp.
TCCATGTGGGCCAGAGCGACATCAAGGGCCGGGATATCCGCGCCATGATCGGCCCCGGCAAGATTCTCGGTATCTCCGCCGGGACCGTCGAAGAAGCTGTGGCCGCAGAGAAAGCGGGTGCGGATTATATCGGCGTGGGCGCGGTGTTTCCCACCGGCACCAAGAAAAACGCCACACCCATGACTATGGAACTGCTGCGGCAGATCGTGGACGCTGTATCCATTCCTGTGGTTGCCATCGGCGGTATCAGCGCTGGCAACATCACCCAACTCGCCGGCAGCGGCGTGGATGGTGTAGCAGTGGTCTCTGCTATTTTTGCAGCAGATGATCCCGGCGCGGCCACCGCCAGACTGCTGAAGTTGTCCACGGAAATGGTACGTGCCCATGGATAAGCGCTTTGCCATCTTCGACATGGACGGAACACTGGTGGACTCCATGGTGTTCTGGGAGCGGCTGGGCCGTGAATATCTGGCAAGCAAGGGGATCACCGAGGGCATCGAACCGGTCTTGGAGCAGATCATTCCCATGACCATGTCTGAGTCCTCCGCCCTGTTTATCGAGGTCTTCGGCATTCCCGGCACGCCGGAAAGCGTTGCCGCAGAGATGAACGCCATCATGGACAAGCATTACCGAACAGACATTCCGTTGAAAGCAGGTGTGGGAGAATATCTGGCTCAGCTCTCACAAAAAGGCGTTGTCATGTGCGTGGCATCCTCCACGGCACAGGAATTGATGGCCGCCTGCCTGTTCCGTCTGGGCGTGGCAGACCAATTTGCGTTCCTGCTCTCCTGCGAGGAGGTGGGTGCCGGCAAAAGCCAACCGGACGTCTATCTGGAATCTGCCAGGCGGCTGGGCGCAAAGCCTCACGAAATCGCCGTCTATGAAGACGCACTCTACGCCGCCCGCACCGCGAAAGACGCTGGCTTTTACACGGTGGCGGTATTCGATGACAGTGAAAAAGACCATTGGGAGGAGTTGGCGGCCATTGCTCACGAATCCGTATTCGACTGGGGCAAAGCCGCGCAGAATCTATGATCTCCCGCGGCGCATTGGGGGCACCACCTTGCGCCGCGTAAGAAAACGATGCTGAAATACGAAAGGAGTTTTAAACATGAAAACAGCATTGACCATTGCAGGCAGCGACTGCAGCGGAGGCGCCGGAATCCAGGCCGACATCAAGACCATGACCGCAAACGGCGTTTACGCCATGAGCGCCATCACGGCCCTGACGGCCCAGAACACCACCGGCGTTTCAGACATTATGGAGGTAACCCCCGCTTTCCTCACCAACCAGTTGGACGCCGTCTTCACGGATATTTTCCCCGACGCCGTGAAGATCGGCATGGTCTCCTCCGCCCCGCTCATTGAAGTCATTGCGGAGAAGCTCCGCCAATACGAGGCCAGACATATTGTGGTAGACCCGGTCATGGGCGCCACCAGCGGTGCAAAGTTGCTGAAAGACGCAGCTCTGCAGGCGCTGACGCAAAGATTGCTGCCTCTGGCAGAGGTCTGCACGCCCAATATTCCCGAAGCGGAAATCTTGACGCAAATGCGCATCGTCTCCACAGCAGATATGGTCGCCGCTGCCAGAATCATCAGCCAGCGCTACGGCTGCGCCGTCCTCTGCAAGGGCGGGCACGCCATCAATGACGCCAACGATCTTTTGTGGAAGGACGGAGAGGCGGTCTGGTTCCACGGCCAACGCATTGACAACCCCAATACCCACGGCACCGGCTGTACGCTGTCCTCCGCCATTGCGTCGAATCTGGCCAAAGGTCAGCCGTTGCCGCAGGCAATAGAAAATGCCAAAACGTACATTTCCGGTGCGTTGGCTTCCATGCTGGATCTGGGAAAAGGGTCCGGTCCGCTGAATCATGCCTTTGCCATTGATGGGAGGTTTGCTGAATGACTGCTCCTGTAATCGCCGCCGCGTTTTCGATCGGGTATCTGGCAATCACTCTGCGGCTCTGCCGCGGAATAGAACTGAATGCCAAAGCCCTTTGCCTCTGTGGGCTGACCTGCGCGCTGACTTTGGTGCTGGCATCTGTGATGATTCCTCTTCCCACCGGCGCGGCAATCACCTGCGGATCCTGGATTCCCTTGATGCTGCTTGCTCTGATTTATGATTACCGGCTGGCTTTTCTGGCCGGCTGGATCACAGGCATTTTGGTCATCCTTCTGATTCCCGCCTGGCAGCCGGTCCACTGGGCACAGCTTTTCATGGAGCACCTGGTGTGCTTTTCCTGTCTGGGGTATGCCGGTATCTTTGGCAGTCACAAGCGAAGACAGATTTTTACCGGTATATTGCTGGCGGTTTTCCTAAAATTTTGGGGACATGTCCTCAGCGGCGTGATCTTCTTCTCCCAGAACGCATGGGATGGCTGGGGCGCCTGGGGATACAGCTTGACGTATCATCTCTCTTCGAAAATTCCGGAGGCTATTCTCACCATGGTGATCGTTGTCCTGCTGCCTCTTGACACCATGAGAAAAGCTCTGAACAAACACCCGTGAAAGGAGCAGCGCATGAAAACCATTGATCGCTTATTGTCTGCCAGCCAGCCGGTCTGGGAAACATACTTCCGACACCCCTTTGTTCAGGGCTTGCAGGACGGCTCTCTGGAGCAGGAGAAATTTCGCCACTATATTTTGCAGGACTATCTGTATCTGATGGAATATGCCAAAGTGTTCGCAATTGGCGTCACCAAGGCCCGCAGCCTCCCCGTCATGCAGTTGTTTTCCTCCTACATACAGGCA
The DNA here is from genome assembly GCA_017482345.1 of Oscillibacter sp. GTDB lineage: Bacteria > Bacillota > Clostridia > Oscillospirales > Oscillospiraceae > Oscillibacter. The sequence goes on from JAFUNB010000042.1 coordinate 2,755, forward strand.
ATCGTCCACAGTGAAATGACGACGCACACGGGGTACATGGAAAGGCTGAACATTGACTGGGAGGAGCTGGCTCAGACACCCGCAGCCTTGTCCAACCGCTCCTACACGGCCTATATGATACAGGCAGCCTATGAGGGTGGCGAGGCAGAGGTGCTGACGGCCATCCTCTCCTGCGCCTACAGCTATGAGGCAATTGGACGCGCCATTGTGCAGAAAAATCCGAACGCAGCAGTCCACCCTTTTTACGGCGATTGGGTGCAGTATTATTCCGGAGAGAAATATCATCAGGACAACATGCGGCTTCTGAAGATGCTGGAAGACCTCACAAAGGACTATACCGAGCAGCAGCTTTGTCGTTTGGAAGACATCTTTGTGACCTGCTCCCGGTATGAAGCCGAGTTTTGGAATATGGCATGGGAATTGGGTAAATGAACACCCACAGCCGCTAAGCTATCTGCTTGCAGAAGGAGCACAGCACACAAAGCGCAAAATCCCGATGCTCACCGCATGGTGAGCATCGGGATTTTTAAGTCTGTTATGCGCTTAGTACATGCCGCCCATGTCGGGGAAACAGCCGAAGCGCCGCCAGCGGCGGAAAAAGCGAGGCTGTTTCGAGGAAGCGGCACGATTGGCGAACACGAAGTGTTCGCCAATCGTCATGCCGCAACGGTGGGCGAGCGATCTGAAAGCCGATTAGTACATACCACCCATGTCGGGAGCAGCGGGAGCTGCTGCGGGGGGCTCGGGCTTGTCGGTGACCAGGGACTCGGTGGTCAGGACCATGGCGGAGACGGACGCGGCGTTCTCCAGAGCGGAGCGGGTGACCTTGGCGGGATCGATGATGCCGCAGGCGACCATATCGCAGTACTCTTCCTTGTAGGCGTCGAAGCCGAAGCCGGGCACGCCGGAGGAGCGGACCTTCTCCAGGATGACGGAGCCATCCAGACCGGCGTTGGCAGCAATCTGACGAATGGGAGCCTCCAGGGCCTTGGCGATGATCTGGACGCCGGTCTTCTCGTCGCCCTCGACAGAAGGCAGCAGGGCCTCAACGGCGGGGATGACGTTGACGAAGATGGTGCCGCCGCCGGCGACAACGCCTTCCTCAACAGCAGCGCGGGTGGCGTTCAGAGCGTCCTCGATGCGGAGCTTCTTCTCCTTCATCTCAGTCTCGGTGGCAGCGCCGACCTTGATGACAGCCACGCCGCCGGCCAGCTTGGCCAGGCGCTCCTGCAGCTTCTCACGGTCATAGTCGCTGGTAGTGTTGGCGATCTGGCTGCGCAGCTGAGCAACGCGATCCTTGATAGCCTCGGACGCGCCGGCGCCGTCGACGATGGTGGTGGTCTCCTTGGTGACCTTCACCTGACGGGCATGGCCCAGCATATACAGCTCGGCGGTCTTCAGCTCCAGACCGACCTGCTCGCTGATGACGGTACCGCCGGTCAGGACGGCGATATCCTGCAGCATCTCCTTGCGGCGGTCGCCGAAGCCGGGGGCCTTGACGCACACCACGTTCAGGGTGCCGCGCAGACGGTTGACGATCAGGGTGTTCAGAGCCTCGCCCTCAACATCCTCGGCCACGATGACCAGCTTCTTGCCGGACTGGACCAGCTGCTCCAGGATGGGCAGGATGTCGGAGATGACGGAGATCTTCTTGTCGGTGATCAGAATGTAGGCGTCGTCGATGACAGCCTCCATCTTCTCGGTATCGGTGACCATGTAGGGAGTGATATAGCCGCGGTCGAACTGCATGCCCTCCACGACCTCGCTGTAGGTCTCAGCGGTCTTGGACTCCTCGATGGTGATGACGCCGTCAGCGGAGACCTTCTCCATGGCGTCGGCGATCAGGGCGCCGATGGTATCGTCGCCGGAGGAGACAGCGCCGACACGGGCGATGTCCTTGGAGCCGTCCACGGTCTTGGCCTGAGCCTTAACCTCGGCCACGGCAGCCTCAACGGCCTTGGCCATGCCCTTGCGGACAACGATGGGGTTGGCGCCGGCGGCCAGGTTCTTCAGACCCTCGCGGATCATGGCCTGAGCCAGCAGGGTGGCGGTGGTGGTACCGTCGCCGGCCACGTCGTTGGTCTTGGTGGAGACTTCCTTCACCAGCTGGGCGCCCATGTTCTCAAAGGGATCGTCCAGTTCCACTTCCTTGGCGATGGTGACGCCGTCGTTGGTGATCAGGGGAGCGCCGTACTTCTTGTCCAGGACGACGTTGCGGCCCTTGGGGCCCAGGGTGACCTTGACGGTATTGGCCAGGGTGTTGACGCCGGCTTCCAGAGCCTT